>NZ_VOAY01000003.1:0-754203 GCF_008369125.1 Pusillimonas sp. ANT_WB101 | reverse complement strand
GCTCGGGTATCTGCTCGGGTATCTGCTCGGGTATCTGCTCGGGTATCTGCTCGGGTATCTGCTCGGGTATCTGCTCGGGTATCTGCTCGGGTATCTGCTCGGGTATCTGCTCGGGTATCTGCTCAGGTATCTGCTCAGGTATCTGCTCGGGTATTGGCGGGGGTATTGGCTCGGGTGTTGGCGGGGGTATTGGCCGCAGTATTAGCCTAGGTGCTGGTTGAGCTACTGGCCCGAGTATTAGCGGAGGTACGAGCTGAGTTATTGGTGGGGGGGGAGCGGCGAGGTAATGGTGGTGGGGAGTGTGTGAAAAGAATGATGCTTGAGGAAACCAAGCAAGGCATAGCTCTGGGCCACGCGTATATCAGGATAACGGGCGAGCCGTTTTTACAGGAGGCGACAAGGTATGGGCTTTCGCGCACCGAGAAACTTGCAAGGAACACCTTGCCAGCTGGAAACAAAGAAACGCCGTAGAAAAACAGAAAGCTTAGGCGCGTCGAACGGCGACCGTGGCCATGGCTGAAACGCTGACCGCGTCGTTGGCGGCCTGCGTGACCTGTGTGGCAGCCTGAACCTGCACCGGATCGGCGTACCGCCCCCCGGGCAAGTACTCAACCGCCGTGTCGGCGCAACAGCCGCAACACGATGCAACACCCAGTTGCCCTTGCAGCTCGGACAACGTAGACGCCCCGTCGGCGACAGCGGATTGGACTTGGCGCTCTGTAATAGCGTTGCAGATACAAATAAACATGCGAACCATTATCAGCTAGAACCAAGATTCAGACAACTTACAAGATGTAAAAATCCCACAACATTACTGGGGGTATACGCGAAGAGTCAGTTACTCAAGTGCCGCACGGGCTTTGCGGCGTATGGCCGGCTCGATACCAGCCGCTTCGCGGTATTTGGCCACCGTACGACGCGCAATGACCACCCCTTGCTCTGCCAGCAAGGTAGCGAGGCGGCTATCAGATAGCGGTTTGGCGGGCGACTCATCTTCTACAAGCTTGCGCATCATAATTTGTACAGCTGTTGCCGATGTTGACTCACCATCGTCGGTGGCCAACGCCACACCGAAAAACCGCTTGAGCTCGATCACACCCCAAGGGGTTTGAGCATACTTTTGCTTGGTGGCACGCGAAACGGTGGACTCATGCAGTTCGAGCTGCTGCGCAATATCGCGCAAAATCAGCGGCCGCATGGCCTCGGGGCCCTGCTCGAAAAACGCCTGTTGTCTGTCGACGATGACTTGGGCCACCCTCAAAATTGTTACAAAACGCTGGTTTACACTTTTAATTAATCCATGAGCCTGCTGCAACTGCGCATACAACTCGGGCGAAGCCCGCGCGCCAGTAAGCAAGTGTTCGTAGCTTTGGTCCACACGCAGGCGTGGCATGACGGCGGGGTTGATGGCTGCCTGCCAGCGATTTCCTTGCCTGCGCACCAGCACTTCAGGCATGACATAGTCTGCGGTAGAGGTAGACCAGTTACGCGCTGGGCGCGGCTCAAGCTGCAGCAACAAGGCATGCGCGGCGCGCAGCGTGTCATGCGTACACGAAATTGCCTCCCGCAGACGGGCGAGATTACCGGTGGCCAGCAAAGCAAGTTGCGTGTCTGCAATGATACGCGCGCATGCCAAGACCTCTGGGTCAGGTTTGGTGCCAGCGTGCGCCTTGATCAGATCAAGTTGCTGCACCAGACACTGCCCAAGCGATGTGGCAGCGATACCCGGCGGATCAAACGACTGCAGCAGCAGCAGTGCGGCCTGCAATTCGTCAGGCTGCACCTCGAGTTCTGGCGGCAAATACTGCAGCACTTCTTCCAGCGGCGTAGCCAGGTAGCCGTTTTCGTCAAGCTCGTCGATCAGCACACTGACTAATGCCATGTCGCGTGGCTGGGCGCGTGTGAGGCGCAGCTGACTCAAAAGATGCTCGTGCAGGGTTTCGGCCGTGGCTGTCTCTGGCCTAACGGTATCGTCATCGGCTCCGCGGGCTGAAGACCGGTTGGATAAACCCAACACCGGCCAACGTTCTTCCTGACGTGCTACCGTATCAGCGTTATCAATGTCATACTCTTCCTCACGTTCGAGCAAAGGGTTCTCTGCGAGAGCCTGGGCCACCTCCTGCTCCAGATCGTGAGTCGACAGTTGCAGAAATCGAATTGATTGCTGCAACTGTGGTGTCAACGCCAATTGCTGGTGCTGACGAAGCTCTAATGACTGGCGCGAATGCATAGATAAAATACGTGTATGAAAGCAACTTCACTGCAACAACAACAGCCTACCAGACAAGACCACACTTTATTGCGCAATACCTTGCTCAAGCTGACAGCAAGGCAAAAGATTCTGTGTGTTGTGATTATCGTCGTCGTAGCGATTATCTGGTACAACCTTCTCACTCGCCTGGTGTTATTTGGACGCGGCATTGATTACAACGGTCTGCACGCGCTGGGCGTACAGGCCGTGGCCCTGCTCAACCAGTACAACCCATTTTTCTGGTGGGCGGTTGTTGCCTTGTGCACACTTATTATTGCCTATTTTCTGTACGGCTTCGTGCAAAGCACCAACCGCCAGGCCCGCGCAAAGCTGGTCGACGAAGACACCATTGCACAGCTTTCCCAGCAGCTTTCACCACCCGCCCTCGAAGTATTGCGCTGGTCGTGGGACGATCGGCGTCGCCCCATCTGCGTAGGTGATCTGCAGCGTGCGGCAGCCGAGCTGCGTGCAGGCCGGTCAGGCAAAATCACGCTGGCGCGGCGCCATGCCGCCCTGTTGGGCCAGCGCGGCACGGCGGTAACCTCTGTCGAGCCCGTATACGATAGCATTCCCGTCACCGCCCTGCCCTCTGAAGACAACCCGGGCTAAGCCAGCCCCTCGCCGTTAAAGCGTATGCCTGTGTTCACACGGGCAGTGCTTAGCCATGAAACACTTAAAAAAACACATCCAAAGCTTGCCACACGCTGTCTTTTGTGTTTGACTATCGCTTATGAAGTCAAAACGCGCACAATTTAGCATTTCACGCACCGGCACCCTCGCCGCTGTGCGTGTGCGTGTTTCTTGCGAACCCACAGCGGTTCTCTCTCCCCTCGCGCTATCCCTGCTACTACCGATCGGTTGCCGGGCCTAGCGTCTCGTGGCAGTTCGGCAGCCTGTTTCAGCCACACCCCCCTAATTCCAGTCAAGTCCATGTACGCTGCGCCGTGATCCGGCGATACGCGACGACGCGACAAAAATAGAATCAACAAAAAACCGCACAGGTGCCCCATGCCCATGATCTCTAATCCTTCCGACAAATACCGTCCGTTCGTAGCGTTTACCCGCGACTTCTCTGAACGAACCTGGCCCAGCAAACGCATCACCCATCCGCCAATCTGGATGAGTACTGATCTGCGCGACGGCAATCAGTCGCTGATCGAACCCATGAGCGTCGACCGCAAGCTGCGCTTTTTCGAGCAGCTTGTCAAAATCGGACTTAAGGAAATCGAAGTGGGCTTTCCTTCAGCCTCGCAGACCGACTTTGATTTTGTGCGCAAACTGGTCGACGAAGACCGCATACCTGACGACGTCACCATTATTGTGCTGACGCAGTCGCGCGAAGACTTGATCCAACGTACGGTAGAGTCCGCCGCAGGGGCAAAGAACGCAATTGTTCACCTCTACAACGCCTGCGCACCCGCCTTCCGCAAAATCGTCTTCAGTATGAGCAAAGACGAAGTAAAAGACATTGCACTGACCGGCACACGCATGGTCAAGGAATACACGTCACGTCACCCTGAAACAAGCTGGCGTTATGAATACTCGCCTGAGGTGTTCAGCACCACGGAGCCTGAATTCGCATTGGAGGTGTGCAATGCCGTCGCCGAGGTGTGGCAGCCCACGCCTGAATCAAAGATCATTTTCAATCTGCCGGCCACCATTGAGGCGACCACGCCCAATATGTATGCTGACCAGATCGAATTCATGCACAACAACCTCAAGAATCGCGACTGTATTGTCTTGAGCCTGCACCCACACAATGACCGCGGAACAGCCGTGGCTGCGGCCGAGCTTGGCGTCATGGCCGGCGCTGATCGCATCGAGGGCTGCCTGTTCGGCAGCGGCGAGCGTACCGGCAACGTATGTCTGGTTACCCTGGCGCTCAATCTTTACACTCAGGGCATACATCCTGGTCTTGATTTCTCTGACATCGATGAAGTACGCCGTTGCGTCGAGTATTGCAACCAGCTGCCCGTGCACCCGCGCCACCCCTATGCGGGCGACCTCGTGTTTACCGCGTTTTCGGGTTCGCACCAAGACGCCATCAAAAAGGGTTTTGCACGCCAGGAGGCCGACGCCCCCTGGGAGGTGCCCTACCTGCCCATTGACCCGGCCGATCTGGGCCGCAGCTACGATGCCGTCATCCGCGTCAACAGCCAGTCAGGCAAAGGCGGGGTTTCGTACTTGCTTGAGCAGGAGCATGGCCTGGCATTGCCGCGCCGCTTGCAGATCGAGTTTAGTCGCGCCATTCAGCGCGTCACCGACGATACTGGCGCTGAAGTCACGGCCCGCGATGTGTACAGCATTTTTTCACGCGAATACCTCGAAATGACGGGTCCATGGAAACTCATCCGGCACCGCATAACGGGTAGCCCCGAAGAACGGGACGGCAAGCAGTTTGCCATTGAGGTGGAGCTTGAAGAAAATGGTCAGACACGCCACCTGAGCGGCACAGGCGATGGTGCACTCTCGGCGTTTATCGACGCGCTCGACGTCCCTGCACGTGTTATGGACTACACCGAGCATGCCATCGGCACGGGCACCGACACTCGGGCGGCCAGCTATATTGAGTTGCGTGTAGGCGATTCGCCCACTGGCTTTGGTGTGGGCATACACGGCGACATCGTGACCTCGTCATTTCTGGCTGTGCTCAGCGCGATCAATCGGCATGATGCCTTGCAAAAGGCCGAGGCCATGGCGGCGTAAATACAAGCCAGGCTTGAGCATCAGCCCCGGCCTGGCTGCAACCTTGCCCTGAATGAATGCCCGCGATATAAAACAGAAGGACGCGCCTTCGGCGGGTGGCTGAGCGCCCAGGCCTGCCCCATACAATTTGGGCCAGCCGCTCGGTAAAAGCCCTGCAAAGCTCACGAAGCCTTGCAGGGCTTTTTATGCCAACTTACCTGACAGATGCAGCTTAAAAACCCACAACCCGACCAGGCAGATCAACATTGATATGCGGCTTGTTGAGCGAAAGCGCGGTTTGCTGTGCAAATTGCTCGGCCAAATCTTGATTTTGCGACAGCTCTGTATAACCCAGCGAGTCTGCAATACCCAGAATTTTATCGAGCAGCAAAACTTTACCGCTGAGCCGGAAAGGCTCGCAGCCCAACCTGGCCCAGGTTTCGTCCAGCCAGTCTCGGGCGGCTTGCGCCGCCGCATTGTCGGGCTGGACATCGGCAACCAGATTGAGCGTCTGATGTTTATTGAACACGATAACGACCGTGCTTTGCATGGGTATTCCTTGTTTTATTCTGACCAATTAAAACGGTGCCCCGCGTAAGCGGGCTTGCCGTCTTACCAGATGGGGGCCGGTTCCCAGACCACATCAGCGTCTTGCTCTAGCGAAAGACGCAACATGGCCAGCAAAGGGAATGCACGCCGGCGAAAACTGACAGGTTCCGAAATGGGGTGGGTTTTGGAATCGTTTTCATCGACATCGTCGGGTGCGTTAGGATCTGGTTCTAGCGAGATCGCCTGCTCAATGCCCTGAATGGCGGCTGCCAGATGGTCGCGGGTGATAACACCGCGTTCAGGCAACGCGTCGGTGTAAGGCTTGCCCGCCGCTTTGAGAATGGGCAGGGCGTGCTGCGAAAACATCAGCACTTCTGCTGCTGCCTTGGAATGAAAAACCACTAGCATATTTTAGTTTCCTTCAGTGGACACATCTCTACACTACTCTAACTTCGTAACACTGCCAAGCATCAGAACAGTATGTTTGACCCCGGCAGAATCGAGCTTATTCTAACCGTAACACGCGGTACAGTGGCGCAGGCACGGGGAGGGAAATCACGCTATCATTTACCCGTCGCAGCCCACGTCTGGCCTGCATCCGCTTTTGCGCCAAAATCAACGGCCGGCGGCTCCAATTATTTCGAATACAGATCATATATGCTCCCAGGGCAACAACAACAGCTCATCGCACTTATCACTACCGTTATTGGCGGGCTACTGCCCGATGCCACACCCGCTGTAAAGCTTGAGCGACCCAAAGTCGCCTCGCATGGTGACATCGCCACCAATGCCGCCATGCAACTGGCCAAGCCGGCACGCCGCAACCCTCGTGAACTCGCACAACAAATTATTGACGGGCTTTTGCAGCACGACGAGGCCAAGGCCCTTATCGCTTCCGCCGAAGTGGCTGGCCCCGGCTTCATCAATTTCAGGCTTACCACGGCCGCACGTCAGGCCGTATTGCTGGCCATTGGCGAAGAAGGCATAGGGTTTGGTCGGCAGGCGCCTCGGGCTGACAAAGTGCTGGTTGAGTTTGTATCAGCCAACCCCACGGGGCCGCTGCACGTGGGCCATGCACGGCAAGCAGCATTGGGCGACGCTCTGTGCCGGCTTTTTGCCGCGCAGGGCTATCAGGTAACACGCGAGTTCTATTACAACGACGCTGGCAACCAAATCGATAACCTCGCCATCAGCGTGCAGGCGCGCGCCCGTGGCATTGAGCCCGACTCAGACGGGTTTCCCGCCGACGGCTACAAAGGCGACTATATTTTCGAGATCGCCAATGACTTTATCGCTGGCGCATCGGTGCAGGCCGCCGACGGCGAGTCGGTCACCGCTACCGGAAACCTAGACAGCCTTGACGATATCAGGCACTTTGCCGTGGCTTACCTGCGTCGCGAGCAAGACCTTGATCTGCAGGCCTTTGGCCTGAAGTTCGACAACTTTTACCTCGAAAGCTCGCTGTATACCAGCGGCCGGGTTGAGCAGACTGTTAACGCGCTGGTCGAGTCTGGCCACACTTATGAAAACGAAGGTGCACTGTGGCTGCGCACTACCGAGCTGGGCACGGGCGATGACAAAGATCGCGTCATGCGCAAATCGGAAGGCGGCTACACCTACTTTGTGCCCGATGTGGCCTACCATGTGGCCAAATGGCAGCGAGGCTTTCACACCGCCATTAACATTCAGGGCAGCGACCACCACGGCACGGTGGCACGGGTGCGCGCCGGCCTGCAAGCGCTAAATATAGGCATTCCAAAAACGTTTCCCGCCTATATTCTGCACAAAATGGTCAAGGTGGTACGTAATGGCGCTGAGGTCAAAATATCAAAGCGTGCAGGCAGCTATGTCACCATGCGCGACCTCATCGACTGGGTAGGGCGTGACGCCGTGCGTTACTTCCTGGCGCAGCGTCGGGCCGACTCCGAGTTTGTGTTCGACATCGATCTGGCGCTCTCGAAAAGCGAAGAGAACCCGGTGTACTATATCCAGTATGCACATGCCCGAATCTGCTCCATGCTGGCGCAATCGGTCCAACTGGCAGATCAGGTTCCTGACGCTCCCGTCGAAACACTGGTCGCACCGACCGAGTTTGCACTCATGCAGCGCCTGGCTGAATACCCCCAAACCGTAGCCCTCGCTGCACAAGATCTGGCACCCCATCACATGGCTTTCTGGCTGCGCGACTGCGCTGCCGACTTCCATGCCTGGTACAACGCAGAGCGGGTACTGGTCGACGACTTACCTCTCAAGCTGGCACGATTGCGGCTGGCCCGCGCAACCGCGCAGGTCATCGCCAATGGCCTAGAACTACTTGGGGTGTCCGCCCCCGAAAGGATGTAACGCGTTTATATGGCTCGCACACGCAGCAAATCTTCTCGCGCCAAGTCGGGCAGCAATACGCTGTTCGGCGTTATGGTCGGTTTAATACTTGGCTTGATCGCCGCAGTGGCAGTCGCTCTGTTCGTCACACAGGTCCCCATGCCTTTTGCCGACAAGTTTTCGCGCGACCCCGCCGCAACCCTATTGCCCGATGTAAAAGACGCACCTGATCCCAACATTGGCTTGTACGGCAAAAACAGCCCCGGCGGTGTTGCACCCACAGGGCCCATAGACACCGCACCGGCGCCTTTGCCTGGCCTGGGCGCTCCGGCACCCGCCCAGGGCAGCCCCGCCAAGCCAGAAGATGATCTGGGCAATTTTATTGCCGGGCTGGTCAAACCTACTGCACCCGCACCCACGCCTGCACCTGCGCCACGTGCCAGCACACCGTCTGCGCTGGTACCTGGCACCGAAGCGCCCGCCAAGGCGCCTGCAACGGCTGCGGGTACCCAGACTACGTATTTTCTTCAGGCCGGGGCATTCCGGTCGGCCAGTGATGCCGAGGCTGTCATGGCACGCATTCTCATGATGGGTCTGCCAGCACAGGTGCAACAGGCTACGATAGACGGCGGGGTTATCAACCGCGTTCGGGTCGGCCCATTTAAGGGCATCGACGAGATGAACAAATCACGCGCACGACTGGGCGAAGAAAAGATTGCCACCTCTGTCGTGCGCCCTTGAAACTCTCCGTTTGTTTTCGGGTCATACGGGTTCACGTTAACCAGGATTAATTAACCATGCAAATCAAAAACCTGCTTCTGCGCGCTCTTGCCATTGCCACTGTCGGGGCTTCCGCCATGTTTGTATCCAGCGCGCCAGCCATGGCCGCTGATCCCTATACAACGGTTGAACCCGCACAGCCTTCTGACACCACCGGCAAAATCGAGGTGCTTGAGTTTTTTGCTTACTCATGTCCGCACTGCGCACGCATGGAGCCACTGGTTGAGGCGTGGGCCAAAACCTTGCCTGAAAACGTGGTGCTAAAGCAGGTGCCGGTTGCATTCAACGCCAGCATGAAAGACCTGCAAAAGCTTTACTACACGCTTGAGGCACTTGATCGTCTGGATCTGCACGCTAAAGTGTTCGACGCTATTCATCAACAACACCAGCAAATTTACGACGCCAAAGCCATTGCTGCTTGGGTTCAAGACCAAGGCATAGATGCCAAGGCCTTCCAAGATGTCTACAACTCGTTTGGCATTCAGTCAAAAATCTCGCGGGCTGACGAGCTTACCAAGTTGTACAAAATCGAAGGTACGCCTAGCCTCGCCATAGGCGGCAAATATGTCACCTCGCCCAGCCAGACAGGCAGCTATGAGGGCACCATAAAAGAAGCCCAAAAACTGCTCGAACAAGTCAATCACTAGTCACGACATACAAGGCGGTTGCCAGCGCTCCTGCCAGGGGTAGGCAGCCGCATAGCCTTAACGCTGCCGCATGATCTGCCTCGATAATCATGTACCTTGCCAGGCTCTTGTATGCTCACCCTTGACATCGCACTCTCGTTTTTCGGCGTCGCTGTACTGCTGGCACTCGTCCCCGGCCCTGACAACTTGTTTGTATTGATGCAGTCGGCGATGTGGGGTCGTACATCTGGGCTACTTGTTGTGCTGGGCCTGTGCACCGGGCTGGTGGGCCATACCATTGCCGTAACAGCCGGACTGGCTGCCATCGTGGCGGCCTCGGTCACCGCCTTAACCGTGCTAAAGCTGCTGGGTGCCGCTTATTTGCTGTATCTGGCTTGGGGTGCGTTCCGCTCGCAGGGGCACGATCACAGTGAACAAGCACCCATGCAACTTGGTGCATGGTCACTGTATCGGCGCGGCATCATCATGAACCTTACCAACCCCAAGGTATTACTGTTTTTTCTGGCTTTTCTGCCGCAATTTACCTCACCCCAACGTGGTCTTGTCGCTTTGCAAACCCTCAGCCTGGGTGGGTTGTTCATACTCGCCACCCTGCTTGTGTTCGGGCTGATCGCATGGTTTGCGGGAGGGTTGGGCCAGCGCATGCAGACGTCGCCCAGCGCGCAAATAATCTTGCATCGCATTGCGGGGCTCGTCTTTTTGGGGCTGGCCATCAAGCTTGCACTGACACACCTCTAAAGCCTGACACATTTCTAAGGCCTGGCATATCTAAAGCCTGACACACCTCAAAAGCGCGGGCGAACCCGCGCCGCAGCACGCCCTGGCTGCACTACTACACGCGCGTAAAGCGAATAACCCCGTCTTCACCCGTGTTGCGCACAAGCTTGCCCTCAAAAAAGAGTGCATGCAGGTGTGCCAGTGCCTCGCCCATGGCAAAGCCCATCTGGTGGTGATCAAGTTTGCGATGAAACATGACCGGCAAGACATCGGCCGCACTGGCGGGCTGGGCACAGACGTCAAGCACTTCGGCAAGCCGCTCGGCGTGATGCGTGTGCTGCTGCATAATGCGCTCGTGCAAACCCTTGAAAGGCCGGCCATGCGACGGCAGCACCAGCGTATCTTCAGGCAGGTCGTCGTACTCTCGCAGCGAGTTCAGATACAGCGGCAGAGGATTAGCCTCAGGCTCATGATTGAATACGCTGATATTGGTAGAAATACGCGGCAGCACCATGTCGCCCGAAATCAGCACGCGTAGCGTGTCGCAATACAGGGAAGCATGCTCGGGCGCATGACCGTAACCCACGATAACCCGCCACTGCCTTCCACCGATATCGATGTTGTGCCCGTCCATAATGCGATGAAACGTCTCTGGCACCTCGGGCACCAGATTGATGTAGTAACCGCTGCGAGCACGGATAAACTCAAGCGCTTCGGGGTCGGCGAGACCATGACGTGCAAAGTGTTCCATGGCGCGCTGGCCGTTGGCGCCGGCGGCACCACCGTCGGGCCTGGACCACAGACGTGCTGTGACAAAGTCGGTATTGGTCATCCACAGGGGGGCATCCCAGCGCTCACACAGCCAATGAGCCAGCCCGATGTGGTCTGGATGCATATGCGTGACGATGACACGCAATACCGGCAGGCCATCAAGCGCCTCCTGAAAAATGTTTTCCCACGCGGCTTTGACCTCGTCGCGTGCAACGCCGCAATCGATAATGGTCCAGCCCTCGCGACCATCGATTTTGTCGCGTAGTAGCCAAAGATTAATGTGGTCGAGCGCAAAAGGCAGTGGCATGCGCAGCCAGCGGACGCCGTCAGCCACCGTGCGCAGGGTGCCTGTTGCAGGCAAGTCGTCGCCCCAGGGGTAGGTAAGCTTTTGTTCGTTGGGATTCATCTATGTCTCCAGCCAGCTAAAGAGTGAGAGTATGCCTCATCTCATGATTATGGCACTATACTTGACGTTAACGTAAACTGCGGATACTGCCTCATGACAGAAACAACCTGGAGCATCTCCGAGCTCGCCCACGAGTTTTCCATTACACCCCGCACCATACGGTTTTATGAAGATCAGGGCATCGTCAGCCCCAGCCGCATTGGTCGCACCCGCGTTTACCACCCCCGTGACCGCACCCGCCTGAGGCTTGCACTGCGTGGCAAGCGCCTTGGCCTGCAGATCAGCGAGATCGTCAGCCTGATCAATATGTATGACGGCCCGAAAGACACGATTGCGCAACTGGAGCGTTACCTGGCGCTACTTGCGCAACATCGCGATTTGCTGACGCGCCAGCGCCAGGATATTGACCTGACGCTCACCGAGATTGCAGAGCAAGCATCCGCCTGCGAAAAACTGTTGGCCGCGAAGCGTAAGTCTGCCTAGTTTACGTTTACGTAAACGTCATATAAAATGCCCGTGCAAGGTGCGCGATATCAACGAAATAATGCGGCGCTCATATACACTTGCCTGAATATGTTGCTGCCTACTGGAGACACACCATGAATCTACCTGGCCTAAACTTCGACCTCGGCTCTGATCTTGACATGCTGCGCGACGCCGTGCACGACTTTGCCCAGGCTGAAATCGCGCCCCGAGCGGCTGAAATCGACCACAGCGACCAGTTTCCCATGGAGCTATGGCGCAAGTTTGGCGACCTGGGCCTGCTGGGCATGACCGTAAGCGAAGAATACGGCGGCGCCAACATGGGATATCTGGCGCACATGATCGCCATGGAAGAACTCTCCCGGGCCAGCGCCTCGGTCGCCCTGTCATACGGCGCCCATTCCAATCTGTGTGTCAACCAGATTCACCGCAATGGCACCGAAGCCCAAAAGCAAAAGTATCTGCCCAAGCTCATCTCGGGCGAACATGTGGGTGCACTGGCCATGAGTGAGCCGGGTGCGGGCTCAGACGTTGTCAGCATGAAGCTGCGCGCCGAAAAAAAGGGCGACCGCTACGTGCTCAATGGCACAAAAATGTGGATCACCAATGGCCCCGACGCCGATACCATGGTGGTGTATGCCAAAACTGACCCAGAGGCCAAGCAGCGCGGCATTACCGCCTTCATCATCGAGAAGGGGTTCAAGGGCTTTTCGGTGGCACAAAAGCTCGACAAGCTGGGCATGCGCGGCAGTCACACGGGTGAGCTCGTGTTTCAGGATTGCGAAGTGCCTGAAGAAAACATTCTGGGTCAGCTCAATGGCGGGGTAAAAGTGCTAATGAGCGGGCTCGACTACGAGCGCGCCGTGCTGGCGGGTGGCCCGCTGGGCATTATGCAGGGCGTCATGGACGTCGTCGTGCCCTACATTCACGAGCGCAAGCAGTTTGGCCAGGCTATTGGCGAATTCCAGCTTATCCAGGGCAAAGTGGCAGACCTGTACACCACGCTGCAGGCTAGCCGGGCGTTCTGCTATGCCGTTGGCAAAAACCTTGACAAGCTCGGTAACGGCCACGCACGCGAAGTGCGCAAAGACTGTGCAGCCGTCATTCTGTATTGCGCCGAAAAGGCCACCTGGATGGCCGGCGAAGGCATACAGATTCTGGGCGGCAACGGCTACATCAATGAATACCCCACAGGCCGCCTGTGGCGCGACGCCAAGCTTTACGAGATTGGCGCTGGCACCAGCGAGATACGCCGCATGCTCATCGGTCGTGAGCTCTTTAACGAAACCGCCTGACCACACGCCGCGCCATGACGTACATCGGAGACCATCAGCGCATCGAGCCGGCAACCAGGCCGGGGCTAACGCCTGCAGCGGTTGCACAAGTCATTCTTGATGGCTTCAACCGCCACTACTCACTGTTTCGTTTTGGTGCGCAGCGCGCCAAGGCGCTGTTCGAGTCGGGCAACTGGCATGGCATTCAGCAATTGTCACGCGAGCGCATCGAGTATTACGACACCCGTGTGCGTGAATGCACCACCACGCTAAACAGTGCGCTTAAGGGCAGCGGCACTCGCCCTGCGGGCGGCCAGGACGGCGCCACACACGCAGACGCCAGCGACCATCCCGGCGAGTCTTCCGATGTTGCGGCTGGGCTCACCGCAGAACAGGCCGCCTTCTGGCAAGATGTTAAAGGCGAGTTTGTGGCGCTGCTGCCAGACCATCGCCAGCCTGAGTGTGCTGAAACCTTTTTTAATTCGGTTTCCTGCCGCATTCTGCACCGCGACTACTTCCACAACAATTTCATGTTCGTGCGACCGGCCATCGCCACTGAGTATCTCGAAAGCCGGCTTCCTTCGTACCGCGTTTATTACCCCACACGAGAAGGCCTGGTCAAATCGCTGCTGAAAATGATGGCCGATTTTGGCCTGGCCGCGCCATTTGCCGATCTACCGGCAGACATGCGGGCCCTTGTACGCCGGGCAGTGCACAAGCTGCGCCGTGATCTGCCTGGCGACGGCGGCCCTCGTATCGCGCCCGACTGCCAGATACATGTTTTAAATTCGCTATTTTTTCGCAACAAAGGCGCCTATGTCGTGGGTCGCCTGGTTAACCAGACCTCCATACACCCCTTTGCTATTGCACTGGTGCGCACACCTTCGGGGCATGTACGCGCCGACGCACTGCTGCATGAGGCTGACGACCTGAGCACGCTGTTCAGCTTTACCCGTGCTTATTTTCTGGTCGACATGGAAACTCCGGCAGCGTATGTCAACTTTCTGAATACGCTGCTGCCGCGCAAGCCCAAGGCCGAGCTCTACACCATTTTAGGCTTGCAAAAGCAGGGCAAAACCTTGTTTTACCGTGATTTTCTGCAGCATCTGGCGCATTCGCACGATAATTTTGATGTGGCGCCCGGTATTCACGGTCTGGTCATGGTGGTGTTTACGCTGCCCTCGTACCCCTACGTATTCAAGCTTATACGTGACCGCATCAAAAAAGACGGCATGGACCACCCCACGGTCAGGCGCAAATACCAACTGGTCAAAAAACATGACCGGGTGGGGCGCATGGCCGACACCTGGGAGTACTCACAGGTTGCCCTGCCGCGCTCGCGCTTTTCGCCCGCCCTGCTGCAAGAATTGCGCAAAGAAGTGCCCAGCCTGCTCGAAGAAAGCGACGACACTATCGTACTGCGACACGTGTATATCGAGCGACGCATGACGCCACTCAATATTTTCCTGATGCGGGCTAATGACGCTGCACTGGACGTCGCCGTAAAAGGTTACGGAGACGCCATACGCGAGCTGGCTGCGGCCAATATCTTTCCGGGCGACATGCTGTTCAAGAACTTCGGCGTCACCCGGTTGGGCCGTATCGTGTTTTACGACTACGATGAGATACAGCGGATGACCGAGATGAACTTCCGCCGCATACCGCCCGCCCCCAATTTTGAAGCTGAAATGTCGGGCGAGCCGTGGTACCCCGTAGGCCGCAATGATGTGTTTCCTGAAGAGTTCAGCGTTTTCCTGCTTGGCAACCCGCGAGTGCGGGCGGCCTTCATGAAATACCACGCTGATCTACTTGAGGCAGAATGGTGGAACATGCGTCGCCAGCGTGCGGCGCATGGACGTATCGAGGATATCTTTCCTTACCCCGACAGCCGACGGCTTTGTGCTGCGGCTGTCGGTCGAAAAACTGAGACCGACTCAACGCACCCCTAGGAGCAACTTATGTCCGATCCTATTGTTATCGTATCCATTGCCCGAACCCCCATGGGGGGAATGATGGGCAGCCTTTCAGGCCTTTCAGGCCACGAACTGGGCTCGGTGGCCATTAAGGCAGCCATGGAGCGCGCCGGCATTAAAGCCGAAGACGTCAATGAAGTCATTATGGGTAACGTGCTGCAGGCTGGCCAGGGCCAGGCTCCGGCACGCCAGGCGGCGCTGGGCGCCGGGCTACCCCTGGGCGTAGGCTGCACCACCATCCACAAGGTGTGCGGTTCAGGCCTGAAGGCAGCCATGTTTGCTCACGACATCATTGCAGCCGGCAGCGCCGACGTGGTGGTGGCGGGCGGTCAGGAAAGCATGAGCAACGCGCCTTATCTGCTGCTACGCGGCCGCCAAGGCTATCGCTTTGGTCACGACAAAGTGTATGACCACATGCTGCTCGATGGCCTCGAAGACGCCTACCAGCGTGGCACGGCCATGGGCGTGTTTGCCGAAGACTGCGCCAGTAAATATTCGTTTACCCGCGAGCAACAAGATGCGTTTGCGCTCGAGTCACTGCGCCGCGCCCGTGCAGCGACCGAAGACGGCAGCTTCAAATGGGAAATCGCACCCGTAACCATCAAGGGCCGCAAAGGCGACGTCGTGATCGACACTGACGAGGCCCCTACCAAGGCCATGCCCGACAAGATCCCCACCCTAAAACCCGCCTTCAAAAAAGACGGCACCATCACGGCGGCCAATGCTTCGTCTATTTCGGACGGTGCTGCAGCCATGGTGATCATGCGCGAATCTACAGCCAAAAAACTGGGTGCAACACCCATCGCGCGCATTGTCGCGCACACCCAGCACTCCCAAGAGCCCGAATGGTTCACCACTGCTCCTGTGGCTGCCATCGAAAAACTGCTGGCCCGCACCGGCTGGAAGGCCGATGACGTTGACTTGTATGAAATCAACGAGGCCTTTGCCGTCGTCACCATGGCTGCCATGACCGACCTGAAGCTGCCACACGAAAAGGTAAATATCCACGGCGGTGCCACCGCCCTGGGTCATCCCATAGGCGCTTCAGGTGCTCGCCTGCTGGCAACATTGGTAGGTGCGCTACGTCAAACCAAGGGCAAACGCGGGATCGCTTCCCTGTGCATTGGCGGCGGTGAAGCCGTTGCCATGGCCATAGAGATGGTTTAAGTCTGTCGTGTCTGCGTCGCAGTCATCCTCTTTCATTTAGTTAGCCAGGATTAGCAATGCCCGTCATCCAATCCCGTATCAACCCGCGGTCACAAGGCTTTATCGATAATGCCCGCGCTATGCAGGAACAGGTCGACGACCTGCGCGAAAAACTGCGACAGACAGCACTGGGCGGGGGCGAAAAAGCCCGCGCCAAACACCTTGCGCGTGGCAAATTATTGCCACGCGACCGGGTCGAGCGCCTGCTCGACCCGGGTTCGCCATTTCTTGAGCTGTCACCCATGGCAGCCTTCAATGTGTACAACAACGATGCTCCCGGCTCAGGCCTGATCACAGGCATAGGTCGGGTGTCGGGCGTCGAATGCATTATTGTGTGCAATGACGCCACGGTCAAAGGCGGCACCTACTACCCACTCACCGTAAAAAAACACTTACGGGCGCAAGAAATTGCCCGTGAAAACCGCCTTCCTTGTATTTATCTGGTTGACTCAGGCGGAGCCAACCTGCCCAACCAGGACGAAGTGTTTCCAGACCGCGAACACTTTGGCCGCATTTTTTACAACCAGGCCACGATGTCGGCACAGGGCATTGCCCAGATCGCCGTGGTCATGGGCTCGTGTACGGCGGGGGGTGCATATGTACCCGCCATGAGCGACGAGTCCATTATCGTCAAGGATCAGGGCACGATTTTTCTGGGTGGGCCGCCACTGGTCAAAGCCGCCACCGGCGAAATCGTCAGCGCTGAAGACCTGGGAGGTGGCGACGTTCACACTCGTCTGTCAGGTGTGGCAGACCACCTTGCCAACAACGACCTGCATGCGCTGGCCCTGGCCCGCCAGGCCGTCGGCCGCCTCAACCTCAAAAAGCCCGCGCCACAGCAGTTAAGGCCTTGTGCCGAGCCACTGTACGACCCTTCTGAGCTCAACGGCATTATTCCCAATGACACCCGCAAGCCCTATGACGTGCGCGAAGTCATTGCCCGTATTGTCGATGGGTCAGAATTTGACGAGTTCAAGGCCCGTTTTGGTACCACGCTGGTAACCGGCTTTGCCCACATACATGGCATGCCCGTAGGCATTATTGCCAATAACGGCATTTTGTTCTCAGAGGCTGCCCAAAAAGGCACGCACTTCATCGAGCTATGCTGCCAGCGCAAGATCCCGCTGGTGTTTCTTCAGAACATTACCGGCTTCATGGTGGGCCGCAAGTACGAAAACGAGGGCATCGCCCGCCATGGCGCCAAAATGGTAACCGCTGTGTCCACGGCCTCGGTGCCCAAATTTACCGTGCTAATTGGCGGCTCATTTGGCGCTGGCAACTATGGCATGTGCGGGCGGGCCTTTGGCCCCAGGCTGCTGTTTTTGTGGCCTAACGCGCGTATTTCGGTCATGGGTGGCGAGCAGGCGGCCAGCGTGCTGGCTACTGTAAAGCGCGATGGCATAGAGCGCCGCGGTGAAACCTGGAGCGCAGACGAAGAAGAAGCCTTCAAGGCCCCCATACGCGATCAGTACGAGCGAGAAGGCCACCCTTATTACGCCACCGCAAGGCTGTGGGATGACGGCATCATCATGCCATCCGACACCCGCCGCGTTCTGGCATTGGGCCTGGCGGCAGCGCTAAATGCCCCTATTGAAGACACGCGTTTCGGCGTGTTCCGCATGTAATCGCAAGGATCCGACGTGTTCAATACTCTTTTAATCGCCAATCGTGGCGAAATCGCCTGCCGCGTTGCAGCAACTGCCAGACGCATGGGCCTGCGCACCGTTGCGGTCTATTCTGATGCCGACGCGCGTGCTCGGCATGTTGCCGCATGCGACACCGCCGTCCATATTGGTGGCTCCGAGCCACGCGCCAGCTACCTGCGCGTTGACGCCATTATTGAGGCCGCGCGCCAAACTGGCGCTCAAGCCATACATCCGGGCTACGGCTTTCTGTCTGAAAACGAAGGTTTTGCAGAAGCCTGCGCCGCTGCCGGCATCGTATTCGTGGGCCCGCCCAACAGCGCCATTGCCGCCATGGGTAGCAAGTCAGCCGCCAAAACACTTATGGCAAAGGCCGGTGTACCCCTGGTGCCCGGCTACCATGGCGACAACCAAGATGCTGCGTTTCTGCAAGAACAGGCCGATGCTATCGGCTACCCCGTCTTAATCAAGGCCAGTGCGGGTGGCGGCGGCAAAGGCATGCGTATCGTCGAAAACAGCGCGCATTTTGCTGAAGCCCTGGTTTCATGCAAGCGTGAAGCAGCCAGCAGCTTTGGCGACGACAAGGTGCTGATCGAACGCTATCTGCAAAAACCCCGGCATATCGAAATTCAGGTATTTGCCGACACCCACGGCAACTGTGTCTACCTGTTTGAGCGTGATTGTTCGGTGCAGCGACGCCATCAAAAAGTCCTCGAAGAGGCACCCGCTCCCGGCATGACCGAAGAGCGTCGCAGCGCCATGGGCGAAGCGGCAGTTGCCGCCGCTCGCGCCGTTAACTACGTGGGGGCTGGCACCGTCGAATTTATTGTGGAGCCTGATGGCCGGTTTTATTTCATGGAAATGAACACCCGCCTGCAAGTCGAGCACCCGGTGACCGAAATGATTACCGGCCACGATCTGGTCGAGTGGCAGTTACGTGTGGCCGCAGGCCAGCCATTGCCAGCAAGCCAGCAAGAACTAACCATTACCGGTCACGCCATTGAGGCGCGCATATACGCCGAGAACCCCGACAACGGCTTTCTGCCCTCTATCGGCACTCTGGGTACGCTGCGCTTTCCTCCCCATGTTGAGTTTACCGACGGCGATATCCGCGTAGACGGGGGCGTCAAGGCCGGTGACACCATCTCGCCGTTTTACGATCCCATGATTGCCAAGCTTATCGTGCGCGGCGCGGATCGCGACCAGGCGCTGGCACGCATGGCGCGTGCATTGGGTGAAATTCGCTGTGTAGGTGTACAAACCAATATTGCCTTTCTGAAACGGCTTATCGAAGACCAGGCCTTTGCTCAGGCAGACCTGGATACCAGCCTGATCGAACGCCGCCACGATGCGCTGTTCCCACCCGCCGCACCCGCATCCGAAAAGGTATTGGCACTTGCTGTTGCTGCACTGCTGGCACGTCAGGGTATGGCGTGCTCTGACACAAATCGCTCAGCGGCAGCACCCATCGACCCCTGGTCGCTGCCCGATGGCTGGCGCGTCAGCGGCGACTACGGGCAGGTGTTTGGGCTAATCGAAGACAGCTCGCATCACGAAATCGCCATTCACCACGTCGAGCGGCGCTGGACGCTCATGGTCAATAACCAGCCCCTAGCTTTTGACTGGACAGTTACAGGTGCGGCTGACAACGACATGAAGGTGCGTGTACGGCTTGACGGTCATGACATCCTGGCCACGGTCATCATCGCAGACGGGCGCGTGCATGTTTTTGCGGCAAGCGGCATCAAGACGCTGCAAATACACGATGCCGTCGCCCATGCCGATGATGAGTCTTCCGCCCACGATGGTGGCCTGACCGCCCCCATGCCCGGAAAAATCATCAGCCTGACGGTCAAGGCGGGTGACAAGGTCACCCGCGGCGACGCACTGCTGGTCATGGAGGCCATGAAGATGGAACACACCATTACCGCACCGGCTGATGGCACGGTTGAAGAAGTATTTTTTAACGTGGGTGACCAGGTAACTGATGGTGCGGAGCTAATCTCAATAAGCCAGTAAAGCTCGATCTTGGTCGGGGCATTGTGCGGTTACCCGCATAATGCCCCCGCACCCAACTAAGTGCTCAAGCCGCGCGCGCTAATGGGCCAGATGGCCTCAACCTTGCCGCCGCGCATAGCCACCACCTGATCGTGCAGATTAAAGGTGGGATCACAATGACCGGGTATAAGCCGCAGCTTGTCACCCAACCCGGGCAGCGAGCCTGTATCGGCCACGATAAGGCTGTGTTCATCATTGACCGCCACGCAACGCAGGCCTTCGTGGTCAGCAATGAGCGGCACGCCGCTCTCGGCCGTTAACGACTTAAGGCCCGCGTCGACCACAACACGTTCAGACGTGGGTGTACTGATGACCGACGCCAGCACAAACATGCTGTGTCTGAATTTAAGGTCTTCGCCCCAGTCCAGCGCGCCGTAATCAGCGTCCATAAAGGCATATGACCCAGGCTGGATCTCGGTATATACCCCCGCGGCGATATCAAACACGGCCGAGCCAGTACCCCCGCCGGTGACGACCGCGCATGGCAAACCTGCCTGTTCAAGCGCACCGACAAACTTTCGAACCTGCCGCGCCGCTTTTTCACAGGCCTGCCGGCGCTGCTCAAACACGCGCTTGTGCTGCAGGCCACCGTGGTAGGCCTGTATGCCCACAAACTCGAGGCCCGGAAGCTCAGCCACCAGCTGTGCCAGGGCCACCGCTTCGGCGGTTGTTTGCACCCCGCAGCGCTTTTGCCCGACGTCGACCTCGACCAGCACCCGCACGGTCGCGCTGCGACTTGCCATGGCGCGGGAGAGGTCTTTTACTGCCTGCGGGTTATCGACACAGACAGACATGCGCGCCTGCAGTGCAAGTTGCGCCAGCAGCGCCAGCTTGGGCGCCCCCACCACCTCGTTGCTGATGAGGATGTCGCGCAGGCCGGCCATTACAAATGGCACCGCTTCGGATACCTTTTGGCAGCATATGCCCTGTGCCCCCAGCGCCACCTGGCGGTGAGAAATTTCAGGACAGCGGTGGGCCTTGGCGTGAGGCCGCAGCTTAATGCCATGGCGCTCTGCCAGCGCCTGCATGGATCGCAGATTTTCTTCGAAAACATCCAGATCCAGAATAAGGCTAGGTGTATCGATATCGGCAATGACACTGCCCACCGACGCGGCAGGCGGTATGATAATGCCTACTGGCGCGGGGGTTTCTATAGCTTCAAGGCCTGCACGTTTCATGGCACCCTCTGCTCGACTCGACATAATTGATCATCCCATCAAAACTTGCACAACCGCAACAACCCTATTTGCCCGATGTAAAAAATCAGCGTACAGTCATCGGTAACTAACCGGTTATCCCACCCTATTCACCTAGACATTCACACGGCAACCGGAAGCGCACTATGTTCGACATACTGGTTTATCTGTTCGAAAACTACTATACCCCGCAAGCCTGTCCTGAGGCCGACGTTCTGGCGCACAAGCTGGCCGCCGTCGGGTTCGAGCACGAAGACATCAATGAAGCACTGGGCTGGCTTCACGGGCTGGCTGAAACCACGGAGCAGTGTGGCCCACTGGCCAAACTTCCGCAAGGGGACAGCCACCGTGTTTTTACCAATCTTGAGTACCAGATACTGGGCACTCAGGCGATAGGCTTTATAACCTTTCTGGAAAACTCCGGGGTGTTGCCCGCTGTGCTCCGCGAAATCGTCATTGAGCGTGCCATGGCTACTGAAACACCTATTTCGCTGGCCAAAATCAAAATTATTGCCTTAATGGTGCTGTGGAGCCAGGAGGCAGAGGTCGACCACCTGGTATTCGAAGAACTGCTGGCAGACGACCGAACTCGCCTGTCGCACTAATTTCGGCTTTCGCAATGGCATTTAACCCCTTGCACGCCGTTTCGCATTATCGAGGGCGGTTTGCGCCCAGCCCCAGCGGGCCGCTGCACAATGGCTCGCTGCTTGCCGCCATGGCAAGCTATCTTGATGCCCGCGCGCATCAGGGCCAATGGTTGCTTCGCATTGAAGACATTGACGCACCGCGAGTCCTGCCCTATGCCGCCCGATACATCATGCAACAGTTGGCGGCGCTGGGCATGTATTGGGATGAAGAACCCGTATGGCAATCGCACCGTCTCGATATCTACCAACAAAAGGTCGACTACCTGCGTGAACGCGGGCTGGTCTATGGCTGCGCCTGCACGCGACAAGAGCTACCCCCTGAGGGTGCTTACCCCGGAACATGCAGTCAGGGGCTGCCAGAAGGCCGCCAGCCGCGCTCATTGCGCTTAAGGGTGCCATTGGGCACAGAACAGTTTGAAGACCGCTGGAGTGGCCCACAGACGCACAACGTGGCCAAAGAGGTGGGCGACTTTATTATCCAGCGCGCTGACGGGATATGGGCGTATCAACTGGTGGTCGTCATTGACGACGGTGAGCAGGGCATTACCGATATTGTGCGCGGCGCCGATCTACTTGACTCCACGGCGCGCCAGCGCGTGCTGGCCCGCCTGCTGGGCTACCCCATGCCGCGCGTCATGCACGTGCCATTGATGCGTGACGAAATGGGGCGCAAGCTATCAAAACAGAACCATGCCGCCGCCATGGACCTGACCAGGCCGATGAAAACGCTTAACCTGGCCTGGCAAGCCCTGGGCTTCGAACCGCTTTCAGCCTCCAACACCACGGCCTTTTGGGCTGCCGCCATACCCCAGTGGGCCAGCCGTTTTCAGATCACGTCAGACCGCCACATAAACGCTGCATAAGCTGACAGCCTGCCGCGCGCCTTAAACGGCATCGCGTTCAGTGCAACGAATTGGCATAAGCAAGAGGCAGGCGCTTTTTGTGTACGTACGTTAGGTGCGCACAACGTGAGCAAGCAAGCCGAACAGACGTATAGCAAAAAGCGACAGGCTTGGCTCACGACAGCCTTGGCTTACTAAAGCAGATTGTGCCTGTATAGACTGGTCGCCGCTTACATTTATGGCAAAGGCCGGCGCTGCTCATCGAGCAATCGCAGCAATATGCCCGTACCCTGCTTGCTTACACGGAACTCTCCATACCGCGCCTGCGCGTAGCGATCAGCCTGCCCTTCAGGGAAGAACCAGGCATCAGTGCCAATATGCACTTCACCGTGGGGCGCAAGCCTATAGGCCAGAACAACGGCATGGTCGGAAACAGCAGCAGTGCCATCTTGCTTCACAGAACCATCAGGCTTGGACTTGTGGTCGACAGCGGGTGCAGTGTTGTCCCCTACGATGGCGGCACCGTCTGCCTGACGGGGAGAGACGAGGTCTACGGGGCTAAAACTTAAAGCCCCCGTGCCATCGGCGTTGGCCGACCTACCCACCAGCTGGAACACGCCATCGGCGTCTGGGCGCAATAGCATGTAGCCACGCCGCTGCCCCACCAGTGTGCCGGCCTCTGCATCATGCGCAGGCTCGGCCATAAGCCAGCGGCCCAGCTTTTGAGCCACACCAAACCGCAATGCCATGTAGTCGCCCTGCATGAGCGAACGCGGATCAACCGGAGCAAGCTCAAGCACGACCCGCTCGCCATGCGCCAGAATCTGTTCCTTTTGGTAAATGGTGGCATTTGCCAGACCAAGTACCAGCGCCAGACCAACCAATAGGCCCGCCCTGCGCCACGTCGGCGTGGGCCGCAGAGGTGGCCGTATCGCCTCGCTCTGCCCTCGCCCCTGGCGCTGACTCTGTGCGTGCGCTTGCGCCTGCGCCTGCGCCTGCGACTGCGTCTGGGTTTGGGCTTGTGCTTGGGCTTGTGCTAGATCCTGAGCCTGGTCTTGGTCCTGGGCAACGTATACCGCGGAGGAAGCGGTTGCGCCCGACGCCATGACCTCAGACCGGCTGGGCATAACTGTAGGACCTTGTTGCGCTGCTGTTGCGTCTGCCGGTGCTGCTGTCTCGGCCGGCTGAGTTAGGACGTTGCCGCCCTCGTTGGCCTCATCCAGGCCCCGCTGTGGCGCCATCGCAGCACGCGGCGCGTAGCGGGCCAGCAACCAGCCGCTCAGCAGCAGCCAGGCCCCTGTGAGCCCCAGCAAGGCCGATTTTTGCAGCAAGGTCGACTCAAACTGGTAATAAAACCCTGCCAGATACCCCAACAGCGCCAGCACACCGAATACCAGCAGGCTGGGTCGCCGTTGTGCATGGCCCAGAATGGCCCACAACAAGGCCATGGCGACGCCTGGCGCGCCCATCCACCCCACACTGGCCACGGCCAGCAGCAGCGGCGCCAGCACCCGCAAATGCGTCATGCCCGGCACCCGCCACAACACGGCAGCCAAGACCGCCACCGGCAATGCTGCACACCCCAGCCAGATAGCCCATAGCTGAAACGTGACCTGCCAGGGCAACGCCAGTGCCGCCATACCAGCCAAACCTGGAGAGCGTGCGAACCACGCCGCAACCTGCGCCAGCAGCACCAGCGCCCACCCTAGCGGCAACCAGCGACGCTCTGCCGCGCCAGATCTCCAGCAGGCGCCGAGGGCCAGCACGGCGCCCACCGCCATTAGCCAGGCGCGCTGGTAGGCGGGCATCCATGCCAGCACATTCGCAAACGTGGACGACGACGAAGAGAAAGAAGAAGAGGAAGAGTAAAAACCAAGCAGGTTTAGCCACGCTTGGCCCGGCCATGTGAGCAAGGCCACCACCCCAAGCACAACCAGAGCGACGACAAACCGAAAAGCGCGGTTGGGCACTAAGCCATACAAGACGACACCAAGCAATACTAACCCCAGCGCGCGGATATCGGCCGAGATATGATCGAGCAGATACTGGCCACCAGCCACCATCAGCAAGCCCGCAATACCCAGAACAACACCCAGCTCTTGTAGCGTATCGCCCTTGCCTGCCCGATAACACGCTATACCCAGCAGGCTAAGCACCACCCCTGCCACCCAAGCGTAATCGACATCTAGCTCTGACAACACAAATAACAGGGCGATCAGCAAAATGGCCATCAGCCCCATGCCCGCGATGCGAAACAGGCTCATGAACCAAGGGTCAGATGCCTGCTCGGCATCGTCATCAACTTGAGCAACACCCTGTTGCTGACGCAGGTGCCGCAGATGACGCACCATAACAACCATGAGCGCGAACATGGCAAAAAATACCAGCAACAAGGTCACTTCGGTTTCGACGTGCGAGGCAAAGAAAACCCCCAAGAGGAAGAAGGCGGTGATCATGGCCAGCGTAACCATGGCCAGGTCACGGCGCCAGCGCGTATAAACAACATACCCGACCAAGGTAACCAGAAGGCCAGGCACAACGCTGGTAATACCGGAAATCAAGCCCTCACCTAAGGCCAACGCAGCCAGCCAGCCGGCAACAGCCATGCCCAGGGTGCGGGGCCCGACGCGCCAGCTGTCTTTGAAATACGGCAGGCTGGCCTCTGCTACCGCCAGCAACACCACATTGACCAGTGCCATGACCAGCATTACATTGTGCCAACTGTGGCCATCTGGCCAGAACCAGAGCCCCGATACGCCGAGATAAAGGGCCAGCCCCACATTGAGCAGAACGGCAAACAAAAGGCCCAGCATGACCGTGCGTAATACCAGCAGCCAGGGCAGCAGCAGGGCCGCCCACAACAAGAACAATTGCCAAGGATCGGCGCCAGTCTGATATATTTGGCCCACCAGGGCAAGCAAGGCCCCGGTGGCGACAGCGGCCAGCCCCGAAAAAAGTGCCTGCGCCGAAAGGTTATGGCTGGCGGCTTGACCAGGCATACGCCATGTCGCCAGCAATACTAAAACCGCCACAAGTGCCTGTGCGCCCGCCAATTTCTGCAGACTGGTAGCATATTCCCAGTTAGCGGCCACCCAGCACAGGCCAGCCGACGCCAGCAGCAGGCACGCTAAAGAATATGATGCCTTTGGCAACATAATTGGCCAACTGGTGGCTGGAAACACGCTGTTTTGATGACCTTCGACTTGCATAGAGCGATTCTACCCCCGTATTATCCGCGCTATTGCTGCTGAACTGCAGTTACTGGAAACACATGACTAAAACGCTCATTATTGCCGAGAAACCCTCAGTAGCCCTTGATATATCCCGTGCGCTCGGAGGCTTCACCCGGGAGGGCGACTATTTCGAAAGCCCAGACTTCGTGCTGGCTTCAAGTATCGGCCACCTGCTTACGCTTGTTGCGCCCAATGACCCCGTGCGGGGCAAGTGGAGCTTCGCCAACCTGCCGGTCATCCCGCCACAATTTGAGTTGGGGCCCGCCGACAAGCGTTCGGCCGAGCGGCTCAAGCTGCTGGTCAAGCTGCTCAAGCGCAAAGACGTCAGCGCCATCATCAATGCCTGCGACGCCGGGCGTGAGGGCGAGCTGATCTTCCGCTACATCGTGCAATACTCAGGGGTCAAAAAGCCCGTGCAGCGTCTGTGGCTGCGATCGATGACGCAGGCCGCCATACGCGAAGCCTTCAATACCCTGCGCGATGATGAAACCATGAAGCCGCTCGAAGCAGCCGCGCGATCTCGTGCGGAAGCCGACTGGCTGGTGGGCATTAATGGCACCCGCGCCATGACCGCCTTCAATAGCAAAGACGGTGGCTTCTTCAAAACACCAGTGGGCCGAGTGCAAACCCCCACCCTGGCCATCGTCAATGAACGCGAAGAACGTATACGCAAATTTGTGTCACGCGACTACTGGGAAGTGCACGGCACCTTTGTGGCTGCCGCTGGCTTTTACACTGGCCGCTGGTTTGATCCCAAGTTTGTCAAAGACGAACATGATGCCGAAAAGCGTGACTCACGCCTGTGGTCGCAAACGGCAGCACAGACCATTGTGTCGGCCTGCCGCGACCAGCCGGGCGTTGTTACCGAAGAATCCAAACCCACCACGCAGTCGTCGCCCGCGCTGTTCGACCTTACTACGCTGCAGCGTGAGGCCAACTCGCGCTTCGGCTTCTCGGCCAAAACCACGCTGTCTCTGGCGCAAACGCTCTATGAGCGGCACAAGGCACTGACCTACCCGCGTACCGATTCGCGCTATCTGCCTGAAGACTACGTCAGCACCGTACAGCAGACCATGGAAGCGCTGGCCGAAGGTGGGTCCGCAGCCGCCTCCAGTGTGCAGCCCTTTGCAGGCCAGGTATGTCGCGAAAAATGGGTCAAACCTAACCGGCGCATCTTTGACGATAAAAAGGTTTCTGATCACTTCGCCATCATCCCTACACTGCAAATTCCCCGCGAACTGAGCGATGCCGAACACAAAATCTATGAACTGATCGCCCGGCGCTTTCTGGCTGTGTTCTTTCCCGCAGCAGAGTTTCGTATTACTACACGCATTACGCAAGTTTCCGGGCATCATTTCAGAACCGACGGCAAAGTGCTGGTCAAGCCAGGCTGGATGGCCATCTACGGCCGTGAAGCCCAGGGTGACGAAAGCAATCTTGTGGCGGTTTCAGAAGGTGAAACCGTTAAAACTGAAGAGATCGAACTGCGCCCCCTGGTTACCAAGCCGCCAGCACGCTTTACGGAAGCCACACTGCTGTCTGCCATGGAAGGCGCGGGCAAACTGATCGACGACGAGGCCTTGCGTGAGGCCATGTCAGAGCGCGGGCTGGGCACCCCGGCTACGCGAGCATCCATTATTGAGGGCCTGCTCAACGAGACCTATCTGCGACGCGAAGGCCGTGAGTTGGTGCCATCAGCCAAGGCTCGTCAATTAATGACGCTACTGTCGGGGTTGGGCGTTAATGAACTGACCTCCCCCGAACTTACTGGCGGATGGGAGCATCGTCTCAAGCAAATTGAGCAACGCCAGCTAGACCGCGACGCTTTCATGCGCGAAATTGCGCAAATGACGCAAGTGATCGTCAAGCGTGCCAAAGAGTACGAGCGCGACACCGTGCCGGGTGACTACGCCACGCTTTCAACACCCTGCCCCAAATGCGGCAGCGTGGTCAAAGAGAACTATCGTCGCTATGCGTGCACCAGCTGTGACTTCTCCATAGGCAAACACCCCGGCGGCCGCACTTTCGAGGTGCATGAAGTCGAAGAGCTGCTCGCCAAGCGCGAACTTGGGCCGCTGCAGGGATTTATCAGCAAGATGGGCCGCCCTTTTGCCGCACTGCTGCGCATTACTGACGAATATAAGCTTGAGTTCGACTTCGGGCAAAAAGATGACGAAGACACCGAGCCCGTTGATTTCTCAGGCCACACATCTGTCGGCGACTGCCCGAAATGCGCCAGCAAGGTGTATGAGCATGGCATGAATTATGTGTGCGAAAAATCTGTCGGCCCTGAGAAAACGTGTGATTTCCGTACCGGCAAAATTATTTTGCAGCAAGAAATTACGCCCGAACAGGTGCACAAGCTGCTTACCGACGGCAAAACTGACTTGCTCGAGGGGTTTGTGTCCAGTCGAACCAACCGCAAGTTCAAGGCTTTTCTGGTGAAGCAGGCGGCCGGAAAAATCGGTTTCGAATTCGAGCCGCGTCCTGCCAAAAAGGCTGGCAAGACGGCAGCCAAAAAAGCGGCCAAAACAGCTGGCAAAACTGCCACAAAGACGGCCGCCAAGACCGCTACAAAAACAGCAGCCAAAAAGGCCACAAAGACAGCCACAAAAACCGCTGCTAAAAAGACAACCAAAACCGCCACGAAAGCTGTGAAAAAGGCGGCTACAAAAACGGCAACAAAAGCAGCCTTAAAGAAATCAGCACCCACTGCGGGGGCCGATCACGACGACGACGATCCGCCGTTCTGACGCCAGGCCGGTTGGTAAAGGCATTGCGCCCGCACCAACCGGGCACACCGGCCGATTGCTAAATGCATTGCGGGCCCCGCGCCCGCAATGTGCAGCGTGGCGGTTGCAGCGATGGATTAAAGTAGGTTGCAGCGTTCGATTACAGTAGGTTGCAGCGATAGAATAGAGTACTTATCGTCACCGACTTAACAAGTATGATTAAGTATTCAGCCAAAAGGACGCCGTCAATGAATACCATGCCAGGTTCCGTCAAATGGATCACATTGATAAGCGCAACAGCACTTTTAAGCCTTGCTGCCTGCTCCCAGGTGCCTCTAGGCCATCCAGGCGACGCGACAAGCACAAAGCAACCAAGGCCCGAGGTCATACAGGCAACCTACCAATGCGAAGACGGCTCGCGCCTATCTGTCCTTTTTGAACACGAAACTGCCATTGTTACCCTACCCGACGGTCAGGCAGTTCGCCTGCCCCAGCAAATTGCCGCCTCAGGGTTCTCGTATGCGTCAGCCCGGCATGGGCTGCGGGGCAAAGGCGACGAAGCTCAGTGGACGGTAGGTCGGCGCACCCCGGTCATGTGCCGCGCACAACCGTAGCCGCTGTACTTGCTAGCCTCATTTTCTTCCATGCCAAAAGCGCTATCCCCCACCGCAGAAAGCCTGCATGACGCTCTTAGCCCCGCCCCCCAGGCCGTCGTTGTCATGGGCGTGTCGGGCAGCGGAAAATCTACCGTAGGGCAGCGTCTGGCCGAACAATTGGGCTGGCAGTTTATCGAAGGCGACACCTTTCACAGCCCCGAGAACCACAAAAAAATGCACGCTGGAATCCCGCTCACTGACGACGACAGAGTCTCCTGGCTGGACGCACTGGGTGCCCAGCTGACTCAGCATGCAGGGCCTGGGGTGGTGTTAAGCTGCTCTGCCCTGAAGCTGCGCTACCGCGACCAGTTGCGCACCTGTGTACCCGAACTAGCCTTTGTATGGCTGGATATTGGCCGCGAGGCTGCCGCAAATCGTGTGGCTAGCCGCGGCGCCCTGCATTTTTTCCCCGCCGCCCTCATCGACAGCCAGTTTCAGGCGCTGGAACCACCAGTCAATGAGCCCGGCATGCTACGTATTGATGGTGAGCAGCCTCTGAACGAAATTATTCCAACGGCGGTGCACTGGCTGGCACGCAGGCATCATGACGAACCCGGCACACTCTGAGGCGGCCCCTCGCCATACAAAACCGCTCATTCAGAAGGCCGCTAAAGCCTTTATGGCGCTGGCGTTCAGTATTGACGCCGTGCGCGAAACCATTGCCCCGGCGAACGAGCAAATCAAAAAAGAAGGGCGCGCAGATTCGCAAAAGCGCAAGCTCAAGCCAGGTTTAACAAGCTAGCATTGCGTTAATGGGGTACTTGCCGGCAACCGGCCAGTGCCCCTTCTTGCAAGGTGTTTGCGTCAGCGATAGACCAGATCTCTGAAGAACAAAGACAGGTCAGGCACATAGGTAATGATCAACAGGCTGATCAGTACCGTGACCACAAAGGGCAGCAAAGGCCTGACCAGCCGTTCAATCGACAAGTTGGCAACGGCGCAGGCTGCAAACAGGTTTACACCAAACGGCGGTGTAACCATGCCCAGGGCGAGGTTGACCACCATGATGACGCCAAAATGCGCAGGGTCAATACCAAACTGCATGGCCACCGGCAGCAACAGCGGAGCAAGCACCACAATCGAGGCAGAGGTTTCGATAAACATGCCAATGAAAAACAGGGCAACGTTAATACCCATCAAAAACGTGTACTTGTCACTGAAGACCAGACTGAGCCAATTTCCAAGTGCCGCGGGCACCCCGGCCCGGTTAAGCAGAAAGCCGAATACCCCTGCATTGGCAATAACAAACATAATGACCGCTGTCGAAATGACCGAGCGGTGCAGTACAAGTGAAAGCGATTTAAACGTGATCCTGCGGTAAATGAAGATACCCACGATTAATGCATAGACCACCGCCACGGCGGAGGCCTCTGTCGGCGTGAAGACACCCCCGTAAATTCCACCAAGAATAATGCCAGGCATTAACAGCGCCAGCCACGCCCGCTTGAACGCCGGCCACAACGCCAGCCTGCCAACGCCGTCGTTTTTGCCGTAGCCATGTCTGCGTGCGTAAAACCAGACGTAAAACATGAGGCTAAGGCCGATCAGAATGCCAGGCCCAATGCCCGCGATAAATAGTTCGCCAACCGACGTATCGGTAGACACAGCAAACAGAATCATGGGAATGGACGGCGGAATAATCACGCCAAGCTCGGCGGCCGAGGCCTGCAGCGATGCCGCAAATGGCTTGGGATAGCCAACCTTGACCATGGCAGGGATAAGAATGGCACCCACCGCAAAGGTCGTGGCGACGCTGGAGCCCGCCACGGCAGCAAAAATCATGCAGGTCAGCACACAGGCGCAGGCCAGCCCACCCTGCATACCGCCGACTAGGCTCTTGGCAAAATCAACCATGCGCTCGGAGATGCCGCCGGCTTCCATGAGGTTGCCCGCCAGAATAAAAAACGGTACAGCCACAAGCGGGTATTTGTCGAGTGAGGCATATATTTGCTGGGCAATAACCAGCCATGTCATTTGCCCATCGAACCCGACGCCGAGCATGCTCGACAGACCAATCGACACCGCCACCGGCACCGAGAGCCCGAAAAACAGCAACATCGAAACAACCATCAACTGCGGCATAGACTCACCTGGTGCATAGGGAAATAACGTGCACTGTCACGATGCAAAGCACCTTGTTCACAATGTGGTCTCATCGACCACTGCCTCATGTGGGCCTTCGGCCCAATAGGCAATAACTGCCAGTATGGCAAGCGTGGCACCAATGGGGATGGCAATGTAGATCCACGAAATTGACATCTCGAGGCTGGGCGTGGTCTGAAACCGCACCCGATACGTCATCTGACCGCCTACCCAGGCAAGAAAGCCAAGAAAGCCCACGCAGATAACGAGAATAACGTGTTCCAGCAGACGCTTGTTACGCGGCCCCAGAAAACCATGAAGCATTTCGACGCTCAGCATGGCGCCGTGCCTAAACGCCAGCGCAATACCCAGCATGACGGTCCAGATCAGCGCTGCGCGTGTCCAGGCTTCGCTCCAGTCGGCAGGCGACTCAAGCACAAAACGGGCGAGCACCTGATAAAAGCCCGCCCCTACCGCCGAAAGCAGCAGCAGTTGGGTAAGCAGGGAGACCAGCCGGAATAGTGTTTTGTCTAGAAATTGGAAAAAAGCCAAGATTGTGTCCTGTTGTGTTCCCACGCGGGTCATAACGCCGTGGTACGGCCTGACCAGCCAGGCGCCGGCAGTAGTGTACCGGACGCCTGGTATAGCGTCTTGAGGGACTTTGCCCGACCGGCGTCGTACGCCCGGTCGGTTGCTGCGCCTGCTGCTTACTGCGTGTTGCGAATGGACTCGACCAGATCTTTACCAAACTTTTTGTAGTACTCAGGGTATACAGGCTCAACCGCCTTCACAAAGGCCTCGTGGTCAACAGTATTAACCTGCATGCCTTCTTTTTTAAGCTGATCAACGCCGTTCTTTTCAATGTCGTCGACATACTGGCGCATGGCGATGGCTGCCTGGTGGCCGGCTTCGTCCATATGCTTTTTCTCATCGTCGGAGAGCTTGTTGTAGGCATCAGGCGACATCAATACCAGAGCCGGGCCATAGACGTGGGCGGTGAGCGACAGGTATTTTTGCAGCTGTGACAGCTTGGCTGACACAATGACTGACAATGGGTTTTCTTGCCCGTCTATGGTGCCTTGTTGCAAGGCGGTGGCAACTTCTGGCCAGGCCATGGGCGTAGCCAGTATGCCCATTTTGCGGAAGGCTGCAATATGAATGGGGTTTTCAGTGGTGCGGATCTTCAGGCCCTTGGCATCTTCGGGCGTATGAACAGGCCGCACATTATTGGTAAGGTGGCGAAAGCCCTGCTCGCCCCAGGCCAGTGCAATAAGGCCGCGCTTTGGAAAGGCTTTGAGCATGTTCTGACCGATGTCGCCATCTAGCACTTTGCGTGCATGGGCCAAGTCACGGAACAAAAACGGTATGTCGAAGACACCGGTTTCAGGCACAAAGTTGAGTGTTGCCCCCGTTGACACAATGGCCACATCAATTGTGCCAAGCTGCAGGCCTTCGATGACTTCGCGCTCGCCGCCCAGGGCACTGTTAGGGAATTGCTCAAGCGTGTATTTGCCGTCCTTTTCGATTGACTTGGCGAACGCCTTGGCGCCGGCACCATAGTGTGAATCAACCGACAACGCATAGGCCATCTTGAGGTTAGTCTGTGCCAGCGCCGGGCCAGCCGCAAACACACCTGCCACTGACAAGGCCAGCATCCACTTTGAAAACTTCGATTTGTGCATCATATCCCCAACACGTAAAAATAAAATTTCAACCCCGGATGATATGCCAGCTGCACCATGAGCGCTCAAAAGCAAAAAGCGACGACAAGGCGCGGCAATGCATAGCAAGCCGAACCCTAAGGTTATACAGGAATACGCACTGGCAGAGTATTGGGGTTTTCTATTGATGGGGCCAGGCTAAGTGACCGGGCCTGACTTTAAACCGACAGCCGCTCTGGGCAGATGTAACGCAGGCTCCGTCTATGCGCGGTGCCTGCTTTCCCCGTACAGAATCGATGCAGCTTGGGTGCAGCCTCGGTGTGGACGGCTGGCACTGAATCAGCACAGCAAGGATGGCGCGCCCGTGCGGGCGTCTGGCACCGCACCGGAGCAGCCCGCACCTGCCGCCGTTAACGTCTAGTCTTCAACGAACCAGGTGTCTTCCGACAGCATAACTTGCTGATGGCCGTATCCGGCGGGCATCATGGGAAAGCAGTTTTCTTGCGCCAGCACCACCACGTCAAGAAAGAAGGGCCCGTCATAGGCCAGGCATTCAGCCAGGGCCGCATCAAGGTCTGCGGGGTTTTCAACACGCGCAGCACCCCAGCCAAACGCTTTGGCAAGCGCCACAAAGTCGGGTATGGACGCGTTATAGCTGTGGCTGTAACGGCCTTCGTGGATAAGCTCTTGCCACTGCCGCACCATGCCCATATGCCCGTTATTGCACAGCACAACCTTGACGGGTGTGCGATGCTGACTGGCGGTGGCCAACTCCTGGATGTTCATGAGAATGGACGCGTCACCGCTTACGCAGACAACGGGCTTGCCGGGGTTGCCGATCTGCGCGCCAATGGCGGCAGGCAGGCCATAACCCATGGTGCCCGCACCGCCTGACGTCAGCCAGCGGTTAGGGCGATTGAATTTAATGTATTGGGCCGCCCACATCTGGTGCTGGCCCACATCGGTGGAAATAATGGCATCAGTGCCCTCAAGCGCATGGTCAACCCGCTGCATGAGGTGTTGCGGCAAGATATGCTCGCTCGATGGATTTACGTTCAGGCATTGTTTGGCACGCCATACCGAAATACGCTGCCACCAGGCATCAAGCTGGCCGTTTTCGCGCGCAACCGGCATCAGTTCTTTGCGCAAGGCACGCAGCATGGGGTAACAGTCGCCTACCAGTGCAACGTCAGCACGCACCACTTTGTTAATGGATGCCGGGTCGATATCGATATGGATTTTGGCCGCGTGTGGGCAAAAGTCAGACAGACGGCCCGTAATGCGGTCATCAAACCGTGCACCCACGCAAACGATAAGATCAGCATGGTGCATGGCCAGGTTGGCCTCAAGCGTACCGTGCATTCCCAGCATACCCAGAAACAGCGGGTCATCGGCCGGGAAGGCGCCCAGGCCCATCAGGGTCAGGGTGCATGGTGCGCCCATATCTTGAACCAATGTCGAAAACGCGTGGCAGGCATCAATGCCTGCATTGATGAGCCCGCCTCCACCATAGAACACAGGCCGCTTGGCACCCGCAATCAGCGCTGCGGCACGCTTTATGGCTGCTTCAACCGCAGGGCCTGTCGTCTCGATAGCCGCCGGCACGTCATCGGCCTCTGCGGCAGTCATGGCGTCATCGGGCACCAGGCCAATCTGGATATCCTTGGGAAAATCCAGCAATACTGGCCCGGGGCGGCCCTGCGTAGTAAGGCGGAACGCTTTGGCCGCCAGACCGACAACATCTTCGGCGCGCCTGATTTGTGCATTCCATTTGGTCACAGGCCTTGAGATGCCAATGGCATCGCATTCCTGAAACGCATCCGTGCCAATGGCACTGGTGGCCACCTGGCCGCTAATGCACAGCACAGGTATGGAATCACACATGGCGTCGAGCAGACCCGTGGTGGTATTGGACATACCCGGCCCTGAGGTGACGACCACTACCCCCGGCTTGCCGGTGGAACGTGCATAGCCCTCGGCCGCATGCACCGCGCCCTGCTCATGCCTAACCAAGACGTGGCGTATACGCGATTCTGAGTACAGCGCATCATAAAGCGGCAGCACCGCACCACCCGGGTAACCGAAAATCGTGTCGACACCATGAGCGACAAGCGTTTCGAGCAAGGCCTGGGCACCATTGCGGCTAAGTGGTTCGGACGAGGCCGCGGCGCTCTGGCGGCTGGGTAGTTCGGTAGTAGTATTCACAGCGTCACACGTAATTTAATAAGATGTCAGGTTGTTCAAGTGTATTCTTTTTCACCACAGGCCGAAGGCACAGCATGAATTCAGAAAAAACCAAGTGGCACAGTGTCAGAAAATCGACCCTGCATGGCAAGGGCGTGTTTGCTGCCGTTGACATTCCGGAAGGCACACAACTACTGGAATACAAGGGCAAGCGCATCACCCCCGAAGAGGCCGATGACATGCACCCCGTCAACCCTGATGACCCGTTTCACACGTTTTTCTTTTCGCTGAGCAACGGCAAGGTCATTGATGGTGGTACGCGGGGCAACGACGCGCGCTGGATCAACCATTCGTGTGCACCCAACTGCGAGGCCCAGGAAAACGAAGCCGGCAGCAAAGTGCATATCGTTGCGCTCGAAGACATTGCCGCCGGCACAGAACTGTTTTATGACTACGGTCTGGTCATGGAAGGGCGCATCACGCGCAAACTAAAAAGCCAATATCAGTGCCTGTGCGGTGCGCCGTCCTGTCGAGGCACCATGCTCGCGCTCCCGCCTGCGCGCAAACAAAAAACCCAGAGCACCAAAGAATAAGGAAGGGCATGTCGGCGCGTATCAGACCCCAGTGCCCTCAGCCCAGATGTGTCCAATAAGAATCGGGGCTCGGGTCTCCGTTGTCTTTAGCCGCGAAGCTTGCCGAGCATTGGGTCAGCCTGCGTTAGTACTGGCGGCAATCTGAGCCAGACATGTTTGCGCATCCCCCTGCACCACATTTGCCGTACACGCAATCATGAGGTTCAGGCTTAGCCCAAAATCTTCAACGGTAAACCCCTGATCGTCGACAATGCGCTGCCTTCCCGCCTCTTGCGCCTTATGTGAGCCTACCTGCCCCACTAATGAGCGGGTTTCATCGGCATAGACCCACACCTCGCGGCCCAGCGCCACGCCATAGCCCACCTCAAACACCGTGCCTGAATCAGGCTCATGCCCGCGAAAGGCATTGAGGTTGGCCATGACGATATCGGCCTCACGAATTAATTGCAGGTTGGCATCGCAAATCCACTGCGCCAGCCCTTTGCCAGTTAAATGAGGCGGTGCGCTGTTATCCAGCGGGTAGAGGCCAGTAAACCCGAATTTTTCACAAAGCCGCTTGAGGTACTCGCCGTGCTCCACGGCATCGGGCCGAAACACGTCAAAACCGGCCAGATAGATTTTTTTCATGGCAGCTTTTCCTTATATACCTTGCACCTGCACGCACGATGCACGCCATACCGGCGATTGGGCAGCCTGGCGCGAGCACGCCCGAAGGTGGGCGAAAAACACACGCTACGCATTGCCACCGACGCGTCCTGCAGGGACGATACATGTAAGCACGAATAGTACAACGGCTAGCTGGAGGTGATCGCTATGGCCTGGCCATTTAACGATATTACTTATTGATTTAAATTCGTAAATAAACGAAAGTAATGCATTACCAGATCGTACATTACCTGACTGCAGGCAAGAACAAAGACCCGTACATAGAATGGCTACACCGCCTGCACGACAACACCACCAAAGTTGCCGTCATCCGGCGCGTCGCGCGAATAGGGCAAGGCAATTTCGGCGATCACAAATACTGCCGCAAAGGGGTCAGGGAACTACGCATCGACACAGGGCCAGGCTATCGAGTCTATTACGCAGTATCTGGCCATCGTGTTGTGCTGCTGTGCAGGGGTGATAAACACACGCAGAGCACTGACATACACAGGGCAATATATTTCTGGAACGACTGGAACCAAAGAGGCAGCAATGAGAAGCAAACCAAATAGCGAAGCCATGGCCGACATGTACCGCAGCGATCCTGCGCTCGCACTCGACGTCATCAATGCCATACTCGAAGACAGCGATCAGGCTGAGCTGTTGTCTGTGCTGCGTCAGCTCGCTCAGGCGTTTGGCGGTGTACAGGCGGTGGCCGAGCAGGCCCATCTAAACCCCACCCAACTGTATCGCACGCTCTCGCCACAGGGTAACCCTGCACTCAGCAGCCTGACAGCCATACTTAAAGCGATGGGGCTGCAACTGGCGGTGCGGCCGTTGGCTACTTCATGCAGCGCCTGATACCGGCTGGCATGCAGGTAATGACAATCGTGGCGCGACGGGCTTGCGACCTGTTTACTTGAACGCCGTCTCGATAAAGCTGCGAAGCTTGCGCGAATGCAGGCGCTCACGCGGCATGTCGCGCAACAGTTCAAGTGCACGAATGCCTATATGCAGGTGCTGCCCCACTTGCGAACGATAAAACTCGCTAGCCATGCCCGGCAGTTTAAGCTCACCATGCAGAGGTTTGTCAGACACACACAGCAACGTGCCATATGGCACTCTAAAACGAAACCCATTGGCGGCAATGGCGGCTGATTCCATGTCCATGGCAATGGCACGAGATTGCGAAAGCTGGCGCACCGGCTCGGCGTTATCGCGCAGCTCCCAGTTACGGTTATCGGTCGATGCCACCGTGCCGGTGCGCATGATTTTTTTCAGTTCCCAACCTTTAAGGCCAGAAACATCTGCCACGGCCTGCTCAAGCGCCACCTGTATTTCGGCCAGCGGCGGCACCGGCACCCAGAGCGGCAGGTCTTCGTCGAGCACGTGATCCTGTCGCACATACCCATGTGCCAGCACGTAATCACCCAGGCGCTGGGTGGTGCGCAGGCCTGCGCAATGACCCAGCATAAGCCACGCAGACGGGCGCAATACTGCCACGTGATCAGTAATGGTTTTGGCGTTGGAGGGGCCAATACCGATGTTGATCAGCGTAATACCCATGTGCTGATCGCGCAGCAAGTGGTATGAGGGCATTTGCGGAATACGCGCCAGCGGCGTCCCAATTGTCTGAGCATCAGCACCTGCCGGAGTGATGACATTGCCCGGTTCTACCAGCGCGGTATAGCCGCCACCGTCGCCACTACGCAATGTGTTCTTGGCCCATTTGCAGAATTCGTCGACGTAAAACTGGTAGTTGGTAAACAGCACAAAATTCTGAAAATGCTGGGGCGCGGTGGCCGTATAGTGCTGTAGCCGATGCAGCGAATAATCAACCCGTGGCGCGGTAAACGGTGCCAGCGGCATGGGTTCGTCACGCTGCCCAAGCCAGGTACCATTGACAATGGCATCATCGGTAACCGCCAGATCAGGCACATCAAAGTAGTCACGCAGCGATTCGCCCAACAAAGAATCGGTGTATACGCTTTCCACATTTTGCTCAGCGTCACCAAACGCAAAATGCAGCGGGATAGGCAGGCTGGACTCACCCACCTCGACCGGAACGCCATGGTTTTTAACGAGCAAGCCTATTTGCTCCAGCAGATAGTCGGCGTACAGCCCTGGCTGCGTAACCGTCGTCGTGTACGTGCCAGGCTCGATGAGGTGGCCGTAGGACAGCCGGCTGTCGACCTCCTGGTAGGTGTCAACCATAATGCGCAGCGCCGGGTAATAAGCCCGCACGCGGCGACGATGCGCCATATCGCCGCTGACATACTTGCCAAAGGCGTCGCGAATAAATGCGGTGTTGCGATCGTAGATTTCGATCAAGCGTGCCACGGCCTCTTTGGGGTCGGTAAAGCTTGCATAGGATACCGCCGGTGGAAGCAGGGCAGAGGACAGAGATTCAGATAAGTCGTTCATGCTTTCTTATAAAAAATTGTTTGCGTTCAATCGTACGCGGTCTTTCCGGCAAAAAACAATGCAACAATCAGAGCCTACCGGGCAACTGTGACAGAATTGCGAGTCACCGTCTGCTCGTTACAGGCATACGATGATCAACTAGCTTACCCTGACCGTCATGACGCCGACTGGTCTGCAAGCCTGGCCCGACAAAATTTTGTTTTAATAGCTGGCATTTAGCCCAGTTTGCCGGAACCTCTACTTGAACGCCATCATTAATGCCGTCTTCCCGCTGTTTGCTCTGATTCTGCTCGGCTATCTGGGGGCACGCAGGCGGCTGCTGGGGCCAGCGGCAGTCGACAGCCTGAACAAATTCGTGGTCTGGATGGCGCTGCCCGCGCTGCTGTTTCAGGCCATGGCACAGATTACCTGGCAAGAAATCAACCAGCCCGGCTATATCGCGGCGTCGGTGCTTTCTATTGCCATTGTGTTCGCGGTGTCGTTTCTGCTGGATCGCGGCCGCGGCGGACGACTGGCCGACCGCAGCCTCGAAGGGCTGGCCGCCTCTTACTCAAACACAGGCTATATGGGCATACCATTGTGCCTCATGGTGTTTGGCGAAGCCAGCCTGCCCGCTGTAGTACTGGCCACCCTGCTAACTGCCTGCGGTCTGTTTGCCTTTTCTATCGTGCTTATCGAGATCGACTTGCAGGGCTCTCCCGGACTGGCACGCACCTTTGCCAAGGTAGGCCGCTCGGTGGCGCTTAACCCATTGGTTATGGCACCCATGCTGGGTTTGCTGGTTGCTGCCTCGGGGTTAACGCTGCCTTCCGGCGTAACCCAGTTCACCACCCTGCTTGGCGCGGCCGCCAGCCCCTGTGCGCTCGTTACCATCGGGCTTTTTCTGGCCCAAGGAGAGCCTACTACGCAGAAATCGGCCGTGTGGCGCATTGTGGCCCTGAAGCTGTTGCTTCATCCGCTAATCGCGTTCGTACTGGCCTATGTGGTGTTCGACATGCCGCCCATGTGGGCGGGCACCGCCGTGCTGGTGGCCGCCCTACCTGTGGGTACTGGCCCGTTCATGCTGGCCAAGCTGTATGACCGCGCACCCGCCACTACCTCAAAAGCCATTTTGCTATCGACCGTGCTCTCGCTAATTAGCGTGTCGGCACTGGTGGCGTGGCTGGGAAACCCCTGACATCATCAACGCCGCAAATCGCTGGCCGCTGCCTTAACGGAAATGACCATGAAGGCGGACACGCACGCTGACATGGCCCCTGCGACTCGAGGGCCTAGCACCGCAAGAAGCCGTATCAGGCGATCTGATCCATGAACAAGGCCAGAGAAACATCGCGTTCGGTTACCCCATTGGCATCATGAGTAGTAAGCGTGACCGTAACGCGGTTGTAGACGTTGGTCCATTCAGGATGATGATCCAGTTTTTCTGCCTGCATCGCCACCTGGGCCATAAAGCCGAAGGCTTCGTTAAAGTTTTTGAAGGTAAACGTTTTTTGAATGGCGTCGCGCCCTTCTATCGCCGACCACCCCTCGAGCAACAACAGGGCCGAAGGCGCGCCAATGAGTTTGAGCTGGTTCTTCATGGTGACAAGTCCTTTGAGGTAAACGCTGCCAAACCCGCATCAGCATTATGTCTGGACCGGGAATTCTGACTTTATAACCAAAGTCTAACCGACTCAATAGGGAGATGCCTACTCTGGTTTCAGAAAGCAGCAGCAGGCAAGTCGCCCTGCCCGCGCAGGCTACCGCACGCACTACACACCCGGGTGGGTACAACGTGGCGGTTCATGCACACTCTGGGTATATAGCGCACCGCGCCGTTCATGCAGGAGGCCAGCATAGCAACCAGGCTTGGAAAATAAAAAAGTGCGGCCGTTTGCTCGGCATTGTAGACATCCGCCTATTATCTGACACCCCATGCGGCGATGGCAGCGCGTTCTTCTTCCGTCATTTTTGTGATGTTGCCCAGTGGCATGTACTGGCTTGCCACAACCTGTTTGATCTGGTCTTCATGCAGCGCGATTTCAGCATCAGTGTCCAGGGATATGCCGGCAGGCGCAGCGGCAATGCCTGCAAACGTTGGTGTGGCCGAGTGACACTCTACACAACGCGCGCCTATAATTTTTTTCACCTGATTAAGCGACATATCTTTTGACTGACCGGCCGCCGCTGCGCCTGTTGCCGCACTCCCAGCGGTGTTTGCCAACGCCGCAGCAGACCCGGCATGCTCTCCGGACGCAGCCGTTGATGACGCCGAAGCGGCCGGGGCGGGTCTTGGCGCAGGTGCTGCGAGCCAGCCGATAATCACCAGCAACACAATACCCACAACGGGGTATGCAATTTGATTCTTGCCCATATGGCGCAATACAAAATACTGTCGGATGACCGCGCCTGCAAAAATGAACAGGCTCATGATGATCCAGGCATACGGGCTGGTGTAGGTAAATGAGTAGTGGTTGCTCAGCATCAGAAACACCACCGGCAGCGTAAAGTAGGTGTTGTGTACCGACCGCTGCTTGCCCAGTTTGCCATCCAGTGGGTTGGGCGCCTTGCCTGCCTTCAGTGCGGCAACCATGCGGCGCTGGCCAGGGATAATCCAGAAAAACACGTTGGCAGACATACAGGTGGCCATTAGTGCACCGGTAATCAGAAAGGCGGCGCGCCCCGGGAATATCTGAACCGTAAGCCAGGCAACAACCACCATCATCACGCCCACGGCCACACTCAGTAGCCCATCACGCTCCATGGTAGGACTGATGCGCTGGCATAGCTGCGAGTACAAAAAATAGCCCACAAGCAGAAAGGCTACGGCCAGCAAACTGGCCTGGCTGCCACTCATGGCAGCCGCCCATTCCCAGGGGCTATTGGGGTTGACCAGGTAAAACGCGGGCTTCATCAAATACATGATGGAAAACAGCGCAAACCCCGACAACCAGGTGGTGTAGGCCTTCCAGAACGACCAGTGCAAGTCATCGGGCAACTCGGCTGGGTTGGTAAGGTATTTCTGGTTATGGTAGAAACCGCCGCCGTGCACCGCCCACATTTCACCAAATACACCCAGCTTTTTGCTGTGCTCACCGCGCGGCGCATGCAGGCTGTTGTCGAGCATGACGAAATAAATCGATTCGCCTATCCAGGCAATGGCAGCGATCACGTGCAGCCAGCGCAACAGAAGATTGCCGTACTCAATAAGAAATGCTTGCATGGGTGTTTCCCGGGTTTGTGTCAGCGAATGCCGTAAGACGGAGCGCCTTAGCTGCCGCGATAGGTAGACCACGTCCAGGGGGTCGCAACCAGTGGGACATGATAGTTTTCATCGGGGTTGGCCACGCCAAAATGCAGGCTTACCTGATCAACAAAGCGTGGTTCGGGTACCCGGACGCCTTTTGCCGCGAAGTAGTCACCGATTTCAAATACCAGTTCGTACGTGCCTTTTTGCAGGGCCTGCCCGGCCAGTAATGGCTCATCGCAGCGGCCATCGTGGTTGGTGCTCACCTGCTTTAGCAATGCACGCTGCCCACCCTCAATGCGATAAAGCGTAATACGAACGTTTTGCGCCGGCACACCGTGCATGGTGTCCAGAACATGGGTAGATAGCTTGCCCATGGTGTCTCCAATAATTGTCAACAATTTATGTTGACGATTCTCAGGCGATCACCAATAATTGTCAACAGTTCATCAAGAGATTCTCACAAAATGTTGTATCTGCATTCCAACTCTGCGTCAGCCGACACGCTGGAAGCCCCAAAAGCTTCGTCGTGGCGCAGCGCTTACGACACCAGCCCGCGCTCAGAGGTTGATCGTGTTTATGACGACATTTTTGATGCCGTCATGGACCGGCGCTTGCTGCCTGGTGCCAAGCTTACCGAAGCCACACTGTGCAAGATATTTTCATGCTCGCGCAACATCGTGCGTATGGCGCTGTCGCAATTGGCCCATGACAAAATCGTGGTCATCGAGCCAAACCGGGGCGCCTTTGTATGGCAGCCCAACGCCAAAGAAACCCGCGACGTGTTTGAAATGCGGCGGGCCATGGAGTGCATGACCCTAGACATGCTGGTCGCCCTGCCCGACATACAGACGCGGCTGCTGCCGCTGTACGACATGGTGGCGCGCGAACGCAAGGCATTTGAGTGCGGTGACCGCATTAGCTGGATACGGCTTTCTAACGCGTTTCACGTTGAGCTGGCCCACCTGCTGGGCAATGACGTGCTTATCGAAATGCTGCACAGCCTGTGCGCTCGCACGACGCTCATCATTGCCTACTACGACACGCCCGGCCAGAGCACATGCTCGTATCTTGAGCACCAAGACATTCTTGACCGCATTGCGCAGGGTGACGCTGCAGGTGCCAAAGCCGCCATGCATCACCATCTCGAAGACTGCGAACACCGCATGAATGATCCCGAAAAAGGCCCGGTAGATCCGTGGCTGGCAATAAGTATTAAACGCTAACGTACCGGAGCCACCATGTCGCCTCAGCATTACCCGCGTGATCTTATCGGCTATGGCCGCAACGTGCCCCATGCCAACTGGCCTGGCAATGCCCGTATTGCTGTGCAGTTTGTGCTCAATTACGAAGAGGGTGGCGAAAACTGCGTGCTGCATGGCGACCCCGCGTCCGAGCAGTTTCTGTCAGAGATTATTGGCGCGGCCGCCTACCCCGCCCGCCATCTGTCCATGGAATCCATCTACGAATACGGATCACGCGCCGGCGTCTGGCGAATTTTGCGCGAATTCGAGGGCCGCGGGCTACCGCTAACAATATTTGCCGTTGGCATGGCACTTGAGCGCAACCCCGAGGCGGCCCAGGCTTTCGTCGAACTGGGCCATGAAATCGCCTGTCATGGCTATCGATGGATACATTACCAAGACACGCCCGAAGACATTGAACGCGAGCACATGCAGCGCTGCATAGAGGTGGTCAGTGCGCTGGTGGGCCACCACCCCGAAGGTTGGTACACCGGCCGCGACAGCCCCAACACCCTGCGTCTGGTCGCCGAAGAAGGCGGTTTTCTGTATGACTCAGACTATTACGGTGATGACCTGCCTTTCTGGGCAAACGTTACGCTGGGTGATGGCAGCAGCAAGCCACAGCTTATCGTGCCCTATACGCTAGACACCAATGACATGCGGTTTGCATCACCGCAGGGGTTTAACAGCGGCGAACAGTTTTTTACCTACCTGCGTGACGCTTTTGACGTGCTGTATGCCGAGGGCAAGCATGCACCCAAGATGATGTCGGTAGGGCTGCACTGCCGCATTACCGGCCGCCCGGGCCGATTTGCGGCCTTGCAACGCTTTCTGGATTACATCCAGCGCCATGATCAGGTGTGGATCCCCACCCGCGCCGATATTGCGCGCCACTGGATCAAGCACCATCCCTGGCAGGGCAACACACAAGGCTAACGCGTTAAACGCCATAGCCAGGCACCCATGTCAGCCCGGCCATGCCCCGATTTCTGTACATACGCCGCCGCCCTACTGGGCGGCACACACCCGGACGAGTGTCCCGCCTTCTTTTACTGGAGCGAGTAAACCATGGCCAAGCCCAATCTTCCCGTCGGAACCGTCGTCGACGCCCCATCTGTAGACCTGCCCGCCTTTGCAACCCGCTATGCCAACCTGGCCTCTGCCGACTTTGGCACGCAGGTTGTGTCGTGTTCTGATGAGTTTTTTGCGGCAGCCGAGCGCATGCTGCAATCGTCCGAGCCTGTATTTATCGTGGGCAAGTTCGATGACAATGGCAAGTGGATGGATGGCTGGGAAACCCGTCGCCGCCGCCATGGCGGGCATGACAGCGCCATTATCCGTCTGGGCCTGCCCGGCGTCATCAAGGGCCTGGACATCAACACCAGCCATTTCACCGGTAACTTCCCGCCCGCCGCTTCGGTGCAGGCATGCAATATCGAAGGAGACCCGGACGACAGCACATCGTGGACCGAAATCGTTCCAGCGCGTTCGCTCAATGGCAATGCACATCATTTTGTTGAGCTGACCGATGACCGTGTGTGGACACACCTGCGTCTGAATATATTCCCTGACGGTGGCGTGGCGCGATTGCGCGTTTATGGCCAGCCTGCCTGCAACTGGGATACCAAGCCTTCCGACCAGCTTTTTGAGGTGTCGGCACTGGCCAATGGCGGCCGCATTGTGGCCTATAACGACGCCCACTTTGGCGTACCGTTTCGCCTCATCATGCCCGGTCGCGGTGTCAACATGGGAGACGGGTGGGAAACCCGGCGCCGTCGCGAACCTGGCTATGACTGGTGCCTTATTGAACTGGGGCATGCAGCCATTGTCGAGAAAATCGAAGTCGATACCGCGCACTTCAAGGGCAATTATCCTGATCGGGTATCCATACAAGCCGCGCGCATGGACGCGTCTACCGACGAGTCGCTGGTAACCCAGGCCATGTTCTGGCCCGAACTGCTGGGCGAACAGAAAACCGATATGCACAAACAGCATTTTTATGAAGGCGAGCAGATCAGCAAGCTCGGGCCTGTTACGCATGTGCGTGTAAACATGTTCCCCGACGGTGGCATTAGCCGCGTGCGTATCTGGGGCAAACTTGCGAGAGAATAATGAATCAGCACACCACGACGGACAATGCCGGCTCTGGCGCTGACAGGCTGACGCCTGACGCCCAGGCCAGTTCCATTACAGGCTGGATAGACACGCATTTTGACGAGCAAGTGGCCTTGCTTCAGAATCTGGTGCGCATTCCCACTGACACGCCTCCTGGCAACACCGCACCGCATGCGGAAGCGGTGGCCACAACGCTGGAATCATGGGGATGGGATGTCGAGCGCCATACCGTGCCTGAGAAGCAGGTGCGCGACTATGGCATGCAAAGCATTACCAACCTGATTGTGCGCCGCCATTACAGTGAGGGCGGCCCCGTCATTGCCCTGAACGCGCACGGCGACGTCGTGCCGCCAGGAGACGGGTGGAGCCAGTCACCGTATGGCGCCAATATTGAAGATGGGCGCCTGTACGGGCGCGCGGCGGCCGTTTCAAAAAGCGATTTCACTACCTATTTGTATGCGGTCAGAGCGCTGGAAGCCAGCCAGTTGCCCTTGCGGGGCACCGTAGAGTTTCACTTTACCTATGATGAAGAGTTTGGGGGCCTGCTGGGGCCAGGCTGGCTGCTTGAGCAAGGTTTGACCAAGCCTGACTATGCACTGTGCGCCAGCTTCAGTTATGAAGTGGTCACGGCCCATAACGGCTGCCTGCAGTTTGAAGTTACCGTCAATGGCAAAGCCACGCATGGCGCCATGCCGCACACCGGGCACGATGCCTTGCAGGCCGCTACTCGGATTCTGCAGGCCGTCTACGCGAAGGCTGCCAGCCTCAAGGCGATCTCTTCAAGCATCCCCGGCATCAGCAGCCCCACCATGATTGTCGGGCACATCGAGGGCGGCACCAATACCAACGTCGTGCCCGGCAAAGTAGTGTTAAAGCTGGACCGCAGGCTTATCCCTGAAGAAGACCCCCAACGGGTGGAAGCTGAGGTACGCGCACTCATCGTCAGCCCGGTGTCGGGCCTGCCCGGTATACATGTTGATATCCGACGGATTCTGCGTGCCAACGCGCTGCGGCCGTTACCAGGCCATGAACGTATGGTGGCCAGTCTGCAAAAACACGCCCGCACGGTATTCGGGGAAGACATCCCGGCTGTGGGTACGCCACTGTATGCCGATGCGCGGCTTTATGGTGAGCATGGCGTGCCCGTCGTCATGTATGGCGCCGGCCCCCGCACGCTGATGGAGTCCAAAGCCAAGCAGGCAGATGAAAATGTGGTGCTTGAGGACTTGCGCGGCGCAACCAAGGTGGTCGCGCTGATGCTGGCAGATCTACTGGTGTAACGCGAGGGGTGAAGGGCGTAGTGTGTAACGCGCAGGGTTTAACGCTCGGCGTGTAGTGCGCAGGATGTAACGCGCACGGCGTAAGGGCTTGGCGGGTGTTGGCGGCGTGCGTGGTTGGCCCGCGCCAACCCGATGGGCGTGCGCAGCCGCCTAACCTTCAGAGCGGCCAGGCCCGGGGTCGGGCGCAACGGTGGCTGTGCCCAAGCCCTGGCCCAGTTGCTGGCCCAGTTGCTGACCGCAATCGCCCAGAAGACGGCGCAACCATCGGTGTGCGGGCGACAGGTGATGGCGCTCGTGCCACAACTGATAAAAGCGCATGGACGGAAATTTAATCGGCGCTTCGACAATGGCCAGAGGCAGCAGCTTGCTGTAGAACGTGGCAAAGTGCCGCGAAGTGGTAAACACCATATCGGTGCCTGCCAGCAGATACGGCGCCACATTGAAAGACTGCACTGACACGCGCTCATCGCGTTCTATGCGCGCCGCCGCCAGCACACTGTCAATGACACCACGCTGGGTCATGGAGTAAGGCAATGGAACAATATGCACGGCTGCCTGGTAGTCTTGCAGCGTCATGCCTTTTTGCGCCAGCGGATGGTTAGCTGAGACCAGGCACACGATTTCATCTTCAAGCAGCATAGAAAGGTGCATGCGATCGGGTGGCTCAGGCCAGTTGCCGATAACCACATCAAGCTCGCCCTCTGCGAGCGACTGCTCAAAATCAAACGCTGGGCCCAGAGCATGAACCTTAAGGTGGGCATGCGGCGCTTCGCGGCGCAGACGCGTCGCCACACTGCTCATGAAATCGGGGGCGAGGTAATCAGGTGAGCCAATGCGAAACACCTGTCGCGACGTAAACGGATCAAAGCTTTCTGGCGCAGTGACCATACGCTCGATTTCATTGAGTGCACCGCGCGCGTGCTCAACCAGGCTTAGCGCGCGCTCTGTGGGCACCATGCCACCTTTTTCACGCACCAGCAAAGGGTCACCGAGAATGTCGCGTAAACGGCGCAACGCCACGCTAATAGTGGGCTGAGACTGGTTAAGGCGTAGCGCCACACGTGAAACGCTGCGCTCGGACACAAGCAGGCACAATACTGTCAACAAGTACGTATCAAGCATTTCGTCGCCACGCCGCGTCGCCATGATTGCCCCCGCTATGAGCCATACCACCACCCCTGCCAACGTGTAGCAAGGTCTTTCTATGTTAATGGATTATCGTGACCAGAAGCAGGGTGTAAGGCGTGACCCATCACGCTACATCTTACGCCCCGCCACATAGGTGGCCGCAATGGTTCGGTCGTCGCCAAGCATGACGAGTGCAAACAAGAGTTCTTCAAGCGACTCTGCCCGCGCCGTCCGGCGCGCCAGCAAGGGGGTGGCGTGAGGGTCAAGCACCACAAAATCTGCCTCGGCGCCCGGCGCCAGCGTGCCTATGGTGCCACCCAGATCAAGTGATTGCGCTGCCCCTTCGGTGGCAAGATAAAGCATGGTGTGTGCGCTCAGGTGGCTGCCCGACATGCGCGCAACCTTATGCGCCTCGTTCATGGTCTGCAGCATAGAAAATGAGGTGCCGCCGCCCACATCTGTGGCTAGTGTGTATGCCATGCCGGCGGCATCGGCCGCCGCAAAGTCAAACAACCCACTGGCCAGAAACAGATTTGAGGTCGGGCAATGCGCCGCCACCGCCCCTGTGTCGCGCATGCGCATGCGATCAGTTTCATCCAGCCAGATACTGTGACCGTACACAGCCCGAGGGCGCAACAGGCCAAAGCGGTCATACACATCAAGGTAGCTGCGGGCTTGCGGGAAAAGCTCGGACACCCATTTAATTTCGTCGGCGTTCTCGGCGACATGGCTCTGGATGAACACATCTTTGTATTGCTGCGCCAGCTCGCCGCACACCGCCAACTGCGCTTCGGTCGACGTGGGTGCAAAGCGCGGCGTAAGCCCGTACATCTGGCGTCCCTTGCCATGCCAGCGTTGTATCAGCATCTCGCTGTCACGCGCCCCCGACTCGGCCGTATCGCGTAGGTATTCGGGGCAATTTCTGTCCATCATGACTTTGCCCGCCACCATGCGCATATTACGGGCATGGCTTTCGGTAAACAGTGCGTCAGCCGACTCTGGATGCACCGTGCAATACACCAGCGCCGTCGTGGTGCCGCAGCGCAGCAGCTCATCAACAAAGAAGCGAGCCACATCGGTCGCATAGGCCGGGTCACCAAAACGCGCTTCGGTTGGGAAGGTGTATGTTTCAAGCCAGGGGAGCAGCCCCGTCGCCGGTGAGGCAATGATATCGGTTTGTGGATAATGAACGTGCGTATCGATAAAGCCCGGCATAATCAGCTTGCCGCGCCAATCTACAATTTCGGTGTCTGCATCAAGTGCCGGCGCCAAGGTGTCATAGTCGCCCACCTGCGCAATCCGGCCGTCCTCAACCACCAGCAGGCCGTCTTCCAGGCTAATCGTGGCGTCGTCTTCGCCAGAAGAGGCTGGACGCCCCCTGAAATACAGAATGTGGGCGCGATAGGCAACACAGGATGCGGCACTTTCAGCGTCATGGGGTACAGACTTGATACTCATAAACTCTCTTCAGAAATATACATAGGCATGTTCATCGGCAAGTGGGCAGCGTTTCCCTCGCCGCGTGCACGCAACGCTTGCGTTTGCAGCAGCTGCGCAACCACCGCGATGGCAATGATTTCAGGGGCCTTGCCCAGAATGCCTTCTATGCCAACCGGGCACGTCATCTGTGCCAGCCGCTCGGGCGGCACACCGCGCTCGGTCAGCCGTCGCTCAAACTTGCGTCGCTTTGAGCGTGAGCCAATCAACCCAAAATACGCAAAGTCATCACGTCGAAAAATTTGCTGACAAAGACGTTGATCCAAGGCATGGCAGTGCGTCATCACCAGAAAGAAGCTGCCGGCAGGGGCCTGATCAATAACGGCTTCAGGTGTGTCGGTGGCTTCTATTGTTACGCTTTCTGGTACGTTTCCCGGAAACTGCGCGTCACGCTCATCCACCCACGTTACCGTGCAGGGTAGCGTAGCCAACACACGTACAATGGCCTGGCCCACATGCCCGGCGCCGAACAATACCACGTGCATCTCGGGGGGCGCCAACAGCTCTGTCATGGATAGCCTGCCACCCATGTCTGTGAGCACACAACGCTGATGCCTGCCAGTACTAGGCCATGCATCATCTGGGCCTAACGTCGTGACGGAAACCGGCCCCGCATGCCCGTTGTTTGCACCACGCAAGGTGCGGGTGCGCAGGCATGCACGGCCAGCCTGCAATGTCTGCTGCAAGGCCTGCAGCCACGTGATATCGGAGGCTGTGAGTAATTCAAACGCCAAGGTGGCCACGCCACCACAGCACTGCCCCAGGCTGGGGCCCAGGGCCATGCGCTCAACACCGCAGGCGGTATTGCCGACCTGCAGCATGTTGCGGGCAATGTCGGCGGCGCGCCACTCAAGATGCCCGCCACCTATGGTCAGGCGCTGCTCCGTTGCAGCAACCAGCATTTTTGCGCCCGCCTCGCGCGGCGTTGATCCTTCCGCCCTGGCCACGGTGACCAGCACCACGGCACCGTTGTGCGCGATCAAGTGCAAGGCTGTGCTAATCCAGTCCTTCATCGCCCCCTTTCCTCTTAAGATGCGCTGCCGCTCACGAGATGGGAGGCGTTTATTTCGCTCTCCTGCAAACGCAGTTGAGTCACTGCATTCAAAATAGCTTCCGGCGTGGCTGGCGCATTAAGCTGCGGCTCATGGCAATAGTCAGCCACGCTGGCCACCGCATCCCGTATGGCGTTAAATACGCTAAATGGCAACAGCAACGGGGGCTCACCCACGGCCTTGGAATGGAAAACCGTATCCTTGGCGTTGCGGTTGCTGTACAGGCTGACACGAAAGTCAGTTGGGCAATCACTGATCGACGGTATTTTGTACGTGGATGGTGCATGCGTCATAAGCCGCCCTTCCTGGTTCCAGACCAGCTCTTCAGTTGTAAGCCAGCCCATGCCCTGAATGAACGCACCTTCGATCTGGCCAATATCCAGTGCGGGGTTAATAGACTGGCCCACATCGTGCAGTGCATCGGCCCGCACCAGCTTCCATTCACCGGTCAGCGTATCGATAATCACCTCAGACACGGCAGCGCCATATGCGAAGTAAAAAAAAGGCTCGCCCGACATGGTTTGCTTGTCCCAGCGTATGCCGGGTGTTGCGTAAAAGCCTTCCGACCACAACTGCACCTGGGCCCAGTAGGCAGCGTCCACAACCTCAACAAAAGGCACGCTTTGGCCGTTGACGGCGACCTTGCCATCGGCAAACACCACGTCGTCAGGTTTGCCGCCCCACTTGTCTGCCGCCACGCTGGCCAGGCGTCGTCGTATGCGCGCTGCGGCATCCTGCGCCGCCTTGCCGTTCAGGTCGGTGCCGGTAGATGCCGCCGTGGCCGAGGTGTTGGCAACCTTGCTGGTATCGGTCGCGGTGACGCGCACTCGCTCCATGGGCAAGCCCAGTTCGCTGGCGGTCACTTGGGCAACCTTGGTGTTTAAGCCCTGCCCCATTTCGGTTCCGCCATGGTTTACCAGCACCGAGCCATCACGGTAAACGTGCACCAGCGCGCCTGCCTGGTTAAAGGCTGGCACGTTAAACGAGATGCCGAACTTTACCGGCGTCAGCGCCAGACCGCGCCTGAGCACCGGGCTGTTGCGGTTAAACGCGCGCACAGCCTCACGGCGCGCACGGTAGTTGCTGTCGGCTTCAAGCTGATCGACCAGCGGGTGCAGAATATTGTCGGTGACCGCCTGCCCATAAGGCGTCGTGTCGCGGCCTTTGTCACCATAGAAATTTGCACGCCGTATATCCAGGGCATCGCGGCCAAGCTTGCGCGCAATCATGTCGAGAATAACCTCTGTAATCAACGCACCCTGCGGCCCACCAAAGCCGCGAAACGCGGTATTTGACTGCGAGTTGGTCTTGCCACAAAGACTGCGAATATCTACGTCAGGCAGGTAGTAAGCATTGTCGACATGGCACATGGCCCGCGTGGCCACCGCCTCAGACAAGTCCGCCGAAAACCCAGCTCTCAGCGTCATGTCTAGCAGTGCCCCAAGAATGCGCCCTGTGCCGTCAAAGCCCACGGCGTACTCGTAATAAAAGCCATGGCGCTTGCCCGTAATCATGAAGTCATCATCACGATCGAGCCGCAGCTTTACCGGGCGGTTAAGCCGTGTGGCAGCAACAGCCGCGACACAGGCGAACAGCGCTGACTGCGATTCCTTGCCACCAAACCCTCCACCCATGCGGCGGCACTCAACCAAGACCTGATGCGAGTGCCAGCCCAAGGCATGAGCAATGACTGCCTGCATCTCACTGGGGTGCTGGGTCGAACACCATACATGCACACCTTGCCCTTCTTTGGGCACCGCATAAGATATTTGCCCTTCGAGGTAAAACTGTTCTTGTCCGTTGCATTCAAACGTGCCACGCAGAGTGTGCGGCGCGTGCGAAATGGCGACTTCCGGATCACCTCGACGCATGTGCAGCGGCGGCAATACCATGGCGTTTTCTGCCTTGGCTTGCTGCGGCGTCAGCACCGACGGCAACACGTCATAACTGACCTGCGCAAGGCGTGCCGCGCGGCGCGCTGCATCGTGAGATTCAGCAATGACGGCGAACATGGGCTGGCCAATATACTGAACCCGATCATCAGCCAGCACCGGCTCATCATGAATGACCGGGCCACAGTTGTTTTCGCCCGGTATGTCGCTGGCTGTCAGCACGGCGACCACGCCAGGCGTCTTGCGCACGGGCTCAAGATCCATGGCCACAATGCGCGCATGCGCCTTGGCTGAAAGGCCAAGTGCACAATGCACCGTGCCGTGCAGCTCGGGGATATCATCGGTGTAAGTGGCTTCGCCGCTCACATGCAATGCGGCGGATTCATGCGGCAGCGACTGCCCCGTCGCCTTGCCTGTGCCGGCATTAACCGGGTCAGCCATAAACGCTTCTGTCTGCGTATTCATGGTGTCACCTCACAGCGCGTCAACGGCGGCAAACACATTCGTTTCATGTGCAGCCAGCGGCGCGTCAGAACGGGTCTCAAAATAAAAGCGCAACAACAGATTTTGCGCACCCAGCAGGCGGTATGCACTGCTAGCGCGCATGTCAGTCAAGGGGGCGTAATCACGCGCCAGCGCCTGCATGGCCTTTTTCGCCGTCGCTTCCGTCCAGGGTTGGCCCTCAAGTGCCTGCTCTGCCTGTGTGGCGCGCTTGGGCGTTGCCGCGACACCACCAAATGCAAGACGCGCCGCCGTTATCGTGTTGCCGTCAAGCGCAATCGCAAAGGCCGCGCACACGGCCGAGATGTCCTGATCAAATCGTTTGGACAACTTGTAGGTGCGAAAACGTTGCTGGGGCGCGGAAAGCGGCACCTGCATGCCTTCGACAAATTCACCTTCTTCCAGCGCGGTTTTCTGGTAATCAAGGTAAAAATCTTCAAGTGGCATGTCGCGCTGACGCTTACCTTTTCGCAGCACGATACGCGTGCCCAGTGCGATGAGCGCGGGCATGGAGTCACCAATGGGCGAACCGTTGGCCAGGTTGCCGCCCAGCGTGCCGGCATTGCGAATAGGGTGTGACGCAAACCGCCGGTGCATTTCGTCGAGCTGCGGATAATGCTGTACCAATTTGCCGTACGCATCATTAAGCGATGCGCCTGCACCGATATAAAGATGATCACCTGTTTGCGTAATGGCGCGCAGTTCCGCCACCTGCCCAACGTAAATAAGATGAGGCAATTGGCGCATCTGCTTGGTGACCCACAGGCCCACGTCTGTACTGCCTGCCACGATGCGGGCGTCGGGGTGCTCAACACGCGTCTGTGCCAGTTGAGTAAGCGTACGCGGGGCATGAAACACCTGATCGCCTGCGTGATACTCAAGCGGTTGTTGACGTTGCATCGATGTCAGCGCGCTGGCCAAACCTGCCCGGTCAAAGTCAATGCGCGGCAAGTCGAACATGGCCTGGGTCGCATCGATGATAGGACGATAACCCGTACAGCGACACAGGTTGCCAGACAAGACGGTATTGATTTGCAATCGATCGGGCTTCGGACCCGTGGGGTCGTGATCAAGATACAGCGCCCACATCGACATCACGAATCCGGGCGTGCAAAAGCCGCACTGCGAACCATGCAGGTCAACCATGGCCTGTTGAACGGGATGCAGTGCACCGTCAGGCTGGCGCAAATCCTCAACCGTGAAAATGGCCTTGCCATCGAGCGCAGGCAGAAACTGAATACAGGCGTTAATGGCCCTAAGGCTTACGCCGCCGTTTTCATCCAGTTCACCGACCACTACCGTGCACGCGCCGCAATCGCCTTCGGCACACCCTTCTTTGGTGCCGGTACGACGGAGGTCTTCGCGAAGAAACTGTAATAGTGTGCACGTGGTGGGCTTGCCCGCCACTTCGTGAATTTGGCCGCGATAATAAAGGCGGATGGTGTTTGTCTCCATGACAGGCCTTTTAAGATAGCTTTTAGCCAACATAGCACCCGATAGGGCCGACGACATTTGCAGGCGATGATGATGACTATCACTTCATGCCGCAAGCACGCCCAGCCTGACTGGCTTGCTGGCCACTAGGCATGCCTACCCCTTCACGACATAATCCCCTTATGGAACGACAGCGTGAACCGATAGAAACCTCTCTGCTACGGGTTTTGCATGTACTGCTCACCGAGCAGAGCGTATCGCGTACGGCCATCAAATTGGGTTTGTCGCAGCCCGCGGTCAGTAACTCGTTGCGTCGCCTGCGGGCCATTACGGGCGATCCTCTCTTGGTGCGGTGCAAAAATGGCATGGTCGCCACCGAAAGAGCGCGCGAGATTTTGGTTCATACCGCCGAAGCGCTGGAAGCCATAGACCGCATCACTCAAGCCCCCTCTGATTTTTCACCCATACAAACCACGCGCGAATTTAAAATCGGGGCACCCGATTACCTGGATGCTTTGTTTTTGCCCAATATTGCCGAGATGCTGTTCAAGCAGGCACCGGCGGCCCGCCTTATCGTGCACCCCATTAATGCAGAGTTCGACTACCAGGGCGCACTTGGAAGCGGTGCGCTGGATATTGTGGTGGGCAACTGGCTGGCACCTCCAGCGCAACTGCATACTTCTCAGTTATTTGAAGACGAGGTCGTCTGCATGCTGGGCCTGCACCACCCACTGGCGAAAAAAGGCATTAGCCTCAAGCATTATCTGAACATGAAGCATCTGGCACCTACCCCTTATGTGTCAGAGCGCACCAGTTTTATCGATGGTTACCTGGCCGAGCACGGCCACAAGCGCAACATTCAAATGACGATTCCGTACTTTGGGCTTGTGCCTTACATACTGATGTCCACCGACATGGTGTTTACAACAGGGCGACAGTTTGCTCAGCACTATGCACGCTACCTGCCTGTAAAAGTGCTTGAGTCACCAATTAAATTTCCACCCATGCGTTTTTATCAGCTCTGGCACGAACGCGCGCATCAAGCGCCTGAAATCGTCTGGCTGCGCCGGCGTATTACTGAAGTGGCTGCCAGGCTTGCTGGCTAAGGCGACCGCGCTCCAGCCCATATTGCTGCAGACTCAATCTGCAGTTAATAGTTGCGCGTCAGAGGTAGCCGCGTCGCTGACCGCCTCGCCCAGGCAAGTAGCGGCCTTGCGCACAAACAACAAACGGGTCAGACATCGGCAGATACGTGCTCGCCTATATGCGTTATTAAACTTGGCGCTGTCGCAACCCGCAAAGTCTTCGTACACTACCCATGGTAAGCACGCCCACCATGCACGCTTATGCCCTCTGGCCCATCACGATTTCAATCCGATAAAAAACACTCTCCAACCCAAGAGCCAACCATGACGCAAACCCAGGCGCCAGCCCTTACTCTCGATGAGCTTTCTTCACTTTCACAAGAGGCGTTTACTGAACGGCTCGGTGATATCTTTGAACACTCTCCGTGGATTGCCAAGAATGCATGGCAAGCACGCCCGTTTGCCAGCGTACAGGCCTTGCATACCGCGATGACGCAGGTTGTAGACCAGGCTGCTGGCGAGAAGAAGCTGGCGTTGATCAGCGCCCACCCTGAGCTTGCTGGCAAAGAGGCGGCCAGCGGTACGCTGACCACGGCGTCGACCGATGAACAGCGCGGTGCGGGGCTAGATCAGTGCAGTGCAGAAGAGTTGCATCGGCTGCGTCAGCTCAATGCCAGCTACCGCGAGCGCTTTGGCTTTCCGTTTGTCGTTGCGGTCAAGGGTCTGAGCCGTTACCAAATCATGGATGCCATCGAGTCACGTTTGCGCAATGATCGCGATACCGAGCTTACTGCCTGTTTGCGCGAAATCGGCAAGATTGCCCGGTTTCGGCTAGACAGCCTGCTGGGCGGAGAAGCGGCATGAGCACACCTTACCTTACTGTAGAAACGCTGACTCAGGCTGGCTTTGCGTCGTTTGGGGATGTTATTGAAGCTACGGATGATGTCAACCATTTCACGATCAACGATGGCAATACCGAGCGCTATCATGATTTGGCCAATATCGAGCCTGGTGAGCAGGGCAAGGCTATTGTTTCTATCTTTCGTGGTCAGCCGCGCACGTTGCCGTTTACGGTAAGCATGATGGAGCGTCACCCGCGCGCGAGTCAGGCGTTTATTCCGCTCAATGGTCGGCCTTACCTGGTTGTTGTGGCACCTGCGGGTGATCCGCCTGGCCCGAATGATCTTCGTTTGTTTTTGTGTCGGGGGGATCAGGGGGTTAATTATGCCAAGGGGGTCTGGCATCATCCTTTGCTTGCGTTAGAGGATGTTGCTGATTTTCTTGTTATTGACCGTAGTGGGCCTGGTGATAATTGTGATGTGATTACTTTGACGGAAAGTCGTCAGATTCTGCCGTTCTGAGTTTTGTAGAGTGGCTGCATTGGGTACTTTTGACGCCTTCGTTCGGGTTGGGGCTGTTTTCCGGCCGTCATGCGGTCGGGCGGTGCCCGACTTCCCACACGTCCGCACCTGATCGGGGCGGCCGCAAAACTCGCGGTGTCTGGAGCCCACTGGGCTCCAGACACGCGTCCCGCTCGAACAGTTGCGGCCTTGCATCCCCGCTCAGGCACGTGCGCGTGGCACATTCCTAACCCCGTCAAACAGCCCCAACCCGAACGAAGGCTGCGGTATGTCGTTTGGAAAAGTGGATGTGTGTCGACTGAAACGCCGTTAGTGCGCGAGCGCAGCGACGATCCATTGGCGTGTTCCGTAGCCCGGATGTAAAGTAGCCAGATTGGGGTGTGTAGCGCCTCTCGGTCTACGGAGTCATGTATGAAGTACGCAATGAAGATGGCGGCTGGGCTGCTGCTAAGTTTGGGGTGGTTGTCTGTGGCATCGGCCCATGCCCATCTTGAATCAGCGACGCCTGCCCAGGACGCTACGGTGGGGTCTCCTGCAGAGCTGGCCTTGCACTTTACTGAGGGGTTGGAACCTGCTCTTTCGGGTGTTGCGCTTACTGCGGGTGAAAGTGCACCGATAGAGTTGGGTAAGGCGCAAACGGCAAAAGGCGACGACAAAACATTGCTGGTGCCTGTACCGCAACCCCTGAAGCCTGGTGCCTATACGGTCAATTGGCATGTATTAGCCAAAGATGGCCACAAGTCTAAAGGCAGCTATACGTTCACCGTTAAGCCGTGATCTCACTAACCGCCGCGATGGCTGCAAGCCGTCTGGCGGGTGATGCGGCGTTGTTTTTTTTGTTTGGCGGCAGCGGCATGATGGCGCTGGCACGCACTACCGTGCAAGCCAGCTTCAATAAACGCGCTGTGCATCTGGCCCAGTGCTGGGCTGCGGGCATTGCTTTGCTAGCACTGCTGTCCCTAATATGCCTTCAGCTTGTTTCAGTGGGCGACGGATGGTCGTCGGCAGTGGATATTTCTCTGCTCAAAATTGTGTTGTTCCAGACTGAGTTCGGTCAGGTCTGGCTGGTACGGCTGCTATTCGTAGTGGCTACGCTGATTGCTGTTCTGGCCGCCAGGCAAAATCTTGTGATTGCTGCGTGGGCGGGTATTGCTCTGGCTTTGACCGCGCTTGCCGGCCATGCCGCTATGCATGAGGGTTTGCTGGGGACAGCAATGCGTTTGAGCCAGGCTTTGCATGTAGTGTGCGCAGGCGCCTGGGTAGGCAGCCTGGTGCCGTTGGTGGGGCTGCTGCGGGCCATGAAGCACGCCGATCTGCGTGAGGCTGCCGGTCATGCGCTGCGACAATTCTCGCTGTTTGGTCATTTCGCCGTAGCAGGCGTGTTGCTCACCGGTGCCGCCAATACGTTTTTTGTGCTTGGGCAATGGCCGCTGCACTGGCATTCGCCCTATCAGGCCTTGCTCGGCCTAAAAATATGCCTGGCATTGGCCATGGTTCTGATGGCTGTCAGTAATCGCTATCTTTGGGTGCCCCGGTTTTCAGGCAAGCCCGATCTTGCCGCCAAGGCGCTGGTGCGAGGCACGCTGGGCGAACTCACGGTTGCAATCATCGTGCTTGCCCTTGTTTCGGTGCTGGGCCTGCTTGAGCCGGTTTAGTCGCTATTGTCCAGGCAAGACTGAATAAGCGCCCGCGCACGTTCGGCGCTCATGGGCTCGCTCTGGAATAGATTGCGATACATAACTGGCGCTACAAATCGGTCCATAACGGTATCCATATCTGGCGCTGCTTCGCCGCGGCTTGCTGCACGTGCCAGCATGGTCTGTATTTGCTCGCGCGTAAACGCAGAACATGGGACCGGAGCACCAACGCCAGCTGTACTTGCAATGACGTCACGAACCATGGCCTTGCCAGGTTCGGAAGTCATCTCTTCGAAGAATTGCTCTGCCCAGGCATGCAAATCGGTAGCAATGCTGCCGGTGGTGCAACCACACGAACGAGCAGGGCTGATGGCAGCGTTTTACATCATGAGTTACCTGGCCTTTTGCGTTCCGGCTATTTTGGCGGGTATTGCGACCGGCTTCATGGGGTTGGAGCCAGTCGCCATTTACTATGGTGCAGCTTTAATTGCCCTGGCCTCGATTGCACTGATAGGTATGGGTTTCAGGTCGCACCGTCGCGCGCGGGCGTGATCAGCTCCAAAGCGCGCTCATCAAACCACACGCCGCCGTCTTCGTGCGGGTTGAGGCGGTTTGACGGGGTTAGGAATGCGCCGCGCGCACGTGCCTGAGCGGGGGTGCAAGCCCGCACAAAAGCGTCAAAAGAACCACTGTATGGCAGCACAAGCCCTAACGAGGGCCCTCACCTTCCGACTTGCGACTATCGCGCCGAACAATCCGCATCAGCCACCAGAAAAGCGACGCCGAGCACCCCAGCCCAAATACAAAAATACCCACCGCAATCCATTCGCCTGTTGTCATGCCACCCTCCCAGTTGTGCCTGCCGTATAAGGATTCTAAGCCATAGACCGTCGCAGCCATGGCATTTGAGGAATGCGAGGCATGAGGATGTGGCACCTGCTGAAGCCGTAAAGAAGTTAAGCGCAGAAAACGACAGGCAGCAGACGCGCCACTGCCCGTCGAATCAAACGAGTACTAAAGATACCGGCAGGCTTACCTGGCCTCGATCAAGCCCTTGGCATAAAGAAGCACCAACTCGTTGTCGTCCTGCACGTTAGGGTCGCGGCTCGACGAAAACGGGAAATTATTATCGTTGCCGACAATAATATGTTCATCATCCACGATATCCACATTTTCGATCGTAAAGAACGGAAACTGCAACACACCCTCCGTCAGCCGCTTACGTGCCTTGCCACCAGGGTCTTGTATTGCCAGCAGATCAATGTAGGCGATCTTGCGCACAGCTTTGCCCACGGTAGCGTCAGACATCTCAATCTTGTAAACACGCTTGAACTTGGGCAAGCTTGAAAAGCACGTCGACGTGTCGGCACCCGGTGCGCAAGCCTTATCTGGCGTACCTTCATTATTGTCGCGCTCAATAACCAACGCCGTATCGGCATCGATCATATTGATATCCCCAATAGCGTGGTGGCCCGCTTCGAGTGGATAAAACCATGAACGGCCTGTCCACTTTTCATCTGCCACGCTAAACTCCAGAACCCGCAAAGCCGTTTTGCCGTCCACAGTTTCATACGCGCCAGCCTTATCGTCCCACAACGGGCCCTCAAGCATGGGATACAAAAACTTCCCATCTTTCGACGCCGCCATACCTTCAAAGCCTTTAGATCGCTTCAGGTTTACACCCTGGTAGCGGGCATCGGGGGCACCCGGCGAGCTTACCGCATAGTGGTCGGGTGACCTGACTGCCACACCATCCACCTCGGTATCAAACACCGCCAGCACTTTGCCGGTTTTATCTGCCTTGATAAGGTGTGGCCCAAACTCCTCACCCAGCCAAATATGCTCGCCAATCGGCTGGAAGCTCTCAAGGTCAAAATCAGACCCCGTCAAATACCGCGTTTTTGAGTCTTCATGCACAATACGGAAGGGTACATTGCGATCCGGGTCACTTAAAAACACCGTTTCACGCAGCTTGAAACTGCCGCTCTTCCAATCGATGTCATAGTGATTAAGGTAAAGCATAGAATCCATGGAATTGGCCTTGTTGCCAAAACCATTGTCGGTCACTATCCATACACTGCCGTCAGGCATAACCTTGATGCCCGAATGGCCCTGCAAAGGTTGGCCTTCAATAGGAAGCGCCATACCTGTTTCACGGTCGGCTGACTTGCCCATAACCGATCCAAGCTTTTCAACCCGTTTCCGTGTCGTGTACTTGCCCGCATTTTTCAAATCAGCAGGCGCGTCCTCAGGCGACGCCACCGTGGCGTTTGCAGGCAGCAAAGCATGCCCTTTGAGCACGGTGGGGGTCTGCTGCTGGGCAGCGGCCGCCATCGAAAAACCAGCCAGCGCCATCACAAGCAAAGACTTTGCGCAATACGTCATTTTTACTTCCCAAGTGAGTTCAAACAAAGCGCTAGTCTGAACAGGGAAGATGACGTGGTGGTGACAATGGTTGATTTTTCGCTATCGTCCGACCGACCCGGAGAAGGCCGTGCCAAACCCAGACAGCACGAACAGGGCCCAGCATGGGAATGTGCTGGCCCCCGCTTCGTGCAATTAGAGCAGCGCTTCTGCGCCCTTCACCGGGGTAGCTTGACTGCCTGGTACCGCGGCCTGGTGCGTCTGCTCTGCGTCAATCAGCTGCTGCAGCTTGCGGCGAAAGCGTAAAGGCCCGGCATCAAGCGGAAGATTAAGCTTAGAGGGGCTTCTGGCCATGCCTGCCTGCACCGCCTCAAGCACAGCCCGATCTTCGGCAAACGCATCGCGCACATCTGCTGAAAACTGGCTGGACACCTGCTCGTCATCAGGGCTGAAATTGCGCATCTGAAACCAGAAATAACGTGTGGTGCTGTCATCGACCGGGGTCAGGAAATTGTAGGAATCCATGAGAAATACGTCTTCATGAAAGGGTGCTGTTTCAGCACCCTGCCCCGCCGGTTTGAAAATAGCGCGAATAGTGGCTTGCGACGGAAAGCGCACCTCATACTGCTGCTTGCGATCACAGCGCCCTTCAAACCGTACAAACTTGGCATAAAACGGCGCCACCTCAACATTGCGCATCCAGCGCGACACCGTAACGCTGTGATCGCCCATGTCTATCTGCAGCGGTACGCCAACAATATCGGCATTACCAAAAGACGACTGATGCACCCACGAAACATGGGTGGGATCAAGCAAGTTATCGGTCAGGTAAAGATAATTGCAGTGCACCGTCATAGCATCGCCACGGTTCATGCCCCATTGCGGGTCGCCCCAGTGATCAACCGTAACCATGTTTGCCGGGTCGGCGAGCGCGGCGTCGCCCATCCAGACCCACACAAAGCCGTACCGCTCCACACAGGCGTAGCTGCGCACAACGGCGGCAGCTGAGGGCCGGGCCATGCCAGGCGAATGAACACAAGCACCTGAGCAGTCAAACACCAGCCCATGGTAGCCGCACTCCACCGTGTCGCCCTTTAAACGCCCCATGGAAAGCGGCAGTTTACGATGGGGACAGGCATCTTCAAGCGCGGCAATCTGGCCATCTGATTTACGGTAAAGCACGATGTCTTCATTGAGCATTTTCACAGCGTGCAAATCTCGGCCGATATCTTCGGCCAGCGCGGCCACATACCACGCGTTTTTCAAAAACATAGTTTTCCCCAGACAAAGAAATGCGCCCGCCCGGCGCGCTGGCAATTTACCGGCGCGGGAACAATGAGGCATTCATCCAAGCATTTTAATGATTATTGAGCGAGCCTACGAAATGCTGCGTCCAGGCCCTGCCTTAACCCGTGCTGTCTATATACCGAGACGACAGACCCTGTATCGGCCAGCGATAGATCAGGTTTTCAACGATGTCTAAGGACTGTCGCCAGACCCCGTTGCCGGGGGGGGGAGGCGTCCATACTATATGAACAAGTCCGACGCCGAAAAAATAAAATCAATAAAGTCCATCATTTACGGCAGCGGGCTCAGCTAAAAACCGACTTATTCAGTCCTTCCATAACTATGCCTGAACGCGCCGCCTGCTAGTTTCGTGTAAATTGAACAGCCAATGTTCTGGCTTTAAGGTTCGCCCAACAGCGCACCCACCCATGCCTCGCCTAGCAAGTGCCCCACAAAACTCTGTACTGGGCACTCCATATCACCGTAAAATAACTCCCCGCCTTTTTTGCGGCACTGCCCCCGTGCTGCCGCCCCTTGCGCCATTTTTTTAAGCGCGGTAGCCACGGGTTCGCCGATACGGCGACTTTACTTAAGTGCACCCATGGCAAGCTTTGACGCCCTGTTCCACAACCTCGAAGTCCATGGCTGGGCCATGGCAGACAATGTCATGCCCGACGGGCTTGTTACACGGCTTCTTCAAGCCGGTGATCAGGCGTGGCAGGCTGATCTCTTTCAAGATGCGCACGTTGGCACAACCAGCCAGCCCGTGCGCAACACAGCAATACGGGGTGACACGATTTGGTGGCTAGAGTCAGACATGGCGTCCGAAGCGTGCCAGCAGTTTCTCGCCTGGGCAAACATACTGCAACAGGCCCTGAACCGGCACTTCTTTCTGGGCCTGCGCCGGGCAGAGTTTCATTTTGCGCGTTATGGGCAAGGGCTGGGGTACAAACGGCACATGGATCAGCATCGCGGGCAACCATACCGGCGCATATCGCTGGTGCTGTATCTGAACCCCCAATGGGATGCCTCGTCAGGCGGCGAACTCTGTCTGTATGCCCCGGGCACAAACGGAGACGAAACACAACGCATTCTGCCCATGCCCGGAAGGCTGGTGCTGTTTCGCAGCGACCTCATCCCTCATGCGGTACTACCCTGCACGCGCCCACGCTGGAGCCTAACGGGGTGGTTCCGCAACGACGACGTGGTCGCGCTGCCACTTCCAGGGCTACCCAGCGTCGCAACAACGCCTGCACACCCTTAATCGGCCCCCGTCGCCACCGGCGCGGTGGCCTGAGCGCACCATTCGCTCCATGAACCAGGGTACAGAGCAGAACCGTGCAGGCCGGCCAGCTCCATGGCCAGCAGGTTATGACAGGCCGTGACACCTGAGCCGCACTGATTAATAACGCGCTCAGAGGGCTGGCCCTGCAGCACGGCGTCAAACTCTGCGCGCAGTTGCTCGGCCGGCTTGAATCGACCATTGGCGGCAATATTGTCTTTGAAGAAACGGTTGCGAGCACCCGGAATATGCCCCCCTACCGGGTCTATGGTTTCGTTTTCACCACGGAAGCGGTCGGCGCTGCGGGCGTCGACCACCACGTGCTCGTGCGTTTTGAGGTCGGCAAGAACCTGTTCGTAATTAACCACGCTTACCAACGGCTTTTTCAGCGTCAGATCGCCCGCCGCAGCAGCCACGGGCGCCTCCGTCGACAGATCATTGCCCGCTTCCACCCAAGCCCGCAGGCCACCGTCCAGCACCACAACTTTCTCATGGCCCAGCCAGCGCATCATCCACCACAGGCGCGCCGCAGTCATTGCATCGCCGGCGTCGTAACACACGACCAATGTGCTGTCGCTAACCCCAAGCCCCGCCATGCAGCGAGCGAAGTCTTCGCGTTCGGGCAAGGGGTGCCGACCATTGCTGCCGGTTTTTGGCGCACTGAGGTTTTGATCCAAATGCAGGTACACAGCACCCGGAATATGCCCTTGCGCATAGGCCTGCTTACCCGCATCGACGTTACCCAAATCAAAACGACAGTCGCACACCAGAATGTCGGCATTCTTGTCACGCACCAGTGCAGAAAGGGCACCAGCATCAATAAGAGGAGATTTTGTCATCGTTGTTTTCGCTTTTTCTCGGTATTTAGGTTGTGAACTCACACGAAAAGCATACTACTTGAGCATCAAGACCAACAGCCATAGCCGCCGTGAGAACACATCGGCAAGCCAGTGCGCCTGGTCATTGGGTAAAGACAAACCTGGTCGCATAGCACCTAATACTGGTACGCCCTGCGCCCCGAAAACTCACCCGTTTGCGCACACAATGCACGCAAGGCCTCGGCGAACAGCGTTTCGGCAGGGCGCCGAACCGCATCATTACGCGAAAACAAAACAACAGGTGCCAGCGTCCAGTCAAATGAATACGGCACAATCGCCACCCCGGCCACACGCACCAGCTCTTCAGCCACATCAGCCGGCAGTATCGATACCGCGTTGTCACTACTGGCAATCATTTCGCCAATAAGCCTGGATGAATAGCTCTCCACCACCGGCAAAGGCGGCGTCACGCCAGAGCGCAGAAAAATGTCAGTTACCTGCTCGCGCAAAGGTGTAGGACGCGGCCCGAGTATCCAGTCCATTTGTGCAAGCTGAGCCCAATCGAGGCGTCGTGCCCCAAGTCGCGCCGCCAGTTGCCGGCTGGCGATAAGACGGGGGCTTTGATGAAACAGCGGCTCGCACACCAGGCCGTCAATGTTCAGGCTTGATGACGCCCACCCTATCGCGAAATCAAGCGCATGGTCGCGCAGCATGGGCAGCAACTCTTCGCTGGTGGCTTCATGAATGGTTACCGTCAGGCGCTGCCTGCCGGGAAGCGTATGCCCAATTGCCGTTGAAAGCAGGCGCCCCGGAATAAATGGTGTCGCCCCCACATTAAGGTGCGCATCCCGCCCCGCCGCCACAGCCTCCATGTCAAGTGCGAGCGCGTCAAGATCATTGAGCATGGTGCGAGCCCAGGCAAGCGCCACCTCGCCCTGCGCCGTTGCCGTCATACCGCGTGCCGAACGGTCAAACAGCCGCGCGCCAAACATATCTTCAAGCTCGGCCAAGGCATAGGTAACTGCAGGCTGACTGGTGGCCATGCTGCTGGCCACACGTGTGAGTGAACCGTGCCTGTCAATCTGCAGCAACAGAGCAAGGTGCCGAATTTTAAGACGCCCTCTGAGCTTGTGCACTACGCCGTCTGCGTCAAACGAAACCATATCCAAGGCCACTTATAAGGAAAAACTTATGATGTCATCTTAATCTAAAATGATTTGCTTATGCGCAGGGGCTAGACTATTCAGGTATCAAGGGGTTGAGTTGGTTCAGCCGCTCTAACTCCCCTGTGCCAGATCCGCCATTGTTCACGGCGGCTGGCATTCACCAGTCAGCCAAGGAACCGCCCGTGACCACCATAGACAAACAATCCGCGCTTAATTACCACGAGTTTCCCATCCCTGGAAAAATTTCCGTCACGGCGTCCAAATCGCTGATTTCCCAACGCGATCTTGGCCTGGCCTACACCCCTGGCGTTGCCTACGCCTGTGAGGAAATCGCCGCCGATCCGGCCAATGCAGTACGTTTTACCGCCCGGGGCAATCTTGTGGGTGTCATCACAAATGGCACCGCCGTGCTGGGTTTGGGCAACATCGGGCCACTGGCCTCCAAGCCCGTCATGGAAGGCAAGGCCGTATTGTTCAAAAAATTTGCTGGTATCGACGTCTTTGATATTGAGATCAACGAAACTGACCCCGACAAACTGGTCGAGATCATTGCCGGGCTCGAACCCACCTTTGGTGGCATCAATCTGGAGGACATCAAGGCGCCAGAGTGCTTCGAAGTCGAGCGCAAATTGCGCGACCGCCTTAGCATTCCTGTCTTCCATGACGACCAGCACGGCACAGCCATTACCGTTGCCGCAGCGTTCATCAATGGGCTGAAAGTTGTCGGCAAAGACATCGAAAAGATCAAGCTGGTTACTTCGGGCGCCGGTGCCGCCGCGCTGGCCTGCCTCGACCTGCTCGTCGATCTGGGCCTGCCGATCGAACATATTTGGGTTACCGACATAGACGGTGTGGTGTACGAAGGCCGCAAAACCGTCATGGGGCCTGAGATAAGCCGCTTTGCCCACAAGACCAAGCTGCGCACACTCAATGACGTCATTGATGGTGCCGATGTATTTCTGGGCCTGTCTGCGGGAGGCGTACTCAAGCCCGAAATGGTCGCAAAAATGGCCGCTAACCCCCTGATTCTGGCACTTGCCAACCCCAATCCAGAAATTGACCCCGATGTAGCACGCAGCGTACGCGATGACGTGGTCATGGCCACCGGTCGGTCCGACTACCCCAACCAGGTCAATAACGTGCTGTGCTTTCCGTATCTCTTCCGCGGTGCGCTAGATGTCGGCGCCACAACCATTACCCGCGAGATGGAAAAAGCGGCGGTGTATGCCATTGCCGGCCTGGCCGAAGAAGAACAAGACGAAATGGTCGCTGCCGCCTATGGCGGATATGGGCTGTCTTTTGGGCCTGAGTATCTTATTCCCAAGCCTTTCGACCCGCGTTTGATCTCGCGCATCGCACCTGCGGTGGCCCAGGCCGCCATGGACAGCGGGGTGGCTACACGCCCACTGCCCGATATGCAAACCTATGTAGAAAGGCTGCAGCGGTTTGTTTACCACTCGGGTGCCTTCATGAAGCCCATGTTCTCCGCAGCGCGGCAACTCGTGCGCGAAGGTGGCAAAACCCGTATCGTTTTCACCGAAGGCGAAGATGAGCGCGTGCTGCGCGCGGTGCAGGCCGTCGTTGACGAAAAGATCGCTCGCCCCATTCTGGTGGGCCGGCCTTCAGTGTTGCTTTCTCGCATCGAAAAATTCGGCTTGCGTCTGCGCTTGGGCGAAGACGTCGAAGTCACCAACCCTGAATACGACGAGCGCTTTGACAAGTACTGGAAAACCTACTGGGAAAAAATGTGCCGACGCGGCATCCCCAAAGAAATGGCTCGTGTTGAGATGCGTCGACGTCTGACGCTCATCGGCGCAATGATGGTGCATCTGGGTGACGCAGACGGCATGATCTGCGGCACAGTGGGCTCATACCACGAACACCTGCGCTTCATCGACGAGGTTATCGGCAAAAAACCCGGTGCCCAGACCTATGCCGCCATGAATATTCTGCTATTAAACGAGCGCACGGTGGCGCTGGCCGACACCCACGTCAATGAAGACCCGACCGCATCACAAATTGCCGAACTTACAATTGCCGCCGCCAATGAACTCAAGCAACTCGATCTTGTGCCCAAAATAGCGTTGCTGTCACGCTCCAACTTTGGCTCGGGCAGTTCGTCGTCTGGAGCCAAAATGCGGGAAGCGCTGGCACTGGTCAACGAACAGGCACCCGACTTGGAGATTGATGGCGAAATGCACGGTGACTGCGCCCTGGACGAGGCGCTGCGCCGTCGCATTCTGCCGCACTCGCCGCTACAAGGCAGCGCCAATCTGCTTATTTGCCCCAATGTAGACGCCGGCAACATCGCCTACAACCTGCTCAAGACGGTGGCAGGCAGCAACGTGGCGGTTGGCCCATTCTTGTTGGGCGCCAATGCGCCTGTACACATTCTGACATCAAGCTCGAGCGTACGACGCATACTGAATATGACAGCGCTCACTGTACTCGACGCAAACCGCTAAAGGCTGAATAGCGGTCACATGCGCCATGCAGCATGTGACCGCTATCGCGACCTCCTGACTGATACAATAAACATCACATAAAAAACAGCGGCATCACCTGTCGGTCAGGCTTTGGCCCAGCGGGTAGCAGCACCATACAAGATGGCATGCGTGGTCGGCATGCAAGGAGATAGTCGAGATGCCTCGAAGAGCATCCCCGTTGGCTCCTCTACAACACGCCACCTTCCGTTCGCTCTGGACGGCAACACTGGCGTCCAATCTTGGCGGCCTGGTTCAGGCCGTGGGCGCAGGCTGGCTCATGACCACCATCTCGCACTCCGATGACATGGTGGCCTTGGTGCAAGCCGCCACCACCCTGCCCATCATGATTTTCTCGCTGGCAGCCGGGGCGCTTGCTGATAATTTCGACCGCCGCAACATCATGCTGACGGCCCAAATTCTCATGGCCGTCATCTCGGCCGTACTTGCCGTCTTTGCGTTCGCGGGCTTGTTGTCCCCGTGGCTGCTGCTGGCCTTCACTTTTTTCATCGGCTGCGGCACGGCGCTCCACAACCCCTCGTGGCAGGCTTCCATGGGCGATATCGTGCCGCGCAGCGACCTGCCGGGCGCTGTCACGCTCAACAGCATGAGCTACAACCTGATGCGCAGCATAGGGCCGGCCTTCGGCGGCATGATTGTGGCCGTCGCCGGTGCCGCCTTTGCGTTTGCGCTGAACGCAGTCAGTTATATCGCACTGATTCGGGCACTGTATCTTTGGAAACCCCAGCGCCCCATAAACCCCCTGCCACGTGAGGCCTTTGGCAGCGCCATCGGTGCCGGTCTGCGCTACATCATCATGTCACCCAATCTGCTCAAGGTGATGATGCGCGCATTTTTATTCGGCCTGGCTGCCGTATCCGTGCTGGCGCTACTGCCGCTGGTGGCGCGCGATCTGGTGCGAGGCGGGGCCTTTACCTATGGCATGCTGCTGGGGTGTTTTGGCGCCGGCGCCATTATCGGCGCACTGCTCAATGCGCGTATTCGCGAGGCATGGAGCAATGAAACCATTGTGCGCGCCTCGTTTCTCGGCTATGCCATCAGCGCCGCACTACTCGCCGTCAGCCACCAGACATGGCTGAGCGGGCTAGCCCTCATGCCAGCAGGCGCCTGCTGGGTCATGACACTCTCCCTGTTCAACGTTACGGTGCAGCTTTCGACACCGCGCTGGGTGGTTGGCCGCGCGCTGGCCATTTACCAAACCGCCACCTTTGGCGGCATGGCTGGCGGCAGCTGGCTGTGGGGGGTTATTGCCGAAAGTCATGGCGTAGACCAATCATTAATGGTCTCCGGCGGGCTGCTGGTCGTGGGCGCTCTGGTGGGTCTGCGCTTTGCACTACCCGAGTTTGGCACCCTCAATCTTGATCCGCTAGACCGCTTCCACGAACCTGATCTCAAGCTTGATCTGCGGTCACGCAGCGGCCCCATTCTGATCACCCTGGATTACGAAATCGCGCAGTCAGACATCCAGGCCTTTCTGCGCCTGATGGCCCTGCGGAGACGCATCCGCCTGCGCGACGGTGCTCGTCAATGGTCATTGCTGCGTGATCTCGAAAACCCTCGCATCTGGACGGAAAGCTATCACGTACCAACCTGGGTCGAGTATGTGCGCCATCACCAGCGGCGCACCCAAGCCGATGCCGAAGTCTTTGATCAAATTCTGGCCTTGCATCGCGGAACCGAGCCGCCACGCGTGCGCCGTATGATAGAACGCCAGACTGTGCCGGTAGGCGATGACACACCGCTCAAAGAACAAACGGGATTGCACTAAACATGCCCTCGTGTTCGTCGGCTATAGGCCCGGGCAACACGGTCAGCACACAGCCCACCAGGCATAGGGTACCCTGGCCTGTTACGTCGACAAAAATTAACCCATAGCGCCTTACGCAGAGGGCAAGGCCGCCTGCGCGCACATCACATGGCAGCGGCACTCATGGCCGGCTTGCCCACCAGGCGCAAGCACCTGCGGCAGCTCGCAACCCGTCGTGGCCAGGGGGCAACGCGCACGAAAAAAGCAGCCCTGCGGCAACTGGCGGTTCCCGGGCAGTTCAGTGTCCTGCGGCACACCGTCCAGAAACGGCTCGCCTATGCGCGGCACAGAGTCCAGCAGCAGCCGGGTATAAGGATGTAAAGGTTGTGCAAACACCGCTGCAGCAGGCCCCGTCTCGACAACCTGCCCCAAATACATGACCGCGACCCGGTCACACATATGACGCACAACCGAGACGTTGTGCGAGATCAGCACATACGTGAGGCTACGCTCGGTCTGCAATTGCTGAAGCAGATTCAGTATCTGGGCCTGCACTGAAATATCCAGTGCAGAGGTCGGCTCATCCAGCACGATCACATCAGGCTCTGAAGCCATGGCCCGTGCAATGGCAATACGCTGGCGCTGTCCTCCCGAAAACTCATGAGGGTAACGGCCAAGATGCTCACGACGCAGGCCCACCTGAACGGCCAGTTCACCCGCCCGTTCACGCAGGGCGCGAGTATCAAGCTGGCGGGCAGGCGCTGTGCCCGTGCGGCCTCGTTGCCCGATCATGACGGGCTCCATAATCAGTTTCCACACAGGCAACCGAGGGTCCAAGGAAGACTGTGGGTCTTGAAACACAATCTGCAGCTGCGCATCGCCGCGACTGAAGGTGCCCGATGTGGGCGCTACCAGCCCCATCAGCAAATTTGCCAGCGTCGTCTTGCCACACCCAGACTCCCCGACTATGCCCAGGGTTTCACCTTTGCGAATAGCCAGGGTAATGCCGTTGAGCGCATGGGCGAAGCGATTTGGCCGCCCGCGCCAGTCTGTGCCCACTGGAAATCGCAAGGCAACGTCCTCAAGTGCAAGAACAACAGGAGACTGTGGATCCATTTCACTCACCCTGATCTACCCCCGCAATTAATCTGGGGTGCCAGCAGGCATAGGCACGTTTTGGCACACCAGGCATAGGCTTCAGCAGCGGCTTCTGCCTGCACTGTTCATCTGCGAAGACACAGCGATCCCGAAATGCACACCCCTCAGGCAAGGCGCTTAAATCAGGCGCATGCCCTGGGATGGCAGGCAACTCAGTACGCGGCAAAGCATTCTCAGGCAGCCCACGCAGCAGAGCATGCGTATAAGGATGCGCCGGGGTCTCGATCAAAGACGCCGTGGGGCCTTGCTCGACCACCGACCCCGCATACATGACGTACACACGATCGCAAAACTGCGACACCACTGCCATATCATGCGTAATAAACAGCACTGCCGTTCCCAGAGCACGGGCTTTTTCACGCAGCAGCAGCAACACCTGGCGCTGGACCGTGACATCAAGCGCCGTGGTTGGCTCGTCAGCAATAAGCAGTGAGGGGTTACAGGAAAACGCCAATGCAATCATGATGCGCTGGCGCATGCCCCCCGACAGCTCAAAGGGATAGCGATTCAGCACATCAACCGGATCGCCGATATACATATCACGCAGCAGACGCTCCGCCTGCTCCAGCGCCTTTGCCGACGAGACCGACTGATGACGGCGTATAACATCCACCAGCTGCCGGCCCACTTTACGCGTGGGGTTCAGGGCAGTCATGGGTTCCTGAAAAATCATGGCCACATCACGCCCGCGCATGGCGAGCAGCTCAGGTTCCCGCAATGCAAAAACCTCACGACCTAGCACCGTAATCGAGCCCGCCTTCACCCTGAAGGCATCCTGCTGCAGCAAACGCAAAATCGCCATGGCGGTTACCGATTTGCCCGAGCCAGACTCACCCACCAGGCCCACAATTTCGCCCTGATGCACCTGCAGGTTGACCCCATTGAGCGCTTTGACTACCCCTTTGAAGATAGGGAACTCAAGCGTCAGGGAAGAAATGTCGAGTACGGGCGCAGCGGCTGACAAGCCAAGCGTGCCGTGAGCAATATCATCCGACACAGGAAGCTTTCCGTTCTCATGCGTCCCTCGCAGGGCAAGCTGGGCTGTTCCGGCCATGTCGGCACGCGTATTCCGGGCCGTACCACCCATGTCATCGCGCACAACCGATGAAGTCTGTGTATTAGCCGCTGGCGTCATCATCGCGCCTTCAACTTTGGATCAAGCATGTCGCGCGCGGCATCCCCCAACAAGTTGAACCCTGCCGCCGTAATAAGAATGGCAAAACCCGGGAACACGGCATACCACCATTGATCCAGAAAATAATTACGGCCTGTGGCCACCATGGCACCCCATTCTGCCGTGGGCTGCTGAGCCCCCAGACCAATAAACCCCAGGGCTGCCGCCATGAGAATGGCGGCGCCAATATCCAGCGTTGCCTGAACAATGAGTGGTGCCAGCGCATTGCGCGCAATATGCCAGCTGACAATTTGCCGACGCCCCGCTCCAAACGTAATGGCGGCTTTGACGTACACCATTTCACGCAGGCTAAGAGCCTGCCCGCGTGCCAGGCGCACATAAAACGGAATACGCACCAGCGTAATCGCCAGCATGGCATTAAACAGACTTGCGCCAAGCGCTGCGGCCAAGGCCATCGTCAACACCAGCGAAGGCACAGACAGGACAATATCCATGACACGCATGATGACGTTATCGGTACGTCCGCCAATAACGCCCGAAAAACAGCCAATAACTGACCCAACCACGCTGGAGACAAAGGCCACGAACAGGCCCACCCCTACCGATTGCTGACCGCCGAAAAGAACACGGCTAAAAATGTCACGACCGACCTCATCCGTGCCGAACCAATGCGCTGCTGAAGGCGGCTGCAAACGATGGATCAGGCTAATGGCATCAGGATCATACGGCGCAATCCAACCTGCACAGACAACCACCGTACAGACAAACACAATAATGGCCAGCCCCGCCATAGCCAGCGGGCTTTGGCGTATCTGGTAGAAAAAATAAGACCATGCATGGCGCCATGAGCCTGCGGCGCCAACGGCCGGTACGGATGCTTCACTCACCAGGCAAACCCCATTTACAGTTTGGGTTGCTGCACAAGCGGTGCAACACACCGGGCACGCATGGTACAGCCGTAAACCTCACCACCGTGTGATAACCAGCAACAGCAACCACGCTAGGTAACCCCCGTAATACGCGGATCAAGCCAGCGATACAGCAAATCGACCAGCAAATTGACCAGTACATAAGCAAAAGAAACCACCACGGCAAACCCCATGACAGCAGGAAAATCCAGGGCCTGTATAGATTCCACCACATAAGCGCCCATGCCCGGCCAGCCAAACACGGTTTCGGTCAGCACCGCGCCATACAGCAGGTCACCAAGCGCCAGGCCCAGTACCGTCACCGATGGGATCAAGGCATTGGGCAAAGCCTGACGAAACACCACGGCCCAACGCGACAAGCCAAACGCACGCGCCGTACGCACGTAGTCTTCACCCAGTTGCTCCAGCATGGCCGAACGAATCTGCCGCGCCACGACACCCAGGTGAACAAAGCCTAGCGTAAACGCAGGAAGCACCAGATGCTTTAAGGCATTGAGAAAAACCGGAATATTCCAGGTGAGCAAGGCATCAACCAAAAAAAGGCCGGTAATATCGGTGGGCGGCGCCATGCCCTGCTCCAGCCGACCGCCACCGGGAAACCAGCCCAACCGCCCGTAAAAAAGCACGATCAAACCCAGCCCCAACCAGAAGGCGGGCGTAGAAATCCCCGTCACTGAAATGGTACGCACAAGCTGATCGATAGGCTTGTTGCGGTAAACCGCCGACAGCACCCCCAGCGGAATACCTACCACCGTCGCCAGAACCAAGGCGACCAGGGCCAATTCAAGCGTGGCCGGAAAAAACGCGGCAATGTCTTCCAGCACTGGCCTGCCGGTACGTATGGAGGTACCCAGATCGCCGTGTACCAGCCCTACAAGATAATTCCAGTATTGCTGATACAGAGGCAGATCCAGACCCAGCTTGGTGCGTATGGCGGCAACAATTTCATCCGTAGCCCGGTCCCCGGCAATAAGCCGCGCCGGGTCGCCCGGAATAAGGTGAGAGATGATGAAGGTGATCAGCGACACCCCGATCACCACCATCACCACACCTGGCAAGCGTTTTCTTACTATCGTGAACCACGACATGCAGCGCCGCCTACTTGCTCATGTCTGCCACGTTGAAAACAGCCTCAAGCATGGGGTTAAAAACATAACCTTTAACGTCATTACGCATGGCTGCCTGGTAATTGGTCTGGTACAAATACGCATAAGCGGCATCTTTTACCACCTGCTGCTGCACCTGTTTATAAAGCGCAGCACGCTTGCCCTGATCGGCCAGCACGGCGGCCTCTCGCAACCAGGTATCAACTTGAGGATTGGAATAGAACGAGCGATTACCGGCCAGCCCTTGCTTGTCTGAATCAAACCAGTAGCTGGTAAACATATACGGGTCGGCGAAATCAGGGCTCCAGTTACCGATAGAGATATCGAAGTCGCCCTTGCCCAGGTTCTCACGCAGTGTCGCGTTTGCCAGTTTTTCGAGCTTTACATTAACGCCAATGCTGGCCAAGTTAGCCTGCACGGTAAGCGCAATGGGTTCCCAGTTGGGGTCGCGCGTTGAGTAACGCAGCAACAGCGACGGCTTGGATTCACCTGAACGCTTAAGCGCCGCTTTGGCCGCGTCCAGATCCTGCTTGGGCAAAGGCAGCGAGTCGTCATAACCCCACATGCCTTCAGGTATGGGGCCGCGCGTCTGCACCGCCTGCTTGAGCATAATGCCATCAATAATGCCCTGGTAATCAAGGGCATCGACAACCGCATGCCGCATATCGGCGTTCTTCAAAGGCCCCGACTTGTTGTTCAGATACAGATACGTAACACGCAACGACGGAAACTGATGCACCGTAACCGAGGGCGTGGCCTTCAGCGCCACCACCTGGTCAACCGGCATATCTTCTGCCACGTCCAGATCGCCCTTCTGCAGTTGCAGGCGACGGGACGACGCCTCAGGTACGATTTTGACCACCATTTTGTCCAGCGTCGGCTTTTTGCTGCCGCCGTAATGGGGGTTTTTCTCCAGTGTCAGGGCTTGCCCTTTCTGCCAGGAAACCAGCCGGTAAGGCCCAGACCCAGCTGTATGACTGGCCAGCCAGCTGTCTGCCTTATCGCCATGCTCTTTAACGATTTTCGGGTTAATTATGCTCGCACCGTTATTGGCCAGCGTATAAAGGAACGGAGCAAAAGAATTCTCAAGCGTAAACGTCACCGTCAGTGGGTCAGTCGCCGTCACTTTCAACGATGCCGGAAACGCTTCAGAGGGCCCCTGCTTGGCTTTCAACAAACGCTCGAACGAAAACTTGACGGCTTCGGCAGTTACATCAGAACCATCATCAAATTTTTGCCCAGGGCGCAGCTTGAACGTCCAGGTAAGGTTGTCAGGTGTAACCTCCCAGCTTTCTGCCAGATCACCCTCTACCTCGGTAGAGCCCTTGCCGTTAACCTGCTTGTAACGCATCAGTTTCTGGTAGGCGGGGTACGTGACCGTCCAATCGTTGTTATCGATCGTGACCGCAGGGTCTAGCGTCTGCGGATCTGCCGCCTTTCCAATAACCAGCGTATCAGGCGGCGTAACGGCACCAACCGCCAGCGACAAGGTTGCCAGGCTGATGCCTGCCATGACCGACACCAGATATTTCCTGCCCGCACCAAAGGCATGACGCGGAGAAGTACTTTGCGAAACCATGGGGATACTCCGAAAAGGGAACGACAGATTGACTCGCTGGCCTTTCGGCCAAGGTGCCAGCTTACCGTCCGCAGCCCCTTTGGCTGCAGGGGGGATAACCCTAGTTTTTGAAATGAACCACCTGAACCACATCGCTGTCGAGCAAAGGGTAGCGGTGGGCATCGGGTAATTCATAGTGCCACCACTCCGTTGCGATGGCCTTAAAGCCTGCATGCAACATAATGCCCAATAGCATGCTGCGGTTGCGTTGCGCCTCAACAGAAAGGTCATCACAGTCATGATGCGAGTGTGCTTCCATGGCGTCAAAGCCCGTACCCATATCGAGTTCACACCCATTACCGTCCATTAGGGTGACATCGACCGCAACACCACGCGAATGATGTGAGCCTACCGACACGTCCGACACATAGCGCGGATCAGGACACAAAGCCCAGAATACCGCCTGCGCAGCAGGAGGTCGGTAGGCATCAAAAATTTTAAGGGTGTAGCCTGCACGACGCGCCGCCTGCGCAGCAAGCGCCAGACAGGCCGCTGCGTCTGCGTGCAGGGCACATTGCGCCTGTGCATAAACAACATGCTCGGTGAAATTTCGGGGCGTGGCATAAACAAGGTCAATAATCACCGGGAAATCAGGCGGTGTGATGGTGACCAAGGCAGAGGCGGTGTCTGTGGCGAGATGAGAAGTTGAGTGCATGAATAGGCGAGGGATGGTGTTGCCGGTAAAAAAAACATAAGAAAATCGCTGCAATACGGCATACATGGTGCCATTTATTACGATAGCCGATAAGGCAGGGCATTGCTTCGCACGTCGCCCGCCCATGCCTCCGTGTTTACCCTTGCGCCGATTTACACATCGAGGCTCAGGTCTTACTATTGCGTGTCGGCAGAACACTGATCCGCACAGCAGAACAACCCAGCATTCCAATCACCATGGCAGCGGAGCGCATCCTCCTTTATCCATTAACTATAATTTCATCACAAAGAGGTTTGTATGAGTGTAAAAGCACTGTTCCAGCTCGATGGCAAAGTGGCCCTGATAACAGGCGGATCGCGCGGCCTGGGGCTGCAGATTGCCGAGGCACTGGGCGAGATGGGTTGCAAGGTCGTCATCACGGCACGCAAAGCGCACGAGCTTGAAGAGGCAAAAACACATCTCGAAGGCATGGGCATAACCGTGCAGACTATTGTCAGCGACTTGCAAGACTTCGACACCATTCCGCAAATGGTGGACACAGCCATCGCCGGTTCGGGCGATATAGACATTCTTGTGAACAACGCCGGCACAACCTGGGGCGCCCCAACCGAAGAACACCCCGACGAGGCATGGCATAAAGTCATGAACCTGAACGTCAACGCCCCCTTCTTTCTGGCGCGCGAAGTAGGTCGCCGCTGCATGATCCCTCGCGGCCAAGGCAAAATCATCAACATCGCCTCGGTAGCCGGGCTCAAAGGCATGCGCCCGGGCGTACACACCATCGGTTATCACACGTCAAAAGCGGCAGCCATCAACTTTACCCGCGCCCTGGCGTCAGAGTGGGGGCACTACGGCATTAACGTCAACGCCATCTGCCCCGGGTTTTTTCCATCAAAAATGACAGCAGGGCTGCTCCACAAAATGGCGGACGGCATCATCGCCAATACCCCACTACGCAGGCTGGGTGGCGACGATGACCTCAAAGGCGCTGCCCTGTTTCTGGCCAGCGAAGCCTCACGCCATGTAACGGGCCAGTACCTGGCTGTTGACGGTGGGGCGTCAATTGGGTGAGGTGCAGCCTTCTCGTCCACGCTACTACGACCAATGCTGACTCCTCGCTCCGGCTCGACGCCATTACCCTTTCAGGCTCAAGGCGAGGCATCACCGTGATAAGCACGCTCTCTTTCGCTGCACAACCGCCGGATCTATACCATGTCGCCCTGATCATGCGGTTGCGCCTGGCTTCGTTCACCGTGATCAACCTATAGGCGTCAGTTCATGCTGGGCCCGCCAAAGAAAAAGCCTGTAACTACTGTGGTTACAGGCTTTTTAGTGTTGCAACGTAATACTGCTACAGAACTTGCACCCGCGAAGGCCCTGAACAGCTTTCAGCCAACTTAGAACGGGATGTCGTCATCCATGTCAGCCAGATTGGCGGCGGCAGGCGCTGCAGCGGCCGGGCGACCCTGGCTTTGCTGGCCCTGTGCCGGACGCGGTGCACGCTGTTGCTGCTGTTGAGGTGCCTGATTGTATTCGTCACCACCCCCACCACCGCCCATGCTGCCTTCACCGCCCTCGCGTCCGCCCAGCATCTGCATTTGGTCGGCAACGATGTCGGTGCTGTAGCGATCAGCGCCGGTTTCTTTGTCTTGCCATTTACGGGTTTTGAGACGGCCTTCAACATACACTGACCGGCCTTTTTTCAAATACTCGCCGGCAATCTCGGCCAGGCGGTTGTAAAACACGACGCGATGCCATTCGGTTTCTTCGCGGCGCTCGCCGGATGCCTTGTCTTTCCAGGCAGAGGTCGTGGCAATGGAAACGTTACAAATGGCCGCGCCGTCCGGGCTGTAGCGGACTTCGGGGTCGCGACCCAGGTTGCCGACGAGAATGACTTTGTTTACTGAGGCCATGAGTACACCTTTAGATCTGAAAATTTAGATAGATACGCCATTATCGACGATTTTGAAGCGGCGGGGCTACCCGGTGCGCGCACAATTTGCCCGCCCCGCATGCGGCAAGCTATTCAAACCCTGCCAACCCCCGCCCAGGCTACGCAGGCCGCCAAGCCTCGCGGCGCGCTTCAGGTTTTGTCCTTGAACCCACGCGCGGTCAAAAACCAGACAAATGTCAGCCCGGCTGACAGTAAAAACACGGCAGAGCTACGCCCTGAAGCGGCCAGCAAGCCGCCTACCGTTGCCCCCATAAACACACCCAGCGATTGGGCTGTGTTGTAAAACCCCAGGGCCAATCCTTTGTACTCGGGCGGTGCCACGCGTGACACCAGCGAGGGTTGCAGGGCTTCAAGAATATTAAAGGCAATGAAGAATCCAACCATCAAGGCCACCAGAGCCAGAAAGTTATGCCGTGCCAGAGGCATCAACGCCAGCACAACCACCAGCCCTGCCACCGCGATTTCGAGCGCAATTTTATGGGCATGGCGAGTTTCGGTATAAAACACTGCCGGCACCATGAGCACAAACGACAGCAAGATAACCGGCAGATACACTTCCCAGAGAGTAGAAGTGTCGTACCCACCCAACGTGGCCAGCAACCCCGGCGCAACAATAAACAGCGCCATCAACACAAAGTGCAAACAGAACACGCCAAAATTAAGACGCAGCAGATCGGCGTGGTGCAACACGTCGCGCACACGGGCCTGAATAATTGGCATACGCGCCTGGGGTACCGAAGGCACCACAAAGCTTGCAATCAGCAAACAAACGAAACCCAGCAGGCTGATGGCCCAGAACAACCCTGAAAGCCCGAACTCGCCCACCAACATCGGCGAGATCACCAGCGACACAGCAAACGAAATGCCAATGGAGCCGCCAATCATGGCCATGGCACGCGTGCGCACCTCGGGCCGGGTGGCATCCGCTACCCAGGCGGTAATGGCCGCCGACACAGCCCCCACGCCCTGTACGATGCGTCCGACCAGAATCCAGTCAACGTTTTTGGCCATGGCACAGATAACGCCGCCCACAACAAACAGCACCATGCCAAACACAATGACGGGACGTCGCCCCCATCGGTCTGAAGCCATGCCCAGAGGAATCTGCATAATGGCCTGAGTCAGGCCGTACGCGCCCAGCGCCAGGCCCACCCGGGCAGCATTGTCGCCCCCCGGAATCGTAAGGGCGGCCACTGCAAAGACGGGAGTAAGCAGAAACAGGCCCAACATGCGCGTCGCAAACAACAATGCCAGCGCAATGCTGGCTTTGCGTTCGAGCGCAGTAAGCTTTAGCCGAGCCCGGGTAGGCTTGGCGGCAGATGCAGAGTTTGTACGCATAATGCTCAATTAAACCATGCCGGAAAAAGGTGCGCCGACATATCCACATGACCGACCCCAACGAAACCTTCTGGCCGCTGCCAGTCGCATCAACTTAGCACCCGGTAACGCACGGCGAAGGCCGGCGCGTTATAGTAACAAGTTAGCCTAAATAAAGAGTTGGACCCCAAACCCTATGGAAGCGATACGCATCCGCGGTGCCCGAACGCACAATCTAAAGAATATTTCCGTCGACCTGCCACGCCACAAACTGGTGGTGGTAACCGGCCTGTCGGGGTCGGGCAAGTCGTCACTGGCGTTCGATACCTTATATGCCGAAGGCCAGCGCCGTTACGTCGAAAGCCTGTCGGCCTATGCACGACAGTTTCTGCAGTTAATGGACAAACCCGATGTCGATCTGATCGAAGGCCTCTCGCCGGCCATCTCCATCGAACAAAAATCGGCAGGCCATAACCCCCGCTCCACTGTCGGCACCATTACCGAAATTCACGATTATCTGCGCCTGCTTTACGCACGCGTCGGCACGCCTTTTTGCCCTGATCACCATTTGCCCCTTCAGGCACAAAGTGTCAGTCAAATGGTCGACAAAGTGCTGGGGCTGGTTGCCGATACCCGTTTGGCCATTCTTGCGCCGCTGGCCAGAGACCGCAAAGGCAGCTTCGAGGATGAGTGTGTCAGCTTGCAGGCACAAGGCTTTGTACGCCTGCGTGTAGACGGTCAGATGGTGTCCATAGACGAACTCGAGCCTTTGCGCAAAACTGAAAAGCATGACTTTGACGTGGTCGTAGACCGCCTGCGGGTCAAGCCAGAAAGCAAGCAACGCCTGGCCGAAAGCTTTGAGACCGCCCTGGGTCTGGCTCAGGGCCGCGCCATTGCGCTCAATATGGATACCGGCGAAGAGTTTGCCTTTTCCGTTCATTACGCCTGCCCCATTTGTCATTACAGCCTTACCGAGCTTGAGCCGCGTCTGTTCAGCTTCAACAACCCCGTGGGTGCTTGCCCCTCCTGTGACGGCCTGGGTTGTGTTGAGGTGTTCGACCCCAAACGCATTGTGGCGTTTCCCGAGCTCAGCCTGGCCAGCGGCGCGATTAATGGATGGGACCGCCGCAATGCGTTTACCCATACACTGCTCACCAGCCTGGCAGCCCATTATCAGTTTGACATCGAAACGCCCTTCGAAGATCTGCCCGAAGACATCCGTCAGCGCGTGTTGTATGGCTCAGGCGAAGAAAAAATACCGTTTCTCTATCTAAACGAAAAAGGTCGCAGCACCGTAAAAAAACACGCTTTTGAAGGCATTGTGCCCAATCTCGAACGACGCTGGCGTGAAACCGACTCCAGCGCAGTACGCGAAGAGCTGGGCAAATACCGCCAGGTAAATGTATGCCCCGATTGTGGTGGCGCTCGCCTGCGTACCGAAGCGCGCAATGTGCTGCTGGGCAATGAAATCGGGTTAGGCCAGCGTCAGGGTCGCGCCATTTTTGAAGTCGAAGCACTTTCACTGTCTGCCTGTCTGGCCTGGTTTCGTGCGCTTGAACTGACCGGTGCCAAAAAAGAAATAGCCCAGCGCATTGTGCGCGAAATTGAGGCGCGCCTTGAGTTTCTGAACAACGTCGGGCTCAACTATCTGTCGCTCGACCGCAGTGCTGACACCATTTCTGGGGGTGAAGCTCAGCGTATTCGTCTTGCCAGCCAGATAGGCTCGGGCCTTACCGGCGTTATGTATGTACTCGACGAACCGTCCATAGGCCTGCATCAGCGTGACAATGACAGGCTGATCAAAACCTTGCAACATCTGCGCGACCTGGGCAATAGCGTCATTGTCGTCGAGCACGATGAAGACATGATCCGCTCCGCCGATTTCGTTCTTGATATGGGCCCCGGGGCAGGCGAGCACGGCGGGCAGGTGGTAGCCCAGGGCACACCCGACGAGTTAATGCGCAATACCCAGTCACTAACCGGTCAGTATTTGAGTGGCACACGCCGCATAGCCATCCCCACACGGCGTCCGGTAGACGCCGACACGCCTCGGCTCGAAATCAAAGGCTGCCGTGGCAACAACCTCAAAGCGGTCAACCTGGCCATCCCTGCCGGCCGACTGGTATGCATAACCGGCGTCTCGGGCTCCGGCAAGTCCACGCTGATCAATGACACACTGGCAACAGCTGTGGCACAGCGCCTGCACCGCGCCCAGACGGAACCAGCACCTTTTGACGCCCTTGAGGGCCTGTCAAATTTCGACAAGATCATCAACGTTGATCAAAGCCCCATTGGCCGCACGCCTCGCAGCAATCCCGCCACGTATACGGGCATGTTTACACCCATTCGTGAGCTGTTCGCCGGCGTGCCAGAGTCGCGAACCCGCGGTTATGGCCCCGGGCGCTTCTCGTTCAACGTTAAAGGGGGTCGCTGCGAAGCGTGTCAGGGCGACGGTGTGGTCAAGGTTGAAATGCATTTTCTGCCTGACCTGTACGTCTCTTGCGATGTCTGCAGCGGAAAACGCTACAACCGAGAAACACTCGACATACGCTACCGGGGTAAAAACGTAAGTGAAGTGCTTGATCTCACCGTAGAACAAGCTCAAACCTATTTTTCATCGGTGCCGTCCATTGCCCGTAAGCTGGACACGCTCATGGACGTAGGCCTGTCTTACCTGAGACTGGGTCAGAGCGCCACCACACTGTCAGGCGGTGAAGCCCAGCGCGTCAAACTGTCGCTTGAACTGTCGAAACGCAGCACGGGCCGCACGCTGTATATTCTGGACGAACCCACCACCGGCCTGCATTTTCAGGACATTGCCCTGTTGCTCGACGTACTGCGCAAACTGGTGGAAGCTGGCAATACAGTCGTCGTCATCGAACACAACCTCGATGTCATCAAGACTGCAGACTGGGTTATTGACATGGGCCCCGAGGGTGGCAGCGGTGGCGGGCAGATTGTGGCCCAGGGCACACCTGAAGAAGTGGCTGCAGAACCTGCCAGCCATACCGGCAGCTACTTGAAACCGCTGCTGTTAGCCCCGCAACCCTCGGCCGTGGGCTGACCCCTGCGGGGAAGGCGCACGGCGCGGCGCAAGCCAGCAAAGCAGGCCGCGTGGTCAACGGATTGTTAGTCGGCAACCCGTCGCTCTGCTTGTTACTTAGGCCCGGCCGGCCTGTTACTCGGGCCGGCTCAGGCCGTTATCCATACTGAACAACTGCGTATGCTCGCGGATGGCATAGCGGTCAGTCATGCCAGCGATATAATCAGCAATGGCGCGGGCTTGCGACAAGGGGTCGTCACGGCGATGCTGGTCGGCCAGCAGGCGCGGCTGGTCAAGAAACGCCATGAACAGCTCTCGCACAATTTTGCGCGCCTTGTTTGTCATGCGCATGACGCGGTAGTGCCGGTAAAGGTTTTCAAGCAGAAACTTTTTAAGCGCATCTGCCTGAGCCCGCATTGAAGGTGAAAATGCCGCCAGCGGCGGTGCAGCCCGTACATCGTCAACACTTTCGGGCTGATGCTGACGAATATTGGCAAGCGTGGTTTCAGTCAGGTCGATGACCAAGGTATTAATCATGGCGCGTATCACCTCGCAGATCAGACGCCGCCGGTCTATGCCCGGATATCGACTTCTGACTTGCGCATCATGGGTGGCGAAGATCTCAAGCACCTGTAATTGCTCGATGGTGATCAGGCCCGAGCGCAAACCGTCATCAATGTCATGATTGTTATAGGCAATCTCATCGGCCAAATTGGCGATCTGGGCCTCCAGCGAAGGCTGGGTGCGTGTCAGAAACCGCTCGCCCACCTCGCCCAGCCTGCGGGCATGCCCGGCCGAGCAGTGCTTGAGTATGCCTTCACGCGTCTCAAAGCACAGGTTGAGCCCATTGAAGTCGGCATAGCGCTCTTCAAGCTCATCAACAATGCGCAAGCTCTGCAAGTTATGTTCAAAGCCGCCAGCGTCTGGCGCAAACTCGCGCATGCAGGCATTAAGCTCGTCTTGCCCAGCATGACCAAATGGCGTGTGCCCCAGATCATGCGCCAGCGAAATCGCCTCGATCAGGTCTTCGTGCAAACGCAGATTGCGCGCCAGCGTACGCGCAATCTGCGCCACTTCTATGCTATGCGTCAGGCGGGTGCGAAAGAGATCGCCCTCATGGTTTACAAAAACCTGGGTTTTGTACTCGAGCAGCCTGAATGCGTTGCAATGAATAATGCGATCGCGATCACGCTGAAAGGCATTGCGGCCTGTGGGTGGCGCCTCGATATACCGGCGCCCGCGTGTTTGCTCTGGATGGCAGGCATACGGGGCAAGCATATACATGGTCACTCCTCAGACATGTGCCGCTGACGCGGCGTTTTCTAGCACTTGCTTGAGCGCCTGAGAGGGCACCGACACGACACACGCCGTGCCGATCGCTTTGAGCAGCACAAAGCGCAGTTGCCCACCTTCGGTTTTTTTGTCGACCTTCATCAGTTCAAGCCATCGCTGCATGCCCAGATCAGGCGGTGTGACCGGACAACCTATGTTCTGCACAATGGCGCGCACACGCTCTACGTCAGACTGCGGCAAACCTTGGGTAAGCGCCGACAGTTCGGCGGCCTGGATCATGCCGCAGCCAACGGCCTCGCCGTGCAACCATTTGCCATACCCCAGGCCTGACTCAATCGCATGACCAAAAGTATGGCCCAGGTTAAGTATGGCGCGCAGACCGGTTTCACGTTCATCCTGCGACACAACATACGCCTTGAGCTCGCAGGAGCGCTGAATGGCATAGGTAATGGCCTGAGCATCAAGTGCACGCATTGCCTGTATGTTTTGCTCGCACCATGTAAAAAACTCTGGATCAATGATAAGGCCGTATTTGACCACCTCGGCAAGCCCCGCCGATATTTCCCGGGCCGGCAGCGTCGCCAGCACGTCTGTGTCGATATCCACCGCCACCGGCTGGTAAAACGCACCAATCATGTTTTTGCCAAGCGGGTGGTTGATTGCGGTTTTTCCGCCCACTGACGAATCAACCTGGGCCAGCAACGTGGTTGGAACCTGCACAAAACGTATGCCACGCATATAACTGGCTGCTGCATACCCGCTAATGTCGCCCACAACACCACCGCCCAGCGCGACCAACATTGCCTTACGGTCAAGCTTGTTGCGCAACAGCCCGTCAAAAATAATATTGAGTGTGTGCCAGTCTTTGTGTTCTTCGCCATCGGGTATGTCGATGCGCACCACACGTTTTCCGGTTGAGGCCAGCGCCTTTTCAACGCGCTCGCCGTAAATAGCCCCTACTGTGGGGTTGGTGACCAGCGCAATTGCCGTGACATCGGCAGGTATGCTTTGTGCAAGCGCGTCGATTCGCCCTGCCGCCACATGAATGGGATACGCGCCTCCCGGCGTGTCGACACGAACAATACTCATGACTGAACCTCGTGGTGTAAAAGCAGAGGGATAATAGAGTGGGCCAATTGCGATACGGGTGCAGCACCTGTGTCGACGGTAATGGTGGCCACACTTTCGTACAAAGGCTCGCGCTGCTGCAGCAAACTACGCAAACGGGCACGAGGATCTGCCGTTTGCAACAAAGGCCGGTTGCGGTCACGTGCCACGCGGCGGTATAGTTCATCTGCACCGGCACGCAAATAAATTACCGTACCCCGTTCTTTAAGCAGTTGACGGTTTTCGGGTGCCAGAACAGCACCACCCCCGGTTGCCAGCACGATACCGGGTTGCTGCGATATTTCATCGAGCAATAAAGTTTCTCGCTTACGGAACCCATCTTCGCCCTCAATGTCGAAAATTAACGACACTCTGACCCCACAGCGAGCCTCGAGTTCGTGATCAAGGTCGATAAACTGCCGATCAAGCAGACGAGCCAGCTGCCGCCCTATGGTGGTTTTGCCCGCGCCCATCATGCCAACCAGCATAATAGGCCGCGCAGACAGTGGCGCGCAGGCTTGCGGGGCTTCTAATTCAGAACCCTGGTCAACGGGTTTCACAGGTGAAGAATGATTCATTTGTGTATTATCCCACTTACGATCCGGCCTTCCCGACCACACAGCATTACTCGGTTACACAAACCTAATGCACAAATCATAGTCTGATCGCGGTTAGACTTAAAATCGCCCCTCATGAGTTCCTCTGATAAATCTTCAAACACGAGTTCCGGCACTACCCGCTCCTGGCTGGGCCGCTTCATCATCAAGTGCGCCGTCTTTGCGGCGGGGCTTGGTGTGTGCGGCGCACTGGTTCTCACGCTCGCACTCGCACTCGCCTGGCCCAACCTGCCAGACCTCTCGGCCATGATCGATTACCGGCCGCGAGTGCCCCTGCGCATTTATACCGCTGACAAGGTGCTTATTGGCGAGTTTGGCGAAGAGCGCCGCAATGTGCTGCGCTTTGACGAAATACCAGACGTCATGAAATCGGCCATTCTATCAGCTGAAGATGACCGCTTTTACCAGCATGGTGGCATAGACTGGGCCGGCGTTGCCCGTGCCATGGTCGCCAACCTCACGCACATGTCCAAAACACAGGGCGCCAGCACGATTACCATGCAGGTAGCCCGTAATTTCTATCTTTCATCCGAAAAAACCTACACCCGCAAGTTCTATGAGCTTTTGCTCACGTTCAAGATCGAAGCCACACTCACAAAAAACCAGATTCTCGATCTATACATGAACCAGATCTTCCTGGGGCACCGCGCCTACGGCTTTGCTGCCGCGTCACGCACCTATCTCGGTAAGCCGCTCAGTGAAATCACGCCTGCTGAAGCCGCATTGTTGGCAGGAATACCCAAGGCACCGTCACGTTTCAACCCCATCGCCAACTTTCAACGCGCCAAAGCCCGGCAGGGTTACGTACTGGCTCGCATGAAAAGCCTGGGGTATCTCACAGAAGCAGAGTACGAGCAGGCCAAAAACCAAGAAATCATCATTAAATCAGCCCCCGGCACACCTGCGGGCGGCTATGCCATTCACGGTGAATACGTGGCCGAGTTGGCGCGGCAACTGCTATACAGCGTGTATCAAGACAACATATACTCGCGGGGCTTCAACGTATACACAACGGTAAAGTCAACCGACCAGGAAGACGCCTACAAAGCGGTACGCGACGGCATTCTCACGTATACCCGCCGCTCAGTCTACCCAGGCCCTGAAGAAACCATCAAGCTTCCCGATAACATCGAAAGCAAGCCTGAAGAGCTCGATACCCTGCTCGACAGCCTGCAAGAAAAATACCCTGACAGCGATGACCTGCTTACCGGCCTCGTGCTCGATGCCAGCCCCACAAAAATCACCATTGCCCGTACAGCGTCCCAGATCATAGAGGTCACCGACAAAGGTGCTCTTAAAACCGTCGCGCGCGGCTTGGGCAAGAATGCGCAAGATAAATACAAAATTTCGCGCGGTTCGGTGGTTTATGTGCACAAAGATGGCGATCACTGGGAAGTCATCAACCTTCCGACTGTCCAGGCGGCGTTCGTATCGGTACGCCCCCAAGACGGTGCTATCCAGGCAATGGTGGGTGGCTTCGACTTTGACGGCGGCAACTTCAACCGTGTCACCCAAGCCTGGCGTCAGCCTGGTTCCGCCTTCAAGCCGTTTATTTATGCGTCGTCGCTTGAGCGCGGCCTGACACCCGCCACGCAAATCTCCGATGAGCCATTCATGCTCACGGCGTCGCAAACCGGCTCCAAGGCCTGGAAACCCAAAAACTACGGCAACCGCTACGAGCCCATGCTGACAATGCGTCAAGGCCTGTACAAGTCCAAAAACATGATATCCATTCGTATCATGCAGGCAGTGGGCCCCAAGTACGTGCAAGATTACATCACCCGCTTCGGCTTTGACCGCGAGCGCCAGCCGGCCGTTCTTCCGCTGGCACTAGGGGCAGGCAGCGTTACCCCCCTGCAACTGGCCGGTGGCTACGCAGTTTTCGCCAACGGTGGCTACCGCGTACCGCCCTATCTTGTCGATCATGTCACTGACAGCACGGGTAAAGTCATTATGCGCGCCAAGCCTGTGGTGGCAGGTGACGCCAGCGCACGTGTCGTTGACCCCCGTACCGTATATGTCATGAACGACATGATGCGCGGCGTGGCAACCTACGGCACGGGAGCGCGGGTGCACCGTGAACTCAAACGCAACGACATCGGCGGCAAAACCGGCACCACCAATGACTCACATGACGCATGGTTTGCAGGGTTCACGCCCAAGCTTGTCGGTATAGCCTGGATGGGCTTTGACCAGCCCCGCTCCCTGGGCCAGGGTGAAACCGGCGGCGGGGCTGCACTGCCAATCTGGCTGGACTATATGAGCAAAACACTCAAGGGCGTGCCTGAAACACCGCCTGGCGACATGCCCCAAGGCCTCTCGCGCGTCAACGGAGATTTCTACTTTTCTGAATACCCTCCAGGGCAAGCCATCGCCCGCGTGGGCCTGCCTGCACCCTCTGATATCCCGGTTGATGGCGGAGGGGGCGGCGGCCTTGACGGTATTGCTGACCTGCTCAACCAGCTCAAAGGTGACAGCAGCAACCGCGTTCAGGCACCTCCCACTGTACCCTTCTAAACCTGGGAGGGCCTGTTTTCACGGGCCTTCCAAGTTTCTGTAACCGGAGTTTCTCAATGCAAGTAAGTTTCGTACGGGCCAGTGCACACGCCGTTACCCGGCTTGCCGCCAGCGCGGCGCTGCTCTCGCTTCTGGCAGCCTGTGGCTATAAAGGCCCTCTCTACATGCCACCGCCCGCAGCGCCCGATCAATCGCTTACAGCCCCACCCACAGACTCTCCTCCTGGTCCCGCCACGCCTCAGCGCGGCGGGTCGAGCCCAGCCTCGCCGCGCTAAGCGCCCCGTGAACGCTTCCACATCTTCAATTTTCGAGACCATGACTGTTGCGCCACAATTCCAGTTCAAAGACGGCATTCTGCATGCAGAAGATCTCTCCCTGACCCAGCTTGCCGACACATACGGCACGCCTTTATATGTTTACTCGCGCCAAGCACTGCATGACGCCTGGCTGGCCTACCAGCAAGCGGCCCGGGGTCGTGACGTATTGGTCTGCTATGGCATGAAGGCAAACTCCAACCTGGCGGTTCTGAACGAGTTCCGCCAACTGGGTTCGGGCTTCGATATCGTGTCAGGTGGCGAACTGGCACGGGTACTGGCGATTGGCGGCGATCCTTCCCGCATTGTTTTTTCAGGCGTGGGCAAACAGGTCTGGGAAATGAAAGCCGCGCTTGATGCCGGCGTCAAGTGCTTCAATGTTGAGTCAGAGGCCGAGCTGCAGCGTCTTTCAGACGTGGCTGTCGAAGTGGGCAAGGTAGCGCCGGTGTCGTTGCGTGTGAACCCTGATGTAGATGCACACACCCACCCTTATATTTCGACAGGCCTGAAAGAAAACAAATTTGGCATAGATATCGAGAAGGCACCCGAGGCCTACCAACTGGCCACCAAACTGCCTGGCTTGCAAATCGTGGGGCTAGACTGCCATATAGGCTCGCAGATTACCGAAGTAGCGCCCTATCTCGACGCCCTCGACAAGCTTATTGTGCTGATCAAGGCGCTGGCTGAACAAGGCGTTAAGCTCAAGCACCTTGACCTGGGTGGCGGCATCGGTATCCGCTACACGGACGAAACCCCGCTTTCACCTACCGACCTGCTTGATCGAGTTTTTGAAACACTGGCCGAAAACAAACTCGACCATCTGCAAATCGTGCTTGAACCAGGCCGCTCACTGGTCGGCAATGCCGGCGTGCTTCTAACCACTGTGCAATACCTAAAGCACAACGATTCCAAGAACTTCGCCATTGTCGATGCGGCCATGAACGACCTCATCAGGCCTACGCTGTACGATGCATGGCACAGTGTTGAGGCAGTCAAGCCTCGCAGCACAAACGCCGCCACACCTCTCTACGACGTCGTAGGCCCCATCTGCGAAAGTGGCGACTGGCTGGCGCGTGATCGCAAGTTGGCACTTGAGTCGGGCGACCGTCTTGCCATTATGTCAGCAGGCGCATACGCCTTCACCATGTCCAGCCATTACAACACCCGACCGCGTGCGGCCGAGATCATGGTCGACGGTGATCAGGCGCATGTGGTGCGTCCCCGCGAAACCCTTGAGAGCCTCTTTCAGGACGAAAGCATACTGCCCTAATATTTCGCTAATGCTCAGGCCGTGACCACTTCATCAGTTCGCGGCACTGAGGCGCCGTCCAAATACAGAGCTTCGGGCGACAAATCGCCCGCGGCTGGTATCACCCCATCAATCGGGGGCGCGTCGGGCTCGGTCGCCAAGGCAAGCACCTCTATATATTCGAAGTCCAGCGTATGCAGCGCCGCGTTTACCTCATCATAAAACTCGTGGTATCCGGGGTAATCCGCCATCATCTTGCTTAACCATCCCTCAATCCTGCTCAATTGCCCATCTCGAGCGTGAATGGCAAGCTCCACCCGAGCGTGTGCCGGTAACACCGGAAAGCCAATTGATCGCCCAAGCTCAAGTTCGGGCCATTCCATACTTGCGGTAGGCATGTCAAACGTCGGCTGTGGCGACAACTCTTGCACACTGGCTGCAGCGGCGACAACGTCGAAGCTGAACCGGCTTCCCTCACCTGGCGCACTTTCAAGGTTTAGTGTGCCGCCCATCGCTTCAACAATTTGACGGGCGATAAATAGCCCCAGCCCCACCCCGCCATGCTGAGGATGCAACTGCGTATACGCATTAAACACGCGAGACTGTGTATCAAGGCTCATCCCTACGCCAGAATCTGACACGGCAAACCGCAGCAACCATCCTTGCGCATGAGGCTCGGCACTGGCCTCAAGCTTGATCTGGCCGCGCTGTGTGAATTTGGCTGCATTGACAAGCAGATTCAGCAAAACCTGCTGCAGCCGGCGACCGTCGAGCATAACGGCGTCGGGCAATGTGGACACGGCCACATAACGAAACTGATTATGTTGCCGCGTACTGAGCGCTAGGGCGAACTGGCTGGTCGCGTCCATAAGATCATTCAGCGATATCGCCAACGGGCGCAATGTAAACGACTCGAACTCGTTGCGTGAGTACTCGAGCAAATTGTCGATGAGCGCCAACTGATAATGCACACTTTGAACAATGGAACGCGCATAACGCTTTTGTTCCGTATTAAGCGTAGGCGACAACATTTCGGCATCGCCAAGAATAGCCGACAGTGGTGCACGCAAGTCGTGGCTAATGTACCCCAGCCCTTCTGATTTTTTTCGATTGGCTTCATCCGCATACTGCAGCGCCTGATTTAATGCCTGAGTTTGCCGTTCGACCTCGGCCTTCAGACACTCCTGTTCCTGTTCTTGCCATAGAAACAGCGCATTTCTCGCCTTGTTACGCTGCACAGCGATCTCGTTGATCCACGCCGCGATCAACGTCAGATTAATCGCAAGCGCGATCAACGAGACCTGCGGGCTGTACATCCACTCACGCAACTGGCCCACACCTAAAAAGGGCGCCTTCAACCCAAAATAGTCTGCAGAGTTGGCAAAAAGCCTCAGTAACAAGACACTGTTGGTAAGCAGCAAGAGTTGCGCGCCGCGAACCCGACGGCGAACCATGATTATGGACGCAGTCAAAACGCTAATGCCCGTACAGACATTAAATAATGGCGTGACCCAGGTTACGGAAATTAACGCATCGAAGCCATGAACAACAGCCAATACACAATGCACACCCGCCAGAAAGGCCAGGTAATTTGCCGCAGGCAAACGGATTTCACCTTGCCGGCTCAGAAAATAAAAGGTCAATATATAAAGCGCTATACCTAAATGGCCGAATACTCTGGTGTGGTTGTAAGCCCAGAAGCCTAGATCAGGCCAGTACAGCACTCCATAACCCCGCACAGAAACCATATATACGAGAATATCGATGCATAGCAGACCCATCACTACCAAAGAGATTTGCCGGGACAAAATCGCAATCGCAATCGCTCCAAAAGCGAGTGCCGCCAGGCCACCAAAATAGAATAAGTCCCATTCAAGATAATAACTGGTCAAGGATTTAGCAACCTTTATTTAATATTGTAAATATGTGTCAAGCCTAAGACGAATGTAGTATTGAGTATCAAATGATATTGTAGTATTAACATCTATCTAAATCAGAGACTGATCGAAGATATGATGATGCAAGTCATGCTGTTAAGGGCGTGCATTATCTAAATGTCGGAACAATTCCAGACATTCCTGCCGCGCTGCGTAAACATTAAGCAGCCCCACGTAAGCAAGAATTGCCAAGGGAACTGATGCCGAATACCAATACCAAACGACCAGCACCGCGAATTTTGATCGTGGATGACACCCCGCCAGAAGTCCGCCTCTTGATCGAGCGATTGCGTGGCACGGGATACGAACTAAGCGTTGCACTCGACGGAGAACAAGGGTATCACCGGGCAATCGCCATACAGCCCGACCTAATCCTCCTTGACGTAGACATGCCTAAAATGGACGGCCTGGCAACATGCAGGCTGTTAAAGGCTACCGAGTCAACAGCATCGATACCCATCATTTTCCTCAGCGCTGGCAACCACATAGACCAGCGCCTCACGGCCCTGCTTGGTGGCGCCTGCGATTATGTCGTCAAGCCTTACGATGCAGAAGAAGTATTAGCGCGTATCAATATTCATCTATCGCTGGCAAGGCAGGCCAAGAAAAACCAGAGTTCGGTCGAGGATGACGTCGATCCTGCCGATGCCGTGGGAGACGGGGATGAAGATAAAATACTGGTCAATGCGGCGCTGAATTACATTAGTAACAACTTGCGGACGGCCGTCTCACCAGAAAAAATAGCCCGCCTGATCGGAACACACGAAAAAAAGCTGACCCAAGCATTTCGGCGATTACAGGGGGTGACTGTCGCTGAACATATACGACTCGAAAAAATGCGTGCAGCACAACGCATGCTTGAGCAGACAGCCTTGAGTGTAGTGACCATATCTGAAGAGTTGGGGTTTTCAAGCGCCGCCAATTTTTCCTCAGCTTTCAACCGCCATTCCGGCATGACGCCTTCTCTTTACCGCATTCAGGCAAAAGAGGCGCACAAAGGGCTGTCAGCAGCAGCTCAAATCGCCGAACTCAGTAACAAAACCACACAAACGACTTAAAAATCGTATGAAGGTGTTGTTTTTATCTAGGGGTTTCCCCAAATTAAAATGTTTGTTCCCTCTTTTAAATGCGTTGTTTTCCTGCTCCCGTAAGATTTGGTCATATCACTGAAACCACATGTTGCAGTGATCCCAATCACTGAATTTTTAAGCAGAAAAACATGAAACGCTCACTTATCGCGCTGGCTCTGGTATCTTCTTTCGCTGCTGTTGGTGTCGCCAACGCTGCATCTTCGACTGCCAATTTCAATGTAACGATCAATGTCGCGGCGGGTTGCGAGTTCAAAACACCGAACAGCATCGGCGATCTTTCGTTCGGAACAGTCGCTGCAACCCCGCTTACTGGCTCCGCTCCCGTAACACTCGGACAAACTTCGTTTGAGATCCAGTGCACAGTGGGCACAGCTCCGGGCGTCGCGCTTGCCAGCGCAAACAGCTGGAAAATGAAAGGCGTTAATGGTACCGACGCAAATGCTTTCGTTGACTACAGCTTGTTTTCCAATGAAGGTAGAACCGCTTCCTGGAGCGGCGCCATTGCCGCCCCCATATTTGCCAACGGACAGCCACAAACAATGCAGGTGTATGGTAAGGTCACCAATCCTGGACGAGTCGCCGGCAGCTTTAAAGATGTCGTCACCGTCACGCTCACGTACTAAAACCGGGCGCACCTTGCGCGCACGGCAACCCACGGCATGAATATTTCATCTCACATCCAGGCCTCGGCCGTAGCTTTAGTGCTCGCATTCGCCATACCTGGCGCCGCCTCGGCAGCTCATCTGCAAGCGGCTCCCATCATGCTTGAGCTGCAAGCCTCGCAAAATGCCGAGGCTTTGTGGCTGACCAATCCGGGCGATACACCGTTGCAGGCTCAAATTCGCGTTTATCGCTGGACGCAAGTGTCAGGCGAGGACGATCTTGCACACACCACAGAGCTGCTAGCGACACCGGCCATGATATCTGTGCCAGCCGGCGAGCGCCAAATGATTCGTATGATACGCACGCAAAACTCACCAACTGCCGGCGATAGCGAGTTAGCCTACCGCGTGGTTGTTGACGAGATTCCTACAGATGCGCAAGCAGCCGGCGTGCAGTTTGCCGTGAGGTACTCCATACCCGTATTCGTGCACACGCAAAAGCAAAGCGATACTGCATCACCCATGCTTGTATGGAACGTTATGCAAAAAGACGCAAAAATCTTCTTGCAGGCCAACAACACCGGGCATACACGAGCCCAGATCATTGACGTTAAGTTTACACCTGCCAATGGCAAGCCCATTGTGTTGACCCCGGGGCTATATGGCTATGCTCTAGCAGGAAGCACGCGTATTTGGCAGCTTGAAGAACATGGAAAGGTAATGCTGGCAGGCGGCACAATAGATGCGAAAATCAATCAACAGCCTCAGCAGTTTGTCATTCCTGCGGCAAAGAAGAGCCCATAGAGCATCGCACAGCAATTTCTACCTGTGTGTCACGCTAATCGTCGCACCATCGTTCGCTGCAACGGCGGCAACCGCTCTGCCACCTATACAGCCGACTGCACATATGGGCACTGTCAGCCAGCAGTTGTACCTGCAGGTATTTATTAACGGCAATCGTGTTGCTCAGCTATTGCCTTTTGATCAGAGAGGCGAGAGCATCTGGGCAAGCTCTGACGTGCTGCGAAAAATTGGATTTAAGCTTACAAACCAAGGTTCGAGCGAAGTTAACCTAAATACACTCCCGGCCGTCACGTTCAATTACGATGCCACCACTCAAAGTCTTGCGCTGACTGCCCCGACAGACACGCTTGAGTTGGACACAACGAAGCTGCAAGGGCCGGAAATGGCGACTCTTCAAGCAACGCCGGGCACAGGCGCACTACTAAACTACGACCTCTATGCCGTACACAATCCCGACAGCAACTCCACATTGAGTGGATCGAGCGAAATGCGGTATTTCAGCCCTTTGGGTGTGCTCAACAACACCATGCTGACAACCTTGCAAACCCAATCAAACTCTGGATCCAGCTCAGGTTCTTCATACTACGACTACAGTCGCCGCACGCGCAATGTCAGGCTGGATACGGCCTGGAACAGCTACTGGCCGGAAAGCGAAATAAGTCTGTCCGTGGGCGATACAACCACCAGCTATTTGCCCTGGACCAGATCTATCCGGGTAGGTGGTATTCGGCTAGGCCGCGATTTTTCGCTAAAGCCTTATCGAATCACCTCGCCACTGCCCGCCTTTATGGGCACGGCCGTGCTGCCTTCCGCTATCGACCTCTATATAGACGGTATCAAGCGCTACAACGGCCAACTCCCTGCAGGCCCTTTTCAGCTGGAAAACATGCCGGTCGTGTCCGGAATGGGTAATGCGCAGGTGGAACTGACGGATGCCTTGGGTCGTCGCACGGTAGTAGACATACCGTTTTACAGCAGCAACACGCTGCTCGCAAAAGGGCTGAGCGATTGGTCGGTCGAGGCTGGCTACGTGCGCAAAGACTACGGCTACGCGTCGTTTTCCTATGAGAAAGACCCTGTTTACAGTGCTACGGGCCGTTACGGCATCAGCAACAACCTCACGCTTGAGGGCCACGGAGAATACAGCGGCCGGGTAGTTACACTGGGGGCAGGCGCGGTCGCAACGGTTGGAGTGCTGGGACAAGTGTCAGCATCATATTCGGCAAGCCGCAGCGACGATCGGCAAGGCTCGAAGTACAGCCTGGGCTACCAGTGGCAAAACCGTCGTTTCAATATTGGCATGAATACGGTTCGCTCGACCGAGGACTATCGTGACGTAGCCTCGGTGTACGCGAATAGCAGCACGCCACGCGTCACGGAAAGCGCTGTCGCTGGCGTCAGCTTGGACAACTTGGGATCACTGAATCTTAGCTACGTACACACTCGCTACGGAAACAATATACCCACCGCTTATTACTACAGTGGTAGCAACAATAACGCGTACACTTACTATTCGAGCACAGCCACATCAAACCGCTACGTAGGCGCCTATTGGAGCAAAAGCTTTGGCAATCACGCCACGGTCAGCCTCAGTTACAACCGCAGCCTGAACTCCCCTCGTACCAACATGGTGTTCTTGGGCCTGAGCATGTACTTCGACAACAATCTGACAGTCGGCAGCTCGGTGCAGCGCAGCACCGGTCAAAACAGTTATGGTCTAAGCGCTTCGCAATGGACCCGCGAGGAAACCGGGTGGAACTGGACGGTTCAGGGGCAAAAAAACCCACAGAGCACGTATGGCAATGCCGAAGTATCGTACCGAAGCCTTAAGGGCGATTATCGTGTTGGCGTAAATGCCTACGAGCATACCAATTCTGCCTACGCGGGCGCCTCAGGTTCGGTCGTGGCCATGGACGGGGGCCTATTCGCAGGGCGCAAAGTTTATGACGGTTTTGCTGTGGTGTCTACCTCAGGGGTTCCAGACGTCCCGGTAATGCTCCAGAACAGGCAAATTGGGCTCACCGATGCGCAGGGCAGGTTGATGATCTCGCCCCTGAACGCGTATCAGAAAAACCAGGTATCCATTGATGCGCTCAATCTGCCAACCACTATGAAGATCGACAAGGTCAACATTAACGTGGCGCCTCAGAGAGATTCGGGCGCAATGGTCAAGTTTGAATTAAGACCGGTTCGGGCGGCAACCCTCACGCTGCATGATGGTGCAGGCACCGTCATCGCGGTAGGGGCCCCATTAAACCTGAACGGCAATGCCACAGGCTCCGTAACTGGCTACGACGGTTTAGCCTATCTCGAAGATCTTGAGGACGACAATACCTTGCTTGTCTCGCTGCCCCAAGGCCCCTGCACCGTGCGATTCTCCTACCCAAAAACGGCAGTAGCCATCCCTGCTATAGGCCCTCTTACGTGCGAGTAAGCTCATGATAAAAATAAATCACAGACTGCTGACTGCCATACTGCCAGGCATATTGATAGCTATGGCGTCTTGCGGCAATGCACATGCTCAGCTCACCTGCAACACGACCTGGGCGCAAGGCTTGCAATTTGGCACGGTCGACATGAATGGTAATTCGGTCGCAACGTCGTCGGCGAACCTTGGTTTCAGCTGCAATAACGGAAGCACACCAACACCCGCGCTATTCTGTTTCAGTATAGGGCAGGACCCCACCCGTACAGGCTATAACCCACGCTACATGCCTATCCTGCATGGATCCGTCAGTGGCTATTACGTAGGCTATACCCTATACGCCGACGCCGCGCGCACCCAAGTCGTGGGCAGTCTGGCTGCTGGTGGAAACGCCCCACCATTAAAGATTGGCCTTACCGTACCAGCGTACACCACCACTCAAAACATACCGATCTACGGTGAGATCAAACCTACAAGCCAGAATAGTTACATGGGTGGGCAGAATTATGGTCACACCATACCGGTAACGCTATCCTACATGGCGTATACCGGTGCAATTCCCACATGCGAAAGCCCGCAGATGAAAACGCTGTCAACCACCATGTATGTAGGGGCCTCGCTTTCTAACACCTGCCGCATCGAATCCGCCTCCGACATGAGTTTCGGCAGCGTAGACGGCATTCTTAACCACAATGTTGACAGCACGTCGGCGATTACCGTAACGTGCAGTCAAAACACCGCGTACAAAATAGGTTTGAACAACGGCCTGAACGCCAGCGGCACAACAAGGAGAATGCGGGGCACAACTGGCTATATCCCATATGAGCTGTACCAGAACTCCAGCCGCTCCACTCGGTGGGGCAACGATTCAAGTTCTGGGGTGGAAACTGCGGGGATTGGCATGCCTCAGACGCTGACCGTATATGGCCGGGTACGCCCCCAAACCATGCCTGGCGGCGGAAACTATCAAGATACGATTGTGGTGACGGTTACCTATTGAACACGGGCCACAGTGACGCGTAGATCTGCTGTTACGAGCTAAGTAACGCAACCTGCTGCCCGAAAAGCAAAAGGCCGGTTCATGAAGAGCCGGCCTTTTGCTTTTTACTGGTTTAGGCTTTGCAGTTGCCAAGCCTTGGGTGCTCATCTAATCTCTGCATTTGCCCGACGGGTGTATCACAGCACGTCCACACCATCAAACCAACGCACACCCAGGAAACTGACTGTGCGTCGTATGTGCTACAGCTCGCCGTACGAGTGCAGCCCCGATAAGAACATGTTCACACCCAGGAAGGCGAAGCTGGTGATCAGCAGGCCGCCGAGCGCCCAGTATGCCGCCATGCTGCCTCGCAGCCCCTTCATGAGGCGCATATGCAACCAGGCCGCATAGTTAAGCCACACAATAAGCGCCCAGGTTTCTTTTGGATCCCACTGCCAGTATGTACCCCAGGCATCGGCGGCCCACAGTGCACCCAAAATGGTGGCCACCGTAAAAAAGGCGAAACCAATGGCAATGGCCCGGTACATAATGTCGTCGAGCACCTGGAGCGAAGGCAGGCGTGCTGCAATCGTGCCCCTGAATGCCAGAATGGTGCCAACAACAAGGGCCCCAATACCAAAATAAATCATCCAGGTGGGCGAAAACTCTCGCGACCCGAAGATCATGGGTTCGGCACAAAGTATCGCACCCAGTAAAAACACGGGTATCAGCTTGGCACGTGAGCGTGTTTCGCCGTGTTCTTTAACCAGGTAGGCAAACCCGACCATGGCAGCCAGCGAAAATGTGCCATATCCGATAAAGTTGGCCGGCACGTGCAGCTTCATCCACCAACTTTTAAGCGCCGGCACCAGGGGCTGGATCTGGAATGCATCACGGGTAAACGAATACCACAGCAAAAAGACGACAGCCGAGCTTATTACCATGAGCACAAAGCCGCCCAGTGCACGTGTGGCATACCGACGTTCGTAGTACAGGTAAAACAGCGCCGTAATCAGCGAAAACAGAACAAATACTTCATACAGGTTGCTGACGGGTATATGGCCAATATCAGGCCCCAGCAAATGCCCTTCACGCCAACGCACCAGCATGCCTGTGGTGCCAGCGTAAACCGCCGACCAGGTAAGCACCGTGCCCAGCCACGCAGCGGTATCGCTGACAAAGCCTATCCAATAGCAGACCATGGCCAGCACAAACAGCGAACACATCCAGAGAACAGCCGACTGCGATGAAAACAGGTACTTGAGGAAAAAGACGGTTTCAGCACGGGAAAGATCACCCTGCTCCAAACCCTGGCCACCGCTGTACAGCCAGATGGCAAACAAGGCACTCAGGCCGCTGGCCAGCATGAGCGTGCGCAGGGGGCGCCACAGCCAGGCCATCCATGATAAAAGCCCTACCGCGCCACAGAGAATGAGCTTTTCGTAGTAATCCATGCTGTGGCCGAGATTGAACAGCGCGTAGGCTGCCCCCCCGGCCAGAAGCAAGAAGAAGGCGATATCCGTCCAGTCGGGTTTGCCGCGGTGCCCACGACCATCGCCACTGGCGGTCATGGTGGGCTGCCACATTGGCGCACCGCTATAGGTTGTGGACTCAGACATAAAGATTGCCTCGTTAAGTGCTGAGGCGCTTGAACGCCTCTTTAAAGCGGTCGAACTCGTGGTTGAAATCAAGAGTGCGACGCTGTGATGTCATGGCTGCCAGCATCTCTGTGCCTTTGCCTTTCGGTTTAATCCACACCCAGATGCGTCTGTCGCGGATATAAAACATGGAAAACACGCCAATAATCAAAAACAGACTACCAAGGTATACGGTATTTTTACCTGGTGTACGTGCTACCTGAAATACACTGGCCTCGACCTGATCAAAGGTTTTAAGCGACAGAAGCACCGGCGCCGGGTAATCAGGCAAATTGGCCAGGCCCAGCAAGGCCATTTGCACCCAAGCTTCGGCCTCGCGACCTGCAGCAGCGTCGTGTTGGACCGCTGGTCGACCGGTTTGTTCACGCATGATGTCACGCAGTTCTGTGAGGGTGAGCTGTATCATGGGCACGGCAAACCCGAGAACCTGCTCACGCTGACCCTCGGGTACGTCTTTAATAATACCGTCAAAACCCGACCTATAAAAGGTTTCCAATGCTCCCTGTGCGGCTTTTTCAAGCAATGGCTGCTGAATACCGGTATTGGCATTTTTTTGCGCAAAACGCACGGCAGCCTGGTGCACCATGGCTGGCACAGCCAGTGCGGCCCGCAAGTCCATGAATTCTTTTATTGAACTATCGGCATCGGCCGGAATCCGCACGTAGCGCCAAGGCTGCCCTTCATTTTCGCGAACACCCGCCAGAAACACACTGCTGCCATCCAGCATGACGGGCAGCATGTAATTGGTAAATTCATGCGACTGGCCATCGCTGCCTGTAATGCGATACTGCACGCTCGGGCCTACGTTACGCAGATTTTCGTTTTTGGCACCCGCCGCGCTTCCTGTTACCGCTGCCACATGCTCAAGCATGGCTTTGGGCTGAGGCGCGCCCCCGCCGCTGAGATCTTCAACGTTGATCACGCGCAGGCCCGTAAACTGTACATTTAGCGGCATCTTGCTGGCGTCGTTGTCTACCGTAATCGCCGCGTCTTCGCCCACGACACCATTGACTTCAAAAGGCTGGTTGCGGGCGCCAACCAGCGGGTAGCCGGTAAGCATCAATTTACTGCCGCCATCGTCGAAGCTAGACTGATAAACCGTAACGCCTTTGTACCTTAGAGGCTCGTTAACCTCGATGGTTTGCTCAAAGGATTTGCCCGTGTCAGGGTCGGTAACCTGCACCATGCTTTTAAAGCTACTGGGCATGCCCGTCGAGTAGTAATCGACAACAAATTTGTCGAGCTTGAGCGAAAACGGCAAGGGCTGCACCAGCACGCCATTGTCTACCGCCACAATGCCGGTTGCGGTCGTTGCGCCCTCAGGCACCAGCATGTTGGCTCGAAAACTGGGGTTCGCTGCAGACAAGCGGCCTGACTCAGGCACCTGGGAGATCAGCATATTTTCGGTAATGGGTGTCTTCCCACCCAGCCACATCTGCAAACGCACTGGCAGCTCGCTGTCGAGCAAACCACCCAAGCAGATAATAACAATGGCAGCATGGGCGAAGATATAGCCCAGACGGTTGGCACCGCCTTTTTTTGCGGCCAGCATTACACCGGTTTCGTCTTCCCTTACCCGAAAGCGATAGCCATGGCCCTTGAGCCAGCCCTCTACGCGCGCCCGGCTTTCGGCTGGCGGCACGTTGCTGACGGTTTCAACCCGGTGGTGAAATGATTTGAGACTGCTTGCGCGCACGTATTCGCGAAACGACTGTGCATCACGTAAAAACTTGGGTGAATTGCGTAGCAGACAGATGGTGGTCGAGACGACCAGAAACGCCATGATCAGCAAAAACCACCAGCTGTTGTAAATTTGCCAGATGGAAAACTTGTTGAAGACTTCAAACCAGAATGGGCCAAACCGATCAATATACAAATTGGTGGCCTGGTTTTGTTCAAGTACCGTGCCGATAATGCTGGCGACACAGATAAACATCAGCAGGCTGACGGCAAACCGCATGGACCCCAGCAAATCAAGTAGATCTGCAGGTAGACCGCGCGCGGAAAAAGATTTGTTCACAGGGCCTTGCTTCATAAAAAGGGGGACGCCACTATCAGCTTCTCCCTATTCTAAACGTATTGCCGCAGGCATCAGGCGCGCAACGAAAGCGCGTGTGAAGAACTCCGGCCTGGGTGGCCTAAGCTTGTGTGCTACTACTTCAGGAAGCCTTTAGCCCCCACTGACGACAGCCTCGATTAACCTCGCCCTGCGGGGCGAGGCTTATGCCGAGGCGTTTGTTTACCGCAGACCGGCAGCGTAGTCTGCCACGGCAGCGATATCAGAATCAGACATGCGGTCGGCAATTTCTTGCATGATCACATTATTACCGCGATCACCGCTGCGGAACAACTTAAGTTGTTCCGCAATGTATTCGGGGTGCTGGCCCGACAAGCGTGGGTAGTTAGCCGGAATGCCAGCGCCGTTGGGCGAATGACAGCCAGCACAGGCTGGCACATTGCGATCAGGCACGCCACCACGCCAGATATGCTGACCACGCTCCATGGTGCCTTCATTGGTGGCCGTAGCTGCCGTTTTTGGGTCTAGCGCTTGCTGCGCCAGATAGTAAGCCACGTTTTGCCGGTCTTCTTCAGTAAGTGCCGAAGCAAACGCCGTCATAACCGAAGGCGCACCATTAGAGCCTCCGCGTTTAGGCGCCTTGCCTTCGCCTTGTGGGGCGAAATCAATCAGCTGCTTGACGAGATACTCGTGCGGCTGATGCGACAGATTGGGGTTTAGCGGAATTGTGCTGTTGCCCGCTGCGCCGTGGCAACTGGCACAGGCCAGCACGCCGCGGGCCATATCCCCGTTGGCATACAGTTGCTCGCCTTTGGCGGCGTCTGGCTTAGCCACCGCGATATCTGCCGCATAGGCAAGAGAGGCTACGGAAGAGCCAAGCGCCAATACGCCGGCTACTACGAAACTGGAAAGCATGCGCTTCATGAGGACCTCGACGATCGATGTTCGATCAGGGTGTCATAGACACCACTATGACAACGCCATTTCCACTTAAAATGGGGCTTAGCAAAAATGACGCAACTGTTTCAAACCTGCGATTATACAATAGCGGTTGAATGAATAACTCAGGTACCTCCAGTGTCCATACTGCATCGCGCTTCCTTTACCGTTTCGGCGGCCCTTCTTGAACAGCTTCCGCCTCCTACAACAGCAGAGGTTTGCTTCGTCGGGCGGTCCAACTCTGGCAAGTCTTCCGCCATCAATGTGCTGACCAATCAGCGCAGGTTGGCATTCTCCAGTAAAACACCGGGGCGTACGCGCCTCATCAATTTATTCGGCATCCCCGACCCAATCGAGCCTGGGGCACACCTGGGCTTTCTGGTCGACCTGCCAGGCTACGGTTATGCCTCGGTAGCCCGCCAAGAAAAAGAAGACTGGGCAGATACCCTTGGCGGCTACCTGCGTACCCGCACCTCGTTGGCCGGCGTGGTCATGCTCATTGACATACGTCGTGGCGTTACTGACCTCGACAAGCGCATGGCCGACTGGATCGCACCCACCGGCATTCCTGTGCTGGCATTACTTACCAAGGCCGACAAGCTGCCTTATGGGCAAAGACTAAAGGCCGTTGCTGCGGTCCAAAAAGAGCTTGCCGAGATCGGTGCTCTTAATACCGTGCCGTTTTCGGCCACAGAACGCATAGGCCTGGACACAGCCACCGCCCAGATCGAAAACTGGATTTCTCCCAAGGTCGTACCTTGATGCTCTCCACGCTCCATAAAAGCGTGGTTTCACGGAGTTTTTTGCAATGACGAAGTTTGTATTACCCCCTGAGTTCCCTGTTACCCGCATGCGCCGCAATCGCTGTGATGAATTCTCACGTCGGTTGGTACGCGAAAACGTGCTTACCGCCAACGACCTGATCTACCCAGTGTTTGTGCGCGAAGGCAATGGCGTACACGAAGCTGTACCCTCCATGCCGGGCATCGTGCGCTACTCGCCCGACACAGTACTTGAGGTGGCCGAAGAATGCGTCGCCCTGGGTATCCCGGTGCTGGCGCTGTTCCCGGTTATTGAGGCTGATCTAAAAACCCCTGACGGCGTCGAGGCCGCCAACCCTGACGGGCTGATGCCACGTGTCGTGGCGGCGTTAAAGCAACGCTTTCCAGAGCTCGGCATACTGACAGACGTAGCGCTTGACCCCTATACCAGCCATGGCCAGGATGGCGTCATTGACGATGACGGCTATGTACTCAACGAGCCTACTGTCGAGATCCTTACCCGGCAGGCCCTGGTGCAGGCTCAGGCTGGTGTCGACATCGTGGCGCCCAGCGACATGATGGACGGCCGCATAGGTACCATACGTCAGGCGCTTGAAGCCGAACGCTACATCTATACACGCATCATGGCCTATTCGGCCAAATATGCCAGCGCCTTTTACGGGCCTTTCCGCGATGCTGTAGGCTCGGCAGCCAACTTGGGCAAATCAAACAAGTTCACCTACCAGATGGACCCTGCCAACCGCCTCGAAGCCCTGCGTGAGGTTGCAGCCGATATCCGCGAAGGCGCCGACATGGTCATGGTAAAACCCGGCCTGCCCTACCTCGATGTACTGCGTGAGGTCAAAGATGCGTTTGGCATGCCCACGTATGCTTACCAGGTAAGCGGTGAGTACGCCATGATCAAGGCCGCATCAGATAATGGCTGGCTTGATCACGACAAGGTCATGATGGAATCACTGGTGGCCTTCAAGCGCGCCGGCGCCGATGGCATTCTGACCTACTTTGCCATTGAAGCGGCCAGACTGCTCAAGGCTCAGGCCTAAAGGCCAAAACAAGGCGCGGCACTTGAACACAGTGCCCGCCTTGCCCCTTGTTGCTAGCTTCTGTTTCTTGGCTGCCTGGTGCTTGCTGGTCGTTGCTTGCTCGTCGTTGCCTATTGCTTGCTCGTCGCTGCCTGTTGCTCGTTGCCTGTTGCTCGTTGCCTGTTGCTCGTTGCCTGTGCTGGCGTCTGGATGCTGGCATCCCGTAACAATGGCGCGGCCCCGCGCGCCACAACAAATCGCAGTAGCATGATGCCCTGCGCCCCGGTTGCCGGTAAGTACGCATTATTTATTGACCCAGCACGCGTCCCAGCACAATGCCAAATTTCTCGGCGTTCATAAAACCGACGACGCGCGCACTATCCAGTTCGCCGCCCTGCTGATCAAAAAAGATAATACCGGGTGGCCCAAACAGCTTGAAACGCTTCAGCAAGGCGCGGTCTTGCGGGGTATTGTCAGTGACGTCAGCCTGTACCAGCAGCATGCGCGACATTTGTTGTGCGACAGCCGGGTCGCTAAACGTAAAGCGCTCCATTTCTATGCACGATACGCACCAGTCAGCATAAAAATCGAGCATAACCGGACGATCTGCGGTGGCCAGCAGTTGGTCGAGTTCTTCGCTGGAGCCTACCCGCACAAATCGTGTTGGACTATCTGCCAGTTGCCCAGACCCTGCAAATCCCGACCCGCTGCTTGCGGTCAACACAGCCAGCGGCCGCAGCATGTCGCGGCTACCTGCCGCCAAACCGACCAGCAAAATAAGCGCCCAAGCTGCTAACGCCAGACCCAAGGCTTTACGCAGCCCTGCTCCGACACCGGCGTCAGCCGCCTGATTAATGGCCCCGAACGCGCCAAGCATGACGGCCGCCCAAAGGGCCAGCAGTGCCCACCCAAGTATGGACAGCCAATCTGGTACAACCGAGTTAACCATCCACCAGGCCGTTGCCAGCAGCAAAATGCCAAAGATATGCTTGATGCCTTGCATCCAGGGGCCTGCCTTAGGCATTAACATGCCCGAGGACGCGCCCACCGCCAGCAGCAGCAGGCCCTGCCCCCAGGCCAGCGCAAACAGCGCCGTGCCACCCAGCACCACATCGCCTGTTTGCGAAATAAACAGCAGCACACCGGCCAGTGGTGCTGCCACGCACGGGCCGACGATGAGTGCCGACAGCATGCCCATGATGAACACGCCGCCGTAATGCCCACCAGGTATCCTGGAAAGGCGCTGGTTCAACGCGGACTGCATGCCCGTGGGTGCCTGCAGGGTATATACGTCAAACATCGCCAGCGCCAGCAAAGCCAGCAAAAAGGCGAAGACACCCAGCACCCATGGAGTTTGAAGCCAGCCCGCGAGACTGGCACCCACCAGCCCCGCTGCAATGCCTAGCGCGGTATAAACCAACGACATGCCCAGCACAAAGACAGCCGCCAGTGCAAGCCCTCGCTTGCGGGTGAGCGGCACCCTGGTGCTTGCAGACCCTGCTCTACCCGGTTGCGTCGTTTCGGACGACGGACCCGATCTGCCCATGAGAATGGCCAGCAGAATGGGCACCATGGGCAAAACACATGGGGTAAATGACAGCAACAGCCCTAGCAGCAGCGACAATCCGACAATCTCGAGCAAGCCGGCGTGAGACAGATACGTGGCAAAGCCGGCATCGCCCAGATTCAGCGCGCTGCTTAATTGCCCGCCCGGCGCGCCAGATGCCACGCCGCCGTTGGTGCCAGCACCAGTGCCCTTGCTTGCACCGCCCGATACGCCTGCCTGCGGAGCTGGGTCGGGCACCCGGGCAACCACGCCCTTGCCCGCGGCTGCGTAGCCGCCGTCTATCGGTGAAAGCGTAATCTGGCGCGTATCGGGTGGGTAACAAAGGCCCGCATCTGCGCAGCCCTGCCCCGTGATTGAAACTTTGAACGCTTGCGCAGCACCAGCCTGCAACGGCACACGTATGGTGATCTGATCGTGGTAGACCTCCATGTTTTCATCAAAGGTAGGGTCATATTTAACCTGCCCCTGAGGAAAAACTGGCTGACCCAGTACCGATGCGTCAGTGCCGTCATCAACGGCAAACTCAAAACGCGAACGATACATGTAGTACTTGGGCGCAATCTTGAAATGTACAGAGAGCTCATGGGGCTTTTGCGTGGCCGCTGAAAAAACAAACGCCTGTTCAGGGTCGAGAAAATCTTCTTCTGCCATAGCAGAATGAAACGCCATCAGCGACACAATAACTATAAAGAAAGCCGCCAGGCACGCCCGCAGACTTACACGCCGACCAAAGGCCGCGTTGTCTGACCGCGCAAAATACAACATGTTTACGTCCTTGAAAACTTAATGAATCAGCCTTGCGGCTTGACCTGCTCGCGCACCCACTCGACATATTCGCGAGAGCCTCCCGCTACCGGGAGTATCAGCATCTCGGGAACCTCGTAGGGATGCAATTGACGCAGCCTTTCCATGAGTGCGGGAGCCCTTTCGATCGTGGTTTTCATAACCATGGGAATTTCTTCTGCCCCCTCCAGGGTGCCCTGCCACATGTACATGGACAGGCCCGCCTCGCCAAGGTTCACACATGCGGCAAGGTGTTCTTCAACCAATACGTGAGCAATACGCTTCGCCAGCAAGGCATCGGGCGCGTTACTCAGCACAATCACAATGTCGGACGCCGCAACAGCGCAAGCAGTGTGGGGCAGGCCTTCAGGCGCGATGCCCCCGAGACGATCAGAGCTCATGGGATAGTCCAGAATGAAATCAGACTGATTGTACTGTCTGGTGCGCAAGACGCCCCGCCGCGCCAGGACGACCAGATTAACAGTGCCATACGATTACGCCGCACAAATAGAACACGCGTAAATGGACTGCGCCCCACAAACCGGAAAAACCAGTTTGTGGGGCGCAGTTTACAAATATGTGTCTTTTAAAAAGACGCCGCAAGCTTACTCAGCGCTTTCTTCTTCAACTTCAGGGCGGTCGACCAGTTCCATGTAAGCCATGGGGGCGTTGTCGCCCTGACGGAAACCCATTTTAAGAACGCGGGTGTAACCACCATTACGCTCTTTGTAGCGAGGGCCGATTACATTGAACAGCTTGGTGACAGCGTCACGATCGCGCAGGCGAGCGAATGCCAGACGACGGTTGGCCACTGTGGCTTCTTTGCTAAGCGTGATCAGAGGCTCAATTACACGACGCATTTCTTTTGCCTTAGGCAATGTCGTTTTGATCGCTTCGTGAGTAATTAACGACACAGCCATGTTGCGGAACATGGCAAGACGGTGACTACTGGTGCGATTTAGTTTACGCAGACCACTACGATGACGCATGATGTTTTCCTTGAATCTTGATGACGGGGATACCGTCTGTTAACCGGCTCTTCTATCAGCTGCGCTGCGGGCCGGGTGGGGGCAGAAGTTTACCACGATATGTGGAAAACCTGGTTTAACATGCCAGGCAGCCCGGCGCACTGCCCGGTTGCCTGACGGTACAACTTAATACTTACGGACGCTCAAGGCCCAGCGGAGGCCAGTTTTCGAGCTTCATACCCAGCGTGAGGCCACGTGCAGCCAACACTTCTTTGATCTCGTTGAGCGACTTGCGACCCAGGTTAGGGGTTTTGAGCAATTCGTTCTCGGTACGTTGAATGAGATCGCCGATGTAGTAGATATTTTCGGCCTTAAGGCAGTTGGCCGAACGCACGGTGAGCTCAAGATCGTCAACGGGACGCAGCAGCACAGGATCAATCTGCGGAGCGCCACGGGCCGGTGCGGTGTCGTAGGCATCGCCAGCACCTTCAAGGGCGGCAAACACCGAAATCTGATCCATAAGTATGCGCGCCGATTGGCGTACAGCTTCTTCTGGAGAGATAACCCCGTTGGTTTCGATATCAAGCACCAGCTTGTCGAGGTCAGTACGCTGTTCAACACGCGCGCTTTCAACCGAATAGCTTACGCGGCGAACCGGGCTGTATGAGGCATCAAGCACAATGCGACCAATGGTATGAGTGCGGTCGTCGGACAGCGCACGCACGTTACCGGGCACATAGCCACGACCTTGCTCGACCTTGATCTGCATTTCAAGCTTACCGGCTTCGGTCAGCGTGGCGATGTGGTGATCAGGGTTAATGATCTCGACGTCGTGCGGCAGTTCAATATCGGCAGCAGTAACAACACCAGCACCCTGCTTGCGCAGGATCAGGGTAACTTCTTCGCGATTGTGCAGCTTGAAGACTACGCCCTTAAGGTTGAGCAAAACGTCGACAACGTCTTCGCGCACACCAGCAACCGTGGAGTACTCGTGCACAACACCCGTCATCTGAACTTCAGTAGGCGCATAACCTGTCATCGAAGACAGAAGAATGCGACGCAGAGCGTTACCCAGCGTATGACCGTAGCCACGTTCGAAGGGCTCCATCACGATTTTGGCGTGATTTTTACCAACAGGCTCGACTTCAATGGAGCGGGGCTTTAGAAAACCTTGTGACGACATGAAAATTCCTTGTCAATACCCTCGGCTCGTTACACCGATAAGGCTGATGGAAAAAGACTGATGGCCCAAAAGACCAGTAGCCTGATAAATTGAATAGGCAGAAACCATGGCGCCTGAAACAGGCAGACCCGTCGGGACGGGCGCGACAATATGCCGACACACGTCGCAATAACGGGAAACCACGCTGCCATACGCCTGCGTGGCGCTTCAGGAACAAGCCCGAAGCGCCACGCAGAAAGCATGATTAACGCGAGTAAAGCTCGACAATCATTGACTCGTTGACGTCGCGAGCGACATCAGCGCGGTCTGGAACTTGCTTGAACGTACCGGTGAGCTTGTCGGTGTCGACTTCTACCCACTGTGGCAAGCCCTGGCCAGTTGCAAGATCAAGCGCTTCGCGAATGCGAGGCTGTGCCTTGGCTTTTTCACGAATAGAAACAACGTCGCCTGCCTTGACCAGCATAGAAGCGATGTCGGCGGTGTGGCCGTTAACTTCTACAGCGCGGTGGTTTACCAGCTGACGTGCTTCAGCGCGCGTGGAGCCGAAGCCCATGCGGTAAACAACGTTGTCGAGGCGTGATTCGAGCAATTGAATCAAGGTTTCGCCTGTGTTGCCACGACGACGGTCAGCTTCGAAAAAGTATCTACGAAACTGCTTTTCGAGAACGCCGTACATGCGCTTGAGTTTCTGCTTTTCGCGCAGCTGCAGACCGTAGTCTGAAGTGCGGGCGCCAGAAGTGCGGCCATGCTGGCCAGGCTTGGACTCAAGTTTGCACTTTGAGTCAAGCGAGCGGCGTGCACTCTTCAAAAACAGATCAGTACCCTCGCGACGCGAGAGCTTGCATTTAGGTCCAATATAACGTGCCAAGATGCTTCCCCTTAGATGCGACGACGCTTGGGCGGCCGGCAGCCGTTATGCGGAATCGGTGTGATGTCTGAAATACTGGAAATTTTGATACCCAGAGCATTCAGAGCGCGCACGGACGATTCACGGCCTGGGCCGGGTCCCTTAATGCGTACTTCGAGTGTTTTGATGCCGTACTCTTGAGCCTGGCGGCCAGCTGACTCAGCGGCGACCTGTGCTGCAAACGGCGTGGATTTGCGCGAGCCCTTAAAGCCGGCGCCACCAGATGTCGCCCAAGACAGGGCATTGCCCTGACGGTCGGTAATGGTGATGATCGTATTATTGAAGGACGCGTGAACGTGCGCAATGCCGTCCGATACGCTCTTCTTGACTTTTTTGCGAGCGCGCGATGCGCCGCTGTTGGAAGCTTTCGCCATCTTCTAATTCCTCGATTATTTCTTCAGGGAAGCAGCAGCGCGACGCGGCCCCTTGCGGGTGCGGGCGTTGGTACGGGTGCGTTGACCACGCACAGGCAGACCACGCTTATGACGCAGACCACGGTAGGTTCCCAGATCGATCAGACGCTTGATCGACAGTTGTACTTCACGACGCAAATCGCCTTCGACTGTGAACACGCCTACGTGTTCACGAATGCGCTCAAGCTCGGTGTCGGTCAGATCTTTGACTTTTTTGGAGAGCTCGACGCCCGCCGCTTCGCAAATTTTGCGAGCGCGAGTGCGACCAATACCAAAAATCGCGGTCAGTCCGATTTCGGCGTGTTGATGCGGCGGAATGTTAATGCCAGCAATACGGGCCATGACTTTTCCTTGTTAAATCCGTTGCGTTGAGGCCATTAGCCTTGACGCTGCTTGTGACGTGGGTCAGTGCAGATGACTCGCACCACGCCGTGACGTTTAATGATCTTGCAGTTGCGGCAGATCCGCTTTACCGATGCCATTACCTTCATGGTTGACTCCTAGTTTCCTTTAACCGGCCGCTTATTTAGAGCGGAAGACAATCCTGGCGCGAGACAGGTCATAGGGTGTTAGTTCCACTGTGACCTTGTCGCCCGGCAGGATCCGGATGTAATGCATGCGCATCTTGCCCGATATGTGGCCAAGAACAATATGGCCGTTTTCTAGCTTGACGCGAAATGTTGCGTTGGGAAGGTTCTCGAGAACCTCTCCCTGCATTTGTATGACGTCGTCTTTTGTCATTCTCTATTTACCGCATTGGCATTCCCGCACCCTTGAAGTTAGCCTTCTTGAGCAGCGAGTCGTACTGGTGAGACATCATGTAGGCCTGGGCCTGTGCCATGAAGTCCATGGTCACCACCACGATAATTAACAAAGAGGTTCCACCAAAATAAAACGGTACATTCCAGCGTGCCTGCATCAGTTCTGGCAAGAGGCAGACCACAGTAATGTAGATAGCACCGGCCAATGTCAGACGCATCAATATCTTGTCGATATAACGACTTGTCTGCTCACCAGGTCGGATACCCGGAACAAATGCACCGCTTTTCTTCAGGTTGTCTGCTGTTTCACGACTGTTAAACACCAGTGCTGTATAGAAAAAGCAAAAGAAGATAATTAGTGCAGCGTAAAGCGTAATGTAAAGCGGTTGCCCAGGCGACAACGCCGCAGCCATATCACCAAGCCAACGCATGTTGGGGTTGCTGGAGAACCAGCTGGTGATGGTGGCGGGCAACAGAATGATCGACGAAGCGAAAATGGGCGGAATGACACCGGACATATTCAGCTTCAGGGGCAGATGCGAACTTTGCCCACCGTAGATCTTGTTGCCAACCTGGCGTTTGGCGTAATTAACCGTGACACGTCGCTGACCACGCTCGACGAACACGACAAAGTAGGTAACGAGAATCACCAGTGCGAAGATGAACAGCGCCGATAATACAGACATGGCATCAGTGCGGACCAGATCCAGCATGCCAGTAAGCGCGCTGGGCAGGCCTGCCACAATACCTGCGAAGATCAGAATGGAAATACCATTGCCGATACCGCGTTCGGTTATCTGTTCGCCCAACCACATGATGAACATGGTGCCGGTAACCAGGGTGACGATGGTAGTAAACCGGAAAAGCATACCCGGATCGATGACCAAGCCCGGTTGCGACTCGAGCGCAACCGAAATACCTATGGCCTGGAACAAGGCCAGAAACACCGTGCCGTAGCGGGTGTACTGGGTGATCTTGCGCCGCCCGGATTCGCCTTCTTTTTTGATGGCTTCAAGCGTAGGCACCACAACCGCCATCAACTGCATAATGATGGAGGCCGAGATGTAAGGCATGATGCCCAGGGCAAACACCGAGAACCGTTCGAGCGCACCGCCAGAGAACATGTTGAACAGACCCAGAATACCGCTCTGGTTCTGCTGGAACATGTCGGCCAGCGCGTCGGGGTTAATACCCGGTACAGGTATGTGCGTGCCCAGCCGGTAGACAACCAGGGCGAGCAGCAGGAAAACGACGCGACGCTTGAGATCGCCGTATCGCGAACCTGTTTTACTCTGAGCCTGTGCTTTAGCCACCGTTACCCCTTAAGCCAGCGAGCCGCCGGCTGCTTCAATTGCGACGCGTGCGCCGGCCGTAGCAGCAATGCCTTTCAGCGTAACCTTGCGGGAAAGTTCACCCGACTTGATTACTTTGGCAAAACGCACGGATTGACCCACGATACCGGCTTGCTTGAGCACTTGCACGTCGATTTCGTCGACTGGCAGTGCCTGCAGGTCGGACAGGCGAACCTGAGCCGTCAGGCGCTTGGTTAGCGAGGTAAAACCACGCTTGGGCAGACGACGCTGAAGGGGCATCTGGCCGCCTTCAAAACCGACCTTGTGGAAGCCACCGGTACGGGACTTTTGGCCTTTGTGACCACGGCCAGCAGTTTTACCGAAGCCGGAGCCTATGCCACGGCCCACGCGACGACGCGCGCGCTTGCTGCCTTCGGCAGGGCTTAGCGTATTAAGTTGAGTTTCTGACATCTCGATTCCTTCAGGCTTCCGAGACGGTGACCAGATAATCCACTTTACGGATCATCCCACGCACCTCGGGCGTATCGACTAATACGCGGCTGCTATTTACACGACCCAGGCCCAGGCCGCGAACAGTAGCGCGGTGAGACTGTTTGGTGCCGATAACAGAGCGCACGAGAGTAACTTTTATTTCTTTCTGTGCCATGACTTACCCCAGTATTTCTTCTACCGACTTGCCGCGCTTGGCAGCAACTTCGGAAGGAGTCGAGCAGGCACGCAGGCCGTTGAGGGTTGCGCGGACCATGTTGTACGGGTTGCTTGAGCCGAGGCTTTTTGCAACGACGTTACGTACGCCCATTACTTCAAAAATGGCGCGCATGGGGCCGCCGGCAATTACGCCAGTACCTTCTGCGGCCGGCGAGATGAGCACCTTGGAGGCGCCGTGCTGGCCGACAACTGTGTGATGAATAGTGCCATTTTTAAGCGGCACTTTGTAAAGACCGCGACGAGCCTGTTCCATTGCTTTCTGTACAGCAACGGGCACTTCACGGGCTTTACCTTTGCCCATGCCGATGCGGCCGTCGCCGTCGCCAACCACGCTCAGCGCAGCGAAGCTCATGGTGCGACCACCCTTAACTACCTTGCTGACACGGTTGACCGCGATCATTTTTTCGCGGAAGCCGTCGTCGCGCTCGTCGGCGGCGTGTTTGCCTTGTGCTTTAGCCATTTGACAATTCCTTTAGAACTTCAGGCCGGCTTCACGCGCGGCTTCGGCCAACGCCTTGACGCGGCCATGATAACGGAAGCCCGAACGATCAAACGCTACCAGCTCGATACCGGCGGCTTTTGCTTTTTCGGCGACGCGCTTGCCAACGAGGCCAGCAGCGGCTGTATCGCCACCGTTAGCTTTGTTGCTGGCCAGCTCTTTGCGCACCTCGGGCTCGAGCGTCGAAGCGCTGATGAGCACACGATCACCTTCCGGCGAAATGATGTTTGCATAAATGTGCGTGTTGGAGCGGTATACCGACAAGCGGTGTACACGCAGCTCGGAGATTTTCCGGCGGGTCGCAACTGCACGACGCAAACGAGAGATTTTCTTGTCCATGATTCGTCCTTGCCTGCGCGCTTATTTCTTCTTGGTTTCTTTGATGATGACGCGCTCATCGGCGTAACGCACGCCCTTGCCTTTGTAAGGCTCGGGTTCGCGGTACGCGCGGATTTCTGCGGCCACCTGACCAACGATCTGTTTGTCGGAACCCTTGATGACGATTTCCGTCTGGGTAGGACATTCAGCCTTGATGCCTTCAGGCAGTTGGTGCACGATATCGTGCGAGAAACCAAGCTGAAGCTTAACGGCATTGCCCTGGATCTGAGCGCGGAAACCCACGCCGACCAGGTTCAGCTTGCGTTCGAAGCCCTTGCTGACGCCTGTAACCATGTTGGCGACAAGCGCGCGCATGGTGCCCGACATGGCTTTCGCCTGGCGGGAGTCGTTGGCAACAGCAACGGAAAGTTGGTTGTCTTCCTGACGGATGACCACATCATCATTGACGGTCTGCTGCAGCGTGCCCAAAGGGCCCTTTACAACAATTTGACCAGCACTGATGGTGGCTTCTACGCCTTGGGGTACGGGAACGGGGTACTTGGCAATACGTGACATATGATTCTCCTTATGCCACGTAGCAAAGTACTTCGCCGCCCACGCCCGTGGCGCGCGCCTTGCGATCAGTCATGACACCGCGCGGCGTCGACACGATTGCAACACCCAGACCATTCATGACGTGCGGAATGGTTTTGCTGCTTTTGTAGATACGCAGCCCTGGACGTGAAACACGGTCGATACGCTCGATGACCGGACGGCCAGCGTAATATTTGAGGGTGATCTCGAGAACCGGCTTAGCCTGGTCGCCCGTGATCTGGAAACTGTCGATATAGCCTTCGTCTTTCAGCACGGCAGCAATAGCTACCTTAAGCTTCGAGGAGGGCATGCTTACCGACGTTTTGTTAACCATTTGCGCGTTACGCACACGGGTCAACATGTCGGCGATGGGATCGCTCATGCTCATGTATATTTCTCCTACCAGCTGGCTTTGGTCATGCCGGGCACTTCGCCACGCAGCGCCATTTCGCGCAGCTTGTGACGAGCAAGACCGAACTTGCTATAGACGCCACGTGCGCGGCCCGTTACGACACAACGATTACGCTGGCGTGTTGGATTGGAATTGCGCGGCAGTTGCTGAAGTTGGAGCCGGGCCTGGTAGCGTTCTTCGTCGGTCTTTGCTTGATCGTCGATGATTGCCTTGAGGGCCGCACGCTTGGGAGCGTATTTTTCTGCCAGCTTGGCGCGTTTGATGTCGCGATTGATGAGTGAAAGTTTAGCCACGTCAACGCCCCTTAATTACGAAACGGGAAGCTAAAGGCAGTAAGCAACGCCTTGGCTTCTTCGTCAGTCTTGGCAGAAGTGGTAATGCTGATGTTCATACCACGCACTGCGTCGATCTTGTCATATTCGATTTCGGGGAAAATGAGCTGCTCTTTCACCCCGATGTTGTAGTTGCCACGACCGTCAAACGCACGACCCGACACCCCGCGGAAGTCACGAACGCGCGGCAGGGCCACAGCGATCAGACGATCGAGGAATTCGTACATACGCTTGCCACGCAGTGTAACCATGCAACCAATTGGGTAGTCTTCACGGATTTTGAAACCCGCGATAGCCTTGCGCGTCTTGGTTACTACAGGCTTTTGACCCGAGATCTTGGTTAGGTCAGCGACAGCGTGCTCAATGACCTTTTTGTCGGCTACGGCTTCAGAAACACCCATGTTCAGGGTGATCTTCTTGATGCGCGGCACTTGCATGACGCTTTTGTAGCCAAATTTGGCCTGCAGGTCGGCAGCAACCTTGCTATTGTAAAACTCTTGTAAACGAGCCATGTTCTACGCCCCTTAAGCCTTGGCGCCAACGACAGCGCCGCTGGAACGAAATACACGGACCTTGCTACCATCTTCAATCTTGACGCCTACCCGATCACCTTTGCCAGTTTCGGCATTGAAGAGAGCAACGTTAGAGATATGGATGGGCATGGTCTTGTCGACGATGCCGCCCTGCGTGCCAGCCATTGGATTGGCTTTGACATGCTTTTTGACGACATTGATGCCTTCAACCAGCACCTGATCGGTGCCGACGAGCTGAAGTACTGTGCCACGGCGTTTTTTGTCGCGACCGGTCAATACAATGACTTCGTCGCCTTTACGGATTCTTTGCATGTGATTGCCCCTTACAGCACTTCGGGAGCCAGAGACACGATCTTCATGAACTTCTCTGTACGCAATTCGCGCGTGACAGGGCCGAAGATACGCGTGCCGATGGGTTCCAGCTTAGCGTTGAGCAAAACAGCGGCGTTGCCGCCGAACTTGATGAGTGAACCGTCTTTACGGCGAACACCCTTGGCGGTACGTACAACGACTGCGTTGTAAATTTCGCCTTTTTTAACGCGCCCGCGTGGGGCCGCTTCTTTGACGGACACCTTGATGATGTCGCCGATAGCGGCGTAACGGCGCTTCGAGCCGCCTAACACCTTGATGCACATGATTGAGCGTGCACCCGTGTTATCGGCCACGTTTAGCGTGGTCTGCATTTGGATCATGATTTTTCCTGTTCCAACTTAGCCGCTAACGTCGCCTCTCGGCAACCGCGCAACCAGTTTTGGTCCCGTCAGGTTCAAACACACCAGAACAACTCTGGCGCCCCCAAACCCTGGGTTGAAATCGTGCTAAAAAGCTCGCGTTTTGTTCCGCGTGCTCTGCTTTTTACCGGCCACTAAATAAAGACACTATCGTAGCGCCTTTTATTGCGTTTCTGCCAGCAAGCTCGATATGTTATTCTATTTTTTTTTCTTATGCAAGTCTTGGTGCCCTACCACTGACAAGCTGTGGTTAACTGGCATCATTGATAAACAACTGCCCTGTAGCGGGGCATTATAGGCGTTTGCACGATCGCCCAACGAATCAGGCAACTGAACTGGTCGCGGGTTAATCGGCACTTAATTGTAAACCAAGCACTAGGAAGAAGGACGGAGCATGTACGAGACACTGGCACTCTATATAGATGGCGAATTCGTTGAAGGCGGGGGCCGCGACACCCAGCCTGTAGTCAACCCCTCCACGCTCGAGGTACTGGGCCAGTTGCCGCACGCCAACACAGCAGACCTTGACCGCGCGCTGGCGGCTGCCGAGCGCGCTTTCGCAACCTGGCGTCACAGCTCGCCCATGCAACGATCCGAGATCCTGCGTACGGTCGGCCAACTTTCACGCGATCGCGCCGACCAAATCGGGCGCAATCTCACGCTTGACCAGGGCAAGCCCCTGGCAGAAGCCATTGGCGAAATCGTCAGCTGCGCAGACCACTGCGACTGGCACGCCGAAGAGTGCCGCCGTATATACGGGCGCGTGGTGCTGCCCCGCAGCCCCGAAGTACGCCAGATGGTGTTGCGCGAGCCGGTCGGTGTGTGTGCAGCGTTTACGCCCTGGAACTTCCCCTACAACCAGGCCATACGCAAAATCTGCGCGGCCATCGGCGCGGGTTGCACCATTATTCTTAAAGGCCCCGAAGACGCACCCAGTGCCGTCATGGCCATCGCACGCATGTTTCACGATGCTGGCCTGCCTCCCGGCGTACTCAACATTGTATGGGGCGTACCCAGCGAAATCTCCGAGTATCTCATCCGCTCACCCATTGTCCGTAAGGTATCGTTCACCGGCTCAGTCCCTGTGGGCAAGCATCTGGCCTCACTGGCGGGGGCTCACATGAAGCGCATTACCATGGAACTGGGTGGTCACTCGCCCGTACTGGTTTTTGACGACGCTGATGTTGACCGCGCGGCCCAACAGCTTGCGCGCTTCAAGGTGCGCAACGCTGGCCAGGTCTGCGTGTCGCCTACCCGTTTTTATATACACGAAAAAGTCTACGATCAGTTTCTTGAAGGCTTTGTCAATTCGCTCAAAGGCATCAGGGTCGGCGATGGCCTCGACCCTGAAACGCAGATGGGCCCGCTTGCCCACGAGCGCCGTGTACCCACCATGAGCAAATTTGTCGATAACGCGCTTGAACTAGGCGGCAAAGTCGTGTTGGGCGGCGAACCACTTGATCGCAGCGGCCACTTTTTTGCCCCTACGGTGATTACCGATGTACCCGATCACAGTATGTTGATGACCGAGGAGCCTTTTGGCCCCATTGCACCTATTACGCGGTTTTCCGACACCGACGATGTAATCCGCAAGGCCAATTCATTGCCCTTCGGCCTGTCATCTTATGTGTTTACCAACTCGCTGCAAACAGCCACCAAGGCATCCAACAATATTGAAGCCGGCATGGTCAACATTAACCACTTCGGCAGCGCCCTGCCCGAAACGCCTTTTGGCGGCATCAAAGACAGCGGGATCGGCAGCGAAGGCGGCACCGAAACCTTCGAGGGCTACCTGGTAACCAAGTTCGTAACCCACGTCTGAACCTGAAGGTTTAACGGCTTGCTGTACAAGCCGCCCGCCCTGAAAACGGGGCGGGCGGCTTTTTTTCGCGCGTTCATCGGCTTCGCATTGTGCGACTGCGCACCAGAAATCGAGACAACAAGTTTATCGACACGTTCGACGCCGGTAATTGCCCGCCTGTAACCCCACTAATGCGTCGCGACTGAATGCGAAGATCACAGACTAGTTCAGTATCGGATTTGAAATGATCCAAAGGAGAAGCAGCCTGCTTCGCACTGTGGATAAGCGTCAACACACATGTACCGCGACGTTCTGGGACGTGTATACCGCAACGTTCTAGGGATTAACCCCCCTATGAATTTTTGATCGCTACCCGTAGCATTCAAACAAACGTTTGAACTAATCGAGTAGCCATGACACCACACCGTACCTCCACCCGCACCACCATTCTCGATGCAGCAGAGCAACTTTTTGCCCTGAACGGCCACGACAACACCTCAATGCGGCAAATTACCAGTGCCGCCAGCGTCAACCTGTCGGCAGTCAATTACCATTTTGGGTCAAAAGATGGGCTGGTGCAGGCGGTATTTCAGCGCCGCCTCAGAGAGCTCAATGATGAACGCCTGGCCCTGCTTAACGAGCTCGAAAGCAATGCCAAGGGCGATGCTCTCAAGCCCTCGCAGGTGCTAGAAGCTTTTTTCAGCCCACTGGTTCTGCATGCCTGTAGCCACGAGCCCGACCGACGCGCTTTTGTGCCCTTGCTCGAACGCAGCATGTCGGATCCCGGTGGGTTCATCCGGGCGGCCATCATTGACGAGCACTCCGAAGTGTTCGGTCGGTTCAGGCAGGCTTTGCTAAAGGCGCTACCCGATGTGCCTGAAGACGAAATCATCTGGCGCTTTCACTTTATGCTGGGCGCCACGTCTTATGCCATATCGGGCGCCGAGGCATTGCGTAGTGCCATGGACTGGCCCCACCCAGAACAAAAACAGCCCGAGAGCGCGCAGGTTTTGCTCCAACGGCTCATGAGCTTTCTACTTGGGGGGCTGCGTGCACCACTGCCCGGCAGCGGCGCCGTTCCAACCTGTAGCAACGCTAATCATGCCGCTACAAACGGCAGGAGTCTTTCATGAATGCAGTTTTCTTCGTTCTGATTATTCTGCTTGCTGTCGCAGCAGCCGTGCTGGCATATTCGCCCTTGCGCCAAAAATTGCTGTCCCGCCCAATTTACGCGCTTTACCGCAAAATTTTGCCGCAAATGTCGGACACCGAACGCGATGCGCTGGAGGCAGGCACGGTGTGGTGGGAAAGCGATCTGTTTCGCGGCAACCCCGACTGGAAACGGTTGCACGCCATACCGCGGCCGCAGCTTACTGACGAAGAGCAGGCTTTTCTCGATAACGAAGTTGAAACCGTCTGCGGCATGATTGATGACTGGCAGATTACACACCAGCTGTATGACATGCCGCCAGAAGTATGGCAATACATCAAGACGCATCGCTTTCTTAGCCTGATCATTCCCAAAGAATACGGTGGTCGCGGTTTCTCGGCATTGGCGCACTCCCAAATTGTCACCAAGCTTTCCACGCGCAACTCGGCACTGTCTGTCACCGTCATGGTGCCTAACTCTCTCGGCCCCGCCGAACTACTGCTGCATTACGGAACTGAAGAACAAAAAAAACACTACTTGCCCCGCCTGGCCACCGGCGAAGAAATCCCCGCCTTTGCACTCACCAGCCCATGGGCGGGTTCTGACGCTGCGGCCATCCCTGACAGCGGCATCGTCTGCATGGGCGAATGGCAGGGTGAGCAGGTGTTGGGCATGCGTGTCAGCTGGGACAAACGCTACATTACGCTGGCACCGGTCTGCACACTACTCGGGCTGGCGTTTCGCCTTTACGACCCCGATGGCCTGCTTGGCAACAAAACAGACCTGGGTATTACCTGCGCGTTGGTACCTGCTACTCATCCTGGGGTCGAAACCGGCCGCCGCCACTTTCCGTTAAATGCCATGTTCATGAACGGCCCCACACGCGGCCAAGACGTATTCATGCCACTTGATTTCATCATCGGGGGGCCCGCTATGGCTGGCCAGGGCTGGCGCATGCTTATGGAATGCCTGGCAGCAGGTAGATCGATTTCGTTGCCCTCGTCGTTTACCGGCATGGCCAAGATCACGGCTCGCGCTGTGGGTGCCTACAGCCTGGTGCGTAATCAGTTTCGTCTGCCCATAGGCAAATTTGAAGGCGTTGAAGAGGCACTGGCCCGCATCGGCGGCCACACTTACCTCATGGACGCGGCCCGCACCATGACGGCCACCGCCGTCGACCTTGGTGAAAAGCCCTCCGTCGTCTCGGCCATCGTCAAGTATCACCTGACCGAACGCGGCCGCACGGTGGTCAATGACGGCATGGACATCATTGGCGGCAAGGGCATTTGCCTCGGGCCTTCCAACTTTCTGGGGCGCGCCTACCAGCAGATACCTGTTGGCATTACGGTGGAAGGCGCCAACATACTAACGCGCAGTCTCATTATTTTTGGCCAGGGTGCCATCCGCTGCCACCCCTTTGTGCTTGATGAAATGCACGCAGCGCAAAACCCTGACACGGCTCAGGGGCAGCTTGATTTTGACAAGGCATTCTGGGGACATGTTCGCTACACCACGGTCAACACATTGCGCACGCTAGGCCGAGGGCTTACCGGCGGCAGGTTTATTGCCGTCAATGCCGACATCGCCCCCGAGATGGCACTGTATTACCGCCAGCTCACCCGGTTTTCCAGTGCCTTCTCCGTAACGGCCGACGCGGCCATGCTGACGCTGGGTGGTTCTCTCAAGATGCGCGAGCGGCTGTCCGCCCGCCTGGGCGATGTTCTGTCGCAAATGTACCTGGCTTCGGCCGTGCTCAAGCGGTTTGAAGATGAAGGGCGCCAGGCCGCTGACGCCCCTCTGGCTCACTGGGCCATGCAAGACGCCCTGTATCGCCTGCAGCAGGCCTTAGACGGGGTGCTGGCCAACTTCCCCAACCGCTTTGTTGCAGGTGTACTGCGTGCCTTGATGTTCCCGTTTGGTCGCCCCTGCCGCGAACCGGCCGACAGCCTGGGGCAGGCGGTGGCCCGCCTGCTGATGACACCCGGCGCCACGCGCGACCGCCTTACGCGCGACTGCTATGTCTCGTCAGACACCCACGACGCGGTTGGCGCCATCGAGGCGGCCTTCCGCACCATGGCCGGCACAACAGCCATTGATGCCAAGATCCGGGCCTTCGAAAAAAGTGGCCAGCTCGACAACAACCCTGACGCCAATGTACGGGACCTGGCAACTGCCGTACACGCCGCAGGGGGCCTTACCGATGCCGAATACGATCTGGTAAGCCAACGCAATGCCCTGCGCGATCGTGTCATTGCCGTGGATGACTTCCCCTTCGACATGGCGCGTCCCGATCAATCTACCGAAACGGCGTCACAGCGCCAGGCAGCATAAGGACTACCTCGATCATGGCTTTTGAACCTGTCTACATTATTGACGGCGCACGCAGCCCCTTCCTGAAGGCGCGCAATGCGCCCGGGCCGTTCTCAGCCTCTGACCTTGCCGTGCAGGCAGGCCGTGAATTGCTGCTGCGCCAGCCTTTCAAACAGTCAGAGTTCAGCGAAGTCATCATCGGCTGCGCTGCCCCCTCGCCAGACGAAACCAACGTCGGTCGGGTCATCGCACTACGGCTGGGCTGCGGCGACAAAGTGCCCGGCTGGACCGTCATGCGTAACTGCGCCTCCGGCATGCAGGCACTATACTCTGCGGTCATGTCCATACAGACAGGCCGTTCAGATCTGGTGCTGGCTGGCGGTGTCGATGCCCTGTCACGCGCTCCCCTGCTGTTTAGTGATGATATGGTCAAGTGGCTGGCGGGCTGGGGCAAGGCACGCGGCGCAGGCCAGAAGCTGGCCATGTTTAAAACATTGCGTCTCAAGCATCTTGCACCCGTTATTGGCTTGTTGAAAGGGCTAACCGATCCCGTCGTCGGGCTTTCAATGGGGCAGACGGCCGAAATTCTAGCTGACCGCTTCGGGCTTGATCGGGCAACGCTAGACGCCTACGCAGCGCAAAGCCATCAACGCACCCTGGCCGCACAGCAGGCTGGCGCGTTCGATGAAATCGTGCCGCTTGCCGACACCAAAGGTCAGCTGTATGCAACCGACGATGGCGTACGCGACGACTCCACCCCCGAAAAACTCGCCAGACTCAAGCCCGTATTTGACCGCCCCTGGGGCAACATCACGGCCGGCAATAGCTCCCAGGTTACCGATGGCGCGGCCCTGCTCATTCTTGCCTCCGCCGCCACCGTGCAACACATGGGCCTAAAACCTATTGGGCGAATAGTCGATGTGCAATGGGCCGCGCTAGATCCATCCACCATGGGTCTTGGGCCCGTCTTCGCATCTACGCCCATTCTCGAGCGCCACCACCTTGGCCTTAATGACCTGGACCTCTGGGAAATCAACGAGGCGTTTGCCGCACAGGTGTTGGGGTGTCTGGCCGCCTGGAATGACGACCCGTGGTGCCAGCAGCATCTGGGCAGGCCGGCGCTGGGTCAACTTGACATGGCACGGCTAAATGTCGATGGCGGCGCCATTGCCATCGGCCATCCTGTGGGTGCATCGGGGGCACGCATTGTGCTGCATTTGCTACAGGCCTTGCGCGCGCGCAATCTCAAGCGCGGCATGGCCACCATTTGCATCGGCGGCGGCCAGGGCGGCGCCATGCTGGTTGAAACCTGCGACGAAAAGGTCTGAGCTATGAGTATGACAAACCACTTAAAATCCCTGGGTTTATCCAGTTTCCGCTGCCACATTGATACGCAAAACATTGCCTGGGTTGAAATCAACTGCCCCGGCATACCTGTCAATCGTCTATCGGGCGAGGTCGTGCATGAGCTTGGGCAACTGCTCGACTATTTCGACCGACAAACTCCCGCAGGCCTGGTGTTTATGTCTGGCAAAGAAGCCGGCTTTATCGCCGGCGCCGACATCGACGAATTCGCCGGGCTCGACACCCCAGAAAAAGCGCGACAACTCGTCGAGCGCGGCTGGGTCATGTTCAATCGGCTTGCCAGAGTTACCTACCCAACCCTGGCACTGATACGGGGCCATTGCCTTGGAGGCGGGCTTGAACTTGCCCTGGCATGCCGTTACCGTCTGGTGGTCGATCAACCTGGCACATCACTGGCACTGCCCGAGGTCATGCTGGGCATATTTCCGGGTTGGGGTGGCATGCGCCGCCTGCCTGAAACCATCGGTGCGCCTGCCGCGCTAGACATGATGCTGACAGGCCGTTCCGCAGACGCACGCAAGGCGAAACGTCTGGGTCTTGCCGATGGCATCGTCGCGCCGCGCCTGATGGAACAGGCCGCCTCGCAACTGGTACTCAGCGGCAAAAAGCGTCACCGAGCGAGCGGCATCCCTGCCTTAATGAATCATAAGCTGGCGCGCCCACTGGTCGTCAGGCAGGCTACCGCAAAACTCGACCAACGCGATCCCAAAAAACATTATCCCGCACCACGTGCCATTCTCGAAATCTGGGCCAAACACAACGGCAATGCGCTTGAGGCGCCCGGCCTGATCGACGCCATCGTACGCTCCGATACCGCGCGCAATCTGGTGCGGGTATTTCGTCTGCAGGAAAGGTTGAAGGCGTTCGGCAAGAAGGCCGATGGGGTCACCCGCGCCGGCCACGTGCATGTCGTGGGTGCGGGGGTTATGGGGGGTGACATCGCCGCCTGGTGCGCCCTGAAAGGTCTTAACGTAACCCTGCAAGACCAGGATCGTAACCGCATTGCCCTCGCTCAAGGCCGCGCCGGCAAACTGTTTGCACGCAAAAAGAAAGACCCACGCGAAGCCAGGGCGGCATTTGACCGTCTGGTGCCCGATCTCGACGGCAATGGGGTGGCGCACGCCGATATTGTCATCGAAGCCATCTTCGAAAATGCCGAGGCCAAGCGCGAACTGTATCGCGAGCTTGAAGCGCGCATGAAACCCACCGCCATTCTGGCCACCAACACATCGAGCCTGTCGCTCGAAACCTTGCGCACAGAACTCAAACGACCTGAGCGCTTTCTTGGCCTGCATTTTTTTAACCCCGTATCCCGCATGCCACTGGTTGAAGTAGTAGAAACCGATGGGGTTACCCCCGAAGCCCTGGCAGCGGCGTGCGCATTCACAGGCCAGATCGACAAGCTGCCTCTGCCCGTGCGCAGTACACCTGGCTTTCTCGTCAATGCCGTACTTGCACCCTATATGCTCGAAGCCATGCACTGCATTGACGAAGGCATCAGTAGCGAAACCATCGATGCCGCCATGACGGCATTTGGCATGCCCATGGGCCCCATCGAGCTCATCGACACAGTGGGCTTGGACATTGCACGCGATGCCGGGCAACAGCTTTCACCCGATACGCCTTTGCCCCGCTGCCTGGAAACCCGTCTGGCACGCAACAACCTGGGCCGTAAAACAGGCAAAGGGTTTTATGTTTGGAAGGACGACAAGCCTGTGAAACACTCGGCTGCAATAGCGCCTTCAGGCCTGGCCCAGCGGTTGGTTATGCCGTTAATCGAAAAAACACAAGCGCAGCTGACCAATGGGGTCGTGGCCGATGCCGATCTGGCAGATGCAGGGGTAATTTTCGGCACAGGGTTTGCACCCTTTACCGGAGGCCCTCTGCACTATCTGGCCACGCTTAAAGACGGGCAGCCTTACGCGCAAAGCCAAACAAAGCATCCAGAACAACCCCAAGCGCATGGGCCAGGTAACGAACAGGGCAGTACCCCCCAAAGCGATGGGGCAACGCCACCCCAATAACCACAAGCGCTACGGCACTAACCCATACGCCGATGAAGCCATGCCTTACAAATACAGTCATTCAACAGGAGGTAGCACCATGAAGCTCAAAACATCGCTACGCATTGTTTCAGCCCTCGTTCTGGGGCTAGGCGCTGCCGGTGCTCAAGCTGCAGGTTTCAATCTGCTAGAACAGACGGCAAGCGGTATCGGCAACAGCTACGCAGGCTCGGCGGCCAACCCCGAAAATGCCAGCACTATTTACTTCAACCCGGCCGGCATGAGCGAACTTGAAGGCGTTCAGCTATCAGGTGGTTTAACGGCTATTCGCCCGTCGTTCAAGTTCAAGAACGACGGCAGCACAGGGCCAGGGGGCGTCGTTCCCTTAGGCACCAACAACGGCGGCGATGCAGGCTCGTGGGGCTTTGTTCCCAATCTGTATGCATCATGGCAACTTGCACCACGATGGCATGTTGGTCTTGGCATTGGCGCCCCCTTCGGCCTGAGAACCGAATACGACGATGACTGGGTTGGGCGCTACCAATCGCGCGAATTTGACATCAAAACCATTAACATCAACCCTTCGGTTTCTTACAAGGTGAACGACCAGCTTTCGATTGGCGCCGGGGTCAATTACACCAAGCTCGATGCAACCTACCGCCGTGCGGCCTACATGCCTGGCGTGGGTGACCTTAACGCCAAGCTGAAAGCCGACGGCGATGGCTGGGGCTGGAATGCAGGCCTGCTTTACAAGGTTACGCCCGCGACGCGCATAGGGCTTTCATACCGCTCTACCGTCAAAATCAATGTCGACGGCAACACCAAAATAACGCACGACATGGCGGGCCTTATCGCCAAACGCGACGCCAGCACAACCGTCAAACTGCCAGACACAGCCATTCTCAGCGTGGCGCACGATCTGAACGAAAAATGGCAACTGCTGGCAGACGTTTCATGGACAGGCTGGAGCAGCATCAAGTCGCTTGATATCAACAACGGTGGCGCACCTTTCGATGATGAGCTCGAGCTCAAGTTCCGCGATACGTGGCGGGTCGCCCTGGGCGCCAACTACAAGTACAACGAACGCTGGACACTGCGCGGCGGTCTGGCATGGGATCAGTCGCCCATACGAAGCGACAAGTACCGACCAACCTCGCTACCTGACAACGATCGTTACTGGGCATCGATAGGCGCGCGGTATAGCCCCAATGACAAGCTTAGCGTCGACATTGGCTATGCCCATCTTTTCGTAAAGAGCACAAAAATCGATAACAACACCGATGCCACCAAGGGTCATGTCAAAGGCAAGTACAACTCCAAGGCCGACCTCATTGGCGTACAGGTGTCGTATCGTTTTTAAGCTACCCGGGCGCGCATGATCATGAACCTGTCACTGCTTCTGCGTATTCCAATAAAGTGGCGGGCCCGGGCTATGCGCGCTGGCTTTGCTTTACATCCGGCCTTTCGGCGCTCGGGAGGCCGCATCCAGTTGATCTCACCCGATCTGTCGCGTGTACGAATCAAGCTGCCCTTTAAACGAAGCACGCGCAATCTGGTTGGCTCACTGTATGGCGGCTCATTGTTTGCCATTACCGATGGCGTACATGTTGCCATGCTGCTGGCCCGATTGAGCAGCAATTTTATTGTTTGGGACAAGGCCGCTGCCATACGCTATCGGCGACCTGCATACACCAGTCTGTTCGCCGAATTTTGCATCAATCAAAAAGAAATCGATGACATCTGCAAGGAGATTGAAGAGAATGGAGAGACATCACGCAAATATACCGTAGAGCTGAAAGATCAGAACGGCGACATATACACCGTGGTAGAACGCATGATATACATTGCTGACAAGGCTTATTACAAGCAATCCAAGGTATCAAAAGGGGGATAGCGTATGGAACCCATCTGGCTCAAGAATTACCCGCAAGGGGTGCCAGCCGACATCAATGAAGAGGCTGCCGCCTATGATTCACTGGCCGCAATTTTCGAACAGAGTTGCGCAAAGCACGCCGGAAAAATCGCCTACTTCAGCATGGGCGCGCATATGTCGTACGCAGGTCTAGATGAAAAATCACGGTACTTTGCCGCATGGCTGCAATCCATTGGAATAAAAAAAGGCGACCGCGTGGCATTGATGATGCCCAATTTGCTGCAGTATCCAATATGCCTGTACGGCGCATTGCGTGCTGGCGCTGTCGTGGTCAATACCAACCCTCTTTATACCGCCACCGAACTCGAACATCAGCTGCACGACTCCGGCGCCGAAACCATTGTCATCGCCGAAAACTTTGCGCATACGCTGCAAGAGGCCCTGCCCAAAACACAAATCAAGAACATCGTGGTTACTGGGCTGGGCGACATGCTCGGCACTGTCAAAGGTGCCATTACCAACCTGGTAGTGCGCCATGTCAAGAAAATGGTGCCGGCCTATACGCTGCCAAACACAATCAGCTTCAAGCATGTGCTGGCCAAAGGTCGCACGTCACCTTATTCACGGCCCAAGCTTTGTCACGATGATCTGGCCTTGCTGCAATACACAGGCGGCACCACAGGCGTTGCCAAGGGCTGCATGTTAACGCACGGCAATATGGTGTCCAACGTCTGCCAGGCACATGCATGGATACGCCCTAATCTCGATGGCGGCAAAGAGTGCGTCGTCACTGCACTGCCGCTTTATCATATCTTTGCCCTGACGGCGAACTGCCTTACCTTTATCACCCTGGGTGCAAGCAATCTGCTCATCGTCAACCCACGTGACATCCCAGCCTTCATCAAGAGCATGGGCAGTGTCAGGTTTACCGCCATTACCGGCGTCAACACACTATTCAATGCCCTGCTCAACCATCCTGACTTTGCCAAGCTTAATTTTTCAAACTTAAAGTTCACGCTGGGCGGTGGTATGGCGGTGCAGCAAGTCATTGCCGAACGCTGGCTCAAGCTAACTGGCAAACCTCTGGCCCAGGCCTATGGGCTTACCGAGACGTCGCCCGCCGTAACCATTAACCCGCTCGACAAAAAGGAATTCACTGGCTCCATCGGGCTGCCTGTATCCTCCACTGAAATTGCCATACGTGATGGCGACGGCAACGACGTGGCCCAGGGCGAAACCGGCGAAATTTGCGTGCGTGGGCCGCAGGTCACACCTGGCTATTGGCAGCGCCCCGACGAAACCAGCAAGGTGTTTGACGCTGACGGGTTTCTTCATACCGGCGACATCGGGTATGTAAATGAAGAAGGTTATGTCTTTCTGCTTGACCGCAAAAAAGACATGATTAATGTGTCAGGGTTTAATGTTTACCCCAATGAAGTGGAAGCGGTGGCCATGGAGCACCCTGACGTGCGCGAAGTCGCTGCAGTAGGTGTACCGGACGAGCACTCCGGCGAAGTGGTTAAGCTGTTTGTCATACGAAAGAACAATCGCCTCACTGAAGAGGCCCTGATCAAGCATTGCCGCAGCAGTTTGACCGGCTACAAGACCCCAAAGTATGTCGAATTTCGTGAAGATCTGCCGCGCAGCAACGTAGGCAAGGTACTGCGTCGCGAACTAAAGAATGAACCTACGAGACCCTCTTGAAAGACATCTGGACGCAAAATTACCCACGCGGCGTACCTGCCGATATCACCGATGAAGCTCAGCGCTACGACTCACTACCTGCCTTGTTCGAAGAAAGCTGCAGACAGTTCGCCGACAATGTGGCATTCAGCAGCATGGGCACCAGCATCTCCTACGCTGAACTCGACGCACTAACGCGCCAGTTTGCCGCGTGGCTGCAGAATGTCGGCGTACAAAAAGGCGACCGCGTGGCGCTCATGATGCCTAATCTGCTGACCTACCCCGTGTGCATGTTCGGGGCCATGCGTGCGGGCGCTGTGGTAGTCAATACCAACCCACTCTATACATCTTCAGAACTGGCGCATCAGCTGGCCGATTCGGGTGCGCAAACCCTTATCATTGCCGAAAATTTTGCCCACACACTTGAGCCTGTGCTGCATAAAACTGACGTGCAGCATATTGTGTTGGCGACGCTGGGTGATTTGCTCGGCCCTCTAAAAGGCGTCATCACCAACTTTGCGGCCCGTTATATCAAAAAGCTGGTCCACCGCTATACCCTGCCAAATGTTGTCCCCTTGAAGCAAGCGCTAGCATTGGGCCGTACTGCGTCCTACACACGCCCCACGCTTACCCATGATGACCTTGCCCTGCTGCAGTACACCGGGGGCACCACGGGCGTTGCCAAGGGTGCCATGCTTTCACACGGCAACATGGTGTCCAACGTATGCCAGGCCCATGCCTGGGTCAGGCCGTACCTGAAACCGGGGCAAGAGTGTGTCGTCACCGCGCTGCCGCTGTATCACGTGTTTGCACTAACGGCCAACTGCCTCACCTTTATCAAGCTGGGCGGGCGCAACGTACTTATTGCTGATGCGCGCAATATCGCAGGGTTCGTCAAAACGCTTGCAAATGAACGGTTCACTGCCCTTACAGGTGTTAATACACTGTTCAATGCCCTGCTCAACAACCCTGGTTTTGCTTCCCTCGATTTTTCATCACTTAAGGTGACCCTGGGCGGGGGGATGGCTGTGCAAACCGTGATTGCAGAGCGCTGGCTCAAGGTTACCGGCCATCCGATAGCACAGGCCTACGGGCTGACCGAGGCCTCACCTGCCGTCAGCCTGAACCCACTGGACCGAACTGATTTTGATGGCTCCATCGGCATGCCGGTACCTTCTACCGATATCGCTATTCGCGATGACGACGGCAACGATGTGCCGCAGGGCCAAAGTGGCGAGATCTGCATACGAGGCCCGCAAGTCACGCGAGGCTACTGGAATCGGCCCGAAGAAACCGCTCTGGTATTCGACAGTGACGGTTATCTGCACACCGGCGATATCGGCTACATCAACGAGCGCGGGTATCTGTTTATCAACGACCGCAAGAAAGACATGATTATTGTGTCGGGGTTTAACGTGTACCCCAATGAGGTCGAAGCGGCAGCCATGCAGCACCCTGGCGTGCTCGAGGCCGCTGCCGTAGGGGTGCCGGACGAGCGCTCAGGTGAAACCGTGAAGCTGTTTGTGGTGCGCAAAGATCCCAACCTTACTCAGGCCGAAGTCATTAAACACTGTCGCAGCCTGCTTACCGGCTACAAAGCACCCAAACACGTCGAGTTTCGCGATGAGTTGCCACACAACAACGTAGGCAAAATACTACGGCGTGAACTGCGCAGTTTTGAAGCGTCTGCGGCCAAGCGGGCCGATGATTGATCGCCCCGACAGATTTTCTCATTGACATGGCACTGCTCACAGCTGGCACCAGGCTGCGCGCTCATCTATTACATACGCACGCAGGTTTCTGGTGCAGAGGTTCAGGCGTCTGCCCGAGCCGCTTTCTTCTACCGCGACAATGACAGAGCAGTATCTTCAATCATGTCTTCTTCCCCACCCACCATGCCACGGCACCCCATCTCAACCAAAATTTCACGAACCGGAACGCCATACTTCTGTTCACCACGCTTGGCAATCAGCAGAAATGAACTATAAACGCCGGCATAGCCCAGAGTCAGCGTGTACGTTCGGCAATTGGTGGCCTTGATGTTGTGGCGCATCACTTCGTTCGCCATGATCAGCTTAGCGGAACATCAGCACCTTCAAGTGATGCATATGCTAAATAGCCCAACTTCTTGAGCTCTGTTCAACCTGGGCGTACCACGACAAAAAGCCCCCGAATAGTCGGGGGCTTTTATCAGCTGTGCGGCCCACGTGCAGCTATGGGCCCGTGCAGACTGGGCTAGTAAGCCTGCCGCTGGCGACAGACGTTGGCTCGCATCAGATTACACGTACGGCTTCGAGAAGACGTACAACCGTCCAAGTTTTGTCGCGGGAGATCGGACGACCTTCTGCGATTTCGACGGTATCGCCTTCGTTGTACTGGTTGGTTTCGTCATGCGCCTTGTACTTATTGGAGCGCACGATGATTTTTCCAAAAACTGGATGCTTGACGCGGCGCTCAACGCGGACCACGACAGTTTTGTCCATTTTGTTGGAAACAACCTTGCCCACGAGGGTACGCTGGCGTTTTGCTGGTTGTGTAGTTTGGGTTTCGCTCATGTTACTTTCCTGCGTTCTCAGACAAGATGGTGCGTACACGCGCAATGTCACGGCGTACACGACCAAGCTGGCTGGTGTTGGAAAGCTGCTGGGTGGCACGCTGCATGCGCAGGTTAAATTGTGCCTTCAGCAGGCTCTCGAGCTCTGTGTTGAGCTCGGTGGCGTCTTTGGAACGGAGTTCGCTGGCTTTCATATCAGGCTCCTTAAGCACCAACTCGCCGCGACACGAATGTCGTGGAGATTGGCAACTTGGCGGCGGCCAGGCGGAAAGCTTCACGTGCAAGCTCTTCGCTTACACCTTCCATTTCGTACAACACCTTGCCGGGTTGAATTTCGGCGACCCAGAATTCAGGATTGCCCTTGCCTTTACCCATACGGACCTCGGCAGGCTTCTGCGAGATGGGCTTGTCAGGAAAGATGCGGATCCAGATGCGGCCACCACGCTTGATGTGGCGGTTGATCGCACGACGTGCAGCTTCGATTTGACGAGCAGTCAGTCGGCCACGGCCTGTGGCCTTGAGACCGAACTCGCCAAATGAAACCTGTGCACCGCGTGTTGCCAGACCCGTGTTGCGGCCTTTCTGCTCTTTGCGGTACTTTCTGCGTGAAGGTTGCAGCATGTTTATTCTCCTTCTGCAGCGGGCGCAGCCGAAGCAGCGGCCGGCGCAGCAGCGTCTTTACGAGGGCCTCCGCGACCACGACCACCACTCGGACGGCGACTGTCTGGACGGTCACCACGGGGGCGGCGCGCACGACGGTCGTCTTCACGGGGAGCGGCTGTCTCGGCGGGGTATTCGCCGTTAGGCAGCATGTCGCCCTTGTAGACCCATACCTTGATACCGATAATGCCGTAAGTCGTTTGGGCTTCGGCCGTACCGTAATCGATGTTAGCGCGCAGTGTGTGCAGTGGCACACGGCCTTCGCGATACCATTCGGTACGGGCGATCTCGATGCCGTTCAGTCGACCAGCGCTCATGATCTTGATGCCCTGGGCACCAAGACGCATGGCGTTCTGCATGGCGCGTTTCATGGCGCGGCGGAACATAATGCGCTTTTCGAGCTGCTGCGCGATAGAATCGGCAACGAGCTGGGCGTCGGTTTCAGGCTTGCGGATCTCTTCGATGTTGACGTGCACAGGCACGCCCATCAGGCGTTGAAGATCAGACTTCAGGCTTTCGATATCTTCGCCGCGCTTGCCGATAACCACACCCGGACGTGCCGAGTAAATGGTGATACGAGCATTTTTGGCGGGGCGTTCGATTACCACACGGCCAACCGAAGCAGACTTCAGCTTCTTTTTAAGATAAGCGCGTACGCGGATATCTTCGGCCAGCATGCCACCGAAAGCTTTGTCGTCAGCATACCAGCGCGAACTCCAGTTGCGGTTGACCGCAAGGCGGAACCCAATCGGGTGTATTTTCTGTCCCATTGTGACTCCCTTACGCGCCGACTTTGACCACAATGTGGCAAGTCTGCTTCTCGATTTGGTTACCGCGGCCTTTGGCACGTGCGGAAAAACGCTTCATCGAAGGGCCCTTGTCCACATAAATAGTGGTAACGCGGAGTTCATCGATATCAGCGCCGTCGTTGTGCTCGGCGTTGGCGATCGCGGACTCTAGCGCCTTTTTAAGGATGCCCGCGGCTTTTTTGGGGGTGAACGTCAAGATATTAAGCGCCTGGGCAACAGACTTGCCACGGATGAGATCCGCAACAATTCGTGTCTTCTGGGCCGAAATATGGACTCCACGGATAATAGCTCTAGTTTCCATCACTTACCTCTTGGACTTCTTGTCCGCAGCGTGACCCTTGAACGTACGGGTATGCGCGAACTCGCCGAGTTTGTGACCGACCATGTTCTCGTTGATATAAACGGGAACGTGCTGGCGGCCATTATGCACAGCAATCGTCAGCCCAATAAACTCGGGCAGGATGGTTGAACGGCGCGACCAGGTTTTGATCGGCTTTTTCTCTTTGCCTTCGACGGCCGCATCGACCTTTTTGATCAGATGCGCATCGACGAATGGGCCTTTTTTGATCGAACGTGACATGTTCTACGCCCCTTACTTGCGCTTGCGGCGCGAGACAATCATATTGTCTGTGCGCTTGTTACGACGGGTTCTGTAACCCTTGGCCGGCGTACCCCATGGGCTGACGGGCTCACGGCCCTCACCGGTACGACCCTCACCACCACCGTGCGGGTGATCGACAGGGTTCATTGCAACACCACGAACAGTCGGACGAATACCGCGCCAGCGCATTGCGCCAGCCTTGCCGTATTGACGCAGACTGTGATCGCCATTGCCGACTTCACCAATGGTTGCACGGCAATCGATATGCACGCGGCGAACTTCACCGGAGCGCAGACGCACTTGGGCGTATGTGCCTTCACGAGCCATCAGGACTGCCGAGGCACCTGCCGAGCGGGCCAACTGCGCGCCTTTGCCGGGAAGCATCTCAATGCAATGAATGGTGGTACCAACAGGAATGTTGCGGATGGGCAAGGTGTTGCCGGGACGGATGGGAGCATCCATACCAGACTGAACCGATGCACCAACTGCCAGGCCACGGGGAGCGATGATGTAGCGGCGCTCGCCGTCAGCGTAACAAACCAGCGCGATATGCGCAGTACGGTTGGGGTCGTATTCGAGGCGTTCAATCTTGCCAACAATGCCGTCTTTGTTGCGACGGAAATCGACGAGACGGTAATGCTGCTTGTGACCGCCCCCACGATGGCGCACAGTGATGTGACCATTGTTGTTACGGCCCGAGCCGCGTTTTTGCTTTTCGAGCAATGGCGCGTAGCCTGGACCTTTGTGCAGTTCGGCATGAACCACTTTGATCATGCCGCGGCGGCCAGCTGAAGTAGGCTTGACTTTTACGAGTGCCATTTAGTTCACCTCCGTAAAGTCGAGCTCTTGACCCGGCTTGAGCGAAACATAAGCCTTGCGCTCGTTGCGACGACGGCCCATGAATTTGCCGAAGCGCTTTTCTTTACCCTTGCGGTTAAGAACTTGCACGGACTCGACTTCGACCTTGAAAAGGAGCTCGACGGCGGCTTTGATCTCGGGCTTGGTGGCGTCAGCCACAACCCGGAAAGCGACCTGGTTGTTTTTTTCGGCGACCAGCGTAGCTTTTTCAGTTACGACGGGAGCCAGGATAACTTGCAATAAGCGTTCGGCGTTCATCCCAACATCTCCTCGAGTTGAGCGATAGCCGGCCGGGTGATCAGCACTTTTTTGTAGTGGATCAGCGACAACGGATCGGCGTAACGCGGTTCAACCACGGCAACATGCGGCAGGTTGCGGGTAGCGAGATACACGTTTTCGTCGAGCACGTCAGTGATGATAAGCACCGACTCAAGACCCATGCTTTTCAGCTTTTCAGCAGCAAGACGGGTTTTGGGAGTGTCGAGCGAGAAAGTGTCAACCACGGCGATACGGTCTTCACGAGCCAGCTGAGAGAGAATCGCACGAATACCAGCGCGATACATCTTCTTGTTGACTTTGTGGGAGAAGTTTTCGTCGGGCGAGTTAGGAAATGCACGACCACCTCCACGCCAGATAGGCGAGGACGTCATACCGGAGCGGGCGCGGCCCGTACCTTTTTGGCGCCAAGGCTTCTTGGTGCTGTGCTTGACGGTGTCACGACCCTTTTGCGCACGGTTACCCAGGCGAGCGTTGGCCTGGAAGGCCACGACGACCTGATGCACGAGCGCTTCGTTGAAGTCGCGACCGAACACGGTGTCAGGTGCGTCAAATGTGGAAGCAGATTGACCCTGGTCATTCAGGAGCTTGAGTTCCATGATTAGGCTCCTTTTACGGCCGACATTTTGATAGCGGGACGCACGACGATGTTGGCATTTTTGTGGCCGGGGACTGCGCCCTTAACCAACAATAAGCCACGTTCGGCATCGACACGCACAATGTCGAGGTTTTGGACGGTGCGGGTAGCATCACCCAAGTGGCCCGACATTTTTTTGCCGGCGAAGACGCGACCTGGATCCTGGGCCATACCCGTAGAACCTGGAACGCGGTGCGAACGCGAGTTACCATGGGAAGCGTTTTGACCACTGAAGTGGTGACGCTTGATGGTGCCGGCAAAGCCTTTACCAATCGTGGTACCTGTAACGTCAACTTTTTGCCCTGCTTCGAATACGCTTTCGACAGCCACCACTGCGCCGGCTGCAAACTCAGCGGCCTTGGCGGGATCGAGACGGAATTCTTTCAGGATGCTACCGGCTTCTGCACCGGCTTTGGCGTAATGCCCTGCTTGTGGCTTGGTAACGCGGCTTGCGCGACGAGTACCATAAGCCAGTTGTACAGCCGCATAGCCATCAACTTCTGGCGACTTGACCTGAGTAACGCGGTTATTCGACACGTCCAGTACTGTCACCGGGATGGACTCGCCTTCCTCGGTAAAAATACGGGTCATGCCGACTTTACGCCCCACAAGGCCCAGCCGGTAAGCGGCAGGCGTAGGTGTCGAGTTCGACATCGTTTTCTCCATTCCCGACTACGATTGGTCGGGGCTAATTGCCGTGCGCGCAGGCTGCCTAGCCCTTGCACACATAAATTTCTTGAATCCAAAATGCTTTTTTGGTCAAGCCTTGCACTTTAGCATGCTGATGGCAAGTAGTGCAAGCGAAACCAGAGCAGCTTTGCCAGGCGGTGATGCCTGTAGTAGCAAAGCCACATACGCCCCTGATGTGGGCGTAGTTTATTGGCCTTCAGGGCACATTGGTGGGGTCGTAACTACCCACGGCGATCATTAGATCACCCTGTTTTCGAAAATAGGTACGTTTGCCTTCGATGCGACCCGTCATGGGGTTGATCCATAAGTAATCAAGCGAGCCGCGACCATCGCGTTGGGCGGCCTCGACCATCTCACGCACGGGATTGCGTCCGCTCGCGTCAAGCAACGCGACGGCATTGCTGCCCACCAGGCTGGGTGTAGCGCCATGAGCAACAAAGGTGCCGGTACGGGTGTCGACGGCAAACACGTAGAGATCATCGTGCTTGAAAGGCCCTTTGGGATCTTGGAAGGCACTTAGTGCCTCTGACGGCCTTTGCTCAAGTTCAAGTAGCGCAGCGCGCAACATGGCTCTGGCCTCTGTGCGCGTGCCACGCTCGGGGAAAAACCCCACCGCTACGATAACGTCTCCCACCCTTACGAAATTTGTGACCTTGCGTGTTTCATTGGCGCTGGCAGGGTTGTACCAAAAGTATTGCACCTGCCCGCGTTGCTGCTCGCGGGCCAGCGAAATTATGCGATCAAAGAAGTGGTTGCCGTGGGTATCGGTTTCGTCCGCCACGTTCTGCCCCACCAGCGATGCCGACCATCCGCCGCTGCCCAGCAACACACCGTCCATGCCAAGCGCAAATACATACAGGTCGCGATCAACAAATTGTGGCAGATGGCTAAAGTCACGAGCACCTTCAGTACCGTGAGTGCGGACATACTGCTCCGCCGAGTTAAGTAGAGCCTGGGCCCGTTGCTCTGCCAACGAGACCACGCGCTGTCGCGTAACTTGCGGGGCGTCGAGGCCTACGTTCTCCGCCTGCGCCAATTGAATGTAACCGGCTTCAGGTATCGCCGGCTGGGCGGCGGCGAGCGACATGTTGATGAGCCCCCCAACCGTGGCCAGTAGCAGGCAAAAAGTAGAGGTTGTGTATTTAAGCATGGCTGCTCTCATTGTTTAGTAGCCCATCAGGCCCGGCAACCATAACGACAGCGACGGGACAAAGGCGATGATGAAAATAGCTATCGTGAGCGCGATCACGAACGGCATGATACGCGAGACAATATCCTCGACGCTGGCCCCCCCTACTCCAGATGCCACAAACAGGTTTTCACCCAATGGCGGTGTCATAAAGCCCACAGACAGTGTGCAGATCAGGACGATACCCACATGGGTAGGATCGGCACCCATCATGTACATAACAGGCAGCAGCACGGGCACGAGAATCATGATGGCCGCGAGCGTTTCCATGAACATGCCAACAAACAGCAGGAAAATAATCAACAAGGTCCAGATCAGATAAATATTGCTAGTCAATGCCAACAATGATTCGGCGATCTGGGCCGGTATGCGCTGCTCGACCAGCAGGCGCCCGAATACCGTCGCTGAAAAAAGAATCAACAACACACGCCCGGTAATCCAGGTTGTTGTGCGAAGCGACAGCAAAATGGCCTTGAACGTCAACTCACGATGCAGAAAGATACCAACGAAAGCCGTGTAGAAAATCGCGACAACTGCTGACTCAGTAGGTGTGAAAAAACCCGCGTAAATGCCGCCCAGAATAATGATAGGAGCGAGGATAGACCACACGCCTTTGCGCAACGCACGGCCCATTTCAGGTACGGACCATGATTCCGTCAGACCCGCGTAATTGTTCTTGCGGGAGATAAAGTAATTCATAACCAACAATGCGCTCGCCATGAGCAGACCCGGCACCACGCCAGCAATAAACAGTTTGGATATGGATACCGAACTGAACTGCCCGAACTTGCTTACGGCCTCGGAGGGCGGCTGCATACCCAGCGCCGAAATACCGAAGATCACCATGGGAATGGAAGGTGGAATGATAATGCCCAGGCCACCTGCCGAAGCGGTGATCGCAGAGGCGTATTTCACATCGTACTTCCGCTTGACCATGGCAGGTATCATCAGCATACCTACGGCCGCCGTTGTGGCGGGCCCCGACCCTGATATGGCGCCAAAGAAAAGGCAGGCCAGTACCGTGGCAACACCAAGACCACCCGTAGTCGGGCCGGCTACGGTCTCGGCAAGGTCAACCAACCGTTTTGAAATGCCGGCCGCCTCCATCAGCGCACCCGCCAAAACAAACGCCGGCAAAGCCATCAACGGAAACTTCCCGACTGACGTAAAGGCTATCTGAACAAAAGAGATGGGGTCTTTCCCGAGTGCCAGAAAGGCCACCATGGCGGCACCGGCTAAAGACACCGTAATCGGCGCACCGATCAACAACAGCAGGAAAAACCCGCCAAAAAGAATACTAACTGTGTACTGTTCCATGATTTGTCTGCCCGTTATACGACGTGTGACTTGGCAACTGCTTTGAGGGCTTCCAGCTCTTCTGCCTCTGGATCGAGCAGCTCGACATGCTTGAAGAGCTTCAAGTAGTTGTTCCAGAGAATGTGCACAGACATCAACACAAAGGTCACCGGTAAAATCATGTAGAAATATTTCATTGGAATTCCGGTCGTCTGCGATTTCCAGAACAGGTTCATGCGATGAAACACAAAGTCATAACTGAGCCAGGTAAAGTACAGATTGAAAATCACCCACAGCAGGTCAGCAAAGGTCTCACTCACTTTTTGGACAATAGGCGGGAAAAACCTGAACTGAAAGGCAACCCGGTTGTGCGCCGACATTTTTGCAGCCACCACCGCGCCCAGGTAGGCAAACCATACAAACATGTAGGTAGCCAGCTCTTCACCCCAGGGGATGGTGTAGTAAAAAAATTGACGCGCAATAATCTGTACGAACAGCAACGTAACGAAAACAGCCAGCAGCAACTCGCAGACATGCTCTTCGATATGGCTTAAATATTTCTTAATGGATCCTGGTGCAGACATGTCTCTCTCCGTGTTTTTTTTGCGTTTGAGCCGCCCGTATCAATCAGAAAAGCGAAGGGCGCATAGCCGCGCCCTCCGTTCATCTGTGACGCGGATCAGCGCCCCAGCACTTTCAATACATGATCAAGCTTTGCCTTGCCACCGATCTGGTCATAGAAAACAGGCCATACTTTCGTGGTTGCCGCTTCAATCCAAGGCTTTTCATCGTCTGCAGGATCAACGATTTCCATGCCAAGGTCTGTCAGCTCTTTTTTGATGCGATCTTCGGTTAGCTTAAGCCACTCAAGACTGTGCTCGCTAGCGGCCACGCCGGCTTCAAGCATGGCTTTCTGCGTTGCGGCATCTTGCGACTTAAATATTTGCTCACTGACGATAATCGGCTCAAGCGAGAAAACATAACGCAAGTTGGTGATGTACTTTTGCACCTCATTGAACTTCATCGCCGACACAGTAATGTAAGGGTTATCTTGCCCGTCCACCACTTTCTGCTGCAGGGCAGGGAAGGTTTCCGTCCATGCCATGGGGGTCGGGTTAATACCCCACGACCTATACGACTCAATCATTACTTCATTTTGTGGCACACGCACTTTCAGCTCTTTCAGGTCATCGAGCGTACGCACCGGGCGCTTGGAGTTGGTCAGCACACGAAAGCCTGAATAAGACCAGCCCAAAATACGCACACCGGCATCCCTGATCGTGTTTTCAGTCAGCTCCTTGCCAACTTCGCCCATCGTCAGTTTGTATGCCTCATCAGCACTCTGGATCACATAAGGCAGAGTCAGTACGGCAACACTTGGTGAAAAAGGCGTGATGTTGTTAATGGCCAGCACCGAGAAATCAAGCAGGCCCATGGCCGCATCATTAACCGTGGCCTGCTCGTCTCCCAGTTGCCCGTTAGGGAAGAGCTGTACTTCGTGCTTGGTCTTTTCCTGCAAGACTTCTGCAAACTTGCTGGCCATCTCCCACTGGGTGCCACCGGCAGCATCACCGACAGCGACCTTGAAGGTTGTAGCGTGCGCCGATGACGCCATGACGGCGGCAGCAACAAAAATATTAGCAAGCAATGTTGTTTTGAAATTCAAGGTTGTCTCCGATTTTTATAGAAAATAATGGCGTATTCACGCCGTACAGCGAAAACTTATGCAGCCTCATCCTTATAGTGATACCAGCGGTACAGGAAGCGCTGGCCCATGCGTCTAAATGGAGCAAACGCCTCGGACACCACTTTTTCACGGATGTTGGGAAAGGGCAGTCGGGACTTGAAAATGGGCAGGTCCAGTTCGCCGCCTTTTCCGGCTATCAATTGCGCCAGTCGCTTACCAGCCTGCGCCGAGTACATGACACCGTTGCCGCCATAACCCAGGGAGTAATAAATGGTTTGTGACGGATCCGGCTGATAGATGCGGGGCATCATGTCATGGCTCACATCGACCCATCCCCACCATGAGTAGTCAATTTCTACGCCTTTGAGCGAAGGAAACTTACGGTGCAGGTCACGTATGAGTAACTGCTCGTATTTTTTTTCTGGCGCATCACGGCCTGTGATTGCACTGCGACTGCCAATCTGCACCCGGTTATCTGGCATCAGGCGATAGTAATGGCGCAGCACCCGCGTATCCGTTGCAAACTGCGTGCTATGAAAGCCTGCTGCTTCGACTTCGGCCTGAGTGAGCGGGCGTGTCACGATTGAGTTGGACAGAATGGGCAGTATGCGATTTTTCAGTTCGCGGTGCAGACCATTTGACGTGTATCCGCCTGTGGCCACACCAACTGCACGTGCACGCACTGTGCCACCCGGCGTCTTCAAATAATGAAAGCCCCCACGCGTTTCCCACCCTTGAACCGGGCTGGAAGGATGCACCTTGGCACCCAATGCGCGCGCCTTTTTCAGGTAGCCAAATGCCAGCTTGCCGGCATGAATACCTATACCTTCAGGCTCTTGCATGGCACCGCAGGCTTCATGGTCATCTATCCACTTTGACCGCACCGTGTGAGCGTCGAGCATTTTCACATCGTAATTAAAGGTATCGCGCAGCAGCTTGGCTTCCTTCTCCAGCACGGGCATGATGCGGTCGCGGTGCGCGATGTACAGGTGCCCGCCAGGCTGTGCTTCACATTCGATGTCACGGGTCAACGTCTTGAAGGTTTCCATGCCATCAACGCATTCCTGGTGCATCTTCAAGGCAACGTCCAGGCCCCAACGCTCAATCCATTGCGAACGCTTCAAGCGACCCGACGCACACTGCGCCTGGCCACCATTACGTGTACTGCAGCCCCATGCCGAACGATTGGCCTCAAGAACAGTCGCCTTGATACCATGCTCCTGCGCGAGAAAGATGGCAGCGGTCAGCCCGGTATAGCCTGAACCGATAATGGCCACGTCAACTTCTATGTCATGCTCGATTGGGCCATCGTCGCCGGGTGGCTCGCCCGCTGTGCCTATCCAGTAAGTCGATGCGTAGTCACGGCCTTTGCCAGGCGACGTGTCTACCAGAGGATCATACTGAGGGTCATACGGCCCTTGCGCGTCTGTGGCGCGGTCAGTATCGATGCTATTTACAGTACGTTGTGTGTCCATGGTGCCATCTCGCAATTTGAAAACGCTTGTGGCGTATCAGGCCGCAACGGCGGGCTGAACGGGGCGATTCTTGCGAAACGCGTTCTTGACTGCAATCTTGCCATCACGGAAGGTGAACACATCGACCATACGGGCCTCGATGCGTGTGCCGTCGGCGTTAGTGCCACTGAAGGTGCACTCAGATACACCGCGGTCGCCGGTCACAAAATGCGTGGCGTCTTTCCAGGCGGCATCCGGTATGGTCTGCCATGCCATCTCAAAACCCTTGTGAACTTCCTCGGTTCCCTTGAAGGTAGAGCCCAGAACACCAGGACCGGCCACCGTGTAGAACACACAATCGTCGGTAACCATGCTCATCAATGCGTCAATGTCGTGACGATTCCATGCATCACCAAATGCTTCCAGTAGTTGGACTGTGGCCTGACTCATTCTGTGTCTCCCTCTTTGAACAGACTTTTGCGAACAACCTTCAAGGTTGAACTATTGAGTCTGTAAGATAAGAGATTGCGCCTGAAGACCATAGGGCCAGTTGGCACCTTTCTATTGGCCCAGCCTGTGCCAGCGATAACGATGCAAGTTCAGGCAGGGCGCTGGTTGTGCATGGCAACGCTCAGAAGACGTATCCCCTCTTCGATACGGGTCGCATCAATCGATGAATAGCCCAGTCGAAAGCAGTTACGGGGTTTTCCCGGATCACGGAAAAATATGGCACCGGGCTCGATGAGTACGCCCAGTGCTGCCGCATCTTCGGTCAGGCGTGTTACGTCGAGCCATGCTGGCCCTTCGACCCAGCAGGATGAACCGCCCGAGATCGGCACATACCGCACTTCGGGCATATGTGTTTCAAGGGCAGCCAGCAGTGTGTTGGCACGTTGATGGCTCGCTGTCGTGAGCCGACGCAACAATGAGTCGTAATAGCCCAGAGACAAAAACAGAGCAAAAGCGCGCTGAACGAATGCATTGGGATGGCGAATGTTGAGTCGCCGCACCATGCGCAGCTCATGAATGAGTTCACGCTGTGCCACCACAAAGCCCAAACGCATGCCTGGCGCCATGGTTTTTGAAAGACTGCCTATGTAAATAACGCGCCCGCTGCGATCTATACTTTTGAGAGGAGGGAGCGGCTCTCCGTGAAAACTGGTCTGGCTTTCGTAATCATCTTCGATAAGAATGAAATCAGAGCGTTCGGCCTGCTCAAGCAGAACTTCGCGCCGCGCCATCGACATGGTGACAGTCGTCGGGCATTGATGGCTGGGCGTGGTGTAAACATACTCGCAACCGCCCAACGCCGGCGTGATCATGAGGCCTTCTTCATCAATTGGCAAACTCAATATGCGATTGGACCGTGTACTAAAAATATTGCGCGCATCGGGGTAACCCGGGTCTTCAATGCCTATGAGGGTGTCTTGCCCGATGAGCAGATCAGACAGCATATACAGTGCATGCTGCGCGCCCACGGTAATGATAATTTCGTCATCGGCCGCCCATACCCCACGCCGCGGCAACAGACGTGTGCGAATCTGCTGAAGCAAAGATTCGTCATCGCGCAAAATCATATCTTGCGCCCACTCTCGAACCTCCATACTGCCCAATGTGCGCAGACAGCACTCTCGCCACTCGGCCACAGGAAACAGGTTGGCATCAAACTGCCCATACAGAAAAGGGTATGGATAGGATTGCCAGTCTGCGCGTTTGCCAATATTGCGCTGACCAGAAGGCAGGTAGCGAAAACGTGACCGCCATTGGGTCTGACTGCCTGGGGTAACCTCGGGCATCTGCTGGCTGGGTGGTGTGGCCACACGACCTTGCAAGATATTTGGGTTAACGAAAAACCCTTTGCGCTCACGTGATATCAGATACCCCGTATCAACGAGGTGCTGGTACGCACTGACAACGGTATTGCGGGACACCCGCAATATGCTGGCCATATCACGGCATGATGGCAAAGGCACATCAACAGGTACCTGGCTGTCCAGAACGGCAGATACCAGCATCTGACGGATCTGCCCCTGCAAGCTCAGACCGGTGGCTTCCCATCGCTGAAAGAGCAATATCCACATGGCATGCGAACGCGGTTTAGTCATGGCAGACCTATATTGAAAATGTAGCGGGTACAAGCAACCCGACTCGGTACAATATGCCGCAACCCACGGCGTCTCCAGTCAATTGCCCTACTGTCGACAACATCATAGGCGATTTGCATCACTGGACAGAAAACGCCTAAAATGATACAAATAATATCAAATTTCGAGATAATAACCCAATGAAAGCATCCAAGACGAATCCACGCTCGCTCGAGGACTCGCCCACAAGCCCCGTCGGTGATACACCCACAATGCGGCTGTTGGGCCTGTTGGAGTTCATTGCAGAACGCGACAGGCTATTTACCCTGCAAGATCTGGTAGAAGAAACCACATTACCCAAGCCTACCCTGCACCGCATGCTGCAACAACTAGAATCGAGCGGCATGCTGCAACGTGACACCAACGGACGTCATTACGGCACCGGGTCGCGCCTGCGCCGGCTGGCTGAAAATGTACTGCTTAATGACAGCCATCATGGCGCTCGTCATGCTGTATTGCGTACGCTCCTCGAGGAGGTCGGCGAAAACTGCAATATTACGGCCCTATCCGGTGACGAAGTGCTGTACCTAGACCGCGTCGAAACTGCAGCACCCCTGCGCTTTTATCTTCAGCCTGGGTCGCGCGTACCCGCTCATTGCTCAGCCAGCGGCAAGCTGTTTCTGGCGCAGCTTTCTGCGGCGCAACGCATGCGGCTGCTGGGGCACACGCCGCTTACACGCTATACCAACAACACGCTGGTTGAACTTAACCAGATCGAAGCAGAAATCGACCGCGTACGCGCCAACGGTTATGCCTTCGACAATGAAGAGTTTTTACCGGGGCTGTTTTGCATCGCTGTGCTGGTACCGCGAGCAGAAGGCAAATCAAACATGGGCGTCGCCATACAGGCGCCCATCATGCGCATGACACCCGACAAAGCACTGCTTTGCCTTCCCGCACTGCAACGCGCCGCGCAAATACTGGCCAATATTGAGGCTAACGAATCAAACTAAACCGGCCGCCAGCGCGGGTGCAGCATGCGAGCCACCTCATAGATCACTTCATTGTCCAGCCCATTGCTGATATTGACGGCCAGACAGCGTCGATAAAACGCGCTTAAATCCAGGCCCACACCTATACCCAGAACCTCGACGCTGCCCTCCCGCTCCAGGTTCTGCACCGTCTGTCGCAGATGGTTGTCAAGATAGAACTCGTCGTTGGCCACCGTGGTGGCGCCATCCATGGGGCAACCATCTGACAAGACCAGCAGTATGCGCCGCGGCTCATCCCGGCCGCGCATGCGCTCAGTGGCCCATTGCACCGCCTCGCCATCTATGCCCTCACGAAACAGATCAGGCTTAAACAAGGCAGAGATGCCGGTGCGACTCTGTCGCCAGCTTTGCTCCGCATGCTTAAAGACCCGATGGGTAATCTCATTGAGCCGACCCGGGGTCGGCGGTCGCCCATGACGCAGCCATTCTTTATAGGCCCGCCCGCCATTCCAGCCCCCCGTCGTAAAGCCCAGCACTTCAGTGACAACCCCCAGCGAATCTAAAGCGCGCACCAGCGTGTCAATGAGTACGGCAACCGGATGAATCTGCCCTTTCATGGAGGCGGAGCAGTCTATCAGCACCGTCACCATACATTGTGCATGCAGCACAGTGCGGTCAAGGGTAAAAAGCCGCCGCTCAGCTGGTGATGCCACCAGACTGGCTAGACGCCTGCCATCAATAAGGCCTTCCTCTTCACCATAGAGTCGCCCGTCGACACGAGGCGCAAGCAGTGATGCCGACAAAAGCCGCAAGAGACGGGCGCGGCTATAGCCCTGCGCTGTCACCAGACGATCAAGTTCATCGCGGTACTCACGTAATAGCTCCGGGCGCACCTGAGTAGTGGCATCCACTTCGACATCGAACTGAGTCGTATAAACCCGGTAGATGCTGTCTGATTCGTGAAATACCCTGCTCACTCCGCTGGGGGCCTGTGGCACCGACTCGGGTTCTTCTTCAAAATCGAGCAGTAACGCAAAGCCGTTATACGCGCCGCTTGTTTCCGCGTTGTCATCTTCACCATCTGCCTTCCCAGCATCCTGCACCGACTGAAACACAAGCCGTGCCAACTCCAGCGCATGGGGCGCATAGCTGGCTTGATCATGGCGGTTGCGCCGCAACCCAGCCAGAGCCCCACCTATGACGGGAGCAATACCTGCTCGGGTAGCCTCAATAAAGTCTTCGGCTTCTGCGAACACCGGCAGCGCGTTCAGCCGTGACCACGCCATTTGCGCCACAGTAAACAACAACAGCCCGAGTGCCGAATCGGCAAGACCCGACACATAAAACTCGTGAGACCAGTCCAGAAAGCGGCGACGCACATTAACACCGGTTCCCGGCAAACTAGCAGGTGCCAGCGCCTCAACACGCAGTTGCTCCAGAAGATCAAATATCAACCTCTGCACGGGCTCTTCGGGCTGCATCTGCTTAAACAGTGCCGTGTCGGAATGAACAAGCCTCAACGCCAAGGCATCGTTGAGACCGCGCAGCGTCGCCAGGTTTCTTTGAGCAGGATTTACGCGCAAATGCGGCGCACGCACCCGAACGGGCGCGTTGTCCCGATACAGCATACTGTTGCGATAATACAGACCGGGGTCGCCGGTGAGCGCCCGTGCGCTGGCTACACAGAGCTCCTCAAGCTGCTGCTGGCGCCGTGACATACGTGCGGGGTCAGTCACACCAACCCCGTGCCGCGCGTCCAGTCATCAGGTAGCTCGTCATTAAAGCAACGCTGGTAATACTCGGCAACCAGTGGCCTTTCGGCTTCATCACACTTATTCAGAAACGACAGCCTGAAAGCCAGCGCAGGGTCGCGAAACACTTCGCAGTTTTCAGCCCAGGTAATAACAGTACGCGGCGACATGAGAGCCGACAGGTCACCGGCGGCAAACCCCTTACGCGTAAGACCGGCCAACGCCACCATGGCAGCGATCAGGGTCCTTCCCTTTTCTGTGTTCTTGGAAGGCACACGGGCCGCCACGATTTCGGTTTCTTCTTCAGGGGAGAGATAGTCAAGCGTTGCGACAATATTCCAGCGATCCATTTGCGCATGGTTCAGTACCTGAACGCCATGATAAAGGCCTGACAGATTGCCCAGACCTACTGTATTTGCTGTGGCAAACAGTCGGAATGCCGGATGCGGCGTCAGTACACGGTTCTGATCCATCAGCGTAAATTTGCCGTCACGTTCCAAAATACGTTGAATAACAAACATGACGTCCGGCCGACCTGCATCGTACTCATCAAAAATAAGGGCCACCGGGCGCTGCAATGCCCACGGCAGAATCCCTTCCTGAAAGGCGGTGACCTGCTTGCCATCCTGGATCACAATGGCATCTTTGCCAACCATATCCAGTCGGCTGATGTGTCCATCGAGGTTTACTCGCAAGCATGGCCAGTTCAAGCGTGCAGCCACCTGCTCAATATGCGTGGATTTTCCGGTGCCATGTCTACCCTGCACCATGACACGACGGTTGTGAGCAAAGCCTGCGAGTATCGCCAGTGTGACCTCGGCGTTGAAACGATAGGCTTCGTCGATATCGGGCACGTGCTCATCGGCCTGGCTGAATGCCGGTACGAGCAGATCACTGTCGATTCCAAAAACATCGCGGACAGGCAAGCGTATGTCTGGCTGCGTGAGCGAGTGTTGCATGGTTGTCTCCGTGTTTATCAGGTATCAGAATGTCTGAATCGTACCTTATTTACGATTTTTGATCCATTTCATTCCGCATTTCGAGATTTAGATTGACTCTTTGGGGTAAAACACGTTAAATAACAAACATAAGTTAGAAAAACAATATTTTACGTCCCATTAATTGATAAAAACTGGAGAACCGGATGAGCCAAGCTCCCACGCATTCCCGCAATATAGTCGCCGGCCCTACTAAGATGACCCCATCTGAGGCCTTTGTTGAAACCCTGGTCGCCAATGGCGTGACCGAAATGTTCGGCATCATGGGCTCAGCCTTTATGGACGCCATGGACATTTTTGCTCCTGCTGGAATCCGTCTGATTCCGGTCGTGCATGAACAGGGCGCCGCCCACATGGCTGACGGCTACTCACGCGTCTCTGGCCGTCACGGCACCGTCATCGGGCAAAACGGCCCCGGCATCAGCAACTGCGTTACTGCCATTGCCGCCGCCTATTGGGCCCACAGCCCAGTTGTCATTATTACACCCGAAACCGGCACCGGCACCATCGGCCTGGGCGGCTTCCAGGAATGCAATCAGTTGCCTATGTTCCAGGAATTCACCAAATACCAGGGCCACGTCACCAACGCCAGCCGTATGGCTGAGTTCACCGGTCGCTGTTTCGATCGCGCCATGAGTGAAATGGGCCCCACGCAGTTGAACATTCCGCGCGATTTCTTCTACGGTGAGATCACCTGCGAAATCCCCAAGCCTTCACGTCTGGATCGCGGCGCCGGCGGCGAAAGCAGCCTGAACGAAGCGGCTGAGCTGCTGGCCAAGGCCAAGTTCCCAGTCATCATCTCGGGCGGCGGTGTCGTCATGGCCGATGCGATCGAAGAGTGCAAGGCACTGGCCGAGCGTCTGGGTGCACCCGTGGTCAACAGCTACCTGCACAATGACTCCTTCCCCGCCAGCCATCCGTTATGGTGCGGTCCTTTGGGCTATCAAGGTTCCAAGGCTGCAATGAAGCTAATGGCCCAGGCCGACGTAGTGCTGGCACTTGGCACACGTCTTGGACCATTCGGCACATTGCCCCAGCACGGCATGGATTACTGGCCCAAAGACGCCAAGATCATCCAGGTCGACGCTGACAACAAGATGCTGGGTCTGGTCAAGAAGATTTCGGTAGGTATTTGCGGCGACGCCGGCGCTGCCGCCGTAGCATTGTCCCAACGCCTGCAAGATCGTACGCTCGATTGCGACAGCACCCGCGAAGCACGCGCCGAGAAAATTGCCAGCGAAAAAGCAGCATGGGAAAAAGAGCTTGACGACTGGACCCACGAGCGCGATCCCTACAGCCTCGACGTTATCGCCGAAGCTAAGGAAGAAAAAACCTACACGGGTGGCGAATACCTGCACCCACGTCAGGTTCTGCGCGAGCTTGAAAAAGCCATGCCTGAAGACGTTATGGTGTCCACCGACATCGGCAACATCAACTCGGTCGCTAACAGCTATCTGCGTTTTGAAAAGCCACGCAGCTTCTTCGCTGCCATGTCCTTTGGCAACTGCGGCTACGCGTTCCCGACCATCATCGGCGCCAAGGTCGCTGCACCGCACCGCCCTGCCGTATCCTACGCCGGCGACGGCGCATGGGGCATGAGCCTGTCGGAAACCATGACGTGCGTACGTGAGAACATTCCCGTCACCGCCGTGGTCTTCCACAACCGCCAATGGGGTGCCGAGAAGAAGAACCAGGTCGACTTCTACAACCGCCGTTTTGTTGCAGGGGAACTCGAAAACCCGTCCTTCGCAGATATCGCGCGCGCCATGGGTGCAGAAGCCATCACTGTCGACCGCATCGAAGACGTCGGCCCGGCATTCAAACGTGCCATCGACATGCAGATGAACGAAGGCAAAACATGCATTCTCGAGATCATGTGCACCCGCGAACTGGGCGACCCGTTCCGTCGTGACGCACTCTCGAAGCCGGTTCGCCTGCTGGACAAGTACAAAGACTACGTCTAACTCAGTCGAGTTAAAGGGTCCGCCCGCCTCTTTTCGGGCAGCGGGCCCTTCTTTATTTTTGGTGGGAGCCGACCTTTGAATATCCTCGATTCTATCGTCACACGCGCACGCCAGCATACCTCCCACATCGTGCTGTGCGAGGGCGAAGACCCCCGCATACTACAAGCGGCTGCACGTGCAGCAAATGAAGGTATTGCGCGTATCAGTCTGGTGGGCGACGCCAAAGCAATTGTTGAATGCGCCAGCCAGGCAAACGTAAACCTGGACAATATACAGGTCATTGACCTGACATCTTCCCCACTTATTCCACAGCTTGCTGAAACGCTATACGAGCTCCGTGCCGCCAAAGGCATGACGCGCGAACAGGCGCAGCAGGCAGTGCTCGACCCCCTGTGTTTCGCCAACCTCATGGTGCACAGCGGCCTGGCCGATGGGTCGGTGGCGGGTGCGGTTCATACCACTGCCAACGTGGTACGCACAGCACTGCAGATCATCGGCAAAGCGCCCATGACCAGAACCGTCTCCAGTTTCTTTCTGATGCTGTTCGACAAGCCCTGGCATTCGTGTCCGGGCGGCATGATATTTTCTGATTGCGGCCTTGTTATCGACCCTGACGAAGAACAGCTTGCCGACATCGCTCTGGCAGCAGCCGATAGCGCACAACAGCTGCTGGGTGAAGCGCCCCGCATCGCCATGTTGTCGTTTTCTACGGCGGGTAGCGCAAGCCATCCGCTGGTCGACAAAGTTGTTAATGCCTCCAGGCGCGTGCAGCAAGCCCGGCCCGACATCCTGATCGATGAAGATTTGCAGCTTGATGCCGCCATCCGGCCCGAAGTCTCTTTGCGCAAGCTCCCAACATCCAAAGTACAAGGCCGCGCCAACGTACTCGTATTTCCGGATCTGGGCGCGGGTAATATCGGTTATAAGCTTGCAGAACATATAGGCGGGGCCGTGGCAATCGGCCCACTGCTACAGGGTTTGAAAAAGCCGGCCAACGATTTGTCGCGCAGCTGCAGCGCCAATGACATTTACTACGTAATTGCCGTCACCGCGTTGCAAGCAGCGTCTAACAGCCAGTCGCTATGAGTCTTTGGGTCTATGCCGCCCTCTTTCTGGTCATTGCCACAGGCAGCTATTTCCAGACGGTGACCGGTTTCGGCCTCGGGATGATTATTATCGGAGTCAGCAGCGGCTTCGACCTGGTTTCAGTTCCATTTATTGCCAATGTCGTTAGCATTGTCACACTGGTGAACAGCGGTGTGGCATTGCACGGCAAACTTCACCATCTTGATAGACGGATAATCGGCGCCGTCATGATTGGCCTGATACCGTCGAGCGTAGCCGGCGTACTGCTGCTTGATTACCTTAATGATGGCTTTTCGCGGGTACTGCAGTTAATGCTGGGTATTGTCATCATATACAGCGGCGTGCAGTTTGCCTTTCGCCCCACTCAGCTAAAACACACATCAACGCGTGCAAGCTTTATGATCAGCGGCTTGCTGTCAGGCTTGTTTGGTGGACTATTTGGCATGGCAGGCCCACCGGTCATCTTTCTTTTTTATCGGCAACCCATGAAACTTGTCGCCGTACGCAGCATGCTGCTGCTTATTTTTGCAGCATCGGCTGCCGTACGCACGGTATACGTTGTCAGCCAGGGCCAGCAAGACAGCCACTCGTTAAGCGTGGCGCTAATGGCTATACCTATTGTGGCGGTCATGACGATCATCGGGCGCAAATATCCACCCCCTCTTCCGGCAGCGCAACTACGCCGTTTGGCCTACAGCGTGCTGGTCATCATAGGCATTGGCCTGCTCGTCAGCGCGGCGGTGGGCTGACGTGCTGGTCATTTCCAACATCAGGCAACAGTTCGCCGGACCACAAACCGCTCAACGTATTCGTTTACCGGATGATCACGGATATCGTCGGGAGTGCCCGCCTGTTCGACCTTACCATCACGCAAAATAACAATATGCTGTCCCAGCCTGAGGGCTTCATCAATATCGTGCGTAATGAACACAATGGTTTTTTGGAGCTTTTGCTGCAAGACCAGCAATTGATCCTGCATGTCGTAACGGATGAGTGGATCCAGCGCTGAAAACGCCTCATCCATTAACAACACCTCGGCATCGATAGCAAGCGCACGCGCCAAACCCACACGCTGCCGCATGCCACCTGAAAGCTCATCGGGGTAGTTCTGTTCGTAACCGGTCAGACCAACCCGCTCCAGCCAAAGCATGGCTGACTCGCGCGCCTTTGGCTTGTTTTCTCCGCGCACAGACAGACCAAAGGCTACGTTATCAAGAACATTGATATGCGGCAGAAGCCCGAAGCTCTGGAACACCATGCTTACTTTATAACGACGCAGTTCTCGCAGCTCAGGCATACTCAGTGCGAGAATATTTTCACCGTCGACCAGGATCTCACCGGCCGAGGGGTCGATCAGACGATTCAGATGGCGCACCAATGTTGATTTGCCTGACCCCGAAAGCCCCATGATGCATGTAATACGACCCGTGGGAATTTGTGCGTTAACACCCGCGAGCCCCACATTACAGCCGGTTTCACCCTGCACCACTTCTTTCTCGACGCCTTGGTGCAACATGGCCACAGCCTCGGCTTCACGCGGGCCGAATACCTTGTAAACGTTACGGATCTGTATTTTGATAGCGTCCATCACTCTTGCTCCTGCCGCTTCATAGCAAGCCGCCGCCGACGCGGCCTGCCATACGCCTGGGTAATACGGTCAATCACGATGGCCAGAATCACAATGGCTACACCCGCCTGCAATCCGCGCCCCACATCCAGCGTCTGAATACCCGCCAGTACGTCCTCGCCCAACCCCCGTGCACCGATCATGGACGCCACCACGACCATGGCCAAGGCCATCATGGTCGTTTGGTTGATACCCGCCATAATGCTTGGGCGCGCCAGTGGCAGACTAACCCGGGTCAGCATCTGCCATCGTGTCACACCAAAAGCCTGCGCCGCTTCCATGACATCACGATCAACGTGTCGCAAACCCAGAATAGTCAGGCGGATAAGCGGCGGCACAGCATAAATAACGGTTGCGAACAGGGCTGGCACCTTGCCTAGCCCAAACAGCATAAGCACAGGGATAAGGTAGACGAAGCTGGGCAGCGTCTGCATAACGTCTAGCACGGGTGTGAGCAGGCGGCGCAAGATACGACTGCGTGCCGCAATAATGCCCACGGGTATGCCTATCACAATGGAAAACGCCGTCGACACCAGTACCAGCGCAAATGTCTGGATAAGTTTGTCCCAAAGACCTACCGCACCAATCAGGTACAAACAGACGACGTACAACACGGTTGAAAGGGGCTTACGCGTGGCATGCCACGCCAGCCCCGCAACGAACGCCAGAAACAACCACGGCGGCACCGCCTGCAACGCGCGTTCCAACGGCAGCAATATAGTGACCAGAATACGCTCACTGACGTCACGGAATACGCCGCCGTAACGCTTAACTATTTGTACCAGTCGATCATTCACAAACCCGGCTACAGACCAGTCAGGAAAAATGCCTGATGCCGCATTCCCGGCGGCTGCAAACGGATTCACGGATTGTTGCTGCGTTGTGGCTTCACCGGTCTTTGCGTCAGTTGCCCGATCGGAAGCATTGTCTGAGCCTGACTTCTGTTCAGAGACAATCGTGGACGTTGCGCCTTCGGCTGTGGCCTCATGCGCTGCCGGGGCTATGCCTAATGCAGCGCTAGCGCGGGCAGCAGCATCTGCAGGCAACCAGGCGCTCCATATCTGCGGGTGCTTCTTCAGAAACTGCTCTGCCATGTCAGATCCGCTGACCCGCGTTTCGGTTATTTCAAGAATCATCTGGTTAAGCAGCGCAGGCTGAAACTGCAAGTGCTTAAAAAAGGTGACAAGCTGGGGGTTGGCGTTGACGAACGGTGTCGACACACCGATCCCCAGGTGGGCTACCAGGAAGTCGCTGGAACACAGCTTACCCTTGCCGCTGACAATGGTGTCCCAGCAAGCCTGGTTAAAGGGATCTTGCTTGATTTTGAAAAACTTGTACTTGGCCATCAAACCGGCGGGTTGCCAGTAGTAAAACAGCACGGGTTTGCCGCGATCATAGGCGGAGCTTATGGCTGCATCGAGGGCGGCGCCGGTGCCCGCACGAAAGTTGTTGTAATCATCATTTAAGCCGTGCACCGTAAGCAGTCGCGTATTGGTTTGCTCGCAGACCCAGCCAGTAGGGCAATTGAGAAAGCGCCCTTTAGACGGCACTTCGGGATCACGAAATAGCTCTTTATAGCGTGGCAAGTCTTTCCAGGACTCAAGCTCTGGCGCCATGGGTTCGATACCCCGCGCTGGATCACCGTGTACGACGTAATCAGGTACATACCAACCTTGAACGGCTCCGCCAGCCAATGTGTCGCCCACGACGCTGACATCACCCGCATCAATGGCCTTTTCGATAATGGGCGAGCGCCCAGTCCATTGCTCGGCAATAATCTGCACGTCGTTCTGAGCCAGCGCAGATTCGGTAGCCGCAGTCGTGCCAGGCACGACTTCAGTTTGGCAGCCAAACGCCAGTTCAAGTAGGTCACTGATGACATGGGTGGTAAAACTGGCGCTCTCCCAAGTTTGGTCTGCCAGCTTTATGGGATGCCCGCCATTGCACGATGACGCTGCGGGCTGTGCCTGCACCGCTTGTGGTAACAGAGAACAGGCCGCAAGAACGACCGAAGCCACCCCGCCAAGAAAAGCCCGAAATCCTGCCATGTCGTTGTCTCCTGGAGTTGCGGACGTTTATTGGCCCGGCTACGAGTGCCATGTCATGTGGTGCCTGATACAACGCAAAACGCCATGCGACAAGCATGGCGTTTTGTTTATTGCGCCGGGGGCGCGAAGCCCATGGCGCTTGCCCAACAGCTTACTGCAATGCGATTTCTACGTCTACACCTGCTGGCAGGTCAAGACGCATGAGCGCATCAACAGTTTTGTCGGTTGGATCCACGATATCCATCAGACGCTGGTGCGTACGCATTTCAAACTGGTCGCGCGCCGTCTTGTTGACGTGAGGCGAACGCAGTATGTCTAAACGACGAATGCGGGTAGGCAGCGGTACTGGACCACGCACTACCGCGCCCGTGCGCTTGGCGGTTTCGACGATTTCTGCTGCCGACTGATCGATCAGTTTGTAGTCAAAAGCCTTGAGACGGATGCGGATTTTCTGGTTTTTCATGGGTATTCCTAAAGAACGAATTAGACGGGAGCAATATTGCTCCCGCCATCAGCGGCTATGCCTTTATTACTTGAGGATCTTGGCTACAACGCCTGCACCAACAGTACGGCCGCCTTCACGAATAGCGAAACGCAGGCCTTCTTCCATGGCGATCGGTGCAATCAGGCTAACCTTCATGGACACGTTGTCACCTGGCAGAACCATTTCTTTGTCGGCCGGCAGCTCAATCGTACCCGTTACGTCGGTAGTACGGAAGTAAAACTGTGGACGATAGCCCTGGAAGAACGGCGTATGACGGCCACCCTCATCTTTGGACAAAATGTACACTTCAGCGTCAAAGTCTGTGTGCGGCTTGATCGAGCCGGGCTTGGCCAGAACCTGACCACGCTCGACGTCTTCACGCTTGGTACCGCGCAGCAACACACCCACGTTATCGCCTGCCTGACCCTGGTCAAGCAGCTTGCGGAACATCTCAACGCCCGTGCAGGTCGTTTTGATGGTGTCTTTGATACCGACCACTTCGATTTCTTCGCCGACCTTGACAATGCCACGCTCGATACGACCGGTAACCACCGTGCCGCGACCCGAGATGGAGAACACGTCTTCAACAGGCATCAGGAATGCGCCGTCAATGGCACGCTCAGGCGTAGGAATGTAGTTGTCCAGTGCGTCGGCCAGCTGCATGATGGCTTGCTTGCCCAGAGGACCTTCGTCACCCTCAAGAGCCAGCTTGGCCGAACCCTTGATGATGGGCGTATCGTCGCCCGGAAAGTCGTACTTGGAGAGCAGCTCGCGCACTTCCATTTCGACCAGCTCGAGCAGCTCTTCGTCATCAACCATGTCGGCCTTGTTCAGGAACACGATGATGTAAGGCACGCCCACCTGGCGCGACAGCAGGATGTGCTCACGCGTTTGCGGCATGGGGCCGTCAGCGGCCGAAACCACCAGAATAGCGCCGTCCATCTGCGCTGCGCCGGTGATCATGTTTTTGACATAGTCAGCGTGGCCCGGGCAGTCTACGTGTGCGTAGTGACGTGCCTTGGTTTCGTACTCAACGTGCGAGGTGTTGATCGTGATGCCGCGCGCTTTTTCTTCAGGCGCTGCGTCGATCTGGGCGTAGCCTTTGGCTTCGCCACCGAATGCCGTCGAAAGCACTGTCGTTATCGCTGCCGTCAGCGTGGTCTTGCCGTGGTCAACGTGCCCGATCGTACCTACGTTGACGTGCGGTTTGGTTCGTTCAAACTTACCTTTTGCCATGATTTATCCCATCAATGTTTTCAAGGAAACATAAAAAAGTTACCTGCCCGTTTACACAAAACGGGCAGGAATTGATTAATTACTTGCCACGTGCGCTGATAACTTCTTCAGCGACGTTCTTCGGAGCCTCGGCGTAATGCTTGAACTCCATGGAGTAGGTTGCACGCCCTTGCGTTTGTGAACGCAGGTTGGTCGAGTAACCAAACATCTCAGCCAGAGGCACTTCAGCCTTGATGATTTTACCGCCGCCAGGGATATCATCCATGCCCTGAACCATACCGCGACGGGAGGACAGATCGCCCATGACCGTACCGGCATACTCTTCGGGAGTTTCAACGTCGACAGCCATCATGGGCTCGAGCAGCACAGGGCTGGCCTTGCGCATACCGTCTTTGAAAGCCATGGAAGCAGCCATGCGGAACGCGTTTTCGTTCGAGTCAACATCGTGGTACGAACCGAAGAAAAGCGTAACTTTTACGTCTACGACCGGGTAACCCGCAACCACACCAGCTGGCAGAGTTTCTTGAATACCCTTGTCGACAGCAGGGATGTACTCGCGTGGCACCACGCCGCCCTTAATTGCGTCAACGAACTGGTAACCACCGCCTTGTTCGAGAGGCTCAAGCTTGAGCACAACGTGACCATACTGACCACGACCGCCCGACTGCTTGACGAACTTGCCTTCGATTTCTTCGCAAGTTTTGCGGATGGTTTCACGGTAAGCCACTTGTGGCTTACCGACGTTGGCCTCAACACCGAATTCACGGCGCATGCGGTCAACCAGAACCTCAAGGTGCAACTCGCCCATACCCGAAATAATGGTTTGGCCCGACTCTTCGTCGCTGGTGACACGGAAAGAAGGATCTTCCTGTGCCAGACGCGAAAGAGCAACACCCATTTTTTCTTGATCAGCCTTGGTCTTGGGCTCGACAGCCTGCGAAATAACAGGCTCGGGGAACTCCATACGCTCAAGCAAGATGTGCTGACCGACGTCGCACAGTGTTTCGCCAGTGGTGACGTCTTTCAGACCAACCACAGCGGCGATGTCGCCCGCCAGAACTTCTTTGATCTCGGCACGGTTATTGGCGTGCATCTGCAAGATGCGGCCAATACGTTCTTTTTTCGACTTGATCGGGTTGTAAACCGTCTCGCCGGAATGCAGAACACCCGAATACACGCGCACAAATGTAAGCTGGCCCACAAAGGGGTCGCTCATTAGTTTGAACGCAAGTGCGGAGAACTTGGCGGAGTCATCAGCAGGCAAGCTGATTTCGTTGCCGTCATCATCCATGCCCTTGACAGGCGGGATATCAACTGGCGAAGGCAGGTAGTCAAGCACTGCGTCGAGCATGCGCTGCACGCCCTTGTTTTTGAAGGCAGTACCGCACAACATGGGCTGGATTTCGCCAGCAATGGTGCGCAGGCGGATACCCTCGTTGATCTCTTCGGCAGAAAGCGCACCCGACTCAAGGTATTTGTCCATGAGTTCTTCGTTGGCTTCGGCCGCCGACTCGACCAGCTTTTCATGCCACTCGTTGGCCTGATCAACCAGGTCAGCGGGGATGTCGATGTAGTCGAACTTGGTGCCATGGGTGGCTTCGTCCCATACGATGCCTTTCATAAGTACGAGGTCGACCACGCCTTTGAAGGTGTCTTCAGCCCCGATTGGGATAACGATAGGCACAGGGTTGGCTTTCAGGCGCAACTTGAGCTGATCGTAGACCTTGAAGAAGTTTGCACCGGTGCGGTCCATCTTGTTGATGAAGGCAAGACGGGGCACGCCGTATTTGTTGGCCTGACGCCATACGGTTTCAGACTGGGGCTGAACACCACCCACAGCGCAGTAAACCATGCAGGCGCCATCGAGCACACGCATGGAACGCTCAACTTCAATGGTGAAGTCAACGTGCCCCGGGGTGTCGATGATGTTGATACGATGCTCAGGACGATCACCTGCCATGCCGCTCCAGAAGGCGGTGGTGGCAGCCGACGTGATGGTGATGCCGCGTTCTTGTTCCTGCTCCATCCAGTCCATGGTGGCGGAGCCTTCATGGGTTTCGCCAATTTTGTGGTTGACGCCGGTATAGAACAGGATGCGCTCGGTGGTCGTGGTTTTGCCGGCATCGATATGCGCGGAAATACCAATGTTGCGATAGCGCTCGATCGGGGTTTTGCGGGCCATGATTGTGTCCTTAGATTACCAACGGAAATGGCTGAATGCCTTGTTGGCCTCTGCCATCTTGTGCGTGTCTTCCCGCTTCTTCATGGCGCCGCCACGACCTTCGGAGGCGTCAAGCAGTTCGCCGGCAAGGCGCAGATCCATCGATTTCTCACCACGTTTTTTGGCTGCTTCACGCAACCAGCGCATGGCAAGGGCCAGGCGGCGCACAGGGCGCACTTCAACCGGCACTTGATAGTTCGCGCCACCGACACGGCGGCTTTTCACTTCTACGAGAGGCTTGATGTTGCTGATGGCAGTATTGAACACTTCGATAGGCTCTTTGCCAGTTTTAGCCTGGATGTGATCAAAGGCGCCGTAGATGATGCGTTCGGCTACGGCTTTCTTGCCAGACAGCATGACAACGTTCATGAATTTGGCAAGATCTACGCTGCCAAATTTAGGATCGGGAAGAATTTCACGTTTGGGAACTTCGCGACGACGAGGCATTTTTAACTTCCTTGTGACTGTTCAGTTGAACCGCGTTATTGCGGCCTTGATCACCCATTAAAGATGATCACTTACATGCTGCGGGCGGACTGCCCACGGCTGCACTGAGACGCCCGGACTTGCCGGACAGAGGAAAAACTTAAGCTTTCTTGGGGCGTTTTGCACCGTACTTGGAGCGCGACTGCTTGCGGTCTTTGACCCCTTGCAAGTCGAGCGAGCCACGAACGATGTGGTAACGCACACCTGGCAAGTCTTTTACACGACCGCCGCGCACAAGAACCACTGAGTGTTCTTGCAGGTTGTGGCCTTCACCGCCGATGTACGAAATAACTTCGAAACCGTTGGTAAGACGAACCTTGGCGACTTTACGCAAAGCTGAGTTAGGTTTTTTGGGGGTGGTGGTGTACACGCGAGTGCAAACACCACGGCGCTGCGGGCAGTTTTCGAGCGCGGGGCTCTTGCTGCTTGCGCGGCTGACTTCGCGCGGCTTACGCACGAGTTGGCTAATGGTTGGCATAACCTTTACGCATCCTGTGACTTTTACGCATTCGGTACTTGCGTACTGTTAGACGTATGAGTGATAAACGCCTGTCGCTGCTGGCCGGCTATATCTCTATAAATTGAAGAGATGCCTTACCACTACAGCCTCAGGCGGTTTGCGCAAAAACCGCCTGGCACGAAATACGTAAAAGAGCGGGTCTTGCAGCAAAGCTGGGTGTATTACTTTTAGTGCCATAGCACAGAGGCCCTGAAAGTAAGCTCGCCATAGTAGCACGTGCACAAGTTAATCGTCAACATGCTTTTGATTACTCAGCATTGCTGCCTGAGAACCCATACCGCTTATAGTTAGCTTGCTCGACACTATAGAGACATGTGTCGTAACATAGCGGTTCAGGTTATTAAAATCGTTTATTTATCGCATACATGCACATAGCTTCCCTTGAAGATGATGAAGTCCAAGGTCGGTTCATCCAGGCTGTACTCCAGGAGGCCGGGCATACCTGTACTTTGTTCGTAACAGGCAAAGCTTTTCTGGCGGCCCTTAGCCGCGACCACGATTTTGATCTTCTACTGCTTGACTGGCAAGTTCCCGATATAAGCGGTCTGGATATTGTCAGGTGGGTGCGTGGCAATCTTGGCCAGAGCATCCCCGTCATGTTTTTAACCAATCGCACGCAAGAATCCGACCTGGTTACTGGTCTGCAGGCCGGCGCTGACGATTATGTGGTCAAGCCTTTGCGCACAGGCGAACTCATAGCCCGTATCAATGCACTGCACCGTCGCATAGCTACGCCGGTGGCCAGCCAGGAAGACGCTTTCAATTGCGCCAACTATCTTGTACACCCCGCCGCACAGACTATCTCTCTTCATGGCGCTCTCGTTGAACTGGCTCCCAAAGAATACGAGTTGGCTTTGCTGTTTTTTCGCAACCCCGGGCGACTGTTTTCAAGAGATGTTCTGAGCAACAACGTATGGAACCGCGAGATCCCCGCAACGTCACGTACGCTGGACACGCATTTATCCAATATCCGCCGCAAGCTGCAGTTGCGCCCTGAAAACGGCGTGCGACTTACTGCGTCGTACGCGCTGGGTTACCGGCTAGAACTACTTGCAGACAATCAGGACGACCCCACACCATGATTGCCAAATCGATAAACATGGGGAGCAGTCTGATAGCGGCTGTGGCCCTGGTGGTCATGCTAGTGCCTGCATTAACCAGTGCGCAGCCTGCCGGAGCCCAGGGCGAAAATTTTATCTATCTGGCGCAACCCGGAGACACGCTTGGCGGTGTATCACAACGGTTTACTGAAGCCACAAGCAATTGGCGTGTGCTGCAAACCCTGAACAACGTGCCCGAGCCCACAGAGTTGCAGATAGGTAAAGCCATCCATATCCCCTTCTCGATGATTCCCGAAGACCCTTCGCAGGCACGCGTGCTTCATGTACAAGGCACGGTAACGCTTGCGGGCCGACCGTTGTCGATCGGCGACAGCGTCGATGAAACAGGGGTTATCACCAGCGGCGACAACAGCTACGCAACCCTGCAGCTCGAAGACGGCAGCACCTTATCCATCCCGGCCGACTCGTCGATCAGCTTTGAGCGTCTGCAAGTATTCAGAGGCGCCCGGCTCACAGACTCCATCATGCACGTGCAAGACGGCGCTCTCGAGGCACAGGTGGCGCCAGAAAAAGCTGGCGTGGGCCGCTTCGAGGTGCGGACTCCGGTCACCATCACAGGGGTGCGCGGCACCGATCTGCGTGTGCGCGCAGACCCCGAAGGCTCACACACCGAAGTGCTCGAAGGACGCGCCGCTCTCGCGGCTTCGGGCCAGGGGCAGGCTAACTTGCGTGCAGGCCAGGGTGCCGTCACAGATGCATCTGGCACACTTAAAGCCGTGCGGTCGCTTCTGCCCGCGCCAGAACTGTCCGCCCCTGAACGAGGCCCCAGCGGTTGGGGTCTGCAGTTTCCTGCAGTTCCAGGAGCCGCGTCCTACCTCGTCCATGTAGCCGATGATATAAACGGCACGCGTGTGTATTCCAGCCAGACATTTTCTCAGCCAGACGTAACATTCCATGCGCCAGAGGCCGGCAGTTTCTATGTACTCGTACGGGCTACTGACGCCGATGGCCTGAGCGGGCCTGATGCAGCACAACCTTTTCTTGGGCAGTCGGTGCTAAGTTGGGGTGATGGCCAGCCCGTCATGTCGGGCTTTGGCTTGCCTATAATGCTTAACGACTACTGATTCATGGCCGGGTCCGAAGCACCAACGCCGGGGGATTTCTGGGGAAACCTTGACCGTCGTGTTCAGACAGAATGGCTGCTGGTCACCGTGCTCATGGTACTGCTAACCCTGACGCTCAGCTATTTTGGCGCACAAACAGGTATTGCCCGCATAGATCACACGTTTTACGACAGGGTGCTGGCCAATACCCTGAAGCCCTCACACAACAACGACATAGTCATTATCACAATTGATGACAGCAGCATCGAAGCGCTCGGATACTGGCCGTGGCGACGCGCGGTACACGCGCGACTGCTGGGGCAACTGAAACAAGCCCGGGTCGTCGGTTTTGACTTGCTGCTCAGCGATACCAACCCCGCATATCCCTTGGATGATTCCTTACTGGCCAAAGCAATCGCCATCCAGGGGCGCGTCGTACTGCCGTCCATGGTCACCAATGACGGGACTGCACTAATTCGAGCCAGGCCGTCATTGATAAATGCGGCGGCCAAGCAGGGCTACTTCAATATCTACCCTGACGAAGACGGCGTCATACGCTCGATCATCCCGCGCATGGAGCTGCCGTCAGGGCTTTCCGCTCAACACCTGGTGCTGTCCATGCTCGACGTTGCTGGCGTTGATTCGTCTGCACGGGTGGTATCACGCCCTGACCAGGCTCTGCTAATTCCTTATGCAGGCCCACCTGGGCATTACACACACTATCCTTACGCCCATGTATTGAACGGCGACATCCCTCCAGCAACCTTCCGCAACAAATATGTACTCGTTGGTTCCTGGGGCTCGGGCTTGGGTGACGCCTTTCCGACGCCACTGACCCGGCACGGAGAAACCATGGCAGGCGTGGAGGTGCTCGCCAACGCCCTGAACTCATCTCTTGAAAATAACTGGATTCACACGCCCAACCGCCTGTTGGCCGCATTATTGTCCACACTGCCTGTTTTGCTGGCCTGTCTGGCTTTCCGACGCCTGTCTCCGCGCCGAGCATTTCTGGCCGCCGCCAGTACCTTAATACTGACGGCGACAAGCTGCATACTGGTTATGTACTTTGCGGGCATCTGGCTGCCAATTACCGCTTCGCTGATAGGCGTGGCGGTTGCGTATCCGTTATGGAGCTGGCGCAATCAAGAGGTATCGCTGCAGCAGCTCGACCGCGAGCTCGAAACGCTGACCGGAGACCGGCTCGCCTTGGGTGAAGAGCTGGTACCCACCGACCCATCTTCCGGGGATGAAACCCTTTCGTCACGTGTTTCGCAACTGCATAATGCGATCAGGCAACTGCGGTTGGCGCAGCAAAAACGTGACGACACGCTGCGGTTCCTCTCGCATGATATGCGCGCGCCACAAAACTCCATCATCGCGTTGGCGCAATTGCAAAACAACCCTTCGACGGCGCTGAGCCAGCCCGAGGCCATGAAACGGGTACAGCTATACGCCACGAAAACTCTTAACCTGGTTGATGGCTTTGTGCAGCTGGCGCGTGCAGAAGCCATGCAATTCCAGAATACCGTCTTTAACCTGGTCGATTTAACAGAACATGCTGTGGATGATTTCTGGGCCCAGGCCACGCGGCGACAAATAACTGTCGAAATTGAACAGCACCCTGAACAGGCCTGGGTTCGCGGCGACTGGACGCTGTTATGTCGCGCACTGTCTAACCTGATCGACAATGCCATCAAATATAGCCCTGGGAACACCCGTATAAGCTGCACGATTACACCTTCTGCCTCGGGGCAACACTGGTTGGTAAAGATCAAGGACCAGGGTCGGGGCATTGCTGCAAAAGAGATTGGGCTGCTGTTTCACAGCTTCCAGCGCCTTGGTACTGATTCTGCTGACAACCCCACAGGCGCTGGCCTGGGACTTTCCTTTGTCAAAACCGTTATCGAGCGCCACGGCGGCACCATTGAAGCGCGCAGCCAGCCAGGTGATGGCACAGAATTTATTGTGCATTTACCTGCTTGCGCCCCGCCGCCGCCGGATACCGAGGGCGACGAATAACCGGATTTCCGGACAATCATCAAAACCCTGTTTTGTCTGCCACTGCATGCCCCCTCGTCCGATGGTGCACGCCAGGTCAGGCTCGCTCTTGCGACCTATCCTGCTTCAACGACGCCCGATAGGTTTCAAGGTGGATGCTGGTTTCTGTATTGCTAATACCCTTGATGAGCCGCACTCTTTCGAGCACCTGGGCAAGTTCTGCCAGACTGGCCACCCGCAATTCGGCCAGCAGATCCCACTGCCCATTGGTGCTATGCAATGAAGACACCCCAGGCTCACCCAGCAGGCTGAAGGACACGCGGCGGGCGTCGTTGCCTTCTATGGAAATACTCATCCACGCAACTATATCGGCCGCCTCGGACTTGGGCCGCAGCCGTATGGTGTAGCCCACGATTTGGCCGCTGTCTTCAAGTTTACGGATGCGATTGGCCACCGTGCCGCGCGACACGCCCAATCGCTTTGCGAGCGTTGCTACGCCCGAACGGGCGTTGTTGCGCAAAAGCGCAATGAGTTGCTGGTCAACTTGATCCATTTCGTTAAATTAGGTTGCCATAATGACAACATTCTACCGTTATGCACGCATTTAGCCTGATTTGAATTGAAGAGGTGTTGTGGCAACCTGTTAAGTAAGGTGGCGCATATGCCGCTGTACAACACGCACAGGAGATCACGCTCATGACACACACTGCAAATTTGACACCGTTTGGCATACATACTGATTTTCTGGGCTACAACCAGGCAGCCAAACTGGTTACACGCGTTGGTGTCATAGAATGCCTGCAAGGTATGGCACAAGCCATTGAACATAACTTCATGCGCTGGCAAGATTTCACCAAATCAGTGCGCATCGGCAACTACAGCCCAGATGGTGTCATTGAACTCATGCCCATATCCGATGCCAGCGACTACGCCTTTAAGTACGTCAATGGCCATCCCATAAATACACACCGCGGTTTGCCCACGGTAATGGCTTTTGGCGCCCTGGCCAATATGGCCAATGGCATGCCGATATTTCTCAGCGAACTTACGCTAAGCACGGCACTACGCACAGCAGCGACATCCGTCATGGCGGCGCGCCAACTCATGCGTCCAGAAAGCCACTGTATGGCGCTTATCGGAAACGGGACACAAAGTGAATTCCAGGCATTGGCCTTTCATGGCGTGCTGGGCATTGATACGCTTCGCATCTACGACATTGATGGGATGGCCATGCACAAACTTCATCAAAACCTTGCTCCCTACCCGATCGAAGTGGTTTGTTGTTCCAGCACCGCCGAAGCCGTGCGCGGCGCAGACATTATCACTACGATCACCGCAGATAACACCAACGCCATCATTCTGCGAGCGGACATGGTGGCACCCGGCACGCATATCAACGCCGTGGGGGGTGACTGCCCCGGAAAAACAGAGCTTGAGGCTAGCTTGCTTTACAAAGGCAATGTTTTCGTCGAGTTTGAGCCCCAGACACGTATTGAAGGCGAACTGCAGCAAATGCCTGCTGATTTCGCCGTCACTGAGCTTTGGCAGGTACTACAAAAATCGTCCCCTGGCCGTCTGTCACCCACCCAGATCACTATTTTTGATTCGGTCGGCTTTGCACTGGAAGACTACTCTGCCCTGCGCTACATGTATGCGCGCGCCCAGGAAGCCGGGATACTGCAGCCGCTTGAGCTGATTCCTGCACTGCAAGACCCGAAGAACCTGTTTGGTCTGCTCAATGCACAGGCGGCTGGTGCGTTGCTCTTTGACCGAGTGATAGCGTGAGAACCGCAGCGGCATCACGTGCAGCACAACCTTCCGTATCGCTGATCGGAGCACCCTCTGATGCAGGAGCAGCGAACATTGGCTCCTGCATGGGGCCTGAGGCCTTGCGTGTGGCCCAGCTCGGGTCTGCACTTGAAACACTGGGCATACGAGTGAGTGACTTAGGCAACCTATCGGGCCCACCCAACCCACGAGGGCCACGCGATAAGCCATATGGGCTACGTAATCTCGCCGAGTGTACACACTGGAACCACACGGTTTTCGACGCCGTGCTGAACGAACTCGACAATGGGCAAACACCTATTATGCTCGGTGGCGATCATCACCTGGCCATCGGGTCTATCAGTGCAGTGGCACAACATTGCCGCAAACACGGCAAACTTCTGCGTGTTCTCTGGCTGGACGCACACGCAGACTGCAATACGCCCGAAATCTCGCCATCGGGCAATGTTCACGGCATACCCGTGGCCTGCCTGCATGGTATGGGTCCTGAGCAACTGACCACCCTGGCTGGCTCAGCGCCCGCGCTTACATCAGGCGAACTTAAACTGATAGGGCTGCGCAGCGTGGACGACGCCGAAAAGCAGATGATTCGCGCATTAAGTATTGAAGCCTACGACATGCGTCTTATTGACGAGCTAGGCATGTATAAGGTGATGCGTCGTGCGCTGCGCGACATACGCCAGGGCAATGTGCATTTGCATGTAAGTTTCGACGTCGACTTCCTGGACCCTTCGATTGCTCCCGGCACCGGTACGACGGTATGTGGCGGCCCCGGTTACCGTGAGGCCCAGCTTTGCATGGAAATGATCGCCGAAACAGCGTGCCTGGGATCCCTGGATGTGGTGGAACTGAACCCCGCCCTCGATGTGCGCAACCAGACGGCCACACTGGTTGTCGAACTGATCCAGAGTTTGTTCGGCAAAACAACCTTGCTGCGATCTGTATAGCAAAGTGAGCGCCCATTGACGTTGGCTGAACCAAAAACAAAAGCGCCAGGCTTTTAAACCTGGCGCTTTTGCATTTACATTGCCACGAACACTGCTTACTCGGTTGCAGACCCTTCAGCTTCGCCAGTAGGCTGGGCTTCTTGATGAACTTCAACCGCTTCGGCGGCCGGAGCATCTTCAAAAGGGTTAGCCATGGCACGGGCGGCCTTGCGCTCTGCCGCCTCGTTAGCCTCTTTATCCTTACGGGCAAGATGGAAGGCCATCCCGGTACCCGCAGGAATCAAACGACCCACAATAACGTTTTCTTTCAAGCCACGCAGATCATCGCGCTTGCCCATAATGGCAGCCTCGGTAAGTACGCGTGTGGTTTCCTGGAAGGACGCCGCAGAGATGAACGAATCGGTCGACAGTGATGCTTTGGTAATACCCAACAGTACGTTGTCGTACTTGGCTGGAATTTTTGCCTCGGCTTCCATGCGATCGTTTGCATTCAACAACTCGGAGCGCTCGACCTGCTCACCCGTGATGAAGTCGGTATCGCCCGCATCGGTAATGTTTACGCGACGCAGCATCTGACGAACAATCACTTCAATGTGCTTGTCGTTGATCTTTACGCCCTGCAGACGGTATACGTCTTGCACTTCATTAACGATGTAGTTGGCAAGCTGCTCGATGCCCTTGAGACGCAGAATATCATGCGGATCGGCGGGGCCGTCGACGATCATCTCGCCCTTGTTCACGACCTGACCGTCATGCACGAGAACCTGCTTCTCTTTGGGAATAAGAAACTCGTGACTGATTCCGTCCATGTCGGTGATGACCAGGCGCTGCTTGCCCTTGGTGTCTTTACCGAAGGAAACCGTACCCGTAACGTCTGCCAGCATACCGGCATCTTTCGGGGAACGAGCTTCGAACAGTTCGGCCACGCGGGGCAGACCACCGGTAATATCGCGGGTTTTTTGCGATTCTTGCGGAATACGCGCCAGAATCTCGCCAACCGTTACCTGCTGGTTATCACGCACGGTAATCAATGCGCCAACCGGGAACGAGATATTGACCGAGTGATCAGTACCGGCAATCTTGATCTCATCGCCTGCTTCGTTGAGGATCTTGATTTGCGGACGCATGACGATCTTGCCACCACGCGTCTTGGGCGTAATGACAACCAGCGTCGACAAGCCTGTTACATCATCGACCTGGCGGGCAACCGTAACGCCCTCGTCGATGTTCTCAAAGCGAACTGTACCGGCGTACTCTGACACGATGGGTCGCGTGAGCGGATCCCATGAAGCCAGACGTGCACCTGCCTTGACGACGTCGCCATCGCCCACGGCAATCGTTGCACCGTATGGCACTTTATGACGCTCGCGCTCACGACGGTTATCGTCAAACACCACGATCTCGCCGGAACGCGAAATGGCGACACGTTCGCCTTTAGCGTTAGTGACATAACGCAGGCCAATGGCAAAGCCGATGGTACCTGCAGACTTGGTCTCGACCGAACTGGCCAGGGCCGAACGTGATGCCGCACCACCAATGTGGAAGGTACGCATCGTAAGCTGCGTGCCGGGCTCACCAATGGATTGCGCAGCGATAACACCAATCGCTTCGCCACGGTTAACCATAGAACCACGACCCAGATCACGACCATAGCAGTGTGCGCACAGGCCATGACGCGTTTCGCAAGTGAGCGGCGTACGGATCTTGACCTCGTCGATGCCGAGACTGTCGATGTACTCGACCGTGTCTTCGTCAAGCAGCGTGCCAGCCGTTACAGCGGTTTCCTGAGTTTCGGGGTTGACGATATCAATCGCCGCCACTCGACCCAAAATACGCTCGCGCAGGGGCTCAACCACTTCACCGCCCTCGATCAGCGCCTTCATGGTGTAGCCACGTGTCGTGCCGCAATCCATTTCGGTAATGACCAGATCTTGCGTCACGTCGACCAGACGGCGGGTCAGGTAACCCGAGTTCGCCGTTTTAAGCGCCGTATCAGCCAGACCTTTACGCGCCCCGTGTGTGGAAATGAAGTACTGAAGTACGTTCAAGCCTTCACGGAAGTTGGCGGTAATAGGCGTTTCGATAATGGAACCGTCAGGCTTGGCCATCAGGCCGCGCATACCAGCCAGCTGGCGGATCTGTGCAGCGGAACCCCGCGCGCCAGAGTCAGCCATCATATAGATGGAGTTGAACGACTCTTGACGAACTTCTTCGCCATGACGGTCGATCACAGGCTCGGTCGCCAGTTGCTCCATCATGGCCTTGCCGACCTTATCGCCAGCCTTGCCCCAGATGTCGACCACGTTGTTGTAGCGTTCTTGACCAGTTACCAGACCTGACGAATACTGCTTGTCGATCTCTTTGACCTCTTTGCTGGCCTGGGCAAGAATACCTTCCTTGGCCGAGGGAATCAGCATGTCGCTCATGGCAATAGAAATACCGCCACGAGTTGCCAGACGGAAACCCGATTGCATCAGCTTGTCAGCAAAAATTACGGTGGCACGCAGGCCGCAGCGACGGAACGACTGGTTGATCAAACGCGAGATTTCTTTCTTCTTGAGCGCGCGATTAAGCACGGAGAAAGGCAGCCCTTGAGGCAAAATCTCGGAAAGCAAAGCACGGCCGACAGTGGTTTCGAAACGGCGCACGATAGGCTGCCATTGACCATTTTCGTCTTTTTCGTACTCAGGCAAACGCACGGTAACGCGAGATTGCAGCTCGACTTCGTGGTTGTCGTAAGCGCGCTGAACCTCTGCTACATCGGTGAAGAAAATGCCTTCGCCTTTGCCGTTAATACGCTCGCGTGTTGCGTAGTAAAGCCCCAGCACGATGTCTTGCGACGGCACGATGGAGGGCTCGCCGTTGGCCGGGAACAGTATGTTATTGGAAGCCAGCATCAGAGTGCGGGCCTCAAGCTGGGCTTCAAGCGACAGTGGCACGTGAACGGCCATCTGGTCACCGTCAAAGTCGGCGTTAAAGGCAGCGCAAACCAGCGGGTGAAGCTGAATGGCCTTGCCTTCGATCAGTACCGGCTCGAACGCCTGAATACCCAGACGGTGCAACGTAGGCGCACGGTTGAGCATAACGGGGTGCTCGCGGATCACCTCTTCGAGGATGTCCCACACCACAGGTTCCTGGCTCTCAACCAGCTTCTTGGCAGCCTTAATCGTGGTCGCCAAACCCATCATTTCAAGACGATTGAAAATAAACGGCTTGAACAGCTCAAGCGCCATCAGCTTGGGCAGACCGCACTGATGCAGTTTAAGCTGCGGGCCCACCACAATAACCGAACGGCCGGAGTAGTCAACACGCTTGCCCAGCAGGTTCTGACGGAAACGACCGCTTTTGCCTTTGATCATGTCGGCGAGCGACTTGAGCTGACGCTTGTTGGCGCCTGTCATGGCCTTGCCGCGACGACCGTTGTCGAGCAGCGAATCAACCGACTCTTGCAGCATGCGCTTTTCGTTGCGCAAGATGATGTCTGGTGCCTTGAGCTCAAGCAGACGCTTCAGACGATTGTTGCGGTTGATGACGCGACGATAAAGGTCGTTCAGGTCGGACGTAGCGAAACGGCCGCCATCAAGCGGCACCAGCGGACGCAGTTCAGGCGGAAGCACCGGCAGCACTTCCATGATCATCCAGTCAGGCTTGATGCCCGACTTCTGGAAACCCTCAAGCACTTTGAGGCGCTTGGAGATTTTTTTGATCTTGGCGTCTGATGACGTGGCCTTGAGTTCGGCGCGCAGGGTTTCTACGTCACGATCGATATCGATCGTGCGCAGCAACTCGCGAACGGCTTCGGCACCCATGAGTGCGTGGAAGTCGTCACCGTACTCTTCGGTCTTGGCGAGATAGTCATCATCGGACATGATCTGACCGCGCTTGAGCGGTGTCATGCCAGGTTCGATAACGCACCAGGCTTCGAAGTAGAGCACACGCTCAATATCGCGCAGCGTCATGTCGAGCACCATGCCCAGACGCGACGGCAGGCTCTTGAGGAACCAGATGTGCGCGACGGGGCTGGCCAGCTCGATATGACCCATGCGCTCGCGGCGCACTTTGGCTACGGTAACTTCGACACCGCACTTTTCGCAGATAACGCCACGATGCTTCAGGCGCTTGTACTTGCCGCACAGACACTCATAGTCTTTGACTGGCCCGAAAATTTTGGCGCAGAACAAACCGTCACGCTCGGGCTTGAAAGTGCGGTAGTTAATGGTTTCGGGCTTGCGCACCTCACCATAAGACCACGACCGCACTTTCTCCGGCGATGCGATGCCAATTTTGATGGCATCGAATTGGTCATCTTGCGAGACTTGTTTAAATAAATCGAGTAGCGCTTTCATTATTTACGCTCCAGATCCATGTCCAGGGACAAGGATCGAATTTCTTTGACCAGAACGTTGAACGACTCGGGCATACCAGCTTCGATGACGTGGTCACCCTTGACGATGTTCTCGTACACCTTGGTGCGGCCGGCAATGTCATCAGACTTGACCGTAAGCATCTCTTGCAGCGTGTACGAAGCACCGTAGGCTTCCAGCGCCCAGACCTCCATCTCACCGAAACGTTGACCACCAAACTGGGCTTTACCACCCAGTGGTTGCTGCGTAACCAGCGAGTAAGGACCAGTAGAACGGGCGTGCATTTTGTCGTCAACCAGGTGATGCAACTTGAGGTAGTGCATGTACCCGATGGTGACCGGACGCTCGAACTGTTCACCGGTACGACCGTCGTAAAGCCAAGCCTGCGTACGCGTACCCGTAAGCTTGAGTTTTTCGGCGATGTCGTCAGGATAGGCAAGCTCGAGCATCTGGGTGATCTCTTCTTCGGTCGCACCGTCAAACACAGGCGTGGCAACCGGCAAGCCGCTCTTGAGATTACGCGCCATTTCGATCAGCTCGGTATCGGTAAGCCGCTCAAGGTGAGCACCCGAACCCGTGGTGTCGTAGACCTGTCCGAGATAGTCGCGCAGATCTTTAATCTGCAGTGCTTTCTCGTCATCGATCATGTTGGCGATACGATACCCAATGCCCTTGGCTGCCCAGCCAAGGTGAACTTCGAGCACCTGCCCGACGTTCATACGCGAAGGCACGCCCAGCGGGTTAAGAACGATGTCGGCAGGCGTACCATCGGCCATGTGCGGCATGTCTTCGACAGGCGTAATGCGGGACACAACACCTTTGTTACCGTGACGGCCAGCCATCTTGTCGCCAGGCTGCAGACGACGCTTGACGGCCAGATACACCTTGATCATCTTGAGCACGCCAGGAGGCAGCTCGTCGCCCTGCGTAAGCTTCTTACGCTTTTCTTCGAAGGCCAGATCAAACTGGTGACGCTTCTGCTCGAGTGACTCTTTGGTCTGCTCAAGCTGTACGGCGTGCGCCTCGTCGGAAAGACGAATGTCAAACCACTGCCAGCGATCGAGGTCAGCCAGATACTCTTTGGAGATCTCGGTGCCTTTGGCCATCTTGCGCGGGCCGCCATTGACGACCTTGCCGACCAGGAACTTGCCAATACGATCAAAAGCGTCGTCTTCGACAATACGCAGCTGGTCATTGAGGTCTTGGCGATAGCGACGCAGTTCGTCATCAATGATGGACTGTGCGCGCTTGTCGCGATCAATGCCTTCACGCGTGAAGACCTGCACGTCGATAACCGTGCCGACCATGCCCGAGGGCACACGCAGCGACGTGTCTTTGACGTCTGATGCCTTCTCGCCAAAAATGGCGCGCAGCAGTTTTTCTTCTGGTGTGAGCTGGGTTTCGCCCTTGGGCGTTACCTTACCAACCAGCACGTCATCGGCACGCACTTCAGCGCCGATGTGAACGATACCAGAGTCATCAAGACGATTAAGCTGAGTTTCGGCCAGGTTGCTGATGTCTCGCGTGATCTCTTCAGGCCCAAGCTTGGTGTCGCGGGCGACAACCGTGAGCTCTTCAATGTGGATGGACGTATAACGATCGTCGGCCACGATTTTCTCGGAGATGAGAATCGAGTCTTCGAAGTTATAGCCGTTCCAGGGCATGAAGGCGATAAGCATGTTCTGACCCAGCGCCAACTCGCCCAGATCGGTCGAAGCGCCGTCAGCCAGCACATCACCACGCGCTACCAGGTCACCACGTTTGACGATGGGACGCTGGTTGATGTTGGTGTTCTGGTTGGAACGCGTGTACTTGATGAGGTTGTAGATGTCTACACCCACTTCACCCGCGACGTTCTCGTCATCATTGACGCGAATAACCACACGCTCTGCGTCAACGTGATCAACCACGCCACCGCGACGTGCTTGCACCGTGGTGCCCGAGTCGACCGCTACGGAGCGCTCGATGCCGGTGCCAACCAGAGGCTTTTCAGGACGCAGGCAAGGAACAGCCTGGCGTTGCATGTTGGCACCCATGAGCGCACGGTTGGCGTCATCATGCTCAAGAAACGGAATGAGCGATGCAGCGACCGAAACGATCTGTGAAGGCGCCACGTCCATGTAATGCACGTTGGACGGTGCCGTCAACATGGTTTCGCCTGCCTGACGGCACGCGACCAGATCGTCGGTAAACTGACCTATTTCGTCAAGATGCGCGTTGGCCTGTGCAATGACGTAGTTGCTTTCTTCGATAGCAGACAGATAGTCGATCTGTGCGCTGACCTTGCCGTCAATAATTTTGCGATATGGCGTTTCGAGAAAACCATACTCATTGAGACGGGCGTACAGTGCCATCGAGTTGATCAGGCCGATGTTCGGGCCTTCAGGTGTTTCGATGGGGCAGACGCGGCCGTAGTGAGTAGGATGCACGTCACGCACTTCAAAACCGGCACGCTCACGCGTAAGACCGCCAGGCCCAAGCGCCGAGACGCGACGCTTGTGCGTGATCTCGGACAATGGATTGGTCTGGTCCATAAACTGCGACAGCTGGCTCGAACCAAAAAACTCTTTGATGGCCGCAGAGATAGGCTTGGAGTTGATGAGATCGTGCGGCATAAGGTTTTCAGCCTCAGCCTGGCCCAGACGCTCTTTGACGGCGCGTTCTACGCGCACCAGACCAGCACGGAACTGATTCTCGGCAAGCTCGCCCACACAGCGCACACGGCGATTACCCAGGTGATCAATGTCATCGATCTGGCCTCGGCCGTTACGCAACTCGACGAGCACCTTGATGGTTTCAAGAATGTCTTCATCGGTGAGCGTCAGCGGACCGGTGATGTCATCACCACGGCCCAGACGACTATTGACCTTCATGCGACCTACGCGTGAAAGATCATAAGCGTCTTCGTTGTAGAACAGGCGCTGGAACAAAGCCTCGACCGCATCTTCGGTAGGTGGCTCACCAGGACGCATCATGCGGTAGATGGCGACACGTGCAGCCATCTGGTCTGCGGTTTCGTCAGTGCGTAGCGTTTGCGAAATATAACCGCCGCGATCCAGGTCGTTGATGTACAGCGTCTGGATGTTGCGTATGCCAGCAGCACGAATCTCGGCCAGCATGGTTTCGGTAATTTCGTCATTGGCATTGCCGATGACTTCGCCGGTTTCTTCGTTAACCAGTGCCTTGGCAAGCACCTGGCCAAGGAGAAAGTCTTCAGGTACCGAGACGTATTCAATATTGGCGGCAGCCAGATCACGCAAATGCTTGGCATTGATACGCTTGTCTTTCTCGACAATGACTTTGCCGTCGCGATCGGTAATGTCAAAGTGAACGACTTCACCCTTCCAACGCTCAGACACGAACTCGAGCATGCCCCCTTCGTTCTGGATTTCGATATTGTCGAAATCAAAGAAGCAGGCCAGAATGGCTTCGGGCATCATGCCGATAGCTTTGAGCAATATGGTGACGGGCATTTTGCGTCGACGGTCGACGCGGAAGAACAGCACGTCTTTCGGATCGAACTCAAAGTCGAGCCACGAACCACGGTACGGAATTACCCGTGCCGAGAACAGCAGCTTGCCCGAACTGTGTGTTTTGCCTCGATCATGCTCAAAGAACACGCCGGGCGAACGGTGCAGCTGCGAAACAATGACGCGCTCAGTACCATTGATGACAAATGAGCCCGTATTGGTCATGAGCGGGATTTCGCCCATGTATACTTCTTGCTCCTTGACCTCTTTGACCGTGGGCTTGCTAACTTCGCGGTCCATGAGCACCAGGCGCACCTTGGCACGCAGGGGCGACGCAAACGTCAGGCCCCGCATCTGGCATTCTTTGACGTCAAACACAGGCTCACCGAGCACGTAGCTTACGAACTCAAGGCGCGCCATCTGGTTATGGCTTACTATTGGAAAAATGGAGGTGAAAGCCGCTTGAAGGCCTTCATCTTTACGTTTGGAAGGTGTAGTATCCGCCTGCAAAAAAGTTATATACGATTGCAGCTGCGTCGCCAAAAGGTACGGGACGTCTTGAACGTCTTCACGCTTGGCGAAGCTCTTGCGTATGCGCTTTTTTTCGGTATACGAATAAGGCATGAGCACTCCGACTCGAGGGTTACATGGGCCGTCAACCACGGCCCTGGTTTACGACTCCAGAAAACCCAACTCGGGTAATAAATACCCACACTAAATTGCAGGTTTTCTGGAGACGCAAAAGCCCGGGGAAGGCAAATGCGCTCCCCGGGCAGGCAAGAAAAGTCTTACTTAAGTTCGACTTTTGCGCCAGCTTCTTCAAGCTTCTTCTGTGCTGCTTCAGCATCAGCCTTGGACAGGCCTTCTTTAACAGGCTTTGGTGCACCGTCAACCAGATCTTTGGCTTCTTTGAGGCCCAGACCGGTGATTTCGCGAACAGCCTTAATAACGCTAACTTTGTTGGCGCCAAATTCGTTCAGGAACACGGTGAATTCGGTCTGCTCTTCAGCAGCAGCAGCGGCAGCAGCAGGTGCAGCAACTGCAACAGCAGCGGCAGCAGCCGACACGCCGAACTTCTCTTCCATTTCAGTAATCAGCTCGGACAGCTCAAGCACGGTCATGCCGGCGATTGCGTCGAGGATTTCAACTTTGCTTAATGCCATTTTAAGAACTCCAGATATATATAAATGCCAGGGTTGGGTATCGCCCAGTTAAACGAAGACCAGACAAACCGCTTACGCGGCTTCTTTCTGATCGCGCACAGCCGCGAGGCCGCGAACGAACTTGGTTGGAACTTCGTTGAGCGTACGCACAAATTGCGTGATAGGTGCCTGCATCGTACCCAAAAGTTTCGCAAGCAACTCGTCGCGGGAAGGCATGGTGGCAAGAGCCTTGACGCCTTCTTGGTCAAGCAGGCTATTGGGCAATGCCCCGCCTTTGATGACCAGCTTTTCGTTGGTTTTTGCGAACTCAGCAAGTACTTTTGCCGCCGAAACCGGATCCGTGCTGACTGCATACATCAACGGACCGGAAAGCTGTTCGGCGATACCCTCGAAAGGGGTGCCGGACAGTGCTCGACGAACTAGCGTGTTTTTGAGAACACGCAGATACACGCCTGACTCACGCGCGTTTTTGCGCAATACGGTAACGGAGGCGACGTCCAGACCACGGTACTCTGCGATAATGATCGATTGAGCCTTCGCGATTTCCGCGTTGACTTCTTCGATAACTACCGCTTTCTCTTCACGATTGAGACTCACGGTTTGAACACTCCATCTAACGACACACAAGAGGGTCTCGTGTGTCTACCGAATGCGGCGCACCTGGTCGAGTTCTTCAAACTACAAGAATTCTTCCATGGGCGCCGTCTGCGCTGGACCCAAGCACAAGTAGCCTTGGAATTAAGCTCTGGATAAGGCGTGATGACATAGCATCTTGCCTTGTCGCAGGGCTCCAGCGGTCTTTGACAGCAATGTCTGGAGAAACCCCCAGACACAGCCCAAAGTCTGTTTACCTCGCGGGCTTGATTAGCCAGCGAGTGAAGCTACTTCTATACGCGCACCGCCACCCATGGTGGACGACACAGCGAGCTTGCGCATGTAAATGCCCTTGGCAGCCGTAGGACGTGCCTTGTTCAGAGCTTCGACCAGCGCATTAAGGTTGCTTTGCAACTGCTCAACCTCGAATGAGGCGCGGCCAATGGTGGCATGAATAATGCCAGCCTTGTCAGTGCGGTACTGCACTTGACCGGCTTTGGCGTTTTTCACGGCCGTAACCACGTCAGGCGTAACCGTACCAACCTTAGGGTTAGGCATCAGTCCACGTGGGCCCAGAATCTGACCCAAAGCACCCACGACACGCATGGCGTCTGGTGATGCAATGACGATGTCGAAATCCATCTGGCCGCCCTTGATGGCTTCAGCCAGGTCTTCCATACCGACGATGTCAGCGCCTGCTGCTTTGGCAGCTTCGGCTTTTTCGCCTTGCGTAAAGACAGCAACGCGTACCGACTTACCGGTGCCTGCTGGGAGAACCACCGAACCACGAACGATCTGGTCGGATTTTTTAGGGTCTACGCCCAGCTGCACAGCGATGTCGATGGACTCATCGAACTTGGCAGTGGCGGTGTCTTTAACCAGCGCCAGAGCTTCGGCAACCGGGTAAAACTTATTGCGATCGATTTTGGCGGCAATAGCGGCCGCGCGCTTGCTCAACTTGGCCATGCTTATACCCCTTCAACCGTAATGCCCATGCTGCGGGCTGTGCCGGCTACCGTACGCACGGCAGCGTCAAGATCAGAAGCCGTCAGATCGGGCTGCTTGGTCTTGGCGATTTCTTCTGCCTGAGCGCGAGTCAGTGTGCCAACCTTATCAAGGTGAGGACGTGCCGAACCTTTTTGCACACCACTGGCCTTTTTGATCAGGATAGTGGCAGGCGGCGTCTTCATGATGAAGGTGAAGCTCTTGTCTGCGTAGGCGGTGATGACCACAGGAATCGGCAGACCGGGCTCAACGCCCTGCGTCTTGGCGTTAAACGCCTTGCAGAATTCCATGATGTTCAGACCGCGCTGACCCAGCGCCGGACCGATAGGGGGTGATGGATTTGCCTTACCAGCTGGTACTTGCAGCTTGATAAAGCCAACGATTTTCTTCGCCATGCTTTACTCCTTGCGGGTGATAACGCCAAGCCATACGTGATGGCAGGCTCCCCGGGGTTGAAAATTCAGGTTTTTTCGACCTGAGCAAAATCGAGTTCGACAGGGGTGGCACGGCCAAAAATGGTGACCGATACACGCACTTTGTTTTTCTCGTAATTGACGTCTTCAACGTTACCGTTGAAGTCGGCAAAGGGACCTTCTTTGACGCGGACCATTTCGCCCACCTCAAACAGAACTTTGGGTTTGGGCTTTTCGACGCCCTCTTCCATTTGCGAAAGAATCTTCTCAACTTCACGCTCTGAAATCGGTGCTGGTCGGTTACCTGAACCGCCTAAAAACCCAGTAACCCGATTGGTGTTTTTTACCAAGTGCCAGGTTTCATCAGTGAGATCCATCTCGACCAGAACATAGCCTGGGAAAATACGGCGCTCAGTGATGGATTTTTTTCCGCCCTTGATTTCAATGACTTCTTCAGAGGGGACCAGGATGCTTCCAAAAGAGGTTTGCAGCCCGGCACGCTCGATACGCTCTACGAGCGCCTTGTGCACGCTTTTTTCCATACCGGAATAAACGTGGACGACATACCAGCGTTTGCTCATGTGTGCCCTTTATTTCCAGCCTAGCAGCAAACCGTAGATGATCCACTCTAGCGATTTGTCAACGACCCAGAGCATGATGCCCATGGCAATGACGAATGCAAAAACAATGCCCGTCATCTGCGTGGCTTCTTTACGCGTCGGCCACACAACACGTTTGACTTCGTTGTATGAATCGCGCCCGAAGCTAAGTGTGCGCCTACCTGGCTCACTGAACCAGGCGATAATGGCAGCGACAACCAAACCACCAATAAACACGCCAACGCGGGCGAACGTGGGCTGGCCTTCGAGCATCGAATAGCCGACTATGCCTGCTACGATAACGAGCACAGCGAGCCCCAGCTTTAGGCGATCTGCTGTGCTGGTTACGGTTTCTACATTGCTGTTAGACATATTTCGGCTTATGGCGTAGCCCCGATGGCTACGATGTGACTAAATGTCTGGCAGGGGCAGTAGGAATCGAACCTACAACCTTCGGTTTTGGAGACCGACGCTCTGCCAATTGAGCTATACCCCTAGACTCTGAAAGCGATGGCGTTTACACACCAACGCTTTTTCGAACTTTTTGGCCGGATATACCACCCGGCCGGTCAAGCAATACTTACTTGAGGATCTTGGCTACAACGCCTGCACCAACAGTACGGCCGCCTTCACGAATAGCGAAACGCAGGCCTTCTTCCATGGCGATCGGTGCAATCAGGCTAACCTTCATGGACACGTTGTCACCTGGCAGAACCATTTCTTTGTCGGCCGGCAGCTCAATCGTACCCGTTACGTCGGTAGTACGGAAGTAAAACTGTGGACGATAGCCCTGGAAGAACGGCGTATGACGGCCACCCTCATCTTTGGACAAAATGTACACTTCAGCGTCAAAGTCTGTGTGCGGCTTGATCGAGCCGGGCTTGGCCAGAACCTGACCACGCTCGACGTCTTCACGCTTGGTACCGCGCAGCAACACACCCACGTTATCGCCTGCCTGACCCTGGTCAAGCAGCTTGCGGAACATCTCAACGCCCGTGCAGGTCGTTTTGATGGTGTCTTTGATACCGACCACTTCGATTTCTTCGCCGACCTTGACAATGCCACGCTCGATACGACCGGTAACCACCGTGCCGCGACCCGAGATGGAGAACACGTCTTCAACAGGCATCAGGAATGCGCCGTCAATGGCACGCTCAGGCGTAGGAATGTAGTTGTCCAGTGCGTCGGCCAGCTGCATGATGGCTTGCTTGCCCAGAGGACCTTCGTCACCCTCAAGAGCCAGCTTGGCCGAACCCTTGATGATGGGCGTATCGTCGCCCGGAAAGTCGTACTTGGAGAGCAGCTCGCGCACTTCCATTTCGACCAGCTCGAGCAGCTCTTCGTCATCAACCATGTCAGCCTTGTTCAGGAACACGATGATGTAAGGCACGCCCACCTGGCGCGACAGCAGGATGTGCTCACGCGTTTGCGGCATGGGGCCGTCAGCGGCCGAAACCACCAGAATAGCGCCGTCCATCTGCGCTGCGCCGGTGATCATGTTTTTGACATAGTCAGCGTGGCCCGGGCAGTCTACGTGTGCGTAGTGACGTGCCTTGGTTTCGTACTCAACGTGCGAGGTGTTGATCGTGATGCCGCGCGCTTTTTCTTCAGGCGCTGCGTCGATCTGGGCGTAGCCTTTGGCTTCGCCACCGAATGCCGTCGAAAGCACTGTCGTTATCGCTGCCGTCAGCGTGGTCTTGCCGTGGTCAACGTGCCCGATCGTACCTACGTTGACGTGCGGTTTGGTCCGTTCAAACTTGCCTTTTGCCATGGCTGACTCCTGACGATGGATTGAGCTATAAATAAAATGTGTGGTGCCCATGACGCGGATCGAACGCGTGACCTCTCCCTTACCAAGGGAGTGCTCTACCACTGAGCCACATGGGCAACTATCAAATGCTTCTCGCTATACAGCGAAACCTAAATAAACTTACTGGAGCGGGTGAAGGGAATCGAACCCTCGTCATCAGCTTGGAAGGCTGTTGCTCTACCATTGAGCTACACCCGCGATAGATTCATTTCACCCGCTGCACTCTGGCCATTTTTAAAAATGGCCAGAGAGCCAGCATAACGTGTTTGGTGGTGGGAGTTGGATTCGAACCAACGTAGGCGCAAGGCCAACAGATTTACAGTCTGCCCCCTTTAACCACTCGGGAATCCCACCGAAAGCGAACTGCGAATTATGCAAGTTTTTTTCGACTGTGTCAAATGGATCTATTCAAAATATCTATTTGACTGTCAGATAAAGCCCACGATCTAAAACCAGGTCAGGCCAATGGCGATAATGGCACCCGTAATAAATAACTGAATCAGGCAATACCCCATGATATCTTTTGCCTTCAGACCAGCAATGGCGAGTACTGGCAAGGCCCAGAAAGGCTGCAGCAGATTGGTCCATGCATCGCCCCAGGCGACGGCCATGGCTACCCGCGGCATGTCAGCACCCAGCGCCTGAGCACTGGCAATGACGACGGGGCTTTGCACCGCCCACTGCCCGCCTCCCGATGGCACAAATACGTTGACGATACCGGCACTGAGAAACGTCCAGAACGGCAGACTGGTTGCCGTGGCAAACGAGGTGAGCCAGTCAGACAGGCTTGCAGCCAGTCCCGAATGCATGATGATGGCCATGATGCCGGCATAGAAAGGGAACTGGATGACAATGCCCGACGTGCCTTTAATGGCTTCGTTAAGACTATCAAGTAGTCGACGCGCATTACCGTGCAGAATAATCGCCAAAAACAGAAAGGTGAAGTTGATAACGTTAAGATTCAGCCCACCATTGCGCACAACATAGTAATTGAACAGATAGGCCAAACCGGCAACGCCAATAAGCATGGACAGCACCATGCTGTTTTCAAGACGGGCGGCCGGACGATCGTCTGCAACAATAGAGGCTTTGTTTTCCTCGAGTACGCTGCGATCGACATAAACACTGTCTTTCTCGTCCGGCATCATCAGCCGGTTAACCAGTGGTACCGCAATAAATATGGCAAGGACGATGAGCAGGTTGAACGATGAAAAAATGGTATCGCTCGTGCTGATCAAACCAATTTTATCTTGCTGAAAATGCGCTTCAGTGGCGATGGTCAGGGGAATTGAACCTGCCAGGCCGCCATGCCACACGATAAAGCCTGAATATGCACTGGCGACCAACAAGCGGTAATCAACCCGAACGGTTCGCGCAAGCTCTTTGGCAAACAGGGCGCTGACGACCAGACCAAAGCCCCAATTAATCCAGTTGGCTATCAAGGCGACTACGGTCACCAGAATAATCGCTGCGCCTGGCGTTTTGGCCACTAATGCTAGGGTGGACAGTACGCGTTTGATTACGGGCGTACTAGCCATCATGTATCCAGCCACCAGAACCAGTACCATCTGCATCGTAAATGACAGTAAGCCCCAAAAGCCGTCGCCCCACATCGTGACAACTTCCATGGGGGTTTTGTGCTCCATGGACACTGCCGCGATACCTGCCAGCAACGTAAGCAGCACAACGAAAATATACGGATCCGGCAGATAGCGCTCGACCAACTTGACCGATGTACGGGACAAGGCCTTAAACATTGTTTTTTTCTCCATCCGTGCTCACGGATCTGAAGGCAGGCGCCATCGACCCGGGCAGGTTGACGATTGAATGAGTGAATTGAATGAGTAAATAGCCGGGATATATCTTGCAGTGGCGATTTATGACGTAGTCAATTTATTATCTCGCCCATGCTGTGGCCCCCGGATGCGTGCCGATACTATCATGCGGCACTGCACAAACCGGATTCAAAAACCAAGGGTTTACCCTAGTGTTTTAATCATAAAATGGGTTTAACAAGTCACTCGGAGAATAATGAGTTGTTGTATATCAAGCCTTCCCGCTCAGGGTAGTACATGCCCGATTTTTCTATGAATCGAGCCATCGAAGCACAAACAGGGGGAATGTGCATAGGGCGGCTCCAGCTTTGGGGTCGTGTTGGATAAGGCTTGATAATGCTGGGATAGTCCTGGACAGTCCCGGATAGTCCCGGATAGCCCTAGACAGTCTAGGGCAGTCTTGGATAGTCGCGGTAGATCATGGGGTAACCTTTAGAGTCTCTTATTTTCCTGGATAGCTCTGAATAGCCATGGGGTGGTCGTAGCGTATCTCAAAAAAAACAGGGCCCAATATTGCGCCCTGATTACTCCGACATCTCAATCTTTACTGCGCAAACGCTTGCTTGTTGCTGCAGCCGTGGAGATACAAGGCATTCACTCCACCACACCAGCCAGTCCTTGCCGCTCGAGCAAGGCATTAAGGTGATCCCAGCCATGAAAATCAATAAGCAACTGGCCTTTGTTTTTAGCACCTATTTTGAGTGTGACCCGTGTACCGAGATGATCAGACAACGCCTCTTCAAGCCGCTTGGCATCACCTGATTGCGCCACTGACTTGCGCGCTGGCTTGGCGGCGCCCTCTTCAGCCTCACGCAGAGTACGCGCCACCAGTTTCTCGGCTTCTCGCACTGATAGACGCCGCGCTATGATTTCGTTGGCCAGAAGGATTTGGGTGGCTGCATCAACGGCCAGCAAGGCGCGAGAATGACCCATATCGATATCCCCGGCGAGAAGCATGGTCTGCACGGGTTCGGCGAGGTTCAGCAGCCTGAGAAGGTTGCTTGTAGCCGAGCGCGAACGCCCTATTGCCTGGGCAGCCTGTTCATGGGTTAGGTCAAACTCGTCAAGCAGACGGCGTACACCATGCGCTTCTTCTAGTGGGTTGAGATCTTCGCGCTGAATATTTTCGATCAGCGCCATGATGGCGGCATTCTCGTCGGCTACTTCCCGCACAAGTACAGGAACTTCTTTCAGCCCGGCAAGCTTCGCCGCCCGGAATCGCCGTTCGCCAGCAATAATTTCGTATTTTCCACTTTTGCCATCCAGCGGACGAACCAGGATGGGCTGCATCACACCTTGGGTGCGAATGGAGTCGGCCAACTCGGCAAGCGCACCCTCGTCCATGCGTGTACGAGGCTGGTATTTGCCAGCCTGAAGCATTGTGAGCTTGAGCGCAGACGGCTGGGTGGGTTCGCTTGCGGGCTTGCCCAGTGTATTGATTACTTTTGCGTCTTCACCCAGAAGCGCATCGAGACCACGCCCGAGACCTTTCGGTTTTTTTGTTGCCATGTCGGTTCCTGTTGTGGGGTTACAGACGAGGACGCGCCTGCTGGCGCAGCGCCTCTTTTTTAACCCGTTTAATCAATTCGTTTCCAAAGTCGATATACGCTTTGGCGCCGCGGGAGTTTTTATCGTAAACAATGCCCGGCATGCCATGGCTAGGTGCCTCAGCCAGCCTGACGTTACGCGGGATGACGGTTTCAAACACCCGGCTGCCGAAATGGCTTTCGATCTGAGCTGAAACTTGCTGCTGAAGTGTGACCCGCCCATCGAACATGACTCGCAACAGGCCAATAAGCTGAAGCTCAGGGTTGATATTGTTGTAAACACGCTTGATGGTGTTAACAAGATCTGACAGCCCTTCCAGTGCAAAATACTCGCACTGCATGGGAATGATGACCCCGTGAGCTGATGCCAGCCCGTTTAGCGTCAACAATGAAAGCGTGGGCGGGCAATCGATGAGGATAAAGTCGTACTCATCCACGACGTGTGCAATAGCTTGCTTGAGCTGTTTTTCACGCTCTTCCATCTGGATGAGGTCAATTTCGGCACCAGAAAGTTCTCGGTTGGCCGGCAACACGTCGTATCCGCCAGATTCAGACGGAACACGTGCTTCAGTGATTGATGTATCACCGATGAGCACCTGGTACAGGTTTTTTTCGACCGTATTCTTGTCTACGCCGCTTCCCATGGTGGCGTTGCCCTGCGGATCGAGATCTATTAAGAGCACCCGCTTGCGCATTGCAGCCAGAGCGGCGGCAAGATTGATTGCCGTCGTGGTTTTGCCCACACCGCCCTTCTGGTTGGCTATGCAGAATATGGTGGCGGTGTTGTTACTAATGCTCATACGTTTCCTTGGCGACTCATCCAGACCAGACAACGCTGGGCGTTTAACTCGGGTACCTGCAGCGGTTCAATATGATCAACCTGCCAATCTGTTTGCTTGTGTAGTGTATCTATTTCTTCGTCGGGTGAACGCCCCTTCATTGCCAACAGATGGCCATTTGCAGCCACGTGGCGCCCCGCCAGCGTCGCAAAGTCAACGAGTGAGGCAAAGGCTCGCGATATTACGATATCTGCGTCATAGGGCTGTATTGCCTCTACACGCTGGTGTACTGTCTGCAGATTGGGCAACTTCAGCACGCCACTTACTTGCCGTACGAATGCCATTTTCTTTTCAACGGCATCAATACAATACACGCGGCACTCTGGCCGCATAAGTGCCAGAATGACACCAGGTAAACCGGCACCAGAGCCTACGTCTACGATGGTGAAATTTGATACTGTGTTTTTATACAGTGTGTTACTAATTGGCGTCAGAACAGACAGGCTATCAAATACATGTTGTACCAACATCTGTTCGGTATCACGTAGCGCAGTAAGATTATAGGTACGGTTCCAGCGAACGAGCTGGTTTATATAGGCCACCATAGCAGTAGCCTGGGTCTCGTTGATTTCAAGACCCATGGCTGCGCCTGCCGCAATAATTCTGTGCGGATAATTATCAGTGCTGGACATCAGGCTGCTTTTTTCCCGTGCTGCATGCGTTTAATGTGAATCAGCAATAAAGAGATTGCTGCCGGCGTAACACCGGATACGCGGCCGGCCTGGCCTATGGTTTCTGGTCGTATGGCTTTTAGCCTGTGCTTTACTTCTATTGACAACCCATTAATAGCATCGTAATCAAAACCGTCCGGAATACTCTGTGCTTCGTAGCTTGCATGACGTCGAACTTCTTCTTCCTGCTTAGCCACATAGCCAGCGTATTTAACTTGAATTTCAACCTGTTCGGCAGCAACGGTGTCTTCAACGCCCGGCCCTGCAATTGGCTTTCCTTCAGCACTGGCAATCGTCATAAGTTTCTTGTAGCTGATCTGCGGTCTTTTCAGTAAGTCATGCAGCGAATACTCTCGTTCGAGCGGCTTACCGAACAACTCTTCTTCGGCATGCGCTGCAAGCGTACGCGGATGTACCCACGTAGACTTAAGCCTTTGGATTTCACGTTCAACTGTATCGCGCTTGCGATTGAACGCGTCCCATCGCACATCGTCGACAAGACCAAGCTCGCGGCCTTGTTCAGTCAGTCGAAAATCGGCGTTATCTTCACGCAGGCTAAGGCGATACTCGGCCCGCGAGGTAAACATGCGGTAAGGCTCTGTGACGCCGCTTGTTATCAGGTCATCAACCAGCACACCCAAATAAGCTTCATGACGCTTGGGCCACCAAGGCTCTTCACCACGCGTCTGGCGGGCAGCGTTCAACCCCGCCAGCAAGCCTTGGGCAGCAGCTTCTTCGTACCCTGTTGTTCCGTTGATCTGGCCGGCGAAAAACAACCCTTTTATCGACCTAGTTTCAAGTGACGCGCTGAGTTCACGTGGATCAAAGTAATCATATTCGATTGCATAACCTGGGCGAGTAATAACGGCGTTCTCCAACCCCTTTAACGACCGCACGAGTGCGAGCTGAATATCAAACGGTAGACTGGTTGAAACCCCGTTTGGGTAGATTTCCCGCGTACTAAGCCCTTCTGGTTCCAGAAAAATCTGATGGCTGGTTTTGTCTGCGAAGCGATGAATTTTATCTTCAATAGAAGGGCAATAGCGCGGACCAATACCTTCAATGGTGCCAGAGTCACCATACATGGGCGAGCGGTCGAGCCCCGAACGAATAATATCGTGTGTGCGTTCGTTAGTGTGAGTGATCCAGCAAGGCAATTGTTCCGGGTGAAGCGCCGCGGACCCCATATAAGAAAAATGAGGTACAGGATCAAAATCGCCGGCCTGTTCCTGGGTAAGGCTAAAGTCGATGGTGCGCGCATCTATTCGAGGAGGCGTACCAGTCTTTAACCTACCTTGCGGCAAGTTCATTTCGCGCAGACGATGCCCCAGTGTAATAGAGGGTGGATCACCGGCACGTCCGCCCGAATAATGATCAAGACCCACGTGGATCAAACCATTTAAAAAAGTACCGGCAGTAAGTACGACAGCTTTACCTTTAAATTGCAGGCCAATTTTCGTACTTGCTCCAACCACCCTATCACCTTCCAGCATCAGGTCTTCAACCGATTGCTGGAAGATTGTTAGATTCTCCTGATTCTGCAAAATCGTACGTATCGCTTTTCTGTATAGCGATCGATCAGCCTGAGCGCGGGTCGCGCGCACAGCTGGCCCCTTGGACCGATTCAGAATACGGAATTGAATGCCAGCAAGATCGGTCGCGTACGCCATTGCTCCGCCCAACGCATCAATCTCTTTGACCAGGTGCCCTTTCCCGATACCTCCGATCGAAGGATTGCAGGACATCTGGCCTAGCGTTTCCATATTATGCGTAAGCAATAGAGTGCGAGCGCCCGTACGAGCAGCAGCAAGTGCCGCCTCGGTACCTGCGTGACCGCCACCAACTACGATGACATCGAATTCTTCGGGATAAATCATTTCATTAAAGCCTGAGCATGCCTGTGAGCGTCAATTATACCGCCCGAGTTAGGGGCGCAATAAATATGTTCCACGTGAAACATTACTGAGGCTGCCTGGGGTATCAGACTGCTCTGTGAGTAATGACCGGGGAAAGTGTGTTGTGCGTACCAGGATTCAAATTATCTTCGAGTCATGGTGACCAGTAAATATGGAGATAAGAAGCTTATGTTTACCGCTTCAATGCTAGCGTTTAGGTATAAGGTTGAAGAACGTGTTAATTGAGTATCTGCATAGGAATGGAGGTCAACTTGCACTTTTAATCCCGCGCCCCTATGTTTCACGTGAAACATAGTAGATATCGGGTAAAAACGCACGACACTCTACAGTTTAACAACTTCAACGGAAAATTATCTGTATTGTTAAATAACGAAACACTCCGCCCTCAAGCTGCAGCATATGCTTATTGATTAACTTTAAATATAACCATAAGAAACGTGATCGGTAGACGTATGCATTTTGAAAATGGTAATGCTCACATTCACAGCTACAGCTACAGCTACAGCTACAGCTACAGCTACAGCTACAGCTACAGCTACAGCTACAGCTACAGCTACAGCTACAGCAGCTAAAACTAAATTATTTTTTGATGATTGAGGGCCGCCCGTTCATAACCATCAAAAGTTCTCGTTGCGTATCCAACATGACATACCCAGCAGTCTGACGTCAGGCCAAAAAACTATGTTTCACGTGAAACATTACATCTATTCCAATGCAGGCCTGCATGGAAAATAGTCCACATAAAATGAACTGTACCAAGGCCCTGTGTTGTCTGGCACTCTTTCATTTCGTAAATGCATGTAGATCTACATGTTGACGCTAAAAAATCAGGCTAGCGTGTTGAAGTAGGGTGACTAACTTCAGTTCTACATCCTAGTATCTTTACCCTGATACCTAACATTAACGAAGATTCAAAGCCCGTTGTGAACTCAGCATGCCTTATGACTAAAAAAAGGACCACGGAGCAATCCTGCGTTATTAATAAATATTCTTCAATTTCTATTTTGGAAGTATTGTCGCGATCATTGAACGTTTGGGGTAGCGGCGAAAATAATAGTTGACTACAAAATTAGGTACCAGGTGCCACATACCCAATTCGACGGTCTATACCAGCGAGACAAGTGACGTGCTGGAATGCTAGGTATAGAGCGCCGAATACTGGGTACTGGGTACTGGGTACTGGGTACTGGGTACTGGGTACTGGGTACTGGGTACTGGGTACTGGGTACTGGGTACTGGGTACTGGGTACTGGGTACTGGGTGTTAGGTACTGGGTGTTAGGTACTGGGTGTTAGGTACTGGGTGTTAGGTACTGGGTGTTAGGTACTGGGTGCTAGGTGCTAGGTGCTAGGTGCTAGGTGTCAGGTGTCAGGTGTCAGGTGTCAGGTGCTACGTGTCAGGTACTAGGTGCTGCGTTGCAGATAACTGCTTACCCGGTACTTCCCAACGAACATTAAAGTCCAGGCAGGGCAGCTGAAAACAGAATGGCGGCAATGCGATCGAGCTTACATAAGTCAATCTGCACAGTATTTTTCTCACGCATTATCCATAGTTCAGAGTGCATGAGAAGCTAGTACACCAGGTTCAAACAACAGTGACCAAAAGTTAGCCGCTATCCAATAGCTTACTTAGCGATGCCGGTTTGACACTCAAGATATGGGTCGAGGAGCGGAGTTGTATTCCGTATAGTAGGTTCGATTATTGGCGTGCGTGATACCTGCGCTAGATCCGACTCCTTTAGGTGGATGACGCTTACAAGTGCATGGACTCGGCCTGTAACTATTTCAACAAGTGTTGGGTGAGACCAAAGTAGACGAGGAGAGTGTCTGCAGCTTCCTTGCCGATCGTATAGTGCCAGCGCCAGATGAGTGTAATTATTTTCAACGCCTTAAGTAAGTTTATTCGTTGTTATGCACTCATGAATCGACATATTCAAATATTGAACAACTATCGTGCCTCTTAACTCTTTGATTAGGCCGTTTGTTTCACGTGAAACAATCAGATGGAATGAAAAAAACTTCCAATGGTGAGCGCGCGTTGATTGTTCCACGTGAAACAATATCTCGCCATAACACATGTAGAAGATACACACTGATAAAAACGGAATTCATGTTACTAGTTCTGCTGTGGATAAGTCTGTGGGCAACAAGTGTAAAGGATGTGCATAACCTTCGCCCCATACCCTAGAAGATAATCAGTAATATCCATCCTCAGAGCAAGCTTTCCGGTTCGAGTACCGAATACTTTACGCCGACTAATAAATCAATATAGCTTCTCGTTGGCTACTATCCAGACGGCCATTAATATGCATGGATAAGTAATGAGATCCGATCATCGCCAGGGCATAAGCGCAAGCCCTGTACGGGTGATGTAACTCTAAGTAGTGATGCGACTTTTGATGGTCCACTGCAATAAATGGATGACCAGACACCAAGAGGGACTTCACCTTCGCGTATCAGCCTGACTTTGTAATCCTCTATCTACTGATTCCAGCTCATAGGTTATAGAACAAGCTTTATATCTATTATGTAGAAAAAAATAAAGAGAAAATTCGCTACGTCATTTATATATTGCTCTGACTATATTCCTCTGACTATATTCCTCTGACTATATTCCTAAGTCTGTATTCCTAAGTCTGTATTCCTAAGTCTGTATTCCTAAGTCTGTATTCCTAAGTCTGTATTCCTAAGTCTGTATTCCTAAGTCTGTGTTTCTAGGTCTGTAGTCTTCTGTCTCTCTTTCCTTATTTGTATCCCCCTATCTATACTCCGTGGCCATAATTTAGATTTGCACTACCAGAGCATCATCTATATATGGGGTTTATCACTAAGCGCGGCAGGCATTATCGCGATACAGATCAACAAGCAGACTTAGCGGACACGGGAAAGAGAATTTCGTTAGAGCGGAACAATGTCATGAATCAAACCGACGATCACACATTCAATGGTATTAAGAGATTCAGGCAAGCGTGACGGAAGCAGCCAAGAAGAAGAGTGGGGGAGCAGTTGATTCACGATATGCGTCAGAACAGGCAAGGCACAAATAGCCGGCTAGACACAGCTACAGGCCAACCAAAGCGCCTTCCTGGCCGCAGGAGAGCAGCCCGTTCAGATACTCAGCAAATCAGTGGTTCAGCAAGGTGAGAGACAACGTTTGGCGTGCTGCGAACCACGTACTCTTGGAAATTGAACATTCGCATTGCTGCTGGCAGCAAGCACTGGTTTTCCACAACATGCCCACTCATTATCCACAGACTTATCCACACTATGAGTTACTGTTGAGAAGCTTCTTGAGTGTGGGCACACTTTTCTAAGCAGAACGCCCATCCTTTCTTGTGGCATGGGGGTAGGAGCCTGCAACATTACTGCACAACCATCTGGTCTGCGCCACTTCGTCTAGATCAAAGAGCTTGGTAGTTAAGGATCAGCATGGCAGCACACGTTAGCCGGTTCATGCCCGGTGACTCGTAATATTTCTTCACACTTGGCTAACTAGAGCGGACGAATCTCGGCAGCTTGCGGGCCTTTTGGGCCGACATTGACTTCGAACTCAACCTCTTGGCCTTCATTAAGGCTTCGATAACCACGGCCAATGATTGCAGAAAAATGTGCGAAGACGTCGGCTCCGCCTTCGTCGGGGGCTATAAAACCAATGCCTTTATCGGCATTGAACCACTTAACTTTGCCCTTCTGAGCCATGATATAGCGTCCTAAAATTAAACAAAAAATTCGGTGCAACCAAGAACACCAACTGCATGCCCATCAATCAGAAATCGAAAACCATTAACTAAGTATTATTTGACTATATTCTGAACGAGTAATCACTTATTGTAATGCCTGCGTACAGCTGGATTAAACCAGCCGCCGTAAAAATAACCACGAGCTATAGATTTATAAAATGCTAGTTTAACCAAATGTGGTATTTTTTTTGTCAGCGAAAAAATATTCTCAAATAACGCAGACGCAATATCAATACGTTTATATTAGAGTTTGTTCGTTCTTAATATTTTTCTAATCAGTCCATTAAATAAATCAAGAATATGAAACTAATATCTAAGCTGCCGGATGTGGGCACCACCATATTTACCGTAATGAGCCAGCTGGCAACCGATCACCAAGCGATTAACTTGGGACAAGGCTTTCCCGACTTTAACCCCGATGAAAGACTACTTGATCTGGTAAACCAGGCCATGCGGGAAGGGCACAATCAATACCCACCCATGGCAGGCATACCTGCTTTGCGGCAGGAAATTTCGAGCAAACTCGAATCTCTGCATGGCCATTACTACGACCCTGAAACCGAAGTAACTGTTACTGCGGGAGCCAGCGAAGCCTTAATGGCAAGTATTCAGGCTTTCGTGCATCCCGGGGATGAAGTAATTGTCATCGAGCCGTTTTATGACCTGTACATTCCGGCTATCCAGCTTGCTGGTGGTATCCCGGTTGTTGTATCCATGATTGCGCCGACTCTCACTACGCCGATATACCAGGTTGATTGGCAACGTGTACGCGATGCAATTACCAAAAAAACTCGCATGCTGGTGATTAATTTTCCGCATAACCCAACTGGCATCCGTCTTGAGCAATCTGATCTCGACAGCCTTGAACAAATCGTGGCGGCTACCGATATTTTGGTGCTTTCGGATGAGGTTTATGAACATCTGGTCTTTGACGGGTATGAACATTTAAGCCTTGCCCGTAATCCGATCATAGCGGCTAATGCGATTACGGTGTTTTCCTTTGGTAAAACTTACAGTGCCACAGGATGGAAAATTGGTTATTGCTGCGCGCCCAAGGCGTTGATGGCTGAAATACGAAAAGTTCATCAATTTATGGTCTTTACGGTGACGTCACCAATGCAGTACGCGATTGCTCATTACATGAAAGATTCGAAGCCATACCTGGCACTTGCTGGCTTTTATCAGCAAAAGCGTGATCGGTTGAGCCAAGGCCTGCAAAAAAGCAGGTTTCGAGTCTTGCCCAGCCAAGGTACGTTTTTTTTAATGGCTGACTACAGCGAGATTTCAGACATGCATGAAGCTGATTTTGCGCGTTGGTTGACCACGGAACACGGAGTTGGTGTGATTCCTGTATCAGCATTTTATCGACAGCCTGATGCGCTGACATCAAACCATAATCTGGCTCGATTCTGCTTTGCAAAACGGGACGATACGCTGAACACAGCCATTGAAAAACTCACAAGTGTTTGAAAATAAAAGAGGTTTAGCAGCCTTAGGAAAACCGGACGGGTTTGTGGTTTTCCGACCTGACGCAGTATAGCCCTGTGTTTGAAGTTGTAAATCTGGCTGGCTGGCTGGCAAGGGGTTAGCTTTTATATAACTTCTTTTATTTCATACTGATAGTAATAATGGGTGTCTGTGGATAAGTGGCATAACTCAATAAAGTCTATTTAAATCAAGCTTTTAGAGTACATTTTTACTTGGGTATAAGCACGGTTTATCTCGGGGATGGATTGCGGATAACTTTTTGACCCCTCGTCCAATCACGAGTTATGCGTTAGTCATCAACAGGCTATTCACAGTTGCTCGCCCCAGTAGTTATCCACAGGCAGCGTTCATGGAATCAACAAAAAGTAGCTGCTGTTTATTTTGAAACTAATTGTAAGTATATCGACGATTTCGAGATTTTTTTGGCGAAAAATCTAGATGCGTTCAACTATTGAACGAGGTTTTGTGGATGTACTCAGCTTTTTATAATTCATCTGTAAGCTACTGTTATTTTGGTCATTTTTTGCATAGTGGCGGCTATTATCGTAAGGTTTGTAGAGCTGTATAAGTGCGGTGATGGGGTGGCTGTTTGGTAAGCTGCAGTCTGTTGAGCAAGGACAGAGCCTTCAGGCGCAGTAGGCAGCGCAACGACACATCGTGGGCAGCACATACAGGCGTACGCCGCCTGTGCTGCATAGTCAGTCATGAGCCGGGGTAACAGGATGAGCACGCGATATGACATAGCTGGGCCTCAGGGCATGTTTGAACCAGGATCTGGAGACAGGGTGCTGGTCAACAAACTGGGCATTACTTTGCCGTCTGATATGGATGAGGCCGAGCTGATTCTGCTGCAAAAACTGTATGAGTCATTGTTGTCAGATCAAATGCCTGAAGATGGCATTACCGTTGAACACTTGAAGATCTGGCACAGGCGTTGGCTGGGCAATGTTTATTCGTGGGCGGGGCAGGCCCGCAGCGTTAATATGAGCAAAGGTGGGTTCCCGTTTGCACCGGCTGCGCAGATACCCAGGCTGATGGCTGCATTTGATCGTGGTTGCCTTGCAATGCATACGCCGTGCCATGATTTCAGTCTTCAGCGTCTAATTGACGCGATTGCTGTGACGCATGTTGAGTTTATTTTGATGCATCCGTTTAGGGAGGGCAACGGCCGTATTTCGCGGTTGCTGGCGGATGTAATGGCTGTTCAGGCAGGTATGGGCCCGCTGGATTACAGCAGCTGGGAGGCTGGTCGCGATGAGTATATTTTGGCTATTCAGCAAGGCTTGGGGCTGAATTACGAGCCGATGAAACAGTGGGTGGCCCGGGGGCTGGGCACGGTCGGGCAGTAAAGAATCAGGCTGAAGCGAGATTGAGCTGACTGTATTTGCTTAACTGAGCATTTTCTTGCAGGAAAACCTCGAGTTCTTTAATGCTTTGACCCGTTTCGACTGCAGTCGAACTTGCGACGGCACGAATAATGCGCGCTTTAGTAGGCATAGTGGCCACGGCAGGCTCTGTTTTCATTGGGGATATGGTATTTGGCACATCTTCGATTATAGTCTTTACAGCCCCACTCTGAAAGAGGAAATCCCTGTGTTTACAAGATGTTGTCAGCATGAAACCACAAACTACTTGCATTACTGCGTATATTGATGTCAGCCGGTTGACATGAATAGTCGCTTTGCGTCATTTTCCGACCCACACGCTGAATACTCCTGCCAAGTTGAGCCTGCTACGCCAAGCAGTACTACGACCGACCTAGCGGCTCTCCAGCGCTTGCTAAGGCTGCGACGTAGCTGCCGGGACTATTCGGGCATTCCGATCTCCCTGGAGGCCTTGAGGTGTCTTGCAGAAGCGGCACAGGGTCCGGTCCAGAAGGTCGGAGCACGCACGGCACCCTCGGCTCACGCAGTGTATCCGCTGCAGTTGTACATACTGGTGCGTCAGGTTGAGGGGATTGAACCCGGTTTTTACCGTTATAGTGCTCTCCAGGACGAACAGCAGCACCTTTCAACAGGCGAGGAACAGGGCAACTCAGGCAATAGCCAGAGGCATCGACTGCACGCGTTGCACGCATTGCCTAAAACCCTTTCTCTTGTAACTGCCTCACTGGCTGAGGATACCTGGCTGGATACAGCGGCGGCTATCGTAGTGATAGCCGCAGATAGGCAGCGCGCCATTCAACATTTTGCCGATCAGTCTGCTGATGGCCAGCGTGGTGCACGTTATGTGGATATTGAAGTGGGCGCGGTCATTCAGAATCTGTATCTTGTAACGACCGCGCTTGGGCTTGGAGGGGTAGCCGTTATGGGATTCGATGAGGCCCGCATGCAGCAGTTACTGAGGCTGGAGACGGGGTTTGATCTGGTTGCACTGTATTGCGTGGGGGATCCGGCCTTGCCAGATGCATCCCCTAAGGCAGGGCTTTAGGGGCGGGTGGGGTAGCAGAAAACCGGCGAGCTCCAGCTACGCAGGCTATGACGGCGCTGGTTGCCACCAGCATAGGCCAGCTGATGGTTTCGTTAAGAAGCGCTGCAGCAAGCATTAGGCCAAGAAATGGCTGAAGTAGTTGAAGCTGGCCAACAGCGGCTATGCCACCCAGTGCCAGCCCGCGGTACCAAAAGAAGAATCCAAGCAACATGCTAAACAAGGTGACATAGCCCAAGCCCAACCAGGCAGGCACGCCAATGTTTTGCCAATCGCTTGGCATCAGGATGAGGAACATGGGTATTGAGATAGGCAGCGACAGCACCAGCGCCCATGAAATCACCTGCCAGCCGCCAAGTTGGCGTGAAAGACGACCACCCTCGGCATAGCCATAGCCACACAGCACTATGGCAAGCAGCATGAGCGTGTCGCCCTTAAATGAAGCACCGCCTCCCTGCAGGAGGGCGAACGAGGCCACGCACATGGCCCCCAGAACGGCAAACACCCAGAATGCGATGCGAGGCCGCTCGCCGCCGCGTATCACGCCGAAAATAGCGGTGGCCAGAGGTAGCAGGCCAAGAAACACCAGTGAGCGCGCGGCTGTAATGTACTGCAGCGCCATGGCGGTAAATAATGGAAAACCCAGTACAACACCTATCGCAATGAAGACGAGGGCTTTCAGGTCGGAAACATGGGGTCGCGGTGCCCGCATCAGTACCAGTAGGGCCAGACCCAGCAGACCGGCAATGCCAGCGCGTGCTGAGGTAAGAAAGTAGGGGTCAAAACCCGCTACCGCAACTCGTGTGGCCGGTAACGAGCCACTGAAGATGATGACGCCAAGCATGCCATTAAGCCAGGCCGTAGAGTTTTTTTGCATGCAGATACGTACGAATGAGGTTGCAGGACGCCACTACGATGGAGACGATGGCTGGTTCTAATGAATTGTGCGCGAATCGTGTTGACCTAGCCAGAGACACATCCGTACACTTTTAAAAAACTGTATTGATATAAATACCCATACAAATGCCCGCTTCTATCAATAATATGACCGACGTAACCACTGAAACGCTGACCTCCAGGGTTATGAGCGATATACGCAAGCGTATTACCGGACGTCAGTTGTCGACGGGTTCGCGCCTACCCTCCATACGCGGCCAGGCCCAAGCTATGGGGGTGTCGAAATCAACCGTTGTGGAGGCTTACGAACGTTTGGCAGCCGAGGGCCTGATCCAGGCTCGGCGAGGCTCGGGCTTTTATGTGTCGGCCTCGCCGCCGCCCTTGTCACTGGTTGATCTGGGGCCACGTCTCGATCGTGAAATCGATCCGTTGTGGGTATCGCATCAGGCGCTAAATGCTCCAGGTACCTTGATGAAGCCCGGTTGTGGCTGGTTGCCCCCAAGTTGGATGCCGCAAGACATTTTGCGCAAGGCCTTGCGTACCGCTGCGCGGGCCGAGGCCAGCGCATTGGCTGATTATGCGCCGCCGCAAGGTAATGCTCTTTTGCGCCAACTGTTGGCACGGCGCCTGAATGACGCAGGCATTGAGGCGTCGCTGGCCCAGGTGCTACTTACAGATTCAGGTACGCATGCCCTTGATTTACTGTGTCGGTTTTTAATTGAACCGGGTGACACCGTGATGGTGGATGACCCCTGCTATTTCAATTTTCATGCACTACTGCGAGCGCATCGTGCCAAGGTGGTGTCGGTGCCGTACACCGCAGACGGTCCTGATCTCGTGCATTTCGAGCGTGTTCTGAAGCAGCATGGGCCACGGCTTTATATAACGAATTCGGCTATTCATAACCCTACTGGCGCCACGCTGTCTGCCGTCACAGCTCACAGAGTATTGCGTCTTGCTGAACAGCACAGGCTAACGATAATTGAAGATGATATTTTTTCAGATTTTGAAGCCCGACCATCACCGCGTTTGGCTGCATTTGATGGCCTGCAACAAGTTGTGCATGTAGGAAGCTTTTCAAAGACGCTGTCGGCCGCTGTACGCTGTGGGTTTATTGTGGCGAGGCCAGAATGGACGGCGGCGCTTACTGATTTGAAAATTGCCACTTCTTTTGGTGGTGCAGGGCTTTCTGCAGAATTGGTGTACCACATGCTGAAAGAAGGTGGTTATAGACGCCATGTCGAAAGTTTGCGCTTGCGCCTGGCACAAAATATGGGGCCGGTGGCGGCCCGTTTGCGCGCAGTGGGCATTACGCCGTGGATTATGCCGCAGGCAGGCATGTTTCTTTGGTGCAGTTTGCCCAAAGGTGTAGACGCAGTTGCGGTGGCACGTGCAGCACTGGCTGAAAATATTGTGCTTGCGCCTGGCAATATTTTTAGCCTGTCACAGTCTGCAGGAAGCTTTCTGCGCTTTAATATCGCGCAGTCAAGCGATGAGAGGCTTTATCAGGTGTTGGAGCGTCTGTTAACTACTGCTTAATTAGCTTCCCGCCGCGAAATAATGCATATAAGTCGGGCACTTGTTGCATTATTTGAAATGGACAAGACTTATCGCCGTAGGTATTAAGTTAAAAGAAAATGTTTAACTTTACGGGGATTCAACCCAATTCTTACAGCACTTTCAGGACGAATGCTTTTTTGTAATCAATTATTAAGTGACACGGAAATCGCCTTCGTACTTGTCCATATTCGTCGCCAGGGCGATATTGGAGCACGGGAAACCTGTTTCCTATTCTCCGCAATGGGTAAATGCCTACTTCATTCGGTAACTGTTTGATTTATTGGGTGATTCTGTTAGAATCTGCGGTTCAAATAAGTTGTATGACGTGGCAGGAGAGACCGGAAATTTATATACTCTGGCGCCGACGGAGCAACCGCCCCGGAAACTCTCAGGCAAAAGGACTGCCCGTCACACATAAAAATCTGGAGAGCGGCGCTAAGGGCGCCCACCGAAGGGGAGGCTCCGCCCAGTGGGCGGCGTTGTAAAACTCTCAGGTACCGAGACAGATGGGGCTACGAGCTGAACGTATTCGTTCAGTATCTGCATCCCTTTCTTTGGAACACCTATGTCTCGCGTATTAGTTATTGGTGCCGGCATCACCGGCATTACCACTGCATATACCCTTAACCAGCACGGTCACGACGTAGTCGTGGCTGATCGTCATTTATATCCCGCCATGGAAACCTCTTATGCCAATGGCGGGCAGCTGTCGGCCAGTAATGCCGAGGTCTGGAATCAGCCAGGCACACTGCTCAAAGGCATTAAATGGATGCTGCAAAAAGATGCACCATTGTTGCTGAACCCATTGCCCTCATGGCATAAGTATTCTTGGCTGGCTGAATTTGCGGGTGCTATTCGAAATTATCGAACAAATACCGTTGCCACCACACGCATGGCCATAGAGGCACGACAGCATTTGTATGACATGGCCGAGCGTGAAAACATTGACTTTAATCTTGAGCGTCGCGGCATTTTGCATGTGTATCACGACCGTGCGGGCTTTGATGTGGCGGCACGGTCTAATACTTTGCTGCTCAAGGGCGGGCTTGAGCGCTATGCCGTTACGCCCGAAGAAATTCGTAATATTGAACCTACATTAACGGGCACGTATTACGGCGGGTTTTTTACGCCTTCTGACGCAACTGGTGATATTCACCGATTTACGCGGGGTTTGGCGGCGGCCGCCGCCCGGCATGGGGTGGAGTTCAGGCATGGCGTAGAAATCGAAAACATGCAGTTTGGTGACGGCGGTGTTACGGCGTTGTTGGCTGACGTGATGTCAGCGGGTACACGCAGGCGTAACGATGCGGAGCGCCTCGATGTTGATGCGGTGGTAATTTGTGCAGGTGTTGGTAGCCGCCGTCTGGCGGCCATGTGTGGCGACCGGTTAAATATTTACCCTGTAAAGGGTTATTCCATTACCGTACAACTGGACGACGAAGCCAGTATTGCAGGGGCCCCTTGGGTGAGCCTGCTGGATGAACGTGCCAAAATCGTTACGTCGCGTCTTGGTAAAGATCGTTTTCGCGTGGCCGGTACGGCAGAGTTTAATGGTGATAATCGGGATATTCGCGCCGATCGCATTGACCCGCTGGTGCGCTGGGTGCATGAAAACTTTAATGTTGAAACGTCGCGCATGACACCTTGGGCCGGGTTGCGACCAATGATGCCAGACATGATGCCCAGGGTGCAGCGCGGACGTCAACAGGGCGTGTATTACAACACCGGCCATGGTCATCTGGGGTGGACGTTGTCCGCCGCTACGGCGCAGCTTGCAGCGGCGCTTGTAGACGAAGATTTGCCTGGCCTGAGCAAAGCGGCGTAAGACAGCACAACGTGCTTACGTTGCCACGCGAGGAGCGTGCTCCTGCGCGTGGCAGCGCAAACGACGGCGGGGCAAATGCTGCCAAGGGTTTTAGGAGTGGCTGCTACAGGGTTGGGGTTCTGTGCTTTGGGGCTTAGGCTGCGCAGAGGCCGGCAAACCGAACAAATGATCGAACACCAGGTTAAACAAAAATGTGTAGATCAGAAAGAAAACAATCAGCCCGATATCCAGCACAAATGCATGCCACAGGGTAAGGTCTAGCCACCAGGCGAACAGGGGCACTAGCATTATGACCAAGCCCAATTCAAAACCGGCGGCGTGTGCGACACGTCGCAAAAAACCACGGCCACGCTTGGTCTGCCGCGATTCCCATAACTCGAACAAGGTGTTGTAGGTTAGGTTCCAGGCTATGGCAATCATGGAAGAAGCTACGCCCGCGACGGCGGCGTGTGAAAGGCCGCGATCGGTAAGTAGTGCCAACCCCAGGCTGGTGATTGCTACAGCGATAAGCTCGTAAAACGAAACGTAGACGAGTTTTCGTTTAATGCCCTGCATGAAATGATTCCGTAATGTGTAGCGTGCCGTATCGATATGATGCACTGCAGCAGTGTATCGCGTTGGGTTGCAGTCGCGTTAATGCGATGCCATTTCGGGTGTTTTGCTCTGAAGGGTGACGGGATTAGCCGTCGGGACGTAGAAGATCTCGATGTTTACCATAGCAGAACCATCAATGAATATCGTTGTGACGTTGCTCGGGCACGTCATTAGCGTGTTACTGGCAAGCGTGTGCGCCGGGCGTTAGAACAGTATGATGGAAATGTAAGCCGCGTTGCACGAGAACTGGGCGTGCATAGAAGTACATTTTATCGACGGCTAGGCGCGTTGACGGCATCCAGGTCAGTTTTAATGCGACGCTGAGAGGCAGGAATTCAGACGCAAGAAACGAGAATCCCGCCAGCGGATTTGGCTTTATCGTATAGCCATTCTTGTTGATTTAATTATGCGGGGGTTTCATGTCCACACTTTTACCGGCTACGACAGCGCGTGTACCTGTGCTGCCTTATGGCAGCGAGGATGTGCGCTGGGCCGCCGTGCAGGCACGTGATGCCAAAGCTGATGGGCACTTTGTTTATGGTGTCCGCACTACAGGGGTGTATTGCAGACCCAGTGCGGCATCGCGTCTGCCCCGGCGCGAGAATATCGAATTTTTTGATTCTGCCGAAGCCGCCGAGGCGGCGGGGTATCGTGCCAGTCAGCGCCTGGCAGCGGATCAAACGGCGGCGAGTGCGCAGCGCGCGCGTTTGGTCGCGCAGGCTTGCCGGCACATTGAGCAGGCAGAGAGCCCACCCGCCCTTGAGGAGCTAGCCGAGGGAGCTGGCCTTAGCCCATGGCATTTTCATCGGGTATTCAAGGCTGAAACAGGCCTTACCCCTAAAGCCTATGCTGACGCAGCACGGGCACGACGGCTGCGTGATGAACTGCTTGGGTCTGCAACGGTCACCGACGCCATTTACGACGCAGGCTTTAATGCATCGAGCCGATTTTATGAACAGTCAGACGCCCTGCTGGGTATGAGCCCGCGTGACTGGCGTGGCGGGGGCGCCAACACGCGCATTCGGTTTGCCGTGGGGCAGTGTTCGTTAGGGGCTATTTTAGTCGCCCAGAGCGTGCGAGGAATTTGCGCCATTTCGCTGGGTGATGATGCTGACCAACTTGTGCGTGATCTTCAAGACCGGTTTCCCAAGGCTGAACTTACTGGTTCTGAGCCTGAGTTTGATGAGCTGGTTGCAAGCGTAGTGGGGTTTGTCGAGCAGCCTAGCCTGGGGCTGGATCTTCCATTGGATGTGCGAGGCACCGCGTTTCAGCAGCGGGTGTGGCAGGCGCTGCAGCAAATACCTGCGGGCGAAACTGCCACCTATTCTGAGATTGCCGAGCGCATTGGCTCGCCAAAAGCCGTGCGGGCAGTGGGGCAGGCCTGTGGTGCCAATTTGTTAGCGGTTGCCATACCGTGCCATCGCGTGGTTCGCCGCGGTGGTGATTTGTCAGGGTATCGGTGGGGCATAGACCGTAAACGAGCGCTGTTGCTGCGAGAACAATCAGGCTGTGGATAACGCGCTTGAGGGGGGCGCTGTTGCAGATATCCGGCACAGTCGGCTATTACCTGATAAAGACAACAGTAATGTTTTATTGTCGAAAGCTGTTTTGCCAGCACCGAAGTTGGACGGTGCCTGGCCTATTTAGGCAGGTAACTATTGGCGTTGACCGACTTGCCATTGTGTCGCAACTCGAAGTACAGACCTACCTGTTTGCTTTCGGAGCTACCCATTTCGGCAATTTTTTGCCCCTGTCGTACCGACTGGCCTTCTTTGACCGTGATCGAGCGGTTGTGCGCATAGACGCTGAGGTAGCTGGAAGCATGGTTTACGATGACAAGGTTGCCATAGCCACGTAAGCCGTTACCTGCATAGACGACCTTGCCGTCGGCTACAGATTTGATGGGCGTGCCCACCTTGTTGATGATGTACAGCCCGTATGGGCTCGGGCCTTTCAGGCCGCGATTGACATTGCCTTCAGCAGGCCAGGCTAGCGATATACCCGCAGCACCAGACCTGGCTGACGCACTGGGTGTGGGTGTTACCGATACCCCGCTGGAAGGCGTTGGTGCCGGGCGAGACGTAGCGACCCCCGACCCTTGAACACGCAATACTTGCCCTACCTCAAGGCGATTGGGGTTGCTGATGCTGTTCATTTTCATGAGCGATTGCACGCTTTGGCCGTGCTGGCGCGCAATTTTGCTGAGTGTGTCGCCTGACACAACGCGGTACTGACCCGACGCCACAGGCTGGGTGGTGGTGGTGCCGCAGGCCACCAGTAATGACAGCATGGCACTTGCCAGCAGCCACCGTAGCGCATGGTGTTTGGACGCCAGTCGGCGCACCAACGAGGTATGGGTTTGAGGGGTTGGGCAACTGGGCATAGCGCAATGTGAGATTGTTCTTGGCATCATTGCACTAAGAGTACCAAGTCAGGTGGCTGACCGCAACGCAGGCTTACCTTGCTGGGGTCGGCACAGAAGAAGCCTGCCGTGCTACATCATCGCGCGCACGTTGCAGGCGGCGGTCAAGATCTCTGAGTTCGTTGCGCAGCTGCTTGCGTTTGGATGTGCTTTTTTCTTTGTCTAGTTGTTGTTGAAGCTGACGTGACTGCGAATTGAGCGAGTCGACATATTGTTCAGCGTCGTAGATACGTTTTCCTGCCTGATGAAATTGCAGAAACTGTCTTTCGAGATTTGCGGGGCAAGCGTTGCGGTACGGTCTGCCTTGACGGCCTTCTTCTAGTGCACGATCAGGTGTGCAGTATTCGCGTATTCCAATTGCTCTTCCTGTCTGGTATTGGCGAGCGTCGGGTACGATCCCCACTTTGCCACAGGCCTCGCGATGGTCTTCTATACGGCTCAGCGGTAGGCCGTCGCGACCGTCGCGGTAGCCCTGATCTTGCCAGTTTGCGGTAAGACAATCTTTCTCCGACATACTGGCGCAGCCCGCCATGCTGAATAAGATTGCAAAAATTAATAGTAAGCGCGAGGGTGTTGTCTGGAGCATAGTTTGAAAGTGTGCTGACACACAGCTTTTTTAGCGGGTTCGTGGTACAGAAAACTTTTTAAACTCTGGTTCTACGCCAGCCACTTCCAGACGCTGTGTCCAGATCTTGGCTATAGCGTCATCCATAACCATATTCTGTCGGACCATGCCTATGGCGGTATTTTCTTGTCCAACGACATTCATGGAAATAACGAAGGTGAACTGGGGGTTATCTTTCTGATAGGGTAAAGGGTCCATGCCTTCTGACGAGACGCTTGTCCACAACGCATGCGCAACATGAGCAGGGCGCGCCACACCGTCAGCAGTGTACCGGTATTGCGGGGTTTCGAGTTTTGGTGCTGACAGCGTTGTTGGAGCAAGTTCAGGCCCGGTAGGGTCTAACGTTGAAAGACAGGACTCACCCAGGCAGTCATCGGCCCGTGCCTGTTTGTCTGTAAGTTCACGCCGGCTGGCGTATCGTGCATCGGCCATCATGCCCATCATGGGTGACATGACAAAGCGCCAGTTTACGTGCGGCCCGACGCCGAACTCTTTAGGGCTGGCCACGTACTCTGCACCTATGGATTCGACGAGTTCTTCGCGTAATTGCGGGCCCAGGTTATAGCGACGTACGTCTATGTAAGCCTGTTGCGCTTCGGGTATGTTTTCGTCGTGCTGCATGCTGTAAGTGATGCGGTAACGTACACGCGGCAGGGCAATTTCCCTTGCTTCCAGAAGCAAAATGGCGCGAGTTACGGCATCAAGGTTTGCATCGGGCAAGAAAACGGACGATCTACTTTGAATACCTGGAAAGTTTTTGGATGAGTAATAATTGTCGTCAATGAGTTTCTCTGTATCCACCATGACATAGCCGGGTGCTTGCGCAAAGGCCTCGGCATGCGGCTGTAGCGCGGCCATGGCCTGATGCAGCGGATTGGCTGCTGGTGAAGTAATCGGCATGCTGCTCATAAACAGCATTACGACGGGTGCTAACCAAAGTTTTTTCATGGGCCGGTTCCTGCGCGGGCTGGCTCGGCATCGTCGTCCGGTGTGTTGCCACGTGCCCAGTCAGCTGCTTTGTCTTTGAGTTTTCTGAATTTTCCCGAAACGCCATCGATACGGGCTTCCCATTCTGGATCGGGTTGCTGGCCTTCAATGGCCTTAAAGTACGCTTGCAACATGCATGCAATCGCAAAAGGCTCAATGAGTGCGGCTTTTATGGCCCAGGCGAACACCAGCGCAAACAGAAAGCCGCCCGCTGACCATGCCCCCGGAATCATGTAAACCACCGCTGCTGCTGGCGCAAGCATTGCCAGAAACACCAGAAACGACAGCCCATACGTGAAAATGGCAAGCCATGCGGCATTCTTGAGCATGTTCTTGCCGTTCTGGCCATAAAGAACCAGCGCAGTTTGTGCCGATGACCATGGGTTCTGGCTTTCGGTTCGAATGGCATAGGCAAGAATGACCTCATCGATCAGGCCGACAGCCAGTCGCAGAAAGGCACGCACCAGACCCATTAGCTGAGATATACCCGGTATGGGCAAAATGGAAGCAACGCCTTGTACCAACCCGGTGATGGCAGCGATAACGCCCTTGACGATCTGATCGAGGGCGAACAGCACATTAGCCTGCGCGTAGCGGCTTTTGACGATTTGCTGGGCATGCGCAATCTGCGAACGACCTTCGGGCAGGGGTTGCCCATCGATCAGGTTTACCAGAACGGCAATATGCCCGGCCTTCACCATGTAAAGCAGATATTCTCGCAGGAAATACAGTATGGCTGCCGTGATGCCGAACCCGGCAACGCCACCCCAAATAGATGCAGATGTCTGAAAGCCTTCGTCACCCAGCGCGCCTATACCCCAGCCTACGCCCGCGCCCATGCCTGTAAAGAGTATGTAGGCCAGTGCGATGCCAAAATAGACAACGCAGCGCAAAAGAATGAAAGGCATGGTCTGTACCATGAGCGTCAAAGATCGGCGTAGACTGAAATCCCACATGCGGTTACTCCAGGCAAGAAGGTGGTGTTGAACACGGATGCCGGAGACGCATTATGGTGCGGCTCACGGCGTTTTTAAACTTGCGGGGCAGTCGGGCCCCACCCATTGAGCAGTTTGCGAGATGGTCATGGTGCGAGGTTTTCCGTCTGAAATCCCTTGCATGGTCATTTCACTTTTGTAGTGCTTGGCGCTTGCGTCCCAGATACGACCTTCACCCTTCAAATTGTCGCCATCCTGCTTGCATACGTAGGTGAAACGGCCTTCACTACTGGACACGGGCTTGTAGGATGTGGTGCACTGCATGTTCGGGTCGTCATTGTGCATCTCGAAATCGCGTGCTGCCATTTCAGGTGTCACACATTGCTGAATGACACCAGGCTTGGAGAGTGATGCGCCAGAGCCTTTCATCATTTCTTCCATCTGCTTGCGCTGGGCTGCCGGCAATTTCGCCAGGCTTTTCTGCATAGACTCCAACATGGCAGTAAGGGGCGACTCTCCAAGTTGAATCTCCCATAAGCCGGGCAGACGTTTTTCGAGTTTTTGGGCAGAGGCATCATGGGTGACGCCGATTGCCGCCGCGATGCTGATGGAGTAGATCAACCCTGTGGATAATAGTTTTTTCATTTGCATCAGTGTGTGAGCTCCGTTCTTTTTTTGCAGTGGCGCAATGCAGAATTCTCAAACGCTTGATGCTAAACGAAAGCATATGAAATGACACCGTTCAAACAGACGGGGCCGATGAGCTAGGCCGCGCGAAACCTGAGGCTGAACTGCGAGCCTTCGCCAAAAACAGAGGCGACTCGGATCTCTGCCTGCTGCATGGTTGCCAATGTTGAGGCGATATACAAGCCTATGCCGGTTCCGTCTTTGTCGGAAGCTGTCTTCGCGCGGTAGTAGCGCTGCAGAACATGCGGCAGGTCGTCGGGATGGATACCCCGTCCCTGGTCGCGTACTACGCATATCAACCATGGGCCCTCACGGCGTAACTCGACATCGACCGGTTGGTTAGGTTCTGAGTATTTAATGGCATTGGACAGAAAATTGCTCAGTATTTGCCCGGTAAGTAATGGGTCGCAGAGTATGAGTGCGATATCACCCTGAGTTTTGTCGTGGAAGTGGATGTGGCGATTTGGTGTGTGGGCCAGCTGTTCAGCAATAGCCTGGTGTATCAGTGAGGTATACCCGTAACGTTGCATCTGGGCGCTGACGTTATCGAGGAATCGGTCTGCGGCAAGAATGCTGTCGATGAGATTGGTGAGGCGTAGCGATGCCGACCGCACTTTAGTTGCCCGCCGTGTGATGTCATCTACACTCATCTTGCTGCCGCTGCGTATCAACCGCTGCATGCTTGCGTCGATAATGGCCAGCGGCGTGCGAAACTGATGCGACACCATGGAGCCAAAGCTACGGTACAGCTCGCTTACTCTGCGTTCGGTCTCAAGCTGTTTTGTAAGGCTGATCTCACGTAGTTTGATGCTTTCATTTTCGCGTGCTTTCTTTAGTGATAGCAGAAGCTGTATGGAGATAGCGGCGCTGCAAAGCCATATGCCTATCATCAGCATAATCAGCGTTAGCACGGCATTGCGATAGGCATCAAGCCGGTCGCCAACTTCGTTCCATTGCGCCACCATGGCTTTGGTGGATGCATCTTTGATCAGGTCGTTGAAGGGAGCAAGTAGCTGCTGCATCCGACGCAGGTTGTTTAAATTGGTGAATTCTGCGGTTTTGAACCAGCTTTCTGCGTCAATTATGGCGGCGATAGGGGCGGCAAGCTTTGCGCTTATGCCTATCTCTTCCAGCTGACGCTCCTGTGGGCCCTGGTTTAGCAGATGCAGCCGGCTAAGAAAAATGTCGTAGCGAAAGACGATGGTGTTGGGGGCCTCGGGGTCTGTGGCATGTTGGTAGATGGCGTCGCGCAGCAGCAGGCTTTCTGTGTGGGCCTGGTAAGTGACCCAAACCATATTTGCGCTGACATTGGTGCGCATATCTTGCTGCACGCTTGCCAAACGCAGCAGCGTCAGCGTTAGCAATATGGTCAGAATGATAATGGTGAGGATAGGTAGCAGGTAGCCGAGCAGGCTGGAGCGCTTCCAATTCATTGCCCTCTCCCCCGTTTCCGGGCGTGCAGTAGAATTTTTTATAATGTGGAATCGCCGATGGTAACACGGGGGTTAAACGGCTACGCCGTGTGTTTGGATTGGGGAGTTTGGCGGATATATGCCTTGCCAGCCAAAAGAAAGGCGTTGGTTTCATCAGCAATTACAGAAGTTTCTGGGCTTGTTGGCACCGTTGGCGATTGAGCTTTACCGTCGACATTCGTTGTTTACGGATGTCAGTGTATGGCCATGGGCCTAACATCACTTCCCAATACAAAAACTGGAAAAAATCTCGCCCAGCAAGTCATCGCTGGTGAACTGCCCCGTAATGCTGCATAGCGCTTCGTGCGCCAGGCGCAGTTCTTCGGCAAAGAGGTCGAGCACCTGGTCGTTATGACTAGCGTGTTCGGCGGCGAGGTCGAGGTGGTCGCGGGCTGTGTTCAGGGCGCTGAGGTGGCGTTCGCGGGCCAGCCAGGGTGATTCATTGCCAGGGTTCCAGCCGGCGATGTCGAGCAGCTTCTGGCGCAGGGTGTCCAGGCCTTGTCCGGTTTTGGCGGAGATCAGCAATGACGTGATGGCGATGCTTTCATTACTCTGCTGGCCATTGGCTGTGTGTTCGTGTGAGACGTCGTCGGCAACAGGCGTTTCTTGTTTTAGCAGATCAAGCTTGTTGTACACCTTTAGCACGGGTGTTCTGGGTGGCAGGCGCTGCGTGATGCCAGCGTCGAGTTCGTCGGCGGGGTTGCGCGCGTCCTGCAGGTGGATGATGACGTTGGCTTTTTCGATTTCGGCCCAGGTGCGCGCAATGCCTATGCTTTCTACGGTGTCGTCGGTATCGCGCAGGCCGGCGGTGTCAACGATGTGCATGGGAATACCGTTGATATGAATAAGCTGTATGACTTTGTCGCGGGTGGTACCGGCGATGGGGGTGACGATGGCCACGTCATCACCAGCCAGCGCATTGAGCAGACTAGACTTGCCGACGTTGGGCTGGCCGGCCAGCACTACATGCAGGCCTTCACGCAAAATCATGCCTTGACGCGCCTGGCTGACCATGTTGTCGAGATCGTGGCGTATGGCTGCAAGCGTGGCGCCTGCCTGGTATTTTTCCAGAAAATCGATTTCTTCTTCAGGAAAGTCTAGCGTGGCTTCGACCAGCATACGCAAGTGTACGATGCGATCACTAAGGTTATTGACGCGTTCTGAAAAAACGCCGCTTAACGATGCCATGGCACTGCGCGCCGCCGCTTCAGATGAAGCGTCGATAAGGTCTGCCACAGCTTCGGCCTGAGCAAGGTCGAGACGGTCATTTAGAAATGCTCGATGCGTGAATTCGCCTGGTTCGGCGTGGCGCAGACCCCAGGTGGTACCTACATCAAGACAGTGCTCCACCAGCCGCTTGAGTACGGCAGGGCCGCCGTGGCCCTGAAGTTCGAGTACGTCTTCGCCGGTATACGAGTTGGGGCCTTTGAAGTAGAGCGCAATGCCGGCATCGATTGGGTTGCCGTCGCGGTCGTTAAAGCGCAAATAATGCGCGTAGCGTGGCGTAAGCGGCTTGGCAAAAAGCGCTTGTGCCATGGGCTCAAGCTGACGGCCTGAAATGCGCACCACGCCTATGCCACCACGGCCGGGGGCGGTTGCGATGGCGATAATGGGTTCGTCGGAGCGAGTAACCATGGCGAGTAGAAAACCTGTACAAAAGTGTCGCGCCTGGCACGCTACACGACGTGGAGCGGTGGCGGGCATCGGAGTATGCGAGCAGTTTAGCCGAGACGCTTGTGGGCTGCCTGTACGGCGATCATATGTTTTTTTGTTGGCAGATCCATGCTGTTTCCCTCGCATGATGCCTCACCCACAAAATTCCGGGTAGGTTCTGTGTCGTTGATTACCCGGATGTTGCTGCTATCGTTTTAGCCGGCGCTGCGGAACGGGTAACATACTCCATTCATTACCAGACTTCGCCGGGATGCAGTATGCGCAGACTTCTGAACAGTTTGAATAGCTTAAGTACGGTCAGGTTCAGAACAGATAAATCAACGACATCAAACAACAACATCATTCAATTACATTAGACAACTGCATCCAACAACCGCATCAAACAACCGCATCAAACAACAACATCAAACAACAACATCAAACAACAACATCAAGGAGCCAACATGCCTTACCTGATTGAAACCTTCGACAAGCCTGACAGCCTTGCATTGCGCCAGTCTGCGCGTGAAGAACATTTGCAGTTTCTGGAAAAGAACAAAGCCTTGCTATTGGCGTGTGGCGCCAAGCTTGAGGACGATGGTTCAGGCGGCACAGGTGGTGTTTATATTGTTAATGTCGAAACGCGTGGCGAAGCTCAGGACTTTATCGATGCTGATCCATTTACGGCGGCTGGCCTGTTCGAACGTGTGAGCATTACGCGATGGCGCAAGGCTTATCTGGACGGCAAGTCCTATTTGTAGAAGGCGTGTAGTCGTGAGCCCTAAGTGCTTGATGTTGGCAGCGGCCGAGTATGTCACTAAAGCTCGCATAACGCACTAGGGATAACACAACAGGGCAGGCGCGGCGCACGCCGCGTCTGCCCTGTGTTTCCAAAGAAAGCTACCGAGTGATCAGCACTTAAGCTTTCATGCCTTCGACTTCTTCAATTGCCTTCGCTACACCAGCACCATAGGCCGGGTCGGCCGCAGTGCAATGCTCGATGTGCTTGGCCTGCACGTCTTTGCTTACACCGGCTATTGCGCGCGCTGTGTTGTAGAACAAAGCCTTTTTCTGTTCGTCATTCATCAGCCTGAACAGATTGCCGGTTTGCGAGAAGTAATCTTCATCGACGCGGTGATTCCAGTGATCGGCGGCACCTTCCAGCGACAGCGGCGGTTCGCGATACTCGGGCTGCTCCGCCCATTCGCCGCTGGCGTTGGGCTCGTTCGCGGTGATGCCACCGTAGTTACCATCAACCCGCATGGCGCCGTCTCGATGGTAGCTGTGATACGGGCACTTGGGCGTATTGACGGGTATCTGGTGATGGTTAACGCCCAGGCGGTAGCGCTGTGCGTCGCCGTATGAGAACAGACGGGCTTGCAGCATGCGATCGGGAGAGAAGCTGATGCCGGGTACGACGGCGGCAGGTGTGAAGGCAGCCTGTTCCACTTCGGCGAAGAAGTTTTCAGGGTTGCGGTTCAGTTCCATTGTGCCCACTTCGATCAGGGGGTAATCGCCATGTGGCCACACCTTGGTGAGGTCAAAGGGATTAAGGTGGTAAGACCCTGCCTCTTTTTCAGGCATGATCTGTACATACAGGGTCCAGCGCGGGAAGTCGCCGGCCTCGATGGCTTTGTGCAAATCGCGCTGTGAGCTTTCGCGATCGTGGCCAACCAGTTCACAGGCTTGAGCGTCAGTAAGGTTTTTAATGCCTTGCTTGGTCTTGAACGTGAACTTGACCCAGAAGCGCTCGTTTTCGGCATTGATGAAGCTGAACGTATGGCTGCCAAACAAGTGCATATTGCGAAAGCCAACGGGGATGCCGCGGTCGCTCATAATAATGGTGACCTGATGCAGAGCCTCGGGCAGGCCTGTCCAGAACTCCCAATTGTTTTGCGCGCTACGCATACCGGTGCGCGGGTCGCGTTTTACGGCGTGGTTCAGGTCGGGAAACTTGAGCGGGTCACGAAAGAAGAAGACGGGTGTGTTGTTGCCAACCAGATCCCAGTTGCCTTCTTCGGTATAAAACTTCATGGCGATGCCGCGAATATCGCGCTCGGCGTCTGCGGCGCCGCGCTCGCCTGCCACGGTCGAGAAGCGTGCAAACATGGGTGTTTGCTTGCCAACTTCAGAAAATATTTTGGCGCGTGTGTACTTGGAAATATCATGAGTAACGGTAAACGTACCGTAAGCACCTGCGCCTTTGGCGTGCATGCGACGCTCGGGGATCACTTCACGGTCAAAGTGCGCCAGCTTTTCCATGAGCCAGACATCTTGCATCAGTACCGGGCCGCGCGGCCCGGCCGTCATGGTGTTCTGATTATCGACGACTGGCGCACCAGCGGCGGTGGTTAGTTTTTTCATGAAGCCCCCTCAAACAAATCATCATGGCAACGGTCAAGATGCCGCGCCTGGAACAACTCTATCGTAATGAAAATCGTGCGAAGCGTATTCAATACAGATCAAAGTCTAGTCATTCTGACTTGTTAAGTAAAATTGATTAATACTTAGATAGTGATAGGTATTTGCTATTTATCTGGGAATGAACCGTTCGAATCCATGCACCGCTGTATGCATAACAAGGGCATCCGCTCGTTATGCCCGTTACGAGATCGGGCTTACTTTGGTGTGATTGGGGGGCTATGCGCTGATCATGACGAAATAGGTAGTCATTATTTCGTGTAAGTTGAAACTTAAGGAAGTGCCAGTCGTTAGGTTTTACGGCTTTGGAACGTTAGAGGTTCTGGCTCACATCTTGCTTCTGATGCAGGATACGAATGATTGCCAGCCAGTCGCCATGATCCTGAAAATAAACCATATGTGCTCCAGTGGGGTATTTTAGATAATGGGGGCGTATATCAACTGCCCGGCCCTGTTTCCGACCTGCTGCTAGCCCCTCGAACACTGCGACGAGTTCGCGGTGGTAAGTATCGGCTTGCTCACGTGACCATTTTTGTAGCGTATAAAGCCAAATATCTTCGAGATCTACCTGCGCCAGCGGTGCAAGCCTATAGGTCTTATCTTTACCCGGCATCTTTGTGAGCGTGCTTTGCGTGCATGCGTGCCAGGAAAGCTTCACTATCGAACGACTGGGGTTCACCGGATTCTTCGCCAGCGATTAGGGCATTTTGTAGGGCTTTAACCTTGGCCTCGTGTTCTTCCAGAAGCCGTAGCCCCGCCCGCACAACATCGCTTGCCGAACCGTAGCGCCCCGTGCGCACCTGATCGATGATGAAGCCGGTAAAGTGATCTCCGAGGGATACGGATGTGTTGTGTGTCATTACCGCTCCTGTTTTCAAGACAATATCAGCATATACCAACAAGTAATACACTTCAATTCTGGTTCAACAGTTCAAATGCAGCAGCGCCGGCGCTGCATCGGCTCACAGGCCCCTTCTACACACCCATATAACCCTGCAGCTGCTCGCGCTGGTTTCGCAACTCTGTAGAGCTACCTGACCACACCACGCGGCCTTTCTCGACAATATAGTGATGGTCAGCCAGCGGCAGCAAAGAATTTAAATTTTTGTCTATGCATATGATGGCCAGGCCCGACGCTTTGAGTTCAGTAAGGCAGTGCCAGATGTCATTGCGTATGAGCGGGGCTAGCCCTTCAGTGGCTTCGTCCAGAATAAGCAGCCTGGGGTTGGTCATTAGCGCCCGGCCAATGGCCAGCATTTGCTGTTCACCGCCTGATAAATTGGCGCCCAGGTTGCCTGATCGTTCATCCAGTCGTGGGAACAACGCGTAGATTTTTTCTTGTGTCCATGGCGACGCCTGGCCCTGGCGATTATGTGCAGTGGCCACCAGGTTTTCGTGCACAGTCAGGTTGGGAAACACCTGCCTGCCTTCGGGGACCAGCCCTATGCCAGCGCGGGCCACCTGGTAAGCAGGCAGGCCAGCAATATTTTTACCGTCGAAACGTATGGTGCCTCGCGCCGGTGACATCAACCCCATGACTGACTTCACGCTGGTCGTTTTGCCCATGCCATTGCGCCCCAGCAAGGTCACAAACTGACCGGGCATCACACTAAACGACATGCCCGACAGCGCCTGGCTGGGCCCGTAAAAAGTATCTATATGGTCAACGTCAAGCAATGGCGCTGGCATTACGCATCATCTCCAAGGTAGGCCATGCGAACTTCTGGGTTGGTGCGTATCTGTTCGGGCAGGCCGCAGGCAATACCGCGACCATACACGAGCACTGTAATGCGATCGGCCAGGCGGAAGACTGCATCCATGTCGTGTTCTACCAGCACAATGCCGTATTGCCCTTTCAGCCTTAGCAGCAGTTCAGTCATTTGTTCTGATTCGGCCTGGCTCATGCCCGCCATGGGTTCATCCAGCAGCAATAGCTTGGGTTGCCCGGCCAGTACCATGGCCAGCTCAAGCTGGCGTTGTTCGCCGTGAGCCATGTCGGAAGCCAGCACATGCATGCGTGACCCCAGCCCCACGCGTTCCAAGGCCAGGCTGGCTGGCTCGGTAAGCGAGGCCTGTCGTGATGCGGGCGTCCAGAACTTAAAGCTGTGACCCTGATGTGCTTGTACCGCCAGCATGACGTTTTCTAGCGCGGTGAACGAAGAGAGCACCGACGTGATCTGGTAAGAGCGAGCAATGCCGCGTAGTGCCCGTTGTTCGGCCCGCTCATGGGTAATGTCTTGCCCGTTAAGCAAGATTTTTCCACTGTCTGGCTTTAGCTCACCTGCCAGTTGCGTAATCAGTGTGCTCTTGCCGGCGCCGTTGGGGCCAATGATGGCGTGGGTTTCGCCAGGCAACAGATCAAAGTCAAAACCATCGGTTGCCGCCAGACCGCCAAAGCGCTTTACCAGATTGCGTACAGATAACAGGCTCATGCCGCGCTCGCTCGCAAGATCGTTAAGGTGCGCTGGACCGCAGATAAGGTGGCAGTGGTGTACTTCATGGCTGTTCCCGTACGGGAAGATCGGGGCGCACGCTGCGTTGCGTATGGCGGTCTTGGGCCAGATGCAGTACGCCTATGATGCCTTGCCGGCTGACCGTTACAACCAGCACAATCAGCGGTCCGAAAATAACCATCCAGTGCTGCGTCAACATCTTGAGGCCTTCTTCGGTCAGTATCATGGCGAGCGAGCCGACCAGTGGCCCGAACAAGGTTCCCAGCCCGCCCAGCATTACCATGACAATAAGCTCTCCCGAGGTCGTCCACGACATATAAGAGGGTGACGCGAACTCGGTAAGGTTGGCGAATAACAGCCCGGCCATGCCACATAGCGCAGCCGATAATACATACGCGGCGAGGCGATAGCGAAAGGTTGGAAAGCCCAGCGCCTTCATGCGCCGATCATTGCTCTTGCTGGCCCGCAGTACAACGCCAAAGCGTGAGTGGATGAGGCGATGGGTCCCGTACAGGCTGACGCACAAAAGCACGAAGGCAGCCCAGTAAAGCGTATTCGCCTGGGCTAGATCAATGCCGCTGAACTTGCTGCCAGAAGCCAGTCGCATGCCATCATCGCCACCATATTGACTGAGGCTGACAAACAGAAAATAGAACATCTGGGCGAAGGCCAGCGTAATCATGATGAATGCGATGCCGGCCGTGCGCAGCACGATGGCACCCGTGAGCAGACCAATGAGACAGCAGACGACAAGCGTGACCAGCAACTGTACCCAACCATTATCTATGCCATGAAAACTGAGAATGCTGGCGCTGTAGACACCCAGACCCAGATACAGGGCATGCCCGAAGCTGACCAGCCCGCCATAGCCAAGAATCAGGTTGAGAGACACGGCTGCGATAGCAAAAACCAGAATACGTGAAAATAGGGTGACAACAAAAGGATTATTACTGGCCAGCAATGGCACCAATGCCAGGGCGATGAGCAGCACAATGCCGACCACAGTGCCAAGAGAACGCGGAGAGGGCGGAGCAGGAATAATGCTGGTTGCAGAAGACATTTGGTTGGCGCGGTGAGGCTGTATCAAGTGTTATGTACCGGGAACAGTCCCTGGGGCTTTATGGCCAGAACAATGGCCATTAGCAGGTAAATCATCATGGAAGCCAGTGCCGGCCCGGCAATGTCTGCGGCGCTGCGCTCGAACATGGTGCGTAACACCGAGGGCAACAACGTGCGACCCAGGGTGTCGACGACGCCCACGATGAGGGCGGCATAAAACGCGCCCCGTATTGAGCCTATGCCGCCGATCACGATGACCACCATGGTCAGAATAAGCACAGGCTCGCCCATGCCTGCCTGCACCGACATAATGGGCCCGGCCAGCAGGCCCGCCATACCCGCCAGTACAGCCCCCAGCGCAAATACCATGGAGTTGAGCAGCACAATATTGATGCCCAGCGCGCCCACCATGGTGCGGTTGCTTGCCCCTGCGCGAATCAGCATGCCTATGCGTGTGCGATGGATCAGCACATAGCAGCCCAATGCGACCAACAGGCCACTGCCAATGATGAGCAGGCGGAACTTGGGGTAACGAATACCAAATAAATTGACGGCACCAGTCAAAAACTCTGGCACTTCCATGTAATACGGTGATGCGCCCCAGATCATGCGCGCCAGTTCGTTGAAAAACAGGATGAGGCCGAAGGTAGCGAGCACCTGGTCAAGGTGATCGCGCTGGTACAGTTTGCGCAGGGCAATCCACTCTACGGCCAGCCCTAGCGCAATCATGGCCGGTACCAGCAGGACCGCCGCCAGTATGAACGAGCCCGTGTAGTTGTATAGCGACGCAGCAAAAAAAGCGCCCATCATGTACATGGAGCCATGCGCCAGATTTACAAAGCTCATAATCCCGAACACCAGCGTCAGGCCAGCCGCCATCAGAAATAGCAACACCCCCAGCTGTAGGCCGTTGAGCAATTGGAGTACGAATAAAGTCGGGCTCAAGTAGGCCTCCGTGCAGCACCCCGGGGCCGACAAAGCGGCCCCGGTAACGTTCTTACTTCATGTTGCACTGTTCGGCAAACCCGGCACGTGTCTTGATCTTGATGGGTGTGGTCGCACTCAGCTCTGCGCCGTCTTTTCCTTCGACCACATCAACGCGATAAAAGGGAGCGTCAGGAAACTGGTTTGATTCAAACTTGAAACTGCCGCGTACTGAATCAAAGTTTGCTTCTTTAAGTGCAGCGCGGAAAGCTTCTTTGTCGCTGAGGTTACCTTTGACTTTGGTGAGTGCCGAGGCGATCAGGTTAGCTGCATCATACGATTGCGCTGCATACATGGAAGGCGCGCGCTTGTATTTTTCAACAAAGGCTTTTACAAACTGCTTGTTCTGCGCGTTATCGAGGTTGGGCGCATAAGGGGCGCTGGTAATGGCACCAATGGCCAGCTTCTTGAGGGCGGGCAGCGTAGAGCCGTCAATAGTCGACACCGAAATAAGCGGAAGATTGCCCAACAACCCCGCCTGGCGGTATTGCTTGACGAAATTGACGCCCATGCCACCAGGGTAAAACACATAGACGGCATCTGGCGAGGCTGCCTGTAGCTGTGCGATTTCAGCTGAATAATCGGGCTGGTTAACCTGTGTGTACACCTCGTCGATGACCTTGCCCGTGTAATCACGCTTGAAGCCAGAAACTGCATCGCGACCGGCCTGATAGTTGGCCGCCATTACGTACATGTTTTTGTAGCCAAGATCAGAGGAAAGCTGGCCGCCTGCCTCGTGCAACATGTCGTTATCCCAGGATGTCGAGAAAAAATACGGCGAGCACTGCTTGCCGGCAATGGGAGCCGGGCCAGCGTTCGAGCCAATGAAAAATACCCCGGCATCCGTGATGGGCTTGTGAATGGCCATCATCACATTGGAAAACGTCACGCCCGTAATAATGGGAACGTGCTCGCTTTCGAGCAGGCGCGTGGCTGCCTGTACGCCCACATCGGGCTTTAGCTGGTCATCTTCGCGCACGACGCTGACCGGCACACCGCCCAGCTTGCCGTCATTTTGCTCAATGGCCAGCATGAACGCGTCGTATTGATCTTGCCCCAGCGCGCCGCCAGGCCCCGACATGGTGCCGATAAACCCGATTTTTACGGGGTCCTGTGCAAAGCTGGGGCTTACGCCCAGGGCGCTGCAAAGCAGCGCGCCGACGAGGCCGTGGCGCAATAGGCCACGCCGTAATGGCGATAGGGCAAGTTTCATGAGGTCTCCTGTTCGCGTGGGATGCGCGATTCATTGTTATGTATAAAGCTGTACAGCCAAACCGGGGCAGAAACGGTCACCGATATAGGCATCATTATTATTTAGCCAAGTTACATTAGGCTTAAAGCAAATTCTATCGGGAATAACCCAATGACGGTACAACAAAATGGCGCCCGCCCAAACCACCCAGCGGGTGACTTAGACGGGCGCCATGTGGCGTGCGAGCCTACTAGCGGTTGGCTGCTGCCGTTTCTTTATCGAGTTTGTGCATGATATAGCGTTGCTGCGCGATTGAAATAGCGTTGTTTACACACCAGTACAGCACCAGACCTGCGGGGAAGAAGAACATCATACCGCCGAAAACCAGAGGCATGACCATCATGATCTTGGCCTGCGTAGGATCGGGCGGTGTAGGGTTCAGCTTGATCTGCAGGAACATGGTGGCCATCATGATGGCGGGCAGGATAAACCACGGATCGCGGGCTGAAAGATCCTGAATCCAGAGTATCCACGGTGCACCGCGCATTTCTACGCTGCCCAACAGTACCCAATAGAGCGCAATAAATACCGGGATCTGCACCACCATGGGCAAGCAACCGCCCAATGGGTTGATTTTTTCGGTACGGTACATCTCCATCATGGCTGAATTCAGCTTGGCCTTGTCGTCGCCAAACTTTTCACGCAGCGCCTTCATGCGTGGGGTTACCAGCTTCATCTTGGCCATGGAGCGGTAGCTGGCGGCCGAGAGCGGGTAAAACACCAGCTTGATAAGCATGGTCAGTACGACGATAGTCCAGCCCCAGTTGCCCAGTACGCTGTGAATCCACGTCATGATCTTGAACACTGGCTTGGCAATGATGGTAAGCCAGCCATAGTCGACCACCAGCTCCAGCCCTGGCGCTAACGCGCTCATGGCTTTCTGGTCTTGCGGGCCTACCCACAGGTTAGCCGGTACCGAAATGCTGCTGCCTGGCTCAATGGTGCCGACGGCCTCAATGGTGCGGATGGTGTACAGATCGTTTGGTAGTTTGATGACTTCGTTGTGGCGCGTTACGCCTTCTGGAGGCACCCAAGCCGTGGCGAAGTAGTGCTGCACCATGCCGATCCAACCGTCGTCGGCCTGCTTGATGTATTTGGCTTTGCCTTTGTCGATGTCTGAAAAGCTGATCTTCTGGAACTTGTCTTCGGACGAGTACAGCGCGGGGCCAGTAAAGGTTTTGTAGAAGGCGAAGGAATCAGAAGGATCATGCCCGTCGCGCGTCAGCTGCAGGTACAACGACGGAGCGATGGCCTTACCGCTTTCGTTGAATACATCGTGACGCACGCCGATGTCGTAGCGGTCACGGTGCAGCGTATAGGTTTTAACAACCTTAACGCCATCGGTTTCGGCTTCGAACACGACATCAAGCGTATCGCCTGTGAGGTGTGTTTGCGTGGAAACCAGCCGGAACGGTGTTAGATGTGTGGGGTAGCTTTGGCCCTGTGGGGCACCTACGATGCCAGTTTGGGCCACATACATGTACGGCGCTGTGTTATCGAACAGCACCATTGGGGTGGGATCTTTTTTGGACAAGTCATACTTGAGCAACTCGGCCTTGACCAGTTGGGCACCCAGGGTGTCGAACGTCAGATTGAATACGTCGGTAGTGACGGTAACTTTCTCTGAAGAACTGGCCGCTGCAGGGGCTTTTCCGCCAGGTACGTTGGTGTCACCGGCAGCAGCAGTGGCTGTCGCAGGGGTTGCCGTTGGGGCCGGGCCCGGTATGCTGGTGTCGGCATGGCCTTCGGGGCTTGCCGTTTTGGCTGCAGTGGTCTGCGTGGCCGTTGGCGAGCCGCCAAACAGCGAAGGCTTGCCATTGTGTACCTGCCAGTTATTCCATAGCAGCAATAGTGAGAAAGAAAATATCATCCATAGGATGGTGCGTCGGATGTCCATAGCGCCTGTTTCAAGTTGAAGCCGAGCAAAAGCTCAACAGTTTAACGTAGCTCAGCTGAATACGTGATGAGCAGTATGAATGGGGGGGCAACTTGCCCTGGCACGCCCTAAAGTCGCTGGTGAGGAGCACGAGGTTGCTGCCGGTGATCGTGGTGAGCTTCGCATTCAGGCCCGTGTTCATGTTTGTGCAGATGTTTATGACTATGCCCGGGTTTATTCTTGCCCGGCGGCACAGGATCATGCCCGCCCTGGCACCAGGGGTTACAGCGGCCAATACGCTTGGCCGCCAGCCATAAACCCTTGATGGCGCCATGTGTTTCGATGGCCTCAATGGCATACACGGAGCATGTGGGGGTAAAGCGACAGCCATGCCCCACCCAGGGGCTTAGAAAATATCGATAGAACCGAATGGGGGCGATTAGCAAGGCACGGATCATCGGCAAACCTGCTCAAGCAGGGCGTCAACCTCGGCGCGTACCTGCTTTTTAAGTTGCGTCAGCGACTGGTCGGCCACTTTTGCATTCAGGCGTATGACATAGTCACGACAGGGCAGAGCGTGCCGTTTTTGTCGGAAAGCTTCACGCAACACGCGTTTAATGGCATTGCGGGTGACTGATCGTGCTGCAAAGCGCTTGGCAATGATTAGCCCAAGACGAGGCTCTGTGCAGGTGCCAGTGTCGGCGTGTACGCCGTCAGGAGCAGGTCTGGGCGTATTTACAACAAACAACGCCCCTCTTGCAATACGCCGGCCTTTGAGGGCCGAGGCGAATTCTGAGGGGCGGTGCAGGCGTGCCGCAGGAGGAAATGTGGCGCGCATGATGGCAGCGACGCTGACAGCCTGTTGCTGGCCAGCGTCAGAAGCAACTGGCTTAGACGGCCAGTTGCTTGCGGCCTTTGGCGCGGCGCGCATTAATAATGGCGCGACCCGAGCGAGTTTTCATGCGCACACGAAAACCGTGGGTACGCTTGCGGCGAGTAACTGATGGTTGAAAGGTGCGTTTCATGATAATCCAATAAAAAGAACGGCCCGGAGCCGCCTGAAGGCTTGCGTTTTGACGCTTGTAAGCTAAATAGCCAGATGTGCCCGCCGCCTAGGGCCCGCACATGACGAGCCGACAAATACCCCGCCAATTAACGCTTGTTGGCAGCCCGGGTGGTTGAAAATTCGGTGTCAAGCCTGCCATTTCATCAAATTTTTTACGTTTAGTCAACTGCTTAGCGTGTAAGTAGTTGGCTGTTATGGTGTCTGCTTGTGGATAACTACCCCTTCAACAGGGTAGAATCGAGGTTTACTGAAGTGACGGATATGAAAGAATTCTGGGAGTCCTGCGTCCAGAGACTGGAGCAGGATCTACCTCCACAACAAATCAGCGCCTGGATACGCCCTCTGGTACCGCTTGCGTTCGACGACGAACAGGCGGTACTGCGCGTTGCTGCGCCCAATCGTTTCAAGCTCGATTGGGTGCGCAAAAATTTTTCCAGCCAGATAGAGCAGCTTGCGACCGACTGGTACAAGCGTCCCGTGCAGGTGGTCTTTGAATTGGGGTCTGCAGGGGCGGCAGGCCGTAGCGCGGCACCCGGGCGCACGCCTGCGCCTCCCCCAAGCTTGGGCCTGGCACCTGTGCAGGTATCTGGGGCCATTGGCACGCCCGCTGCCTCATCAGCGCCTGCTGCGGCCATCGCCGATGCCATGCACGACAGGTCGCGGCTTAACGCCGACCTTACGTTTAAAAACTTCGTAACGGGTAAGGCCAACCAGCTCGCGCGCGCTGCGGCGCTGCAGGTGGCCGAAAACCCCGGGGTTTCGTATAACCCGCTGTTTCTGTATGGGGGAGTGGGCCTGGGTAAAACCCACCTTATTCACGCCATCGGCAATGCCATGATAGAAAATGGCACAGGCACGCGTGTGCGCTATGTGCACGCTGATCAGTATGTATCTGATGTGGTTAAGGCCTATCAGCGCAGGGCATTTGATGAGTTCAAGCGTTATTACCATTCGCTTGACCTGCTGCTCATTGATGATATTCAATTCTTTGCAGGCAAAAACCGTACCCAGGAAGAGTTTTTCTATGCTTTTGAGGCCATGGTGGCGCAGCGCAAGCAAATCATCATTACCTCAGACACATACCCCAAAGAGCTGGCCAATATAGACAGCCGCTTGATCTCGCGCTTTGACTCTGGCCTTACCGTGGCCATCGAGCCGCCCGAGCTCGAAATGCGTGTTGCTATTTTGCTGCACAAGGCTGAAACCGAGGGCGTCGCCATGCCCGAAGAAGTGGCGTTTTTTATCGCCAAGCATTTGCGTAGCAACGTGCGTGAGCTTGAAGGTGCGCTGCGCAAGGTATCCGCCTATGCGCGCTTTCATGGGCGTGAGGTATTAACGGTTGACGTATGTAAAGACGCGCTCAAAGATTTGCTGTCGGTGTCAAATGGCCAGATTACAGTCGAGAACATACAAAAAACCGTGGCCGACTTTTACAAAATTAAAGTGGCCGACATGTACTCGAAACGTCGTCCGGCCAATATAGCCATGCCACGTCAGGTTGCCATGTATTTGGCCAAAGAGCTTACCCAGAAAAGCCTGCCCGAAATTGGTGATTTGTTCGGTGGGCGGGATCACACAACCGTACTGCACGCAGTACGAAAAATCGCCGATGCAAGGTCCAAGCAGACCGAGCTTAATCACGCTCTACATGTATTAGAACAAACCTTGAAAGGATAATCATGCAACTCGTACAAGCGACTCGCGATGAAGTGCTCAGGCCGCTGTCCACCGTGGCGGGCATCGTAGAACGCAGGAACACGATGCCCATTCTTGCCAATATTTTATTGCGCAAAGAAGGCACGAAACTTGCCTTTATCGCGACTGACCTCGAAGTTCAGATCACCACACATGCCGAGTTCGGGGTTGGCGAAGAAAACGAATCTACCACGGTCGCCGCTCGCAAGTTGCTCGATATTCTGCGCGCATTGCCCGATCTGGGCGATGTAAAGCTTTCGCTGGCCAGTGCCAAGCTGGCCGTGCAGTCTGGTAAAAGCCGCTTTGCGCTGCAAACCATGCCGGCCGCCGAGTTTCCCACGCTGGCTCAACCCGAGCAGTGGGATGTTTCATTTTCATTGCCGCAAAAAACGCTCAAGCATTTGTTCAGCATGGTGCATTTCGCCATGGCCCAGCAAGATATTCGCTATTACCTGAATGGCCTGCTCTTTGTGTTCGAGCCCGGTTTCTTGCGTGCGGTCGCCACAGATGGCCATAGGCTGGCTCACAGCGGTACGCCGGTTGAGGGCATAGAAAGCAAACACGATGTCATCGTGCCGCGCAAAACTATACTCGAAATGCAGCGCCTGCTTTCCGAAACCGATGAGCCTGTGCACATTGATGTTGCCACGGGCCAGATCCGCTTTCGTTTCGGCCATGTCGAGCTGGTGTCCAAGCTGGTTGAGGGCAAGTTCCCCGACTTTACTCGGGTCATCCCCAGCAACTACACACGCCACTTCACCATCAGCCGCGAGACATTGCAAGGCGCGCTCCAGCGTGCCGCCATTCTCACGACTGATAAGCTCAAAGGCGTGCGTTTGCAGCTGTCTGAAAACCAGCTCAAAATCTCATCTTCCAATACCGAGCAAGAAGAGGCACAAGAAGAAATCGATATCGATTACAGCCACGAGCCGCTCGATGTTGGGTTCAATGTCAGCTACCTGCTTGATGTGCTGGCCAACGTCAAAACCGAAAACATTCAGTGGTCGGTGCAGCCTGACGTTAACGCGTCGGCGCTCATTACGTCGCCAGACGATGAGCACTTCAAGTACGTTGTCATGCCCATGCGTATTTAAGCGTTACCGTATCCAAACATCGCCTCCTGCGCGCCTGGCCTCTGGCCTGGCGCCAGCAAGCAGCCGCAAGGCTTATTAAAGGTTACATACACTATGTCAGATCAAACCACGACTGCCGCAACCCCGACAGGTTACGGTGCCGATTCCATCAAGATGCTCAAGGGCCTCGAGGCGGTGCGCAAGCGCCCGGGCATGTACATTGGCGATACGTCCGATGGCACAGGCTTACACCATATGGTTTTCGAGGTCGTTGACAACGCCATTGACGAAGCGTTGGCAGGCTATTGTGATGACATCGTGGTGACCATTCATGCCGATAACAGCGTGTCGGTCAGTGACAATGGCCGGGGCATCCCCACCGACATTCACAAAGACGACGAGTTTCACCGCAGTGCGGCCGAAATTGTCATGACCGAGCTTCACGCCGGCGGCAAGTTTGACCATAACTCGTACAAGGTGTCAGGTGGGCTGCATGGCGTGGGTGTGTCGTGTGTCAACGCCTTGTCCGAGTGGCTGCAGCTCACGATCAGCCGCAATGGCAAAACGCACGAAATGATGTTCCGTCGCGGCGAACGCGACGAGGCTTTGAAGGTTATCGGCGAGAGCGACGCGACAGGTACCACAGTGCGGTTTCTGGCTGACCCGCAAATTTTCGAGAACATTGAATACCACTACGAAATTTTCGCCAAACGTTTGCGTGAACTGTCGTTTCTAAACAATGGCGTCAAAATTCGTCTTGTTGATGAACGCAATGGCAAAGAAGAAGACTTCGCCTTTTTAGGTGGCGTCAAAGGGTTTGTTGAGTACATTAACCGCAGCAAAACTGTGCTGCACAGCAATGTGTTTGCGGTGACCACAGAGTCGGTCGTAGGTGATGCCACCATTGGTGTCGAAGTGGCCATGCAATGGAACGACAGCTACACCGAAACCGTGCTGTGTTTTACCAATAATATTCCGCAGCGCGACGGTGGTTCGCATCTTACCGGTCTGCGCGCTGCCATGACGCGCGTACTTAACAAGTACATTGCCGACAACGAGCTGGCCAAACGAGCCAAGGTCGACACCAGTGGTGACGACATGCGCGAAGGCCTGGCCTGCGTACTGTCGGTTAAAGTGCCTGAGCCCAAATTTAGCAGCCAAACCAAAGACAAGCTGGTGTCGAGCGAGGTTCGCCCGGCCGTTGAAGAGGCAGTAGCTCGCACACTTGAAACCTGGCTGCTCGAACACCCCAACGATGCCAAGGCGCTGTGCAATAAAATTATTGAAGCAGCCCGCGCACGCGATGCAGCGCGCAGGGCCCGTGAAATGACACGTCGTAAAAGCGTGCTCGAGGGCGCAGGCCTGCCGGGTAAGCTGGCCGACTGCCAGGAAAAAGACCCGGCACTTAGCGAAATTTACATTGTGGAGGGTGACTCGGCTGGCGGTTCTGCCAAGCAGGGCCGCGACCGTAAGTTTCAGGCCATTTTGCCTTTGCGCGGTAAAGTGCTCAACGTTGAAAAGGCCCGCTTTGACCGGCTTATTGCCAGCGAGCAGATCACCACGCTGATTACCGCCCTGGGCACCAGCATTGGCCCCGATTTCAACATCGACAAGCTGCGTTATCACCGCATCATTATCATGACTGACGCCGACGTTGATGGCGCACATATTCGCACGCTGCTGCTTACGCTGTTTTACCGTCAGATGCCAGAGCTGGTCGCGCGTGGCCACATATACATCGCGCAGCCGCCACTGTTCAAGGTCAAGGTAGGTCGCGAAGAGCGCTACCTTAAAGATGAGGCTGAAGAAGCACAGTTTATGCTGCAGGTAGCTCTCAAAGATGCGTCATTGCTAACCCGCGAGGGCGCTGATCCTATTGGTGGAGAGGCACTTGGCGATCTGGCACGTCAGTACATATTGGCTGACTCGGTTATTAACCGTTTGTCCCGTCATATGGATTCCGAGTCACTGTCTGCTATGGCAGAGGGCGTCGAGATCAATCTGTCGGATGAGGCCGAAGCCGAGGCGTCGGCACGTCGTCTGTATGAAGCGATTTATGACCCTTCAATGCCTCATGTCGTCAACGTAACCGCGAAGGCCAACGAAGAAAATGACGCATGGCGACTGATCGTAAGCCGAATTCATCACGGTAACGTGCGCGTCAGTGTGTTTGACCGTACGTTTGTGCGCGGTGCTGACTACGTGGCGCTTGCCAAGGCGGCGCAAACCTTTAATGGCTTGCTCGGCAAGGGCGCCGTCATCGCACGGGGTGAAGGCGACCGACGCAAAGAAAAGCCTGTGTCAGACTTCCGTGAAGCCATGCAGTGGTTGCGCGGCGAGGCTGACCGCAGCATTACCAAGCAGCGCTACAAGGGTCTGGGCGAAATGAACCCACAACAGCTGTGGGAAACGACGATGGACCCAACCGTACGCCGCTTGTTGCGTGTTCAGGTCGACGACGCCATCGTCGCTGACGAGGTCTTTACCACGTTAATGGGCGATCATGTTGAGCCACGCCGCGAGTTCATCGAGCGCAATGCGTTGCAGGCTGGGAATATTGATATTTAAGATTGCTGTAGGTGAAGGCATAAGCTGAGAATCCGAAGGCCATAAGTTGAGAAACTTATGGCCTTCGTGTGTTTCAGACTCATGCAACCTCTGCTTTTGTGACGTCTTGCCGTCTCTTAAAGGGCACTTATGCCGTTTTTTCGAATCTGGCGTGCGTGCGGAGTAGCTCCTTCAACCGTAACTTGAAAATTCTGGAATGACAACCTCGAGAATGTCGCTGTCTGCAGGCAGAGTGGCATCATTAAATGAGACCGCAGACGTATTTTTACCGTATTGAGCTGATCAAGGGCGTCTCCATCGACGATACTCTCTGCACGTATTGCGTTGCGCGTTTAAAACTGTATTAAACGCAAGAATTTTTTCTCCACCTTTTTGCATACTATGTATGCGGATGGTGTCCAGCATCAAATGCAAAAGGCGGTGTGCGCGCCCAAGAACCTGAGAGTACTTTAGCGGGCGGGGCAAACTACTCGGCTTTGGCCATGTCGGCTCGAGCCTGATCAACAAGATCATTGCCTATGATCTTCGAGTATTTCTGGACCACCGGCTTTACCAGCTCCTGCATGCGGGCATGCTCTTCGGGTGCAAGTTCGGTGACTTCCATGCCGTGCTCTTTGAGAACCACGTGTGCGATTTGGTCCGCTGCGTCGCGCGATAATTTGCGTTGATAGGTCGCAGATTCATGCGCTGCTTCCATAACCAGTTTCTTGTCCTCTGGCGACAGACTGCTAAACCATTTCTTGCTAGCTAACAACATAAAGGGCGTGTAGATGTGGCCGGTTAGAGTCAGATACTTTTGCACTTCATAGAATTTGCTAGCCAAGATCAGGCCGACGGGTGTCTCTTGTGCGTCGACTGCCTTGCTTTCCAGCGCGTTGTACAACTCTGGGTAGGGCATGGGCACGGGGTTGGCGCCTAAGGCTTCGAATGTGCCGATGAATAGTGGGTTTGGGATGACGCGTATCTTGAGTCCTTTGATGTCTTCGACTTTTTCAATCTTGCGTTTGGCGTTGGTCATATGCCGAAAGCCGTTGTCCCAGTACGCGAGGCCTACGGTTTTAACAGAATCGAGCTTATCGAACAGTTTCTGTCCGATGTCGCCATCCATGACAGCATCGACTTGCTTGAAATTAGCATAGAAGAAGGGCAGATCGTATATGCCGAATTCCTTGATGGATCCGACGAAATTGGATGTAGGACCAACCATCAATTCCAGAAAGCCGCCTTGCAATGACGATTGCATCTGAGGTTCGTTGCCGAGCATGCCGCCCGAATACATGGCAATGTCGATCCGGCCATTGGTCTTCTTCTTGACTTGTTCAACAAAAAACTTGACTCCCTGTCCTACAGGATGTTCTTCCGTGGGCACGTAACCCAGTTTGACTTCCGCGACGGCGGTCGCGTTGACCAGCATAGAGGCCAGTATGATGCCAAGCAGTTTGAAGTTCTTCAATGTAATCTCCTTGAACGGATAGGTGGCTCAGTAGAACCATGAGGCTGGCACTGTGACCAGCGCCGGAAATGCAATGAACAGGAACAGCACAAAGATCTCCGCGATCAGAAATGGCATCACGCCCTTCACCGCTTCTTCCATGCTAATTTTGCTTACGCCACACACAACGTTCAGTACCGCGCCTACGGGTGGGGTGATCAGGCCGATGGCCGTGGTCATGATGAATATCACCCCAAAATAGATAGGATCGATCCCTGAAACCTTGACCACCGGCATCAGTACGGGTGTCAAGATCAGGATTGTGGGAGTAAAGTCCAGCGCCATGCCGATAGCGAGCACTGCAAGCATCGTCAAGAACATCAGCAAGACCGGAGTTTCCATGAACGGTCGCAGCAAGGCCACGACCTGCATGGGGACATTTGCGACGGTGATTAGCCATGCCGACACCATGGACGCCGCGACCATGAACATGATGACGGCCGATGTTTTGGCGGCATTCAGTACCGCAATATAAAGCGCGTCGATGGAGAGTTCACGGTACGCCAGCAGGCTCACTAGCAAGGCATAAACAGCCGCGATAACACCCGCCTCGGTAGGGGTGAATATGCCAAAACGAAGGCCGCCGATGATGAGAATGGGTAGTACGATCGCCCATATGGCGTTGCGCAAGGCATGCAGTACTTCTCGACCCGATTTTCTAGCGGGTAATTTGAAGGCTTCGCGGCGGGATAACCACCACCACACTGAAATCAACGACAGGCCCATCATGATGCCTGGCGCGATCCCGGCCATGAACAACTTGGTAATGGACAGGTTGGCAGTCACGCCAAACAATATGAATCCTACCGATGGGGGGATAATCGGCGCAATAATACCGGTTGCCGCGATCAACCCGCAGGAACGATTGATGTTGTAGCCCGCCTCGCGCATTAGCGGCACCAGCATGACAGCCAGCGTCGCCGTGTCGGCGATAGCCGAGCCTGACAGGCTGGCGAGCAGCAACCCCGTGCCTATCACAACGTAGCCCAACCCACCGCGCAAGTGGCCGAACAGCGCCATCGCTGCAGCAACAATGCGGCGGGACAGGCCGCCCGCGTTCATGAGCTCGCCCGCCACTAGAAAGAAGGGAATGGCCATCAAGGGATAGTTGTCTGCGCCGTCGATCAGTTTTTGGGCAATAATCTGCGATTCGAAGTTGCCCATTTGCAGCATAATTGCGGCGCCGCATACTAGCAATGCAAAGGCGATGGGCATGCCTAAGCTCATGGCGCCCAGCAAGGAACCTAGGAAGACGAATACCGTCATCCCTTCCCCTCCTTAGTAAGCTGGACGTCAGCGCTGCGACCTGTGTCAACATGCGCCGAGATGGCCGAGCCGCCTCTGACAGTCTTCCACAGGTTTTTCAACAAGATGGGCGCCATGAGTGCTGACGCGACAAGGCCGGAGCCGTACATCATTGCAATAGGTATGCCAGAAACTGGTGCCAGGTTGTGCAGATTGAGCCGCGTTTGTTCCCAGCTTCCGGTCCACAGCAGCCAACAGCACCACAGCATGAGGATATGACTGATCCAGTAGCACACCATTCGTGGCCTGGCTGGCAGGCGCCGAAGTAGCGAGTCAACGCCCAAATGTATGCCGTCCTTGAGCGCGACAATACTGCCGATGAAGGTCAGCCACACGAATACGAAGCGGGATACCTCTTCCGAGAACTGCAGCCCCGTGTCGAAAACGTAGCGCAGGATCACGTTGCCAAAAACCATCAGACACATTGCCGCCATACCTAGAACGAGAAGGTGTTCCAGAATCCCATGTTGGCTGATTTTTTTTCTTATCATGCTTGCCTCCCTATCGTTTTTGCAGTGTCGACTGCGACCGAAGTATGACTCCGGTGCTTGGTTACCTGGAGCTACATGGCCTGCTCCAGAATGCAAGCGTAGTCCTGCCTTGAAGCCTCGCGCGGATTGGTGTTGTGGCTGTGATCAGCTAAAGCGCCCTCAATGATCATGGGGAACATGTTGCGATCGACGCCAAGTTTGCCCATTCCATCGGGCAAGCCAAGGCGTTTGCTCATGGCACTGATTTCATCGCCGATTTCGTCAGGATTAGCTATCGACATGGCTCGAGCCATGCGTTCTAGTTTTCGTTCCTCGCGCATGGAATGCGCTGTACTGTTGAACTCTATGACAGCCGGCAGAAAAATGGCATTGAGAGTGCCGTGATGTAATGCCGGATTGATACCGCCCAGTGAATGGCTCAGGCTGTGCACACACCCCAGGCCTTTCTGAAAAGCCATCGCCCCTTGCATGGATGCACTCATCATGTTCAGTCTGGCTTCCCGGTCAGCGGGATTCTGTGTGGCCCGTTCAATATGCCGCCATGCGCGTTCCAGTCCATCCAGGGCAATTCCGTCAGCCGGAGGGTTGAAGGCGGGCGACATAAACGTTTCAATGCAATGGGCAATAGCGTCCATTCCTGTAGCCGCCGTCAGCAAAGGCGGAAGAGTCATTGTCAGTGCGGGGTCACAGATTGCGAGTCGGGGTACCAGATATGGTGAGATCACGCCGACTTTTCTTCCGTCATCCAGAATGAGGATGGCGCCACGACCCACTTCGCTGCCGGTTCCGGCAGTGGTCGGAATAGCAATAACGGGAGCCGTCGCCGAGGTGATCAGGGCAGCTCCACCCTCTATTACCGCGAAATTTTTTAGCGGGCCGGTATGCGTTGCGCAGACGGCTGCACCCTTGGCCAGATCGATGGATGAGCCTCCTCCTACTGCAATGAGACCGTCGTGGTTTCCTTCACGATACTGGGCAGCGGCCAGTCGTACAGCCTGCTCGTTGGGGTTGGACGGCGTCTGGTCGAATATGGCGGTGTGCGAACCTCCCGCCAGGTTATCTATTACCATTTCGAATAGATCGCTGGCCCGTACGCCTGGGTCTGTAATGATCAACGGATGATGTATGCTGAGGCGGTCACACTCTTGCTGTAGAAGCTTGATTGCGCCAAATCCGAACTGAACTTGTGTCACATAGCTTATGAGGCTCATTGGTCACCATCAACAGAGTATGTCGGCATACTTTCGCTGTATTGACAAATCGACAGGCGAAAGAGATGTTTAGACTTTAAGTAAAAACTCAAACTCTGACTAATGATGGAACCTGATACTGGTATAACTAATTATCATAGCCATGCTCCCCCAACTCAATTCCATTATTTCCAGGCTGCGTTTGAGGCATTTTCGATTGCTGATGGCTTTGGATGATTGCCGATCGTTGATGAAAGCTGCAGAGCAGGTCTCATTGACGCAGCCCGGTGCCACCAGGGCGCTCCAAGAAATCGAATCAGCGTTGGGCGCAGAATTGTTCATTCGGACCAATCGCGGACTGGAACCCACTGAGCTTGGCAGTTGCGCCATTAGGTATGCTCGCCTGATAACGACCGACTTGGCTCATCTCAGAGAAGATATGGTCAGCATTTTGCAAGGGCATGAGGGACGCTTGACCATCGGCGTGATCATGGGCGCAGTGCCTCAGTTGACCGATACCCTGTCTCGATTGCTAGAAAAACGGCCCAGCCTGTCGGTACAGATTGTGGAAGACACCAGTGGTCGACTTCTGCACCTGCTCGATGATGGCCGTCTGGATCTGGCAATATGCCGAACTAGCGTTAGCGACCACCCCCGCCTCTACGAAGCGGTAAATATACGGGAAGAACAATTAGCTATTGTGGCCAATGTCGACCATCCGCTGGCAAAAGTAAAGAAGCTCGTGCTTGCTGATCTATCCAGTTACCGCTGGGTGGTTTATTCGGCCAATATGCCTATGCGTTTATTATTGGAGCGCGAGTTTCATGAGGCAAACCTGCAATTTCCATCGAACTTGGTTGAAACCACTTCCGCATTCGCGACGTTGTCGCTCTTGCAGCGCAATCGCTCCATGGTCGCCCTGCTATCTATCGACGCAGCGCATTTCTGTACGCGTTTCGGCATAACCAGCGTGCTACCACTTGAACTGCATTCTCGTAGTGAACCTTATTATCTCGTGACACGGCGCGACCGAAGACTATCGCCAATCGCCACCTTATTTATAGAAGAAGTCATGATGTCGGTTAATAATTAAGGCTTCTCGTAATTATTGCTTGGTATGTGTCAGACCATTGATCTCTTCCTATGAGGATCTCAGACGGCCAAGATTAGTATCGCAAATTGGTATCTGCCGTTAATGCTGACCTTCTACCTGATAATCAGGCGATACCCCGTTGCATAGGTGCCCGATTCAAAGCCTCATCCCTGCGTCGGCCTCAGGGAACACCAGCCGGTAGTTTCGCAGGTCTTCTTCGAACGCGTTGCAGCGCTTGAGTGCCTCATGGAGGAGGTGTCGGGGCCGGTTGTAGTCAAAGGCCGCCGTCCAGGCCTGGATGCGGGGCATGGCTCGCATGTAGGGCCCCGTGTCGGCATGGTTCGACAGGCTCTTGAGCGGAAACAGATAATCTTCGCGATACACCGTCGGCACGATGTTGCGCGAGCGGCCTGCCGCGCTGTTTTGCCGTTGCCATCCTTGAAGGGGTGAACCTCGGAGATGACGAACATGGTCATCAGTGCGCGGGCGAGTGCCTCTGTCGACAATCTGCAGCGTTAGCATGATTTAATGTCTAAATGTATAATGCGAACGCTTCTCGTTAGCATGTTGGCCATGAGCCAACATCTTATCGTAAGCGCCTTCGTCGGAGGGTTCCGCAGGCTTGTCGTGCTGGTGTGTATCGCGTCATGGGGCAAGAGGCAGGGTCCTCCAAGTCTGTATTAGTTCGCATCTATTTGCGCATCACATATCAATCACACCGATGAAACCATTCTTCGTTACGCGCGAAGCCGTTTCCGGCGAGCTTCGTTGCTCCAGCTTCTCCTCCAGTCCTTCCCCCAGTCTTTTCTTCAGTCACCCTCTTCGTCATCTGTATACCCGGCATAGGCTCATCGTCGGTATGGCCATTGCCTTGGCTGCATGCCCGGCGTTGGCGACAATTCAGCCTACCCAACTTGATGCCATTACCGTGTCCTCGACCAGCGGCGGCACGACCGATAAAACCACATGGCAGTCTGTACAAAAGAGCACGCTTGTTGATATGAAAGACGTGCTCGAAAATCAGAATGGGGTTAACGTCAGCGGCGGCAACGGGGCGTCGCAGCAAATCTTTATTCGCGGCCTGGGTGAAAACCAGGTGGTGTTTTCAGTTGATGGCGCCAACCAGAACGCGCAAATCTTTCACCACCAAAGCCGGTTTATGTTTGATCCGGCGCTGCTAAAGTCAGTGGCGATTGAAAAGGGCTCAGGTTCTGCCAGTGCGGGTATCGGCGTTACGGGTGGTGCCATCCGCATGACCACGGTCGATGCCCAAGACCTGCTCGAAGAAGGGCGCAGCCTGGGCTTTAAAGCTGGTGCCGGCTGGCGCAGCAACAAAGGTTGGGAGCGTTCAGGCGCCGTATATGGCAAATTTGGTGAGCATGTCGACGCCATTTTAATTGGCAATCTGGTCACCCAAAAAGACTACAAAGACGGTCACGGCAATCGCGTCAACCATTCGGCACTTGATCAGGACGGCTACCTCGCCAAAGTGGGGCTAACGCTCTCGCCTCAGCATCGTTTTGTGGTCAGCCAGCGGCGTGAGCAGCAAGAGGGTTATCGCCCACTGCGGTTCAACGTTGCCGGTTTGCGCGGTTTGCCCACCTTTGATTCGAGTCTGGTTCAGGACACCAGCTCGCTGCAGTATCACGGCCAAAATTTTGGCTTTGCTGATCGGTTCGATGTAAATCTGTTCCACATCAAGATGCATGATGTCAAAGACGCCACCGGCCCTATGCCAACAACGGGGCGGGTATTGCCGGCACATAGCGATGCGTCGGCTAAAACGACGGGTGCCGACCTGGGGCTGGTCAACACGCTGTGGAGCAAGCATACGCTTAAATATGGCCTTAACTGGCGTGATGAGCGTATTTCCACGGCCCACTACACCGTGGGTCGTGGGCGTGAAGGCAAGGTAGACTGGGGTGCCTATGCAGAAGGTATTTGGGACTTTGCCCCGTTCACTCTCACCACCGGGCTACGCTATGACCACTTCCGCATTACTGACACCAGCAACCGCAAGGGGTCCGGATCCAATATCAACCCCAGCGCTTCCTTAATCTTCGACGCCACCCCTGAACTCACATTCAAGGCCAGTGTGGCACAGGCAAGTCGTAGCCCTCGTCTTTACGAACCATACATTCTTGGCTTGGCCTGGGGTGACAGCCGCAAACTGGCTGAAGGCATTAAGGCTGAGCGGGCGGTCAATATGGAGCTTGGTGCCGAGTGGGCGGGTGAGCATTTTTCTGCCATGGCTACGGTTTTCCGGCAAAATATTTATGACTACATCGGCACCACAGCTGCCAGGTACCAAGACAACATTGGGCGTCTGGTCAACCGGGGGTATGAAGTAGGGCTGGGTTATCGTGATGGTGGCTTTCGCAGCCGTCTGGCCATAAGCTACAGCAAGCCTCGGGTTAACGACGCCTACAAGGCTTATGTACTCGACAATATGCCCACGGGCCGTCAGTGGCTTGCCAGCGTCAGTTATCGCTTCCCAGTGCCTGCCGTTGAAATCGGTTGGCGTGGCCGGCTGTTTGAGCATATTGATGTTCCGGTGGGTGAGGGCGCTGACCGCATTACCGCACGCAAGGCGGGGTATGGCGTACATGATGTCTACCTGACCTGGCAGCCGCAGGGCAACGATCGCATGAATGTTAATGTCAGCATTAACAACGTGGACGACAAGTTCTACTACAACCAGGCCGGTGTTTGCACGCCGCCCACCATGAGCACGTGCCTGCCCGAAGCGGGTCGCAATTATCGGGTCAGCTTTAATTATCGTTATTGATGTGTCGTCTGAGCTTCTGTGGCTCAGATTGGGGGCGAGGACAGCGCCGGTAGCGCTGTCATGTTAGTTGCTCTGCTGGTGTCGCGTGCAGAAGCACTGTCATGCCAGTAAGGTCTTGAAAGTACGGTTATAAAAGCACCGCTTTCGAAGCACAGCAATCGCATCACCACGATGGAACCACAGTCGCTTAGCGCGATGGCCAATTACGCATCGCGAACTTGATCTGTAATCGTTAAAAAAAAGTGGGGCCACATTGTGGCCCCACTGTTGCATTCTGGTAAGTAGAGTCAGTAATTAACCTGGGCTCTTCTTGCGGGCATCGCTGCCTGACTGTGCATTTTTGGCGCTGCCAGACCCGAACGGCGCGGTCACTGGTGCCGGTTTTTTAGGTTGCTTGGGTTTCTTGGCTTCGCGGTTGCCGTGTAACTGGCCTTTGGCCATGGTGAGCTCCTGAGGAAACTGCGTTGGTGTCAGACGACTATTCGAGCATACCCGTTATTTGCCAAAACCAGAAGGAAAATCAACCATTTAGACCAGATGTCGTCCACATGTTCAACTCAGCTCAGGTCGATTCGATGCCTGTAGCTTGCCTTGTGATGCCTCTGTAACGAGCAGCCTGTCTTGCCAACCACTGGCGGCCCGATGATTTAACAAAGCGAGGGCCTGGCTTTATGAGTCGGGGTTTTGCGTCTGGCTGATTGTTCGCCCAGCCAGTTCCTGGTGTCGAAAGCAATCGGTGGTGTGATCCATAAACGCCCCTATGCCTTGCATATAGGCCTGGCAAATGGTGGGCCCCACAAACTTGAACCCCATTTTTTTTAGCGTTCGACTCATGTCCTGAGCAATGGGTGTGATCGTAGGTATATCTTCGTGCCGCGCATAGTGGTTGATGATGGGGCTACCCCCTACAAACGACCACATCAGCGCCACAGGGTCATCCTGAAGCAGCCACAGGCGGGCGTTTTTGCGGGCAGCATGCAGCTTGAGCCGGTTGCGGATGATGCCGGTGTCTTGCATAAGGGTTTCGATGTGATCGTCAGACATTTCTGACAGGGCACGCGCATCAAAATTGAACAACACCTCGCGAAACCGGGGGCGTTTTTTGAGTACGGTGATCCACGAAAGCCCCGCCTGAAAGCCCTCAAGCACCAGCTTTTCCAACAAGTGCCGAGAATCGTACGAGGGTACGCCCCACTCGGTATCGTGGTAAGCCGTGTAAATGGGGTCGCTGGTGCACCAGTGGCAACGTTTCATAGAGGACTTAACACAGGTTATGCAGGGCGTGCTGGACAGCAACTCTGCTTAATAATAGGAGGATATATAGGTGACTATTCTAGAACAGCACTGTATGCCTGCTGCATTGACGGCACAACAGCCTATAATCGCTGTGTATACATACAGCAAACAAAATAATGCCTGTTCCGCCTGCCGCCCCTGACAATCGCCCCCGCCGTATAGCCCACCTCGACATGGATGCGTTTTACGCGTCGGTCGAGTTGCTGCGCTACCCCGAATTGCGCGGTCTGCCCGTTGTCATTGGTGCGGGCGGCCGGTATCAACCCCATACGCTGCCTGACGGCCAGCGTATGTTTTATCGGCTCAGAGGGTATACAGGCCGCGGTGTGGTCACAACCTCAACCTACGAGGCGCGGGCGTTGGGCGTGTTTTCAGCCATGGGCATGATGAAGGCGGCGCAACTGGCGCCCGATGCTATTTTGCTGCCCGTAGACTTTGCCACTTATCGGCATTATTCAAGGCTGTTCAAGGCCGCGGTTGCCGACATTGCCCCGCAGGTCGAAGACCGGGGTGTTGATGAAATTTACATTGATCTTACCGACCACCCTGAAGACTCTCTCACATTGGCGCAGCGCCTGAAGCAGGCGGTCAGCGATGCCACTGGCCTGAACTGTTCAATTGGCATTTCACCCAACAAGTTGTTGTCCAAGATCGCTTCAGAGCTTGATAAGCCAGACGGCATTACGATTATCGGGCCCGGCGATTTGCAGAAGCGGATCTGGCCGCTGCCTGTAGGTAAGGTTAATGGCATAGGCCCCAAGGCTGATGCCCGGTTGCGTGACCTGGGCATACTTACTGTCGAGCAGCTGGCCCATGCCCGCCCTGAGCTCTTGCAACGTCACTTCGGGCTTTCTTATGCCTGTTGGCTGGTCGAGGTGGCGCATGGCAAGGATGACCGTCCTGTACGCACACATTCTGAGCCCAAATCCATCAGCCGTGAAACCACATTTGAGCGTGACCTGCATGTGCATCGCGATCGCGCTGAGCTTTCAGCCATCTTTCAGCAACTGTGCCAGCAGCTTGAGGGTGATCTGCGTCGCAAAGGTTATACGGGCCGCACAGTGGGTATCAAGCTGCGCTTTCATGACTTCAGAACCGTAACGCGAGACTTTACGCTGCCTGATGCCGTGGCTGACGCCGATGCCATCCATCATGCGGCGGGTGCTTGTTTAAAGCGTATAGAGCTTGATCAGAGCCGTATTCGGCTGTTGGGGGTGCGTGTAAGCAGCCTGGAGTCCAGCACACCAGAAGGTGATGGCAGCCCGCGCAGAGCACCTGTTCAGCTTAGTTTGTACTGAATTGCCGAATTGCCGAATTGCCGAATTGCCGAATTGCCGAATTGCCGATTTACCGAATTACGGCACTACCGAACTCCTGAAACAGTAAATCAGTGAACCGGTGAACCAAGCATAGGCGCCTGGCCTTATAAATCATAGTGCAGTTCGACCGTATCGCCGACGCGAATCATGGTGTTTTGCCCTGTGCCAGATACCACGGCGTTGACTCCGAACAGCACGCCGTCGGTAAACTGCCTGTGCTCGGCCAGGGTAATGCCTGGCTCGGGTGCTGATACTGCTGTCGCCTGATCAATGTTGGGGATGGGGCAGCGTGCGCACCGTTTGACGAATGCAAAGGTGAGGTCGCCAGTTTGCATGCCGGTCAGATAATCTTCTTCGTAGGCATCCAGGCCCTGCACCACGATATTTGGGCGGAAGCGGTTCATGGGTACGGCGGGCTGCCCTTTGGCCAGCAGGCGGCGGTTCAATTCGTCAAGGGAACCTTGGTTGGCGATCAAAAATGGAAAGCCATCAGCAAAACCGAACTCGTGAGAGGCAGGAAACCCGTCAGCCCAGTCTGTATTGTGCTCCAGCCAGGCATCAACATGCGGGGGGCTGGCGGCGCGGTGGGCATCAGGATGAACCCTCAAAAGGCGGCAAGACAGCCCGAGAAACTGGCTAAGCCATTGCGCTGCCGCATCGCCCTCGTCGAAACCCAGGGTGTCTTGTTTCCAGATCCGCACATTGACCTGAGGAAGTGATTGGCTGCCAGTAGACCACGGCACGGTCAGCTCGGGCATGCCGGTGGCCGATAGAATTAGATCAGCGTTCAGGAAGCGAGGCCGTATCAGCGCCATACGGGCGTGCTGGCGCTGCGTCATGAATATGCCCTGCGCGTCGACGATGACCCATTGCCGGTCGCGATACAGGCCTCGCGCCGTGATGGTGGTTTCGGTGTGATCAATGCCGGCGCAGGATTTCACCGGGTAGCTGTGCAGGCTAAGTATGCTGAGAGACATGATGACAAAAGTGACAAAGTTAGAAGGCGGCGGTCGGGTATGCGCACGTGGCCAAGCACCTGGCGCAGGCCTGGTTTTTCTCGCTGCCGTGGCATAAGGCAGTGATCTGCCTGCGCTGAAGCTGCTCCTGAATGGTAGCGGCGAAGCAACGGACACTTTGCGAGAGTTCTTCACGCATAATACTGGTTGTTTCGTGTGCAGCAAAAAGGAAATTCATGCCCCTTAAAGATTGGCTGGCAGCGCTTGCGGTGATTACCGCTTGGGGGCTTAATTTTGTCGTCATCAAACTGGGCCTGAGCGAAGTGCCACCGTTGCTGTTGGGTGCATTGCGTTTCGGCCTGGTGGCAGTGCCGGCCGTGTTTTTCATCCGTCGACCGGCCGTTCCCTGGCGCATTATTGTTCTCTATGGGCTAACCATTAGCCTGGGGCAGTTTGTCTTTCTTTTCGTCGCCATGTCGGTCGGCATGCCCGCAGGGCTTGCTTCCATTGTTTTGCAGTCTCAGGCGTTTTTTACCGTGCTTATTGCTGCCGTGCTCATGGGTGAGGGCGTGCGATGGCATAACGTGCTGGGTATGGCGGTTGCCGCTGTGGGCCTGGGCCTGATTCAGGCCGGGGCGGCCCCGGGCACGATGACGCTCACTGGTTTTGCACTGACGCTGCTGGCGGCACTGTCATGGGCGACGGGCAATATCGTGGTCAAGCGGGCTGGCAACATGGCAGCACAAGGAACCCGCCAGCTCGATATGCTAAGCCTGGTGGTCTGGGGGGCGCTGATACCGCCGCTACCCTTTCTGGGTTTGTCACTTTACTTTGAGGGGGCGCCCGCTATTGTTTCCAGTTTGCAAAACATCACCTATGTGGGTGTGCTGGCTGTGTTCTACCTGGCCGTTGTCGCGACGGTAATGGGCTATAGCCTGTGGGGGCGGCTGTTGGCACGCCATCCTGCCAGCAAGGTAGCACCGCTCAGCCTGCTCATACCTGTGCTGGGCCTGTTGTCGTCATCGTGGCTGCTGGGTGAGCGCTTGGCCATGGCGCAGTGGTTGGGTGGCGTGGTGGTCATGGCGGGGTTGGCGGTTAATGTATTTGGGCAACGCCTGCTCGGCAGGTTCACGGCAGTGCGCGGTGTAACGCGCTAAAATCTCGGTTCGCAGGCTTTGCTGCAGCCATCTCTTTTTTACAGGAAGTCAAGATGACATTCGATCGGTCGGGCGTGGACGCACTTATGGAAATAACCTCGCGTCCCGAGTTGGTTTTCGTGCGCGGGCAAGGTTCATGGCTCGAAGATCACAACGGCAAGCGATATCTCGATTTTGTGCAGGGGTGGGCGGTCAACTGTCTGGGCCATTGCCCGCCAGAGGTGGTCAAGGCCATCAACGACCAGGCGGCTACGCTGATCAACCCTTCGCCGGCCTTCTATAACGCGCCGTCCATGGCACTGGCCAAGCGTATTACGGGCGCTTCGTGTTTTGATCGTGTGTTCTTCGCCAACAGCGGGGCTGAGGCCAATGAGGGTGCGATCAAGCTTGCGCGCAAATGGGGCCAGCTCAACCGCAACGGCGCTTTCAAAATTATTACCTTTGATCACAGCTTCCATGGCCGCACGCTGGCAACGATGTCGGCATCGGGCAAGCCGGGCTGGGACAAAATCTTTGCACCACAGGTAGACGGCTTCCCCAAGGCTGACCTCAATGACATTGAATCAGTCCGTGCGCTTATTGATGACCAGACCGTGGCAGTCATGCTTGAGCCGGTACAGGGCGAGGCGGGCGTTATCCCTGCAACACACGAATTCATGCAGGCACTGCGTGCCCTGACCACCGAGCACAATATGCTGCTCATCGTTGATGAAGTGCAGACAGGCTATGGCCGAACGGGCAAAATGTTTGCCTACGAGCTGTCAGATATTCAGCCCGACATCATGACGCTGGGCAAAGGCATAGGCGCTGGCGTGCCCTTGGCGGCATTGTGTGCGCGCGAAGAGGTGTCTGTTTTTGTGCATGGCGATCAGGGTGGCACGTATAACGGCAACCCTCTTATGACGGCAGCCGGTGTGGCCGTGTTTGATGCGTTAATGGCCCCCGGTTTTCTTGACGCCGTTAATGCCCGGGCTAAACAACTGTCCGATGGCCTGAATGCATTGTCTGACAAATGGGGCATGCAGGGCGAGCGTGGCGACGGCCTGCTGCGGGCGCTCATGCTTGGCCGTGATGACGGGCCAGCCATTGTCGAGGCGGCGCGTGATTGGGAACCCCAAGGCTTGTTGTTGAATGCACCTCGTCCCAACTTGCTGCGTTTCATGCCTGCACTTAATGTGACTGAGCAAGAAATCACGCAGATGCTGGCGCAACTTGAAGAGGTCGTAGCCCGCGTTCGCAGTTGAGCAGACAATACTCCGGGCACAGTAGGCCTGGGTTCTTTAGTGTGGGGCTCTCAAGCAATAGGGCACCGATCACACAAGCAACAAGTAAAAAAGCTGCCGGCGAACCGGCAGCTTTTAACTTACAAGGCGCCCCTGTTACGGGGCGCTTTTTACTGGCCTGGCTTAGTGCGCAGCGGCCTTGAGCTTCAGGCGCCAGCCATGCAGCAGTGGCTCGGTGTAACCGCTAGGCTGTTCACGGCCTTTGAACACCAGATCGCATGCAGCACGATACGCGTACGAGGTATCAAAGTTACCTGCCATGGGGCGATAGAGAGGATCGCCCTCGTTCTGCTTGTCGACCACGGCCGCCATGCGTTCCAAGGTTGCACGAACCTGCTCTTCAGTCACAATGCCATGGCGCAGCCAGTTTGCCATGTGCTGGCTCGAAATACGCAGTGTGGCGCGATCTTCCATCAGACCGACATCATGAATGTCAGGCACTTTGGAGCAGCCGATACCCTGGTCGATCCAGCGCACCACGTAGCCGAGAATACCTTGTGCGTTGTTGTCGAGCTCTTGCTGGATTTCTTCGGCGCTCCAGTTGGTGTCGGTGGCCACGGGGATGGTAAGGATTTTCTCGAGCAATGGCTCGGATTTGCCTTCCATGCCGCGCTGCACTTCTTGCACGTCAAGTTGATGGTAGTGCAGAGCATGCAGTGTGGCGGCAGTGGGTGAAGGCACCCACGCGGTGTTGCCACCGGCTTTCAGATGGCCGATTTTCTGCTCGAGCATGTCAGCCATCAGGTCAGGCATGGCCCACATGCCTTTGCCGATCTGGGCGTGGCCGCGCAGGCCGCACTCCAGACCTGTTTGCACGTTGTTGCGCTCGTAGGCGTCAATCCAGACGCTTTTCTTCATGTCACCCTTGCGGACCATGGGACCGGCTTCCATCGACGTGTGCATTTCGTCGCCAGTGCGGTCCAGAAACCCGGTGTTAATGAAGGCGACACGCTGGTGCGCGGCGGCAATGCAGGCCTTGAGGTTGACGCTGGTGCGACGCTCTTCGTCCATGATGCCGATTTTGATGGTGTTAGGTGCCAGGCCCAGCAGGGCTTCGGTGCGGGCGAATAAGTCGTTGGCGAAGGCCACTTCGTCAGGGCCATGCATTTTAGGCTTGACGATGTAAATGGAGCCGGCGCGCGAGTTGCCTTTGTGCTGCAGGTCATGCTTGGCCATCAGCGAGGTAAAGACGGCGTCGAGGATGCCTTCTGGCACCTCGTTGCCCTGCTCGTCGAGTACGGCCGGGTTGGTCATGAGGTGACCGACGTTGCGAATGAACATCAGCGAACGGCCATGCAGTGTGTGTGTTTTGCCGTCGGTACCGGTGTACTCGCGATCGGGGTTGAGCGTGCGGGTAAAGCTTTTACCGCCCTTGGATACTTCTTCGCTTAGCGTGCCCTGCATCAGGCCCAGCCAATTGCGGTAGGCCTGCACTTTGTCTGCGGCATCAACTGTAGCCACGGAGTCTTCGCAATCCATAATGGTGGTAATGGCAGACTCGAGCAGTACGTCTTTGACGCCGGCCTTGTCTTGCTTGCCAATGGCGCTAGACTTGTCGATCTGGACTTCAAAGTGCAGACCATGATGGCGAAACACCAGCGCTTCAGGAGCAGCTGGCTCGCCGCGATAGCCCAGGAACAGCTCAGGCTGAGCCAGTTTGGTGGTGCTGCCGTCGGCAAGGGTTACTTGCAGGGTATTGTTGCTGACCACATAGGCCGTGGCGTCGGCATGCGAACCTGTTGCAAGGGGAATGCTGTCGTCCAGAAACTTACGGGCAAAGGCGATGACTTTTTCGCCGCGAGCGGGGTTGTAACCGCCAGCGCGGGTGGCACCACCGTCTTCCGAAATAGCATCGGTGCCATACAGGGCATCGTACAGGCTACCCCAGCGCGCATTGGCGGCGTTCAGGGCGTAACGGGCGTTGGTAATGGGAACAACAAGCTGTGGGCCAGCCTGCGCAGAAATTTCAGTGTCTACGTTTTCGGTTTTGATGGCCACCGTGTCAGGGGCGTCGGTCAGATAGCCGATTTCGCGCAAAAAGGCCTGGTAGGCCGCCATGTCGGCAATAGGGCCGGGGTTGCTGCGGTACCAGGTGTCAAGCTGAGCTTGCAGGCGATCGCGGTGCTCAAGCAGCTCGCGGTTGCGTGGGGTAAGGTCATGGATCAAGGCATCAAAGCCGGCCCAGAACGCGTCCGAGGCGACACCTGTGCCAGGCAGCGCTTCGCGCTCGACAAATTCAAACAGTTCAGTTGCGACTTTTAGCCGTTTGCAAGACGTACGCTCTGTCATGTGGTTTCCTCGTTAAAAGTTTCTGAAAAAGAAGATGATGTGTGGCCGCTGTATGCCGTTGGGATACTTGGTGGGCAATGCGCAAGGCGTGCCGTAGTGTGGGCAGCGCGCGAAAGCCAGCGGGTGGCCACTTGCCCGGGGTAATGGCTGGCTGTTGTTATCTGACGCGCCATTATCGACGCCCATTATAGGCTACGACTCTTTTATAAGACATAAGAGTTGGTAATGGCGTATTAAGCATTTGGACAGTTTTCGTGTGCTCCCAGTGCTTATTTTCACCATGATGACTGCGTTTCAGCCAATGATGGCAGGCGTCGTTTGTAGTCAGCATAGGCGAATTTGGCTTGGTTTTGAATCCCCGCGGATGTCGTTACTGTCGATACTTTTAGTATATTCTGTAACGGGTTAAATGGCTCAATGCATGAAATTGTTGGGGTTTTCTATATAAAAGGTACCGTATGGATCGCTATACCGCCGTGCGCAGTTTTGTACTGGTAGCCGAAAAGGGTAGTTTTGCGGCAGCCGCGCTGGTCGAAGGGGTGACGCCGGTGGTTATGGGGCGGCGTCTTACTGCGCTGGAGCGCAGGTTGGGTGTGCAGTTGCTGCATAGGTCTACGCGTGGGCTCAAGCTTACAGAGTTGGGCGAGCGTTTTCTCGAGAGCAGTCAGCAGTTGCTGCACGATTTTGACGCGGCTGAAGATAGCGTCAGTTCGGGGCGCTCTGCGGTACGGGGGCATTTGGTGGTGTCTGCGCCTGCTGCGTTCGGACGGCGCCATGTTGGCCCGCACGCAGCAGCGTTTCGGGAACAGTACCCTGATTTGCGGCTGTCGTTTAATTTTACGGATAGTGTGGCCGATCTGGTGCGCGAGGGGTATGACGTTGGCATTCGTATTGGCGAGGTGCGCGACCCTAACTATGTAGCGCTGCGGCTGTTTCCTAATCAGCGGGTGGTGTGCGGTACGCCTGCGTATTTTGAGCAGTACGGCGTACCGCGTAGCCCTGAGGATCTGGCCGATCATAATTGTCTGGCGTTCAATCTTCAGGGTGGACAGCAGCAGGGTTGGACGTTTGCGCGTGAGGGTAAGCTTTTTGCAGTGCGGGTAGATGGGAACCTGGCCTGCAATGATGGCGAGCTGCTATATGACTGGGTGAAGCAGGGGCTGGGGGTGGGCTGGCGGTCTACGTGGGAAATTCAGGCGGAGTTGCGGCGCGGAGAGCTGGTGACGGTACTGGATGAGTTTGCGCTGCCGGGGTATGACATTCAGGCGGTGTATCCGCAGCAGCGGTATTTACCGGCGAAGGTGCGGGCGTTTATTGAGTTTTTGAGAGGGGTTTATAACGTGGAGGGGTATTGGGGTGAGGAGGGGTGATGGTTGAGGTTTTGTCTTCTCAATCGCGAGAGACATTTTGCTGCGCGTGGTTCTTTTGACGCCTTCGTGCGGGTTGAGGCTGTTTTCCGGCCGTCATCCGGTCGGGCGATGCACGACTTCCCCCGCGCTAGTACTTCGCTGTATACGCAGATTAGACGTCGGGCCGGCCGCTTGCCACGCTTATTTGCATTTCGCTGCATTTTGGCGCGACTTGCGGTAATCTAGCGGATTCTCTTTTTATGCGCTTTCTTGGGGCGTTCAGGCTTGAATCATGGATTCGTACTCATCTTCCTACACATTTTCCAAACGCGCCCAGCTGCTAACCAGCTCAACCATTCGAGAAATTCTCAAGGTTACTGAGCGGCCTGAAATTATTTCATTTGCCGGGGGGCTTCCGTCACCTAAGGGGTTTCCCATTCAGGCGATGAAGCAGGCCTTTGATCTCGTACTTGAAAGCAAGGGCGAGTCAGCGCTGCAATACGGCCCTACTGAAGGCTATGCACCGTTGCGTGCCTGGGTGGCGCAAGATCTCAAGCGCTCTGGGGCTGGCGACGTTTCACCTGAAGAGGTGCTTATTGTTTCGGGTTCGCAGCAGGCGCTTGATATGCTGGGCAAGTTGTTTATTGATCCGGGCAGCAAGGTGTTGGTTGAGGCGCCCAGTTATTTGGGTGCGTTGCAATCGTTTTCGTTGTTCGAGCCTGATTATCATTCTGTGCCCACCGATGAGGGTGGCCTTATTCCCGAGAGCCTCACGCCTGAAACGGCTGCGGGTGCGCGTTTTCTATATGCTCTGCCTAATTTTCACAACCCGACCGGGCTTACGTTAAGTCTTGAGCGACGTAAGGCGTTGGTAGAGCGATGTGCGATGCTGCAAGTGCCTATTATCGAAGACGACCCTTATGGTGAGCTTCGTTATGCTGGCGAAGCGCTGCCGGGTCTTTTGGGCCTCGGGCGTGCTGCGGGTGCAACAGTTATTCGCCTGGGCTCGTTTTCAAAAGTGCTCGCGCCTGGCTTGCGTTTGGGCTATATCGTGGCGCCACGCCCCATTATTTCAAAGCTGGTGCAGATCAAGCAGGCTACTGACCTGCATACGGCATCGCTCACCCAGATGGCTGTCTACGAAACCATTAAAGATGGTTTTCTTGATACTCATCTGCCCGTCGTGCGCCAGCTCTATAAAGAGCAGTGCGGCTACATGCTCGATGCTATTGAAGAGCACTTTCCCAGCACCTGTTCATGGACGAAGCCCGACGGCGGCATGTTTATCTGGGTGACGTTGCCGGCGCATATTGATGGCAGCAAGCTGCTCGAACAGGCCGTTGCCCGCAATGTTGCTTTTGTGCCAGGTGCTCCGTTTTTTGCGGGTGAGGGGCGGCAAGACAATACGCTCAGGCTCAGTTTCGTTACGGTCTCAGAAGCAAAAATCCGCGAGGGTATCGCTATTTTGGGCGAACTCATCAAACAAAGTTAAGCCACAAGGCGCGCATTGCGCCTTGTGCGTATTCGCAATCTTCGCTATTTGGTAATGACTTTTTCCAGTAACTCTTCACATCAGCGTCTGTCTGAACGGGCACCTGGCACGCCAGACCTCGCCGACATGCGGCCCGACGACTGGGTAGAACGCTGGCTGCCGCGTTCCTGGGGGCCTTATGCTCGGCTGTGCCGCCTTGACCGGCCCGTAGGTACCTGGCTTACGCTGCTGCCCTGTCTGGCGGCGCTGGTTCAGGCTGCTGATGGCTGGCCTACTTTGTTTCGCCTGGTTATTTTTTCTCTGGGCGCCTTGCTGATGCGGGGTATAGGTTGCTGCTTTAATGATATTTTTGACCGCAACTTTGACAGTCAGGTTGAGCGCACGCGATTTCGTCCGCTGACCAGTGGCCAGCTTAGTCTGAAAAACGCGCTGTGGTTTGTGTTCGCTCAGCTTGCCGTTTGTGCCTTGTTACTGCTCGCGCTTAACACGTATAGCCGATGGCTGGCCGTGGCCCTGGTGCCTATTGTTATTGTTTATCCTCTGTGCAAGCGCTTTACGTATTGGCCCCAGGTTGTACTGGGCATAGGGTTTAACTGGGGCATGCTTATGGCGTGGTCCGACACGCAAAATAGTGTGCCCTTGGGAGCGATCGCTTTGTGGCTGGGCGCAGTGTTGTGGCAAGTCGGGTACGATTCGGTATACGCGTATGTGGATCTGCGCGATGATCTCAAGCTTGGGCTGCGGTCTGCCGCCATGCGGTTTGGTGACAACGGGCGTGTGTGGATAGGCGGTTTTTACGCAGCTACGGTGATCCTGTGGCTGTGGGGTGGCTATGCCATGGGCATGAACTGGCCCTATTACGTAGTAATTGCCGCCATAGGCGCGCACTTTGCCTGGCAGATCAGTATTTTTGATCTTGCGCGACCAGATCGCAGCTTTATGCTGTTTCGCGCAAACATTACAGTTGGCGTAATGTTGATTGTGGCTGCACTTGCGGGTACTGTCTTGCCTCTGTGAGACAGCGCCTTTCTGATAAGTGGCTTTTTGCCTTACTAGTAAAAAAAAGACTGGAAGATGACAAGTATTATCGAATATGTGGCAACAGCGCTTTTTGCGATTGCCATCATCCACACTTTCTCCGTGCCCGTTTTCGCCCGCCTGGCTAATCGCAATGGCCCGCATGCCGGGCTGTGGCATATGCTGTCAGAAGTCGAGGCTGTATTTGGCGTCTGGGCGTGCGTCATGCTGTTTGGCATGGCGATGCTGGTCAATGTAGATGAAATGGTCGCCTACGTCGATACGCGCGACTTTACCGAGCCTGCTTTCGTATTTGCCATTATGGTTGTGGCTGCCAGTCGACCCATTATTGAGCTGGTAAACATGTTCGTAAAAGGCATTGCGCGCATTATGCCCATGCCCAATGCGCTGGCCATGTTTTTTGTCACCATGACCTTCGTGCCGCTGGCCGGTTCCTTTATTACCGAACCGGCAGCCATGACGCTTGCGGCGCTGCTGCTGCGCGATGCCTATTTCAGCAGGCCGGGTCAGGCAGGCTTTAAATACCTGACCCTGGGTGTGCTGTTCGTCAACATATCCATAGGCGGCGTGCTTACTGCCTATGCCGCACCGCCTGTGCTCATGGTGGCTGGCACCTTTGGCTGGGACACGGCCTACATGGCCACGCATTTCGGTTGGCGCGCAGCGGTCGCTGTCATCATCAACGCCAGCCTGCTTACCTTTATCTCTCGCAAACACCTGCTGGATGGCTCGCTTGGTGCCTTGCCGGCTGAAGAGGGTAGCAAGGTTCGCCCCCCAGTTCCGCTTTCCGTCATTGCTGTTCACGTGCTTTTCCTGGTGGGTATTGTGATGTCGGCTCACCATGCGGCAATATTCCTGGGCCTGCTAATGCTGTTCATTGGCTATGCCCACGCCTATAGCCGTCACCAGAACGCGCTGCTGATCCGTGAAGGCTTGATGGTGGGGTTCTTTCTGGCCGGTTTGGTGGTGTTGGGTGGTCTGCAAAAATGGTGGTTGCAAGAGCTGCTTGCCGGGCTTTCCCCGATTGTGCTGTATTGGGGTGCCACGGCACTGACGGCGCTTACCGATAATGCTGCGTTGACCTATTTGGGTTCGCTGGTCGAAGGAACCGACGAAGTCTGGCGCTACATGCTGGTCGCCGGGGCGGTTACAGGTGGTGGTTTGACGGTGATTGCCAATGCACCCAACCCGGCCGGGTTCTCCATTTTGAAGCGATGCTTTCCCGATGGCGCGATCTCGCCGCTCAAGCTCTTGCTGTCGGCGGCGGTGCCTACTTTGGTGGCCGCAATGATGTTCATCTTGTTCGGCCGCTTTTAAACTGCAGCCCCGTACCGGGTACGGGGCTGCAAAAAGGGCTAAAATTGGCTTCTTTTTGCTTCGTTGCTCATCAAAGCTGCTCAGGGCCGCGTGCCCGGGTTTGCCTGCGGCGGGGCGCAGTTTCTGGACATTTTCGCTAGGATTTTGTCGTGCCTATTTATGCTTATCGATGCAGCACCTGTGGCCATGCCCAGGATGTTTTGCAAAAACTATCTGATCCCATACTCACAGACTGCCCTGAGTGCGGCAAGGCAACTTACGTAAAGCAGGTTACCGCCGCAGGCTTTCAGCTGAAAGGCACGGGTTGGTATGTTACTGATTTTCGCAATAACGGTTCAGCTCCCAACCCGGCCACGTCGTCGGGCGAAGGCGGTGGCCAGACGGCCGCCGCGTCGGCACCTGCTTCCACCCCCGCTCCTGCGCCAACACCTGCTCCCAAGTCATCGACCTGATGGCTGCTGTGCGGGGCGATGTGCCCAAACAATGATGTCGTGCCCGGGGGGTACGTGCCGTAAAACCTGGCATGCCCTGTTCCGGTAACCAGAAAGCGGGCTTTCAATGGCCCGCTTCGGTTTCAACCCAAGATATTTATATACGGAGTAATCCTTGATGCGTACCTGCTATACCGGCGAGGTCAACACTCACTATCTCGACCAGACAGTCACCCTGTTTGGCTGGGTTCATCGTCGCCGTGACCACGGCGGGGTCATTTTCATTGATTTGCGTGATCGTGCAGGTCTGGCCCAGATTGTCGTAGACCCGGATAACGAGTTGGCGTTTGCCACTGCCGAAAGCATACGCAATGAATTCTGCGTGCGTATTACAGGTCTGGTGCGCATGCGCCCCGAGGGTACCCGTAATACTGATCTGGCTTCGGGCGAAATCGAAATCTTGTGTCGCGAAATCGAGGTGCTTAACCCGTCTGTTACGCCGCCGTTCCAGCTTGATGACGACAATTTGTCCGAAACAACACGGCTGACGCACCGCGTGCTTGATTTGCGCCGCCCGCAAATGCAGAACAATCTTATGCTGCGCTACCGTGTCACCATGGAAGTGCGCAAATACCTTGATGCGCTGGGCTTTGTCGATATTGAAACCCCCATGCTTACCAAGAGTACGCCTGAAGGTGCACGTGACTACCTGGTGCCTTCGCGGGTAAATGCCGGCGAATTTTACGCACTGCCGCAGTCGCCGCAGCTCTTTAAACAGATGCTTATGGTGGCTGGCTTTGACCGCTATTATCAGATTACCAAGTGCTTTCGTGATGAAGACTTGCGTGCTGACCGCCAGCCAGAGTTTACGCAGATAGACTGTGAAACTTCTTTCCTCGACGAAGTACAGATTCGTGAAATCTTCGAGGGCATGATCCGTCAGGTGTTTGTTGCCGTGCAAAAGGCTGAGCTGCCGGCGCAGTTTCCGACCATGACCTGGGAAGAAGCCATGCGCCGTTTTGGGTCTGATAAACCCGATTTGCGTGTCAAGCTCGAGTTTGTTGATGTGGCCGACCTCATGCGTGAAGTCGATTTTAAGGTGTTCTCTGCACCGGCCAATGACCCAGGCAGTCGCGTAGTGGCCTTGCGTGTGCCTGGCGGTGCCGTCATGCCCCGCAGCGAAATTGATGCTTACACCAAGTTTGTGGGCATTTATGGTGCTAAAGGGCTGGCCTATATTAAGGTCAACGATGCTGCCGCTATACCCGAAGGCTTGCAATCACCCATCGTCAAAAACATAAATGTCGATGCTCTGCGTCAGCTGATTGACCGTACCGGGGCACAAAGCGGCGATTTGATCTTTTTTGGCGCTGACCGCACCAAAGTCGTCAATGACGCTATTGGTGCGCTGCGGGTCAAGATCGGCCACAGCGAGTTTGGTCGCGAGCATGGTTTGTTCGAGGCAGGCTGGAAGCCCCTCTGGGTCGTTGACTTTCCCATGTTCGAGTACGATGAGCAAGAAGGTCGGTATTTTGCCGCCCACCATCCGTTTACCAGCCCGAAAGATGGTCATGAAGACTTTCTCACCACCGACCCGGGCCGTGCCATTGCTAAAGCCTACGACATGGTACTCAATGGTTGGGAGCTAGGCGGCGGGTCGGTGCGTATTCACCGCGCCGACGTGCAAAGCAAGGTTTTCAGGGCGCTCAATATTGATGACGAAGAGGCCAGCGAAAAATTTGGCTTCTTGCTCGATGCGCTGCAGTATGGCGCGCCACCGCATGGTGGTGTGGCGTTTGGCCTTGACCGTTTGGTCACGATGATGGCTGGGGCAGACTCCATCCGTGACGTTATTGCTTTTCCAAAAACGCAGCGCGCACAGTGTCTGCTGACGCATGCGCCTTCAGTGGTCGACGAAAAGCAGTTGAAGGAACTTCATATCCGTCTGCGCGCCGTTGATGTAAAGTAAAGGGGTTATAGGGAGGACGTGCGTGTCCGTCATTAGGGTCGTAAGCTACAACATTCACAAAGGGCGCTCAGCCACGGGTGCCCGCGAGTCGTTGTCAGACTTGCGCCTGGGGCTGTATGGCCTGCACCCTGACCTGCTGTTTCTGCAAGAAGTTCAGGGCCGCAATGAGCAGCGCATCAGCCTCAATGCCCAGCACGAGTCGCTGGGCGCGGCCCTCAGCATGAATGCGGCGTATGGCTGTAACGCCATACGCGCGCAGACTGATCACGGCAATGCATTGCTGTCGCGTTTTCCTATCGTTCACCACGAAAACCAGGATATCTCAGACCATCGAATGGAACAGCGTGGTCTGTTGCATGCGCAAGTTAATATCGACGACGTGCCGGTGCACTGTCTGGTCGTGCACTTGGGCTTGTTCGCAAAGGGGCGTTCACGTCAGGTGGCAGCGCTGGTTGAGCGTATTAAGCGCCTGGTTCCAGAAGGCGAACCCATGCTGATCGCGGGTGATTTCAACGACTGGAATAACCGCTTGGCACCGTTGTTTGTAAAACAACTGGGTCTGTACGAAGTATTTTCGTTTGCCCCTCATTCTGACACTGGTCCGAAACTTTTACGAAACTCAATGCAACGGCTGCGCAGCGGGCTGCTGGTACCCACTCAAAAACCGTTGGTGCAAAACGTGCATGAGTTGGGCATGCATGGTGGGGCGCGACTGGCACCACCGCCGCGTACGTTTCCAGCAGCGTTTCCCTGGCTGCGGCTAGACCGCATTTATCAGCGTGGGTTCGCCGTGCGTAAGGCGCGGGTGCTTCAGGGCCTGCCATGGCGACAGATTTCTGATCACGCGCCGCTGTACGCCGAGCTTGAACTCCCCTGATGTCGCAGCGGCATTTTCTGGGCTGATACGTTTTTCTTGATATTGCACATAGCGCCTGTTGGCCTGTGCGGTTTGCTGACCGCGCAGGGTTGACACGCGCACGCGGTTTGGCTGGTAGTATATTTGCACAAACGTACCTCCGCGCGAGCGCCTTTGGCGGCCGTGGGGCCGGGCTGCCATATCAACGTAGTCTGGCGTATACAACATATGTGGAGACGGCCTGTATGGATCCCAACGACAACCCCGTGGGGTATGCGTCCGACGAGCTTGACCGACAATACAATGCACGGGCTTCTGTGCCTGATTGTCTGCCTTACCTGAAAGAATATGCCGACTACAGCGCGCAGGCACGTCTCAAGATAGCCGGCGAGCTGGGGGTGCCGTATGGGCCGCACCCTGATGAAACACTCGATATTTTTCCGGCTGCCGGTTTGGCACCGGTGTACCTGTTTATTCATGGTGGGTATTGGCGCGCATTGTCCAGGGATGACAGCAGCTTTATGGCCCCGGCTTTTGTCGGGCACGGTGCCACGGTGGTGGCCGTAAATTATTCGCTTGCGCCGGGTGTTTCTTTGTCTGACATTGTGGATCAGTGCAGAAGGGCGCTGGCGTGGGTGTACAAGAATATTGAACGATATGGCGGTGACCCCTCGCGTATTCATGTCAGTGGCAGTTCGGCGGGTGGGCATCTGGTGGGCATGCTGCTGGCGCCAGGCTGGAAAGAACAGCTTGATGTGCCTGAGCATGTCATACAAAGTGCCAGCCCCATCAGTGGTTTGTTTGACCTGCGCCCGCTGGTGCGCACACATATCAACGCATGGGCACATATGAATGTGCAGTCTGCCCGGTCCCTAAGCCCGGTGTTTCACTTGCCTTCGGCAGGTTGCCCCATGCTGCTTGCCTGGGGTGAGCATGAAACAGACGAGTTCAAGCGTCAGAGCGCCATGTATGCACAAGCGTGGGCGGAGCGCGGGTACCCAGTACGCTGTCTTGAAGTGGCCGGCACCAACCATTTCAACATTCTTATGCAGCTGCGCGATGCAGAGTCGGCGCTGAGCCGTTCGATTTTCGAATTAATGGGGCTGTAATGCTTATGTTTGAATCAATGATCTTGGTCAACGAGTTGATATCCAGACAGTCGGGACGCCATGCCAGGTAGCCGCTTGCGCCTGAACTGGACTGAGGGCAACCAGATCACACTATTGCACAATGGGGCTGATTTCTTCGATGCGCTGTGCGAGGCGATTGATGCGGCCAAGGTGACCGTGCATCTTGAGACCTATATTTTCAGCATGGATGATACTGCCCGACGTGTGCTGCAGCATCTGCGCAATGCATGCAAGCGCGGTATTAAGGTGCGGGTTGTAATCGACGGGTTTGGCAGCGCCGAAACCGCTCAGGAAGTGGTGCGCCATCTGGTTGACATGAGGGCGCAGTATCGGGTCTACAGGCCAGAGCCGGTGGGCGTGAGCTCGGTGCGTTTCAATTTGAGGCGCCTGCGACGCCTGCATCGAAAGACTGCGGTGATCGATGAAGCGCTTGCCTTTGTGGGCGGCATCAATATTCTTGATGATTTTGTAGATATTCCAGATAACGGCAAAGAGCCCGCGCCGCGATTTGATTTTGCAATAAGCCTGCGTGGGCCAATTGTGGACGATGTGGCCCGCGCACAGCGTGCGTTGTGGCTGCGCATGGCGTGGCGGCGTCGCGATAATTGGTCGCTGTTTTACCAGCGGCTGAAACAGTGGGGTAAATGGCGTCAGGCGCGGCGCAAGTACAGCCAGCCCCACCATGAAGCAGGGGTTCGCGCAGCCTTGTTGCAGCGTGACAATGTTCGCAACCGGCAGACCATTGAAAATGTTTACCTGGAAACCATGGCTGGCACCACGTCGGATATGTTGATTGCCAATGCCTATTTTCTTCCAGGCAGGCGATTGCGCAAGGCATTGCGGGAGGCGGCCAGGCGCGGCGTGCGGGTGCGCTTGCTGCTGCAGGGGCATGCCGAATACGCCATGCAATATCGGGCCTGTCGCTATATGTATTGTGAGCTGCTGGATGACGGCGTGGAGATTTACGAGTACATGGCCAGTTATCTGCATGCCAAGGTGGCGGTCATGGATAGCTGTTCCATGGTGGGGTCATCTAATCTGGATCCATTCAGTTTGTTGCTGGCGCGCGAGGCCAATGTGTATATCCAGGATTCGGGTTTTGCAGACCAGCTCAGGGCAGTTCTTGAACAGGAAATACGCGATCACTCCGCACGTGTTACGTCAGAGACGCTCTTGCATCGCAGCTTGCTGGGGCGCTGGGCAGATGCGCTGGCGTACTTTATGTTGCGCATGGGTGTCGCCATAACCGGGCAGTCGAAGGAGTACTGAATATTCGTTACACTCGACAGAGTCCGGCGTGCCCGGATTTTAGTCGGGTTGCCCTAACACTCACGGAGAAGTAAATGAAAACTAAAGCCGCCGTCGCCTGGCAGGCTGGCCAGCCACTGACCATTGAAGATGTCGAGCTCGAAGGCCCCCGTGCAGGCGAGGTGCTGGTTGAGATCAAGGCAACCGGTATTTGCCATACTGATTACTACACCCTGTCGGGTGCAGATCCAGAAGGCATCTTCCCGGCCATTTTGGGGCATGAGGGTGCCGGTGTCGTACTCGAGACGGGCAGTGGTGTAACGTCGCTCAAGGCAGGCGATCACGTCATCCCGCTATATACGCCAGAGTGCCGTCAGTGTAAGTCATGTCTTTCGCGCAAAACCAATCTTTGCACCGCCATACGCGCAACGCAAGGAAAGGGTGTAATGCCAGACGGCACGTCACGGTTTACCGTGGGCGGCAAGCCTGTGCATCATTACATGGGCACGTCGACGTTTTCCAACCATATAGTCGTCCCCGAAATCGCCCTTGCAAAAATCCGCAGTGACGCCCCTTTTGACAAGGTCTGTTATATCGGCTGCGGCGTCACTACCGGCCTGGGAGCAGTGCTGTTTACCGCCAAGGTTGAGGCGGGTGCCAATGTGGTGGTTTTTGGACTGGGCGGCATTGGCCTGAACGTCATCCAGGGTGCACGCATGGTGGGTGCTGACAAAATCATCGGGGTTGACATTAACCCCGAGCGTCAGGCCATGGCACGTAAGTTTGGCATGACCCATTTCGTCAACCCCAATGAGGTTGAAAATGTGGTTGATCATATTATTCAGCTGACTGACGGCGGTGCTGATTATTCTTTCGAATGCATAGGTAACACCCAGGTTATGCGCCAGGCGCTTGAGTGCTGTCATCGCGGCTGGGGCAAGTCTATCGTTATTGGCGTAGCCGAAGCAGGCGCTGAAATTTCTACACGTCCGTTCCAGCTGGTCACCGGCCGCGTCTGGACGGGTTCGGCCTTTGGTGGTGCGCGTGGCCGTACCGATGTGCCAAAAATTGTTGACTGGTACATGGACGGCAAGATCAACATCGACGACCTGATCACGCACACATTGCCGCTCGAGCGTATCAACGAAGGCTTCGATCTCATGAAGAGCGGTGAGTCGATACGTTCGGTTGTTTTGTACTGACCACGCGGCTAAGCCTAGGCCTCGTCCTTAGGAGAGAGGCCGGGTGTGGCAGTAATTTCTGGAGCCCAAGGCTCCCCGGAACGGTGGCGGAGAAACTCCAGCTATCTGGCCGGAATGCATCATTACGGAGGACGTATACCAATGACTGACACCAGTCTTGAACTCATTAGCGAACATCGCTGCTTCGATGGCATACAGCGTTTTTATCGCCATCACTCCAGCACGATAGGGCTGCCTATGGGGTTTTCGGTGTTTCTGCCGCCGCAGGCCCAAGAAAACAAGGTGCCTGTGCTGTTTTATCTGGCGGGGCTGACTTGCACTGAAGAAACCTTCATGATCAAGGCCGGCGCGCAACGGTTTGCTGCTCAGCATGGCATGATGCTCGTCGCTCCTGATACCAGCCCGCGCGGTGCGGGTGTAGAAGGGGAAGATGAAAACTGGGATCTGGGTACTGGAGCCGGGTTTTACGTGGATGCTACGCAAGAGCCCTGGAGCCGTCATTACCGCATGGAAACCTATATTACGTCCGAACTGTATAGCCTGGTGACGGAGCAGCTTCCCGGCGATGTGGCGCGCGCCGGCATCTTTGGCCACTCTATGGGAGGCCATGGTGCGCTGGTGCTTGCACAGCGTCACCGCGAAAAATTCCAGTCGGTGTCAGCGTTTGCGCCGATTTCGGCACCCTCGCGTTGCCCTTGGGGTGAAAAGGCGTTTACGGCTTATCTGGGCGCAGACCGCCAGGCCTGGGCCAGCCATGACGCCAGCTTGCTCATGGAGCAGTCACAACGCCCGTTTCCGCAAGGCATTCTGATTGACCAGGGTATGGATGATTCATTCCTGGCCCAGCAGCAGTTACTGCCTGAGGCGTTTGAGGCTGCATGCGCTCAGGCGCAACAACCTCTGGTTCTGCGCCGCCATGAGGGCTATGACCACGGCTATTACTTTATTTCGACGTTTATGGAAGACCACATGGCCTTTCATGCCGAGCGTCTGGGCAGCAGTGCGTGAAGGGTAAACGGGTCTTGTCGCGCCGTTCGGTGCGGGCATAGCCCGGACCGCACGGCCAGACTGAAAACGGAAAGGGCGGGCTCGCTTTATTGCGGCCCGCCCTTTATCACTGTGGTGCTGTCGTTTTAGGCTACTTAGCCAGACGCCATTGGCCGTCTTTAATGGTTATGAGCTCACGCCCTCGCTCATCAAAACCGCTATGGTCTTCAGGTGTCATGGTGTAAACCCCTTGTGTTGCCACGAGCTCTTTAGTGCTTTCGAGCGCGTCACGCAAGGCTGAACGAAACTCTGGCGTGCCTGGCTTGGCGGTTTTGGCCGCCTCAGGAATGGCGCGCTCAAGCAGCAAGCCGGCATCATACACATTGGCGCCGAAGGTAGCTGGCCGTTCGTTGTAAATGGCCTCATAGCGCTGGATGAAGTCTTGTGCGATGGCTTTCGATGGGTTGGAATCGGCGATTTCCGGCATTACAAGCATAAGGCTGGCTGCCAGTATTGTGCCTTCAACGTCTTTGCCGCCCAGCTTCAGAAAGGCTGGTAGAGCGGCACCGTGTGTTTGGTAAAACGTGCCTTTGTAGCCCTGTTTGACCAGGGTGGCTTGCGGCAGCACTGCGGCTGTGCCTGTACCGGCAACCAGCACGGCATCCGGGTTGGCAGATTTTATCTTTAGTGCCTGCCCCGTGACCGAGCTGTCAGAACGCTGATAGCGCTCGGTAGCGACGATGTCTATGCCGTTTTCTTTGGCCAGTTTTGATGTCACGTTAAGCCAGTCTTCACCGTAGGCATCATTAAAGCCAATAAAACCAAGCGTTTTTACATGATGCTTCACCATATGCTCGACGAGAGCTTTGGCGATAATGCCAGTGTTTTGTGTGGTTTTGAACACCCATTTTTTTTGTTCGGTCATGGGCAAAACGACGTCAGCCGTTCCAACCGGCGCGAGCATGGGTGTGCCCGATTCGGCGACAAATTGCAAAATACCCATGGCGTTGGGTGAACCCGTTGGCCCGATAAAGGCATCGATGTGCTGCTCGCTGATCAGTTTTCTAAAGCTGGTCACCGTTTGTGTTGGGTCGCTGCCGTCATCAAGGGAAATGTACTCGACGGTGTAATCGCCGATTTTCTTGGGCAACAAGGCAACCGCGTTTTTCTGGGGGATGCCCACCATGGCGGTGGGCCCGGTCGCCGACGTAATGACGCCAATCTTGACTTGTGCCTGAGCGGGCGCAGCGCCCAGCGCCGCAAATAGCGCTGTGGCGGCCACAAATGACGTAAATCGCATGGTAAGCCTCGGGAGAAATATTTGGATAGAATCCGTAAAGATAACCTAAGTGAGGCCGAATGCGTAGCCTCACGTCTCAGGCTATCGGCTTACTGCATGGAAAGTGCTTCATCTACCAGTTCAATCCAGTGACGCACCGGTGTACGGCCAGCGCCATCCAAGTGTGTCTGGCAGCCTATGTTGGCCGTTGCGATAATGTCAGGCCGACCGCTTTCAAGGGCATCCATTTTATTGTCGCGCAGCTGTTTTGACAGCTTGGGCTGGGTAATGGAATAGGTGCCGGCTGACCCGCAGCACAGATGGCCGTCGGGTACGGCTGTCAGGTCAAAACCCAGACGTCGCAAGGTGGCTTCCACGGCGCCGCTCAGTTGCTGGGCATGCTGCAAGGTACAGGGGCAGTGGAATGCGAGTTTTTTGCCTTTTTCGGGGTCACAGCGAAGGGACTCGAGCGGCTCGTCGCGCAGTACCTCGACCAGATCTTTGGCCAGTTCGCTGACACGCTTGGCCTTGTGTGCGTAGGCAGGGTCGCTTTGCAGCAAATGCCCGTACTCTTTGACGAAAGCACCACAGCCGCTGGCGGTTTGCACAATGGCTTCAGCGCCTGCTTCAATGGCGGGCCACCAGGCGTCGATATTGCGGCGCGCGCGCTGCAGGCCTTTTTCTTGAGCGTCCAGATGATAATCGGTCGCTCCGCAGCAGCCGGCTTCACGCACGGGCGTCACGCTGATGCCCAGGCGGTCCAGCACCCGGGCCGCTGTGGCATTGGTGTTGGGAGCCAGTGAAGGCTGAACACAGCCCTCCAGCATTAATACTTTGCGTACGTGCCGGACATCAGGCCGGGGCTGGGCGGCAAGGCTTTTCTGGGGTATTTTGTCGCGCAGAGCTGCCGGCAACACGGGCCGCACGGCCTGGCCGATCTTGAGCAGCGTGCTGAACACGGTGGGCTCTGGAATTACAGCGCGCAGGCTGTTGCGCAGCATGCGCTGCTTAAAGGGCCTGCCAAGTTGCTGCTCAACTTCGGCGCGGCCAATGTCCAGTAAGGCGTGGTAATTAACGCCAGAGGGGCAGGTGGTTTCGCAATTACGGCAGGTCAGGCAGCGATCCAGATGTAATTGCATGCCGGTGGTCGCTTCGCCGCCTTCCAGCAGATTCTTGATCTGGTAGATGCGGCCACGCGGGCCGTCCAGCTCATCGCCCAGCAGCTGGTAGGTGGGGCAGGTGGCATTGCAGAAGCCGCAATGCACACAGGTGCGCAAAATGCTTTCGGCTTCTTCTGCGCGTGCCAGGGTCTTGGCGTGTTCACTGAGATTGGTTTGCATGATGTCTCTTTATAAGCTTGCGTACATGCGGCCGGGGTTGAAGATACCGTGTGGGTCAAGCGCGTGCTTCAGTTGTTGCTGATAGCGCAGCATGGGTGCTGAGAGCGGCTGAAAAGGCTCTACATCGCTAGGGGGCGTAAAACAGGTGGCGTGCCCGCCCAGGCTTTGGGCCAGTGCGCGTAACTCTTCTGCCGGTGCATCACTCTTGAGCCAGCGCTGTGCGCCACCCCAGTCGAGCAGCGCCTTGCCGGGCAGATTTTGCACCGGTGTGTTAGTGGGCAGGGACAAACGCCATAAGGGCCGAGTGTCTTCGAAAAAAGGTAGCTGCTGTTCGCGCAAAAGATCCCAGAAGCCCGCGTCCAGCGTGTCACCGCCTATTGTTTGAACGGCTGCCTTTACGGAGCCTTCGCCGCCTTCAAGGCGCAGGTGCAGCACGCCGTCAGCGTGGCATGCACCCGTGACGGGTAGCGCAGCACGGCGCCACTTCGTCAGCGAGTTGAGTGCGCTGTATGCATCGACTGCTAGGGTCAGACTTTGTGCAGCACGTGGGCGTGGCAGTACTTTGAGCGAAAGCTCGGTAAGCAGGCCCAGGCAGCCATGGCTGCCTGCCATAAGGCGCGATACATCGTAGCCGGCCACGTTTTTCATGACCTGCCCGCCAAATGCAAGATGCTTGCCATGGCCGGTAATAATGCGGCAACCCAGTACAAAGTCGCGTACGGAGCCTGCCCACGGCCTGCGGGGGCCAGCCAGACCGCTGGCAACCATGCCACCCACAGTGGCCTTTCCGTCAAACACAGGCGGCTCACAGGCCAGTACTTGCCCTTGCTCTGTGAGTATCTGATTGAGTGCAGAGACGGTTGTTCCGGCTCTGACCGTAATGACGAGTTCAGTGGGGTCATACTCGACGACACCGCAGTGGCTGCGCGTGTCAATTTCGTTGGCCTGCGGTTTGGCGGTGCGCCCAAGAAAGGCCTTGCTGTCGCCGCCGCGAATTTTTAGTGGAGTCTGGCTGGCAAGCGCCGCCTGAACCTCATCAAGCAGACGGGCGCTGTCGTCGAGGGGTAGTGTAGGGCTCATGATTAAAAGCGCTCCAGTTCAGGAAATGGCAGCTTGCCACCGCTGATGTGCATGGAGCCGAATTCGGCACAACGGTTCAGCGTGGGTATATTCTTACCGGGGTTTAACAGGCCTCGCGGATCGAAGGCGGCCTTGACGGCATGAAAGCAGGTAAGCTCATCGCTGTTAAATTGCGCGCACATTTGGTTGATTTTCTCGCGACCAACGCCGTGTTCGCCGGTGATGGTTCCGCCCACCTGGACGCATAGCTCAAGTATGCGGGCACCCAGGTCTTCAGCGCGTTTCATCTCGCCGGGGGCATTGGCATCGAACAGGATAAGCGGGTGCATATTGCCATCGCCCGCATGGAATACATTGGCGACCCGTAGCCCAAACTCTTCGGACAGCTTCGCGATGGTTCGCAATACATGGGGAAGCTGGCGGCGCGGTATGGTGCCGTCCATGCAGTAGTAGTCGGGAGAAATACGACCCACAGCCGGAAACGCATTCTTGCGTCCGGCCCAGAAGCGCTGTCTTTCGGCTTCGTCTTTGGCCACGCTGACATCGGTGGCGCCCGCGTCGCGCATGATGGCGTTTACTTGTTCGATCTCTTCCGCCACATCCGATGCGACGCCGTCGAGTTCACAAAGCAGTATGGCCTCGGCGTCAATGGGATAGCCGGCGCGGATAAAGTCTTCGGCGGCGCGGATCGTGAGGTTGTCCATCATCTCAAGCCCGGCGGGGATAATGCCTGCGCCGATAATTTGCGCTACTGCAGCACCCGCCTTTTCTACGTCATCAAAGCACGCCATGACGACTTTGGTAGTTTGGGGCGTGGTCAGCAGTTTGACGGTTACTTCGGTAACAATGCCCAGCATGCCTTCCGACCCGGTAAACAGCGCGACCAGGTCAAAGCCGGGGCTATCGAGCGCTTCAGAACCCAGTGTTAGATGCTCGCCGTCTATGGTTAGCACCTCGACCTTCAGGATGTTGTGCAAGGTAAGCCCATACTTGAGGCAATGCACACCCCCCGCGTTTTCGGCCACATTACCGCCGATGGAACAGGCGATCTGCGAGGACGGGTCGGGCGCATAGTAAAGCCCATGCTGTGCTACGGCTTGTGATATGGCCAGGTTGCGCACGCCGGGCTGCACCCGCGCAATGCCTGCGTCCGGGTCGACATGCACAATACGATTGAATTTTGCCATGACCAGCAAAATGCCTTTTTCGAGTGGCAGTGCACCACCCGAAAGACCCGTACCCGCCCCGCGCGCCACCACGGGCACGTTCATTTGGCTGGCAAGCTTGAGCAAGTCTTGCACCTGCTCGACCGTATCAGGCAAAACCACCAACATTGGCATGGTGCGATAGGCAGCCAGGCCATCACACTCGAAAGGCCGCAAGGCTTCTTCTTGATGCAATACCTGCATGGCTGGAATGCGTTCACGTATTGCGGCAAGCACTTCGTCTTTATTGACCTGAGGCAATATGCCGTCGACGCGCTCGTCGTAAAGAATGCTCATTGTTGTCCTCTGTATAGGGGGATCAGATTGCCCGCCAGCTAACCCCTGGCAGGGAAGGGCAAGACTGGCACCGTTGGCGATAGGCCAGGAAAGCAAATGCCCGACGTATAGGCGGGCGCGCCGTAGCATGAACGAAAAGCGGCATAACCCGATCTGAGGCCTGATGCTCGCCGATTATGAGGTAATTGTCCAGCATACTTTATACTGGTCTGACCAGTTTTTAAGTTGGGAAGAAAAACCTTACACCTTATAATTTACAGCAATCAAGCATTAAGAGCAGAAAATTAGCGCTATGTGGGTATGGCCGCACAAACTGGTCTGACCAGTAAGCTCAAGGAGAGCACATGCAAATCCATCGTCAGGTGGCCGATGTAGTGGCAGAACGCATAGAGGGCCTGATTACAGATAGTGTTTTCAAACCTGGGCAGGCGCTGCCGTCGGAGCGGCGTCTTACTGAAAAACTGGGCGTGTCCAGGGCAGCATTACGTGAAGGCTTGAAGTTGCTGCGCGCGCGGGGGCTGATCGAAACGTCGCAAGGTAAAGGGTCTTTTGTGGCCAACCTTATGTCACACACTATGCAGACGCCCATGATGCATTTATTGGGATCGCAGCCCCGTACGCTGTATGACTTGCTTGAGGTTCGCGAACTGCTGGAGAGCGAAGCCGCACGCCTGGCCGCCGAGCGTGGCACACCTGCCGATTTTGTGCTGATTGGCCGGCGCTACCAGGAGCTGCGCGCGGCGCATGACACGGAAACCAGCAGGGCCGAGCATGCCAGGCTTGATCATGCATTTCATCTGAGCATATGCGAGGCCTCGCACAACCCCATGCTGGTGCATACCTTGAGTGCGCTCAATGATGTGATGCTCAGTTCGGTTATGACGTCGGTAGATCACCTTTATCATCGCAAGCCACTTAAGCAGCAAATAGACAGGCAGCATGCCAGGCTGTTCAACGCCGTAACCGGTAAGCTTCCCGAGCAGGCGCGCAAGGCTGCCCAACACCATGTGCGCAGCATACGGCACAATCTTCAGGATATTGAGCAGGAAGAACAGCGCGAGATACGCGCCACCCTGCGGCTTGAGGCAGGAGACGGCGGTTGATATTCGTAGTTTGGTGAGCTGATTTGCTATGGTTAACCCTAGCTGCTGTTAACATTTGTTTTCAATTTAGATGATTGTGAATAGAATGTAAATTTTTTGGCAATAAGTTGTGTCTTTGCTCTTTGAGAGACGACAACTTAGCGCATGTCGATCATGTTGTGCATGACAATATTTCATGATGAAGCCACAACGGGCCGATAATGGGTTGCTGGCCGCATTGGCCATTGCTGCGAGCACGTCGGTTTAGGCGGCCAGCATTGCCTTAATTTGAAATGGGTCTCGTCATTAAGATACAAATGATCGAGGCACGAAGCATGGGGTTGGCATCTCCACAACGTCATTCTGTTGCAACTATGGTATTAACCCCAGGTCACATCCGGTTAATTCCCGGGTTACAGTTTTTCGGTAATAGAATCGATACGAATCAGAAGCTATGGTTCACGTCACATTGACCTCGGTTGTGCATGGAGATGCTCATGAAGAAGCCCAGTCAGGTCATTTGCGGTGCACTGGCCATGATGGCCATTGCAGCTGCTACGGCGGCCCAAGCGGGCAATGTCGCCAGGTTTGAAGTAGGTATCGTTGTCAAACATATGTGCGAGGTGAGCAGCGGGCGTTCAGTTACGCCGGCGCGCCATGCTGCACCCGGTGTAAGTTGTACGCACAAACGTAGCTATCGCATTGTGCCGCCCAATTCCCCTTCTACACCCCCGCCCATGAGGGTGACTGTGGACGATACGCGCCTAAAAACACCCGTGTGGACGATAGAGTTTTAGTACGCTATCTTGGCCAGCACTTGCTCATTGCATGAGTGGGCTGCCGCCTGTTTGATCAACCTGCTGCACGGCTGGCGTTGGCGCTTGGTATTTACCGGGCCTTTCTTGGTGCCGGCGCGGCCGGGCATTGCACGTAGGCTTTATTGATACTTTCTTTGGCATTGATGGTGGTTTTGACAATAGCCTGAGCGCCAAACACTGTGTTCACGGGGATGTCGAGATCCCACGTGCGATAACGTCCAGATAGCGCATACCCAAGTAGCCCCTTCTGAATTACATACTTGCGCCCTTTGCCATCTTCAAGCGCCACGTTGCTGATGCGGGCTCGTCGATTACCTTTGTTTTCAATGCGTAGCTGCCAATGTTTTGGCCTGCAAAGCAGTGTCCAGTTCAGGTTTGAGCGATCATCTGGGGTGAGCCCATTGTCAAGGAAGATAGGCACTGAATAACGCATGCGAACCATAACACCGTTAGGGGGCTGGGTATGCAGATCAATGATTTCGTCAATTAGCACCCGGTAACTGGCTTCTTTATGGCGTTTATCCTGGCCCGTCCGGACCAACCGCACAAGCTGAGATTGGCCGGCGGCGATTTGTGTCATGGGGGGGCTGACGATTATGTGTTCTGCAGGCGATAAAACGTCTTCACCGTTTACCTGGTCCCAATTGAACACGCGTAGTTGTCCATGGATAGGGGTTTGGCCGGGGTTGGATAAGGTAAAAATGGTCCCGTTCTGCCCCTGGGCCAGCTCTACAGTGACCGGTGAAATCTGCAGCGTGACGGCACTTGCCGGCACAGTGCCTATGCCAAGCAAAAAAGCCAGAGCCCTGCCGGCAGGGCGAACATGTGTACTGGTCGACTTGAGCATTGAAGATGAAAGGTGGATGGTTGTTACCGGCGACGCGCAGTTGCCGACAGTAAGGGCTATTTGTGGTGCAGAGGGGTAATCGGTGCAGGCCAATTGAATGACGGACTACAACGTTTTTGATGCATGTGAACGAGTATGTGAGCGTTTGAGCGGCCGTCAAATTATAAATATGCCTGGCCTTGTTGCGGCTGGCTTCTTCGCTTTCGTTACTAAAAAGTCCAAAATTACATACGCTGGCGTATGTCGTGAATCGTTACGCAAGATGCCATCATGCCTTGTTTGACAGGTTCATGTAATCTACATACAGGGTTCCGTATAGTGGTGGTATGGTTGCCCGGAGCAGTCGTCAGCTTTCAGAACAAATGGGTTATCGCGGTGGTAGTCTTGGCCTGGCCGCGCAACCGAATCCAGGGGGATACATGAATCAGGAATCCACGCTGAAAGGCGTACGCGTTATTGAAATTTGTAATGTGGCCGCAGGCCCCTTCTGTGGCATGTTGCTTGCCGATATGGGTGCCGATGTTATCAAAATAGAACAACCAGGCACCGGCGATACCTTGCGCAGCTGGTCGCCTATTACCAATGGGTATAGCGAAAATTTCGCGTCTCTCAACCGCAACAAGCGGTCGGTAACCCTCAATCTTAAAATTGAGGAAGAGCGCCAACAGGCCATCGCGTTGGTTGCACAGGCTGATGTGCTGATCGAGAACAATCGCCCTGGTGTCATGGACCGGCTCGGCATGGGCTATGAGGCCATGAGAGAAAAAAACCCGAAGCTGGTGTATTGCTCAATTTCCGCCTATGGACAAAGCGGGCCACGCAGCCAGGAAGGTGGTTTTGATCTTACCCTGCAGGCCATGAGCGGCCTTATGAGTGTTACAGGGGAAACCGGTGGCGCTCCGGTAAAGTGCGGCGTGCCAGTGTGCGATTTTACGGCCGGCCTGTATGGCGCATTCTCCGTTACTGCGGCGCTGCGCCAGGCTGAGGCCAGCGGTGAGGGCGCACATATTGATGTTTCCATGCTGGGTGCCACGTTGGGTATTGCTGCCCTGCAAACGTCTCAATACTTTGGCACCGGCCAAGATCCCGTCAAGCTAGGTTCGGCCCACCCGCGCAATGCGCCTTATCAGGTATTTCGCTGCAAGAGCGGCTACTTTGGTATGGCGGCGGGTAATGACGCATTATGGAAGGCCGTGTGTTCTGTTGTGGGGCGCGAAGATCTCATGCAAGACGGGCGGTTTAATACCACGATAAACCGGGCGACGCATCAGGAAGCGCTGCGTGACATGCTTGAAGATATTTTCATCGCTGATGTTGCCGAAGTCTGGCTGGAGCGGTTTCGTCAAGCGGGTGTGCCCTGCGCTCCGGTCAACACGTATTCTGACGTACTGGCCGATGTACAGGTCGAGCATATGCAGTGGGTTCAGCCATTGGAACTGCCGGGTGGTGGCCAGACTAAAACATTTGTTTCGCCCATCAGGTTTAACGAACGCACTGCTGGCGTTATGCGGCCCCCACCCAGTTTGGGCGAGCATAACGAAGAGATTCTCGGCGCGCTGACGCGTGCTGACGTGGTGGAGTGACAAATAATGGGTGAGTGTCTCAAAACCGACAAGCAAAACAATTGCTGGACGTTTACGCTTTCGCGACCCGAAAAGCGCAATGCACTGTCGGCGGCACTGGTCGAGGCCTTGATTGAACAGGTCGATAAAGCGCATAAGGCTGACATACCACTGCTGGTGTTTCGTGGAGAAGGTAAAAACCTGAGTGCCGGGTTTGACTTTACCGACTATGAAACGCAGAGCGAAGGCGATCTGGTATTGCGCATGGTGCGCATCGAAACCCTGCTGCAGAAGGTGGCGGGCAGCAATGCGCTGACGGTGGGCCTGGCACACGGGCGCAACTTTGGTGCAGGGGTAGACTTGTTTGCTGCCTGCAAACTGCGCTATTGCACACCTGACGCCAGCTTTCGCATGCCAGGGCTTAAATTTGGTCTTGTGCTGGGTACGCGCCGTTTTCGCAATAGTGTGGGGCCGGGCAATGCCTTGTACATACTGGGGTCGGCGCGCAGTTTTGGTGCCGATGAAGCCATGCGTTATGGTTTTGTTGAGCGCGCTGCGGTTGAAAGCGACTGGCCGGCTTTGATCGCGCAGGCGGCGCAGCAGGCCGTTGAACTCGACGCTACGACTCGCGCAAGCCTTTACCGGGCTCTTGATATCAATAACGATGATGCTGATATGGCTGCTCTGGTGCGTTCGGCATCACAACCTGGTTTCAAAGCTCGCATACGTCAATATTTGGGCGGCTAAGTTTGCAGGCGACATGGCTGAGGGCGCGACCGCTCATCATGGAGGCAACCGCAACCGCAACCGCAACCGCAACTGGAACTGCCGCCAGCAGAGCACAGCCACGGCCAACCCGACTGACACAGACACTGACACAGACACCGACATGCCAGGAGGCAATATGGAAAACACGAAACTGCTCGATACCGTTGAAGCCTTGAGTGCGCTGGTCGAGCAAGGCAACCTGAATGAACCTCAGCTACTCGAACAGGCCGTGCCGCTAATTGCCGCACTGGTTGCTAAAGACGATTGGCTGCCGGCAGATATGGCGCTTCCACACCCCCAGTACTACCAGCAGCAACTGTTGTACGGAGATCCGCAAGATCGGTTTTCGCTGGTCAGCTTTGTATGGGGGCCGGGGCAAACAACGCCAATACATGACCATACGGTCTGGGGCGTTATTGGTATGTTGCGTGGCGCTGAGGTCAATGAGCCTTTTCGCCTGACTGGGCAAGGCATTGAGCCTGACGGTGCACAGCACATATTGCAGCCGGGTGAGGTCGCCTGTGTGTCGCCTTCAATAGGCGATATTCATCGGGTCAGCAATGCTTATGATGACCAGGTGTCGATCAGCATCCATTTGTATGGCGGCAATATCGGCCGTATACAACGCAGTGTGTACGACGCGGACACGGGGGCGCAGAAAGCGTTTGTGTCCGGCTACTCAAACGCCATGGTGCCCAATTTGTGGGCCAGCCAAGTCTGACCGATCACCCCGAAGCAGTCTGCGAAATGGGTGGGCGCTGCTCTATTGCAGCCCCACCCCTGTTAGGGTCGTCCAGGCCTTACTTCGCCTTGGCCAGCAAGCCGCACTCGCTTTTCTCTACTGAGCGGAAAGCATCTTCGGCAGGAATCGTTCCCACGATGTTGTAGTAATCCCATGGGTATTTGGACTCTTCCGGCGTTTTTACCTGTGCCAGATACAGATCATGCATCATGCGACCGTCTGCACGGATGTAGCCATCTTTGGTGAACATGTCGTGTATGCGCGTGTCGCCCATTTTCTTGCGCACTGTCGCTGTATCTTTGGTGCCGGTTTCTTGTACCGCCTTCAGGTAATGCATAACGCCTGAGTACACACCCGCCTGCGCCATGGTTGGCATGCGCTGAGTGCGTTCGAAAAATCGCTTGGACCACTCGCGTGACTCATCATTCTGGTCCCAGTAAAACCCGGTGGTCAGATATAGGCCTTGCGCTGCGTCCAGCCCGATGGCGTGCACGTCTGAGATATAGATAAGCAGTGCGGCAAGGTTTTGCCCTGCTTTGGCCACGCCAAATTCTTTGGCTTGCTTGATGGCCGTGATCAGGTCGCCGCCCGCATGAGCCAGGCCGATAATCTGGGCTTTTGAAGCGATGGCCGAGAAAATTTGAGAAGACAAATCAGAGGTGCTGAGCGGGTGCCGCGCCGACCCCACAATGGTGCCGCCAGCAGACGTTACGGCGTCAACCGCATCACGCTCCAGCGCTTCGCCAAAGGCATAGTCGACCGTTAGCATGAACCATGTTTTTCCGCCTTGCTTGACGACGGCGCGGCCTGTGCCGTTTGCGGTGGCGAACGTGTCATAGACCCAGGCGATGGTGTTGGGCGTGCAGCTTTTTCCCGTAAGGTCTGATGACCCTGCGCCGGTAATCAGTAGCAGCTTGTCTTTGTCTGTAGTGAGGCGTTGTGCTGCAAGTGCAACCGAAGAAGTCGTCAGCTCTGCAATAACGTCGACGCCCTGGTTGTCGATCCAGTCACGCGCCAAGCTCATGCCTACGTCGGTTTTGTTCTGGTGGTCGCCCGATACGACGTCTGCCTGCACGTCGGGGTATTGGGCGGCGAAATCCTCGACAGCCATTTGTGCGGCGACGGCCGAGCCTTTTCCGGAAATATCAGAGTACGTGCCCGACATGTCAGTGAGAATGCCAATACGTGGTTTCAAGGGGGTATTGGCGTGTACAGAAAACGCGGACAAGGCCAACGAGCAACCCAATAGCAAGGTGCCAAGACGGGACATACATGTCTCCAGAAATTTTAGTTGTGGGATAAATGCAGAGAGCCCGAAATGGCCGGGCTCAAGTTTGATCGTATCATCGACGATAAGGCAGTGTACCTCGGGTTATCCCCACTAAACCCGCGTCCTTATTGGCTTTGCGCAATAAGCTTATTCAGTGCGTGCAGGTCCAGGTCTTCGACCAGACGCTCCACCTCCAAAGCAAACTGTGCGTGCTCAGGTAAGTCAGTACGCAGTGTTTGTGCCCAATCCTCAATGTCGGTCAGGGCCCCTTCTTCGACAAGGCGGGACAGCTCGGCCAGCCGGGCTTGGGGCGGTGCTGCATCGTGCTGCGCGCCCGCTGTGGCACGCGTGTGTTGACTGTGAGGTGATTGCGGGGTTACGTGTGACGGTGTGCTTTCATGGTTGGTGCTTTCATCCGTGAGTAGCACGTCTTTTGAAGATGGCTTGAGCAACGTGTTGTCGGGGTCTAGTAGTCTGGAGAGTTCGCCGGCCAGTATGCTGAAGTCAATGGGCTTGGGCAGGAACGCGTCGAAACCCGGTGTCAGCGCCTGATCGGATGACGATCGCGCTGTGATGTGTGCCGAGAGCAACAGTACCGGCACATCAGGCCAGTGCAGGCGCACGGCGGCCAGTACGGCGTCGCCGCCTGCACCGGGCATGGAATAGTCTGTCAGCACCGCGCTGGGGGGCGCCTCGGCTGTTGTCTGCATTGTCTTAATAAATGCCGCCCCATCGGGTGACTGGAGCACGACAAAGCCGTGGCGATTTAACCAATCGGCCAGAAACTCACGCACCTCGGGTATATCTTCGACCAGCCACAGTCTGCGTCCGTTACCCTTGATGTCGACCGGAGGCAAACCCAAGGTCTCGGACGGCTGGACGTCACGCTCTTGCCCAATAGGGAAAGACAGCTCGATGGTGACTTCGGTGCCGTGGTTTGGTTGGCTATTTACATGGAGCGTGCCACCCATGTGCTGTACCCACGTCGATGCTAAGCGCAAGCCCAGACCCAGGCCTGGCGAGCCTTGGCTACTGCGGCCTCTGAAGAACGGTAGGAAGAGTTTGGCTTGCTCATCTGAATCTATGCCGCAACCCGTATCACCGACCATGAAATGCATACTGACCTGATCGGGATTGGCGCCAAGCTGGCATCGTATGTGGAGCACAATTTGGCCATCGTGGGTAAATTTGGCAGAATTGTCGAGCAAGCTTAAAAGTATGCGCCGTAATCGTTTGCCGTCCACAATAATGACTGCAGGCAAGGCATTTTCTACCTTCAGCACAAACTGGTTGGCATTGGTCTCTGCCAAGGCTCTGGCCTGCTGTGCAATCAAGTCAATGAGCCAGCCTGTGTAAACAGGCTGTGGATCAATACGGTCTTTGCCGGCATCATGGGTATAGTCGATAAGATCATCAATTACGTTAAGCATGTGATCAGTCGTGCGATGAATTACAGCCAGTCTGCTCGCTTCGCTCCCTGTCACGATTCTGGCCTGCAGCATCTCTGTGTAGCCCATAATGGTTGCCATCGGTGAGCGTAAGTCGTGGCCAACATGCCTTAAAAATTCGGTCTTGGCTTTAGTGGCTTCTTGGGCGGCCAGCATGCTGTGCTCAAGCTCGGTTGTGCGTTGCCTGACCAGCGTTTCAAGCTGCACGCGCTGATCGCGCTCCAGAGATTTTGCCCGGTGCTCCATCTGTCGCTCGCGCTCTCGCTGACGCTGTGCCACATGACCAATGATGAGCAGCAATATTGCCACCTGGCTGTAAACATTGGCCAGATAAATGGGCTTTTCGTAATCTACAAGCCAGTTTGTAGCAAATGCCACGACGCGAATGGCCTGTGATGCCCATGCCAGGCCCAGCAGCACTACCATGAGACGGCTGCTGGAGTGAGGTATGCGGTGACGCGCCGACCACAGCATGATAGGCAATACGGCCAATAATGCCAACAGCGCAATGGTCAGAATGCGCCTGACCCAAAGTGTGTCTATAAAAAAGAACAGTGCCGAGCATGTCACTGAGATGACGAGGATGCCAGCCAGTACGCGACGCCAGAAATCTCTTTTATCTAAGCCCAGGATGACAGCGGATATCAGAACCAGAAATAAACTATTCCAGAACGCCAGTGTCGCAACCAGTGCCGACAGCGACTTGCCGGGCAGCCAGGCCGACAGCACCGGTATCCCGTACCCAAGGTTGAGCGTAACGGAGGCTATTGCAATCGCCAGCCACGTAGCCAACAGTACATATAGCCGTTGTCGGGAGAGCAGTAATAAAAAAATTGATGCTAGTGCTATGCCGGCTATTACGCTGTGCAGCATGCGTGTTTGCTGCAGGGCGCTCAGATAACTGGATGGCGACCATGATTCAACCGCGATGGTGCGCCAACCGCCGCTTTGAACACGCAGCACCATCTGAACTTGCTGGCCTGGCTCAAGCTCAATGGGAAACACCGATTCCATTGTCGGCAAAGTCAAGGGGCGTGCTGAGCCTGGTTGCTTCAGCCCGGCATGCATGTGTGACTGTACCTGGCCCGTTAAAGGGTCAAGCAAAAACATTTGCACATCGGCAAGCCGCCAGTACCCCACGCTAATCCATCGCGTAATTGGCTCGGGGCTATTGTTGCTGACTGTCTCTGTGAGCCAGGTCGTGGAAGCGCGCAGCACGGACGATACATTGCCGGGTGAGGCCGGCTGCCAACCGTGAGCGTTTGCCAGATCGGCAACGCTCAAGGCCCTGCCCGGCTGCTCTTTAAGTATTTGCATGCCACCGATAAGCGGCTGGCCAGCATCAAAAGGAGCAAGGTCTATGGCCTGGGCGCGAGCGGGGTTGAATGCTCCAATAAGCACCAATGCGAGCAGGAAACCTGCGAACAACCAATATTTGATTTGAGCCACGCAATAACCGCTTTATCTACTGTATTGTCCAAATTTGCCTGGCATACAAAAATACACCAACGTATCGGGTGATGATTTATCTGCTCATTTAAGACTCTGCAATATAGCCTGTATGCGATTGTTCCGCAGGCAAAGCAGGTCTCTTGGTCCTGCTTTTTCTGAGAAAGCTGCACAAAACAACCACTTGCCCTTCAAGATTCTCTTTGATATTCTTTGCTCAGTGGTGAAACAAAATACGCACTTGTGAAAACAAAGTGCGATTAATTTAAAAAATATAAGCACAGGCAGAGCGAGAGCAGCATGATGGGCGCAGCTCCATGCTCGACGTAAACGCAGTCGCGTGCCGCAACGTGCTCAGGAGACAAAACGTGGTTGAGTTCGACATAGTCGCCAAGGCAATGCAGTCGCGTCGAAGCGTCAGAGGCTTTTTGCCCAAACCCGTGGACATCGACACGATCAACAAAATTTTGTCTGTAGCTTCTTACGCGCCCAGTGGCAGCAATATTCAGCCATGGCAAGTGCATGTTGTGATGGGCAAGCGGCGGGACGAACTATCCAACCTGTTGCTTGGGGCTTTTAACAAGCAAGAGCCCTCTACCCGCGAGTATGAGTATTACCCGGTGCGGTGGCGCACGCCTTATATTGAGCGGCGTCGCGAGTCAGGCTGGGGTCTTTATCAGACACTGGGAATAAAAAAAGGCGACAGGCAGGCCTCATCAGAACAGCATGGCATGAATTTCAAGTTTTTTGGCGCGCCAGTTGTTTTGATTTTTACTATAGACAGTGATCTCGAGAAGGGCAGTTGGCTCGACTACGGTATGTTCCTGCAAAACATTATGGTGGCAGCGCGAGGTTGTGGCTTGCACACCTGCCCGCAGGCTGCTGTGGCAAATTACCCTCAGGTTATCAAGCGCTATCTGGGTATAGGCGAAGAACAGGTCGTGGTATGTGCAATCTCGCTGGGTTATGAAGACCCCGATTGCGCGGCAAACCAGTTCAGGGCGTCGCGTGTAGCGGTTGATGATTTTGCCAAGTTTTACGTGTGATTTAAGGCTTCGTCTTGAAACTTTTCGACGACGTGACGCGTAACGCATGTCGCCATGCCACTTGAGGAATAGTCCATGCGTTCTTATCTTTTTGTTCCTGCTGATAGCCCGCGTAAACTGGAAAAGTCGCTGATCAGCGGGGCAGATGCCCTGATTTTCGATCTGGAAGACGCAGTGTCTCAGGCAAGAAAGCCTGAAGGGCGTAGAGAATTGCGCCGCTTCTTGTCTGAGGCAGGTAATACCGGTCGTGCAACCCCCAAGCTGTTTGTGCGCGTTAATGCGCTCGATACTGGCATGACGCTCTCTGATCTGGCAGCAGTCATGCCTTACAGCCCTGACGGCATCGTGCTGCCCAAGTGCCGTGGCGCTCAGGATTTGCGGCTGCTGTCATCGTATTTGGATGTCTTCGAGCATATATATCCGTCGCCTCAGCCTGCGCCCACCTCTATTATCGCCATAGTGACTGAAACGGCTGATTCACTGGCTGGTCTGAATGAATACCGCGGGTCTTCATCTCGACTGGCTGGAATGATGTGGGGTGCAGAAGACCTCTCCGGTGACATCGGTGCGCTTGCCAATACTGATGAAGCGAGCCCCTCGGGCTGGACGGATCCCTTTACGCTGGTCCGATCCTTGTGTTTGTTTGCCGCCGCGGCGGCGGGTGTTCAGGCCATCGATACCGTACCCACTGAAATCAACAACCCCGAGCGGCTGCTGTTGCAGACACAGCGCGCGTACCGGGACGGGTTCACAGCCAAAGCCGCCATTCATCCGGGGCAAGTACCGGTTATTAACCAGGGGATGACGCCTGACGTTGAACGGCAAGAATGGGCCCGTAGTGTTGTGGCGGCGTTTGAACAGAACACGGAAGTGGGTGTGGCAACACTGGATGGAAAAATGCTGGACCTTCCGCATCTGAAGTTGGCCAGACGAATTCTGGCGGCCTCAGGCCCGGTGTCTCAGGCATGACACTGACTGGCTCATGTGCACATAGCGGTTTGTTGTGGCAAGAGCGGGCAGGTTTGGCCTGAATACCCAGACGTGCGTGCGCAGGCACATACGTGTAACGATGGCGCTTAAAAAAAGAGAGTAGACATGAGTGGACCGCTGGAAGGCGTACGTATCATTGATATGACAACGGTGTTGATGGGGCCTTACGCATCGCAAATGCTGGGCGATATGGGCGCTGACGTCATTAAGGTAGAGTCGCCTCAAGGTGACCTGGTGCGTGATCTGGGGCCTATGCGCCACAAGCATATGGGGGCGCTGTTTTTGCATGTTAATCGCAGCAAGCGCGCCATCATGCTGGACGTCAAACAGCCTGAAGGGCGCGAAGCCCTATTGCGGCTTGTTGCCGATGCCGATGTCCTGCTCTACAACATACGGCCGCAGTCCATGGATAGGCTGGGCCTCTCATACGAAACCGTGGCCGCAGTAAACCCGCGCATTCTGTACGTGGGCACATTCGGGTTTGGCCAGGAAGGCCCTTACGCTGCCAAGCCCGCGTTTGACGACCTGATACAGGGCGCAATAGGCCTGCCCTCGCTGATTCAACAGGCAGGATCTGACGTGCCTCGCTATGTTCCCGCAAACATCGTGGACCGAACCATGGGCGTGTTTGCGGTCTCGTCGCTGTGTGCTGCGCTGTATCACAGGGAAAAAACCGGCCGGGGGCAGCGCATCGATATTCCTATGTTTGAAACCATGGTCAGTCACTTATTGGGAGATCATATTGGTGGTGCTACCTATGATCCTCCATTAGGTGCACCGGGCTATGCGCGCCTTCTGGCGCCAGAGCGGCGCCCTTACAAAACCAGTGATGGTTATGTCTGTGCCGTCATTTACAACAACAAGCAGTGGGCATCGTTTTACAAGGCAATAGGCCGCGAGGGGGAAATCGACAATGACCCGCGGTTTAAAGACCTGGATACTCGCAATAGCCACATTGATGAATTGCAGAGAATGGTTTCCGAGATATTTCTCGAGCGCACGACCAAAGAGTGGTTGGAGCTGCTTGAAAAGGTTGATGTGCCATGCATGCCTCTGCATACGCTCACTTCGATTTTTGACGACCCGCATCTTAAAGCCGTTGACCTGTTCCAGTGGGAAGATCACCCCACCGAAGGGCGTATACGTCGTGTAGGTGTGCCAACGAAATGGTCAGACTCTCAGCCCGAACCCCGCAGTTCCGCCCCTGAATTTGGTCAGCACAGCATAGAGGTATTGCGCGAGGCGGGATACAGCCTCGAGGAAATTGATGCGTTGATACAAAAAGGGGTTACCTGCGGCGTGGCTAACGATACTGCGAAGCACGCGTCATGAAAGCCCCCAACGCATGGAGGCCGCTTGCCGGCGTGAAGGTGGCAGATTTTTCGGTGTTGCTGCCCGGCCCGCTGACTACCGTCGTGTTGGCCGATTTGGGCGCTGACGTCGTAAAGATCGAGCCACCAGGCGGCGACGCAGCCCGAGCGATTCTTCCTGAACTTTTTGAATCGGTAAACCGCAACAAGCGCAGCGTGGTGCTTGATCTGAAAAGTGAAGCAGGCCGCAGCGAGGTTGAAGGCATCGCACGCTGGGCTGATGTGGTGATCGAAACGTTTCGTCCGGGCGTAGCTGATCGCATTGGCATAGGCTTTGATGCGCTGTCTGCCATAAACCCACGGCTGGTGTATTGCTCGTTATCGGGTTATGGGCAAGATGGGCCATGGCGGGACAAGCCGGGACACGACTTGAACTACCTTGCCGCAGCCGGTGCGCTTGCCTTCCCGGGCTCCTGGGGCGGGAAGCCGGCGCGATCGAGTGTGCCCATTGCAGATATTGTTGCCGGAGGGTTGGCGGCCAGTGCGATTTTGGCGGCCTTGCGCGAGTGCGAGCAGAAAAATCAGCCTGTTCATCTTGACCTCAGCCTTTTCGAGTCAGCCTTCTTCTGCACCGCAATGCGGCATGGGCTGGACGATGACACAGACCCGTCAGCCCACTTGTTTCCCGGTAATGATGTGTATGAAACCGCCGATGGAGGCATGCTATCTCTGGGGTTGGTAGAGGATCAGTTCTGGGCGGCCTTTTGTCGCGTGGTGGCGGTTGATGCGCCTGATCTGGCGGATGCTCGATTCGCCGCCGCTGCCGACAGGCACAGGCAGGGCGACGAACTCACAACAATTCTAAGAAAACTGATGTTGAGCCATAGCGTGGATGAGTGGTGTACGCGGCTGCAAGGCAGTGACGTGCCATTTGAAGTGTGTGTGACGCCGGCACAGGCAGCACGCTCCGATCATGTGCAAAGCCGTGGGCGTGTCGCAGAGTATTCGGGTCGACGTTATGTGCCCTTTCCCGTTACGGTCGATGGCGACAAAAGACCAGCGGTTGAGCACTGTGCGCCGGCATTGGGATCAGATACTCAACGTTTTCTGGAATCGCTGCAGTCATTCAAATAGCTGAGGTTCACCTTGTTCATTCCGTCAAGGAGTCGCTGTGCCGAGTAAGGGTGGGCCCAAGATTATTCAACCCGAAGAGCTTGGCCATTACATCAGGCCGGGTGACCATATTGTGTGGAGCCAGGGGACGGCAGAACCTCTAACGCTGACGGAATCATTTGTTCAGCAACGATCTGCCTTTACAGGTTCTACGGTGTTTGTCGGCATTACGCACTCAACCACGTTAAGGCCAGCTCACACCGATCATCTGTCTTTCTCAAGTTATTGCGGGCTGGCGCAAAACCGGCGGCTGGTTGACGCTAACGTACTTAACATAATCCCGGCTCACTGCTCACAACTACCGGCATTCTTTAGCCACGGTGTAATTGCGTGCGATGTGGTTTTTCTTCATTTGAGCGGGCCGGGGCCCGACGGAAAGTCGAGCCTGGGTATTGGTCATGACTATCTGCTGGCAGCGGCACAGAGCGCCCGCGTTGTCATCGCCGAAATGAACGACCAAATGCCCTGGACATACGGCAGCAGCGACCTCGATGGTGTGCGTATTGACGCCGTGGTGCACAGCTCGCGTGAACTACTGGAAGTTGCGCCAGGCACCATTACCGATACAGAGCGTCGCATTGCTCATTATGCGACGGAGTTTATTGGCGATGGTGCGGTGCTTGAAATGGGTATCGGTGGCATCCCTGATGCCATTCTGGCTTCCTTGGGCGACAGGCGTGACTTGGGTATTCATTCGGGCATGATTGGTGACAGTGTGGTGGGCTTGATTGAGGCAGGGGCCGTAACCAATGCCTTGAAATCAATCGATGCCGGCGTTACGGTTGCGGGCGTTTTGCTCGGCTCTCAACGCTTGTACGACTTCGCCCGACAGAACCGAGGTATTCAGGTACGTCCGGCCAACTACACGCACAACCATAATGTGCTCGCGAGCATAGATGGCTTTACCGCGATCAACTCTGCCATAGAGGTAGACCTTACCGGCCAAGTCAATGCAGAGTGTTTAGCGGGGCGCTATGTGGGCGCCGTCGGAGGGCAGGTCGACTTTGTGCGTGGTGCCCTGGCAGCAAAAAATGGGCGCTCCATGATTGCTTTGCCCTCAACGGCAAAACAGGGAGCCACAAGCCGGATTGTGCCGACGCTTGGTGGGGCGGTCACGACCTTGCGCACTGACGCCGATGTCTTTGTGACGGAGTGGGGGGCTGCTCAGCTTAAGGGGCAATCGCTGAACGAGCGGGTGCGGCGAATGATCGCCATCGCGCACCCAGCTCATCGCGAAGCGTTAGCACAGCAAGCCAGCCATTTAAGGCAGTGAGCGCAGGGGCGCGTAGGCAGCCACGTGTGTGTTAGTCGCCTGATTCGACTAGGGTTTGTCCGTAATTCACGTAACTTTTGTTGACATGAAATTCCGTTAGGGCAAACTATATTTATGTATGAGAAAACTATGAGCCACGATGAATGTTAAAACCGCGGGCCGCACCCTTGATGTTTTTGAGGTGTTTGCGAGTAAACAGAAGCCTCTCAACCTGTCTGAGCTGGCTCACGAGCTAGATATACCCGTGTCCAGTTGCTTTGCCTTGGTGCGTACGCTGGAAAGTCGTGGCTATTTGTACATGATGGCCACTCGCAAGGATATTTACCCGACCCGACGCATTCTTGATGTCGCCAACACAATTGCCGCCAGTGATGTGGTGCTTGAAAGGGTCGGGCCCGTTTTAACTGAGTTGCGCGACGTAACAGGTGAAACGGCAGTGATCAGTAAGCGCCAGGGCGACCAAATTGTTTACCTGGATGTCTGTAACTCAGAAAAAAGTATTCGTTATTACAGCACCGCTGGCGAATTCAAAATGATGCACAGCAGTTCGGTTGGCAAAGCCTTTCTTGGTGCTTTGACCGATACAGAACTGGACAAAACACTGAGCCGTCTTAAGCTCACAGGCCTGACACCGCATACCCTCACGACCCGCAAGGCATTAAAGACCGACTTGCGATTGTCGCGTGAGCGGGGGTGGTACACGAATATCAGTGAAAGCGTTGTTGATCTGGTCGGGGTCGCCGTCACCGCAGAGGTAGGCAACGATCGCTATGGTATTTCAATTGTGGGCCCCGAGTACCGCATTATTCCCACGCTGGATTTTTATGCGAAAGCCCTGCTGCACGCCAGGCAACGTATCGAAGAGATGGATGAGCCGCATTGAAAAATGTGCGGCCTTGCACGGCTACAGAAGCGACTAATAATAAATTGATAAAGGAGGAGACCCGATGAGCCTGCTGGAAAGATTCAGCCGTGTGTTGACTGTCTGCGAACGTTTTATGAATGGCGTTGCCGTCATCATGATGTTCCTGATCATGATAATCGTCGTCATGGACGTTATGCTGCGCTACTTTTTTAACTCGCCGTTAGCGTGGTCATACGAGCTGATTTCCTTGTACCTGATGGTAGGGCTTTTCTTCTTCACGCTTTCTGATGCGCTCAGGGAGAACGTTCACGTCAGCGTGGATCTTCTTCATAAATACATGCCGCTGCGTCTACGTCATGCCGCAGACATGCTGGGCTATGGGTGTGCAAGCCTCGTCTTTGCCGCCATTGTCTACGTATCGGTTCAGCGCACCTATGTAAGCTTTATTGATCACGACGTCATTGCCGGAAGCATCCCCTGGCCGACCTGGCTTTCCAATATCGCCGTGCCAATTGGCGCTGGGCTCATGCTGTTGCGCATGTTGCATCGTTTCGTAGGGCACACCCTTTCTTTAATCGCCGATCGATCGGTCATCGAATTGCCGCCGGTTTCAGGTTCTGAAGGGGCTAACTGATGCTGGTTACTTTTGTTTTGTTATTTCTGGTCGTGTTGCTTGCCAGCGGTACGCCAGTGGGCCTGGCCATGGCGGTTGCGGGTGCGGCAGGTTTATATGGCATGGGCGGGTTGCCTATGGTCTTGGGTATTCTTGAGACCAGTCCGTTTTCTGCAGCCAGCTCGTACGAACTGATCACTGTTCCCATGTTTTTGTTGATGGCTGAGTTCGTTATTTTGAGTGGCGTGGCTGATAACCTGTTCAAAGCGGCGGCAACCTGCGTCGGCCGTATACCGGGTGGGCTGGGTATGGCCACTGCACTAGCCGGTGCAGGGTTTGGCGCTATTTCCGGTTCTAGCACGGCGTCAGCAGCAACGCTGTCGGCTACCACCATCCCCGCCATGCTCAAGCAGGGCTACGAGCCCAAGCTTGCCTGCGGTGTTGTGGCTATCTCGGGCACGCTGGCCATGCTGATTCCTCCCAGCATTGCATTGATTCTGTACGGCATTATTGCTGATGTCAGCATAGGGCAACTACTGGTCGGCGGCGTGATCCCGGGGATCCTGGTCACCTTGGCAATTATGGGCACGGTTTATTTTCTGGTGATGCAAGACCGGTCGCGTGCACCGCGCGGGCGCTCATACACGCTACGTGAAAAGCTATCTTCGCTAAAGGTAGTGTGGGCGATGCTGTTTCTGTTCTTTGCCGTTACGGGGTTGATTTACACCGGTGTGGCAACGCCAACTGAAGCGTCGGGGCTGGGTGCATTTGGTGCGTTTTTATTGGCCTGCAATGCACGCAAGGTAACGCTGAAAACAACCTATGCGTCGTTGACACGCGCTGCGCATACAAGCTGCATGATCGTGCTGATTATTCTGGGCGCCCACATATTTGGGTATTTCTTTACGCTTACTCAAAGCACGCAAGATCTGGTGCGTTGGGTGGGTGATCTGGACACCTCGCGTTGGGTGATTATGGCATTCATCCTGTTGGGGTACGTGATACTGGGGTGCGTCATGGATCAGATCGCAATACTGATTCTGACCGTGCCAGTGGTGCTGCCTCTTGTGGTGTCTATGGGCTTTGATCCGGTGTGGTTTGGTGTGGTGGTTGTTGTGACGGCGGAGGTCGGAATGGTAACCCCGCCGGTGGGTTTGAACGCCTTTGTGGTGGCGCGTTACACGGGGCGACCTTTGTCAGAAATATTCATGGGCGTCATGCCCCATGTTTTCGCGCATATTCTCGTCATCGCATTGTTTGTTGCATTTCCCCAGATTGTTTTGTGGTTGCCTTCAACCATGAGATAGGCCTGGCTGGTCGGTCTGCCCACTCCGCCAGGGGTAGGCAGAATTCGTTGGATTAAATGAGGAGACAAAAAATGAAACACGTAAAAAAACATGCACTCTTGGCCGTCTCTATGGCGGCCCTATTGGGTGTATCGCAGTCAGGCAGCGCCGCTGATGCCGTGAAGCTGAGGGTGGCAGACTCTTTCCCTGCAGGGCATTACATACCTAAGGCATTGACCAAGCCATTTATGGATGAAGTCGCCAAGCGCACCAACAATGCCGTCAAGTTTGAATACTATCCGGCCGAACAACTCGGTAAGGCTAAGGATATGTTGTCGTTAACGCAGTCAGGGGTTACCGATATCGCCTATGTGGCCCCATCGTTTGTCAGTGACAAAATGCCTTTAGCGGCGGTGGCAGAGCTGCCAGGCAATTTCAGCGAGTCATGTCAGGGTACGGCAGCATATTGGGAGTTGGTGAAAAAGGGCGGAATTCTCGATGAAAAAGAGTTCAAGCCGCTGGGCGTTCGCGTGCTGTTTACCTTGGTGTTGCCGCCGTACCAGGTTTTTCTTGGAAAGAGTGAATTCAAAGATCTGAAAAGCCTGGAAGGTTTGAAGATTCGTACCAGCGGCGGAGCCAAGGATATCGCGGCGCGCAAGCTGAAGGCGGTACCCGTTCAAATGGCTACCCCCGAGGTGCGCGAGGCATTATCCCGCGGCACCATCGATGGCATGCTTTTCCCCTATTCAAGCATCATCTCTTACGACCTGCAGGGTTTGGTAAAGCACTCTACCGTGGGTGAAAACTTTGGAAGCTTTGTCGTCAACTACGTAATCAGCGACAAGAGCTGGAACAGCCTGTCGCCCGAGGTGCAGAACGCATTGATGGAGGTCGGCCACGAGATGACCGAGAAGGGCTGCAAGGTCTCTGAAGAGCGGGAAAAAGAAGACATGAAGACGATAGAAAAAGCAGGCGATACGCTTGTGACGCTGTCGGCTGATGACAAGAAAGAGGTTCACGACCTGATGAGTTCCGTGGGTCAAGAGTGGGCAGCGGCGCTGGACAAGCGTGGTAAAGCAGGAACAGAAGTGCTCGACGCATACAAAGGGGCGCTTAAATGAAAGTAAAGCACCTGGCGCGAGTGGTTCCGCTGGCTTTGATTGCACTGGGCGAAGGCGTTCGACGAGCGCGGCAAGCCTGGCACCGAAGTGCTTAAAAGCTTTGAGGCTGCCTTGGCAAACAAGTAAGTAAAGACCGCTAGCACGCTTGCCTTGGCCGTGGGCAAGCGTGTGTTAGTGCGCCCTGGCGCGAAGACGGTTGCGTTATCAATCACAAATTACCTGGAAACGAACACCATGGATTTTTCCCTCAGTTCCGAGCAAGAGACCATACGCGACGCGATTGCAAAAATATGCGAACGCTTTGATGACCAATACTGGCTCGAGAAAGACACACACGGCGGCTTTCCGTATGACTTTCATCAGGCATTGGCGAAGGATGGCTGGCTGGGAATCTGCATTCCTGAAGAATATGGTGGGTCAGGCCTGGGTATTACCGAAGCGGCAATTATGATGCAAACCATTAGCCGATCGGGGGCGGGGCTGAGCGGTGCATCGGCAGTACACATGAATATTTTTGGCTTGAACCCGGTTGTGCAGTTTGGCACTGAAGAGCAAAAGCAACGCATGTTGCCACCCCTGGTTCAGGGCATTGAGAAAGCGTGCTTTGCTGTCACAGAGCCCAACACCGGGCTCAATACAACACAACTGAAAGTCAAAGCCGAACGCCAGGGGGATCATTACGTGTTGAGCGGCGCCAAAGTGTGGATATCTACCGCTCAAGTTGCCGAGAAAATGCTGATTCTGGCGCGAACTACGCCTTTGGAAGAAGTCACAAAACACACTGAAGGCCTTAGCCTCTTCTACACCACCCTCGATCGGGATTTTGTCAGGGTTCAGGAAATCGACAAAATGGGGCGCAAATGTGTGGACTCCAACGAGCTCTTTATTGACGGTCTCAAGGTGCCTGTTGAGGATCGTATTGGTGAAGAAGGCAAAGGGTTTACCTACATTCTGCACGGCATGAACGCTGAGCGTATTTTGATTGCCGCTGAAGCTGTTGGCCTGGGTCACGCTGCCATAGCGCGTGCAACAAACTATGCCAATGAGCGAGTTGTTTTTGGACGCCCTATTGGCAAGAATCAGGCCATTCAACACCCTCTTGCGGCAAGCTGGATGGCGCTTGAAGCGGCAAACTTGATGATGTTTAACGCCGCTTCACTTTATGACAAAGGGCTGCCGGCGGGCGCTCAGGCGAATGCGGCCAAATACCTGGCAGGCGAGGCGGGCTTCAAGGCCTGCGAAACAGCGGTGATGACGCATGGTGGTTTCGGCTATGCCAAGGAGTATCACGTAGAGCGCTATCTGCGCGAAATACTGATTCCACGCATCGCCCCGATCAGCCCACAACTTATTCTGTGTTACATCGCCGAACGTGTGCTTGGCCTGCCCAAATCGTATTGATGATGACCTTTGGCGGTAGGTGAAGCATAAGAGCTGGTTCAAGGAGAATGAAATGTCTGGGCTGTACTACGAACAATTTGAAGTGGGGCATGTGTTTACACACGCCATTACGCGCACGGTTACCGAAATGGACAACACGCTGTTCTCGACGTTGACCATGAACCCGCAACCTTTACATCTGGATGCCGAGTTTGCTGCCAAAACAGAATTTGGACAACGTCTGGTCAACAGCCTGTTTACGCTGGGTTTGGTCATTGGCCTCACCGTCAGCGACACCACCTTGGGTACTACGATTGCTAATCTGGGTATGTCAGACGTTCGGTTTCCCCATCCTGTATTTCATGGCGACACCATTAGGGTCGAGACGAAAGTGATATCGACGCGTGCAAGCAAATCGCGCAACGACGCAGGCATTATCGAGTTCGAGCACAAGGGCATAAATCAACGTGGTGAAATCGTTTGTCTGTGTATTCGCACGGCGTTCATGAAGCGGCTTCCCGTCAATCCTTAAAGAACACGATGACGCTCACCGCGGCAAACACCGACCACAAACGTTCAAATGCGCGCATGGCGGGGCTGGCACTGTTGCTTGGCTTCGTTTTCAATGCCATTGGTCGTGGGGTAGGCGACACCTATATTGTCTTTATTCTTCCGCTCTCTGCTGAGTTCGGATGGAATCGATCTGAAATATCCAGCGTGTACTCTGTTTACATGCTGGCCACGGGCTTGTCCGCACCGTTTGTGGGGATGCTGTTTGATCGATTCGGGCCACGTGTTGTTTACTCATGCGGCTTGGGCTGTTTAGGGCTGGCTTACGTGACGGCAGGCAGTCTTAACCACCTTTGGCAGTTTTACCTTTGCGTAGGCGTTGCGGGCGGCCTGGGCGTAGCGTCTTTGGGCATGGTTCCTGCGGCCAGCCTGGTTAGCCGCTGGTTTCGTGGCAACACAGGAACAGCCTTGGGCGTCGCCTATGCCGGGCTGGGTTGCGGCACGCTATTAATCGTTCCGCTGGCGCAGTACATGAGCGTATCGGTTGGGTGGCGAGATGCGTACCATGTTCTTGGTGGTGTGTTGTTGGTGCTTTTGCCGTTTATTGTGCTGATTCCGTGGAAGGCATTATGGGCCGGGCCTGGCGTCGGGGGGCACACTGCCGACTTCTCGCAGGCGCGCAAACACGAAGCCGCCTCAGCCAAAGGTACGTTGCGTGCGGCCATCAGAACGCCGGCCTTCTGGTCATTGGCGCAAGTGTTTGGTTTTACCGGGCTGGCCATGTACACCATTTTGGTTCAGACCATCGCCTTTCTTGTTGAAACCGGCATGGCACCGTTACAGGCGGCCAGTGCATACGGGGTGGCCGGGATGCTGTCGGTTGGCGGCGTGATGGCATCAGGGGCTTTGGCTGATCGCATAGGGTATCGACGTACCGTAGCGGGCAGCTTTGTGTTCACCCTGATTGGGATTGCGTCATTGCTAGGGTTGTCGCATAACCCCTCGCCCTGGTTGCTCGTTACGTTTATTGGATTTTTTGGTATCGCGCAAGGCGCTCGTGGCCCCGTGGTATCGGGCCTGTGCGCGAAAATTTTTCCCGGCGCCGGGTTGGCAACTATTTATGGCGTGATCTATGCGTGCATGTCGATGGGCGCAGCCACGGGGTCGTTGGTTTCTGGGGTTTTGCACGACGTTACCGGTGGCTATCGGGCGGGTTTTATGTTTTCCATGGTGTGCGTTGTGATCGCGATTGCTCCGTTCTGGACATCATCTTCGCTGAAGCAGGCGGCGCTGGCCATGCGTCGGTAGTTGGCACGTCTCAGCAGATTGCAATTACGCATACGCTGATTGGGCAACGGCAACGGCAACGGCAACGGCAACGGCAACGGCAACAGCAACAGCAACAGCAACAGCAACAGCAACAGCGGCTAACGTTTCGACCCGCACCGTTCACCGCATTGGTTTGACTTTACTTTGACACTGTATAAAAGGCATAACTGCATGACACAAGACATCACCACAATTGGGTACGGCTTTTATTGGGATGATTTAAAGCTGGGTTTTAAGTTCAAGACCATTGGGCGCACAATTACCCAGGCTGATCTGGTTAACTTCGTGAACATCAGCTGGCTGAACGAAGAACTGTTTGCAAACGCGCACGCACGTGAGGGCATGGCCATACGGGGGCGACCGGTACCGGCTGCCCTGGTGTATGCATATGCTGAGGGCTTGCTTACACCCAGTATGCAGCATACCGGTCTGGCATTTCTTAATGCTGAAATCGATGTAAAAGGGCCTACACTGGTTGACGACACCATTCATGTTGAGTGTGAGGTCATTGAACTGCGCAAAGCCTCCAGTGGTCATCGTGGTCATGCCAGAACACTGAACAAGATCATTAACCAACATGGCGAAACCGTCATCGAGTACAACCCCTTGCGCATGATGAAGTTGCGCCCAGAGGCTGTCTGAGCGTTTGCGTATTTGCCCACAACCAGGAGAACCGAGCATGACTGCCTATGCCATTTTTGATGTTGATGTGACCGACGCCGAGCAGTACAACGAATACAAAAAACTGGTGCCGCCTTCGATCGCTGCATACGGCGGAAAGTTTGTAGTGCGCGGGGGCGAGCCAGAAGTGCTGGAGGGAGAGTGGTCGCCGCGCCGTATTGTGATGCTGGAGTTTCCGTCCGTTGAAATAGCCCGGCAGTGGCTTGACTCCCCTGAGTATGCTCAGGCCCGTGCGCTCAGACACATTGCCGCATCGACAAATGCCATTGTGGTTCAAGGGGTTTAGTGTCATGACCCTATCGCGTCAGAAAACCTAATAAACTGGCGGTTTTCTGATACGTGTTCATGATGACACCCTTTGAGGCGCTTGCCTGTCCGCTGGATGGCAATGCATTGCATTGCGACGGTAAAACGTGGCGATGCAATGCGGGCCACAGCTTTGATATTGCCAGCCAGGGCTACACCCATCTGCTGCCTGTTCAAAACAAGCGCTCGCGCGATCCGGGTGACAGCAAAGAAATGGTCGCCGCTCGCAGGCGGTTTCTAAATACCGGTGGCTACCACGCGGTAGCCATTTCAACCGCCGCTGCTGCGTTGGAAGGCCTGCCACTCGATGCCGCCACCTCGCTTCTGGACGCAGGGTGCGGCGAGGGCTATTACCTGCGCCAACTCGCAAGCCAGTTAAACCCGCGTCAGCGCCTTGCTGTCGTTGGGCTTGATATCTCCAAATGGGCTGTTCTGGCGGCAGCCAAGCAATGCACACACGTTCGCTGGGTGGTGGGTAGCAATGCCAACCTGCCCATACTCGACGCCTCCATTGATCGCGTGCTGTGCGTGTTCGGCTTTCCTGTTTACCCGGAGTTTTCAAGAGTGCTAAAACCAGGTGGTGTTCTGGTGCAGGTAGATGCGGGGCCCGATCATCTGCGAGAGTTGCGTGAAATCATTTACCCCACGCTCAAGCCGGCTCGCAGCGCAGAAGCGTCTGCACCCCAAGGGTTTTCGTTACAGGCGGTCGACACCATTCAGTATCCGCTCACCATTACGGGTAACGAACAGATTACTGACCTGCTTGCCATGACGCCGCACCTACACCGCGCCAGCGCCGAAGGCCGTAAGGCAGCGCTGGCATTGACCTCGTTGACGGTGACGGTAGATGTGAGGGTGGTGCGGTGGCGTCGCGACAACAATCACGCCACTTAGCCGTAGGCCAAGGATGCCGGGATCAATGCCTTCTTGCTGCCTATCAAACGCGTGATTTCAAACCCTCGGTTTTACGTATTCTGCTCATCAGAACCTTTTAGCGCTTTGTTAATCATGAGCTTGGCACGGCTAACAGGTGGTGTCAGACCTTTCTCGCGTATGGCATTGTCGATGGCAACCAGCATGGCGTCTTTGCAATTTATGCTGTCAGAAAACCGTGGCACCCAGTATTTGATGGTGTAGGTGACACCCTCGACGGCATAAGCGGTAGCGCGTACCAGAGGCTTTTGCCAAGAGCCGAGTTCGTCTTTGGGGGTTGTAGACATGGCGGCATCAAACAGCAACTGCTTGCCTTCTGCAATAGAAATATCATGCCCCAGTATGATTTCTAGATCAGCCTGAAAATGCTTGCGGGGCGCACTGTAGTTGGTGAGCATCTGGCGCGAGATCTGGCTGTTGGGCAAAATCATGTAGGTATCGTTAGGCGTCAAAATACGCGTGGTGCGCCACCCAATTTCGGTCACACGCCCCTGAGTTGTTGAGTCAAACTCAACCCAGTCGCCAATGCGAAAGGGTGCTTCAACGCCAATGGCAATTCCCGACAGCACGTCTGCCAGCACGTTGCGAATGGCAAAACCCAAAATTGCAATAATCAGCCCTGAACTCGCCAGCACGCCACCGGCCGATTGCCCCAAGAAAAGCCCTATGGTTGCGACCGTAGCAATTGTGAACAGGGTGGCCGAAATCATTTCGCGCAATAGCTTGGGTGTTCGGCGTTTTTGCTTGTTCTTGGGCGCCAGGGCCAGCGCAGCGATGCGCGCCAGCAGCCACGCAAATGAATAGAACGCGATGATCGTGCTAAAGCGGGCAATGGCTTCGGGGTTGGAGCGGGGCAGATAGTGCTCGAACAGATATGAATGGAATGCGTACGCCAGCACCGAGGCGATGCAGAGCAATGCCGGCCACAGCAACCATACGATTCGTGCACCTAATACCACGTCAACCCTCCTGTTTTCACGGATAGTACCGTCTTTTCAGGAAAGCTTCAGATATCGCACAGCTACTTCAGTCGCCGATGCGGATGATAGAGGCGGCCATCTGGTCGGTACTGAGTCATACGCCGGGTGGCGATGCTGGCGTCAATTCAACAGTTGATGTGGCTGGCAAAGGTGGGGATGTGGGTGGCCCCGCTAACGGCTGCCGGGCTTGCGCGACCAGTGCTGGTAAATTTTTTGCGCAACGGTGTCCAGCATAAAGCCCAGTGCGCCGATGAGCACGATGACGGCCATGAGTTCTGAATAAGCCATTCTGTCGCGGGTATCAAGTATGAAATAACCCAGGCCTGAACTGACCCCGAGCATTTCGCAAGGCACCAGTACGATCCAGATAATGCCGATGGCCAGCCGCACGCCGGTCAGTATGTGGCCCAGGATGCCGGGCACGACGATGCGAAAGAGTATCTCTGAACGCGTTGCGCTAAGGCTGCGTGCAAGCATCAGCCACTTGGGGTCGAGCTGGCGCACGCCAGCTGCGGTGTTTAGCATGATGGGCCACACCGCCGCAAAGGTCAGCAGAAAATAGATGGGCGCATCACCAATACCGAACACCATTACGGCAATGGGCATCCACGATAGCGGCGAAATCATGCGCAGGAACTGGAAGGCGCTGCCCGTGGCGTTTTCCAGCAGGCGCGAGCCACCCACTGCCAGGCCGGTGGGCACGCCTATTACCAGCGCGAGCAGCAGCCCTGTCAGAACGCGCTGCAGGCTGACGACGGTATGTGTCGTCAGTTGATTGCTTGTAATCAGCTCGTATAGGCTGGCAAACGTTTGCTGTGGCCCCAACTGTGCGGCCAGGGGAATGCTGGATTGCAGCCAGCGTGTGCCAAGACTCCATAAAACCACCAGAACCAACAGGCCCGCAAGGCTGTAGCCTGCTTTTGCGTAGGTCTTGGATGTGTGTGCTTTGGCAACCTTGGTCTGGGTGGCCCTGCGTGGTAGTTCATGAAGAGGTTGTTGTGCAATAGATGAGCGCATGGTCTAAGTCGTAATGGTTTCCTGACGCACGAACGATTCGGGCAAGCCGAAAGCCGCCATGCCGCCGTTGTCGATAATTGCTTTCTTGACGAAACGGTCGTCGACCAGGTCTGTGGCAACGAATGCCGGATCCAGATTTTGCAGAAACGTATTCTGGCCTGATACCAGGGTGGTCTTTAGCTTGCGTACCAGTTCTTCGGTATAACTGGGAAATGGGTAGGGCTGAAAGTCTATGCGCTTTTCGTTCCAGTCTTTGTTGATGATGGCACCTGCGCCTTCATACAGCGCCAGGTCCATGCGGGCGGGGTCCAGCACGTTGACCAGCGACTCATACGTATGCGGGGTATATTTCTGAGGGTTTTCGCGTGAAAGTATCTTTGCTGTTTCTTGACGATTTTCCTGAATCCACAGCTGTGCCTGCACAATGCTGCTCACCACTTTTTGTGTCCAGTCAGGGCGTTGGTTTATGTCTTGCTCGTGCATGAGCACCACGCAACAGGCGTGGTCTTTCCAGACATCGCCCGTGAAACGCAGCAGTTTGCCGATTTTCAGGGCTTCTGCATTGGCGTTGAAAGGCTCGGCAACGATGTATCCTGAAATCTGCTTACTTGCCAGCGCCGGCACCATGTCGGATGGCGCCATCACTACTAGCTTTACCTGTTTCGGCCCCGGGTCGCCGTCGCTTACAGGCTCGAGGCCCTGGCTTTTGAGCAGATGTTGCAGCACGACGTTGTGCAGTGAATACCAAAAAGGGATGGCGACGGTTGTGCCGCCCAGGTCGGTAAGGCTGTTTATCTGAGGCTGCACGGTTAGCCCTGACCCCGACATATGGTTCCATGCCACGACCTTGGCGCCCGACTTGCTGCCATAGCGGGCCCATATTGTCATGGGCGAGAGCAGGTGAACAGCGTTTACTTGCCCCGCAAGAAAGGCTTCGACCAACTGTGCCCAACTGCGGAACAGTCGTGGCTTTTCTACTTGCAGCCCCTGGTCCTGGAAAATATTGTTGTGATGTGCCACGAGCAGTGGTGTCGCGTCGGTGATGGGCAAGTAGCCTATGCGCAGTGGCGCGTTCGGTTCAGCAGCGCGCGCTGCATTATGCATTTGCAGCAGCGGCAGGGCACCCATGACGCTAAACAGGCTCGAGAGCTTGAGAAACTGGCGTCTTGCGTCAGAATGGTTGCCTGTTGAACTGGGCGTGGTCATTGCGGTTCCTTGCAAATATAAAGAGCGGCCCTCAGGCCATTGTGGCGAGCTGTTGCCCGGCATCGGTGTTGTGCACACGCGATGCGCCACGCCGATGTGTTCTCAGTAACTTCATGATCTCGATGCGGATCTGGGTAAGCGCCGGGTCGATCAGATCACGTGGGTAAGGCTGCTGGATCTGCCATTCGCCGATCAGTCTTCCGGGGTAGTCGCCGATCAGCAGAATACGGTCGGCCAGAACCAGCGCTTCGTCAATATCGTGGGTAACCAGGATGGCGGCGGCCTCATGCTTGTCGATGATCTGTCTGAGCAACTGCTGCATATCACTGCGGGTAAGCTCATCGAGCGCGCTAAAGGGTTCGTCCAGCAGCAGAATTTCGGGCCTGCGGGCCAGGCTGCGAGCCAGCGCGGTGCGCTGTGCCATGCCACCCGATAACTCAGAGGGGTAACGTGTATTTGCGCCAACCAGGCCCACTTCTTCTATGGCTGCCTGCACGCGGGCCTGCTTCTGGGTTTTTTCGATAAGAGGCTGATGTTTGAAATCCAGGCCAAACCCTATGTTTTCTTCCAGCGTCAGCCAGGGAAGCAGGCTTGGGTCCTGAAACACAAAGCTGGATCTGGGGTGGGGCCCATGCAACATTTCGCCCTGTATACGTACGGTGCCTTGATCAGGCGTTTGCAAGCCTGCAAGCACCCGCAGCAACGACGATTTGCCCACACCGCTTGGCCCCAAAATGGCAACAACCTCTCCTGCGGCCAGGTGTATGGAAAAGTCGCGCAACACGATGTTGGGTGCTTCACCCGAACGAAGATAGCTTAGCTGGATATGCCGGGCCTCGAGTACAGCCCGGGTCTGTGAAATTTTTGGCGTGGTCATGGTTACGCCGGTATCAAGAAAAACTCGGTCTTGCTGACCCCGCAGTCGGGGCATACCCAGTCATCGGGGATGTCTTCAAAACGGGTGCCTGGCGCAATGCCTTCTTCGGGCATGCCTGTGACCTCATCGTAGATCAGGCCGCAAGGGCTGCACATCCATTGCTGCATCAGGCCGCCTCAGTCTGCAAGTGGTCTGCTTCGAGAGCGGCGATTTCTTTGCGCAGGTGCTTGAGTGCGGGCGTGACAATCGCAACAAACACCGCTTCGCGTAGCCTGCGCTGGGCCGGATGGCGCATTAAAAAGCCTTTGGCACCCGCATGCAAAATTGCCGAATTGGCAGCGCGCAGTGTGAGCTCAGACGTGGCTGCCCGCAGTTTCAACACATCAAGAACAGCAGCCCGTCCGACGTCGGCCTGCGCGGCCAGTGTGTGTGCCTGTTCGTGCAATTGCTGCAGGGCGTGGGAGAGGTCGTCGCCCTGATCATCCAGATACTGGTTTACGTGAGCGGTCGCGGCATTGCTTTCACGTATTGTTTTGAGTGAAGCCTGGATTACGCCAAAGCCCATGCCTGTCTGGCTAAGTACAAAGCCTGGCTTGATGCGCGACAGGTAGTGGTTAAACTGGTCTGGGTGTGCAAGGACATCGCCAGCGTCGATGCGCGCATTCTTCAGGCGAATGTTCAGCGTTTGGGTGCCTTCCAGCCCTGCAAACTCAGGGCATGGATGCAGGCTGACCCCTTCGGCATTGCCATGCACCACGAGCATGACATACCCGCCGTCTTCCACAGCAGCAGCCACCATGGCGAGATGTTCTTCCCCCACGTTGGAAACCCAGGGCAGCGACCCGGTAACGATGTAGTCATCGCCGTCACGCCTGGCGTTCAGGTGTATGCGTTCAATGCCTGCCAGGTGCTTTACGGCGTTGGACATGCCGGTGCCGGATAATTTTTCACCACTGGCCACTGCACGCAGATAACGTGTGCGTGCGGTTAGGTTGGATGTATGCAGCAGATAGCCGACGCAGGCGGTTTGGCACCACACCAGAAAGGCGGTAGAGCCGCACTCTTGGCCTACTTGCGTAATGATGTCATTTTGCGTGGCCAGGCCCAGACCAGAGCCGTCGAGCTCGGCAGGCGCGGTGGCGCCAAAACCGCCCAGGGCACCCAGCTTGTGCAGAAAGTCTGCCGGGTAGACGCCTTGCTGATCAATGGCGCTAGCCAGCGGAGCCAGATCGGTCTTGACCAGCGCTATAACGGAATCAAGTAGGCCGGTGGCCTGGGCTTTATTGCTCACTGCGTTTTCCTTGCGTGTATGCAGGTAAAGGGCCGTCGGGCTTGGGCAGTCGCCCTCAGGCGAAGGCTTTCAGGTCGGCGTTGGCAAAGGGCTGCAACTCGGGGTTGATGGGTGTTTGGGCCAGGCCGTTTGCGTAATTGCACAGCGTGGCCAGGCTCACGCCCAGCACAACTTCCAGCGCCTGCTGGTCGTTGTAGCCAGCAGCACGAAATGCGGCCAGCTCTTCATCAGACGCCTGGCCTTTCTTTTGAATAATGGCCACGGTAAACCGGGCGAGTGCATCGAGTTTAGGGTCGCTAAGCGCTTCGGTCGAGCGCAACGCGTCCACTACATCTTCAGGCATGTGCAGTTTTTTGAGTGCCAGTTTGGTGTGGCCGGCGACGCAGAAACCGCAATCATTTAGCGTGGCGGCGGTAATCTGAACCACCTCACGCTCTGCGGGTGTCAGGCTTGTGCTGCCGTTGATGGCGCCAACCACCTGGTAGGTTTCGAGTGCAGCGGGGGCATTGGCCAGCACGCCGATGAGGTTGGGCAAGAAGCCGTTAGCCTTGAGGGCACCGGCAACACGCTGCTGAGATTCTTGAGGGGCCGAGTCGGCAGTGTGGATGGTAAGACGGCTCATTGAAAGACCTATAGGTTGGACGCCTCAACAAGGGAAGCATCGGTATACAGATTCTAATGAGCCAACCGGTGTTTATGGAACGAAGATAACCTTATGACGTTATGGGTGTCAGTTATTAGCGATCGCTCTTCGCTCGAATATCAATATCGACCCGGTGCAGATTCGCCATGGCACGGACGCCAACTGCAAACAACACGAGGTCGCACGTTTTTTACCCGCCAATAAGCACCGTAGCAAACTGGCGCCTGACCGCATGAATAACGCTTTGCGACACAATCCAGGATGTTTTCGGGTTGCCTGGTGAGGGGTTGTTGACCAGTGTGGTTTCCAGTGTGCCCAATGCGCTCTGTACCTTGACGCGATGCTGGTTGCCTGCTGCGCGCGGATCAACAACCACGCGTACCCGTGTTTGTGCCATGCCTACACCAGCGAGTGCGAGCGTGGCCGCAACGTTCAGGTTTTTGGGGTAGCGCAGGGCGGCCTCGTTGGCGCTGCCTGCAAACAGTTCAACTTCTTCATTCAGCGTGTCGGGGTCTATGCCAAGTGCACGTAGCTCTTCGCGCCATGCGGCCACAGGCTTGCGTGATTCATATTCCACGCTGACAGACGCGATATTGCCCAGGGCGCCCAGATAATCGAGTGATGCGACAGCACCCGCAGGAATAATCAACCGGCTTTGGCCTTTGCGGGCCGCGTCAACCATGGCCATGTAGGTTGCACTGTCGGCCAGTGCGCCGACCGAGGTCATCAACACGTCAATACCATGCTCAAGAAGCGCAGGAACATGCTCACATGCTGCCCCCTGACTGGCCGCTTCAATGACGAGGGTTGGCTTCCAGGCCAGCAGCTCATCCAATGTGCCGAGCGTTGTTATGGTTTGTGGGACTTCGCTACGGCGACTGCTTGTGGGGCGCAAAACGACCGCCCAGTCGGTGGGAAGTGGATCGAATTGCTCCAGGCCGGCCCAGACGTCTTGGGCGATGGAGCCGAAACCAATGAGGGCAATTTTTCGTGATGTGGGCGAGTGCTGTGTATTCATGAATTTAGACGCATTGATGATGTGATGGACTGCCCTATGATACCGGGTGGCCCTGAGCACAGTGTGTAAGCCAGATTTGAGTGATGGTGAATGCGGCGAAGTGATACGCTGGCCTTGCTTGACCCTACTAATAGACTGGTCTAGGCTGCTCACAACCCATGCACCTGTTTGCCAGCTGTTTTTTTGTCAGCCTGGCCTCATAGAAATTTTTTATTCAATACTCAGACTAGTTTGGTTCAGGAGATTTCGATCGTGTTCAAAGCAATTATGTTGCGTAAAGCAGAAGATGGATCAACCCTTGCAGGCATAGAGCAGGTCGATCCGGCTGACTTGCCCGAAGGTGAGGTGGAAATTCAGGTTGCTTATTCCACGCTCAATTACAAAGATGGTCTGGCTATCACCGGGCGTAGCCCCGTCGTCAGAAAATGGCCCATGGTGCCTGGCATTGATCTGGCCGGAACCGTCGTGCACAGTAGCGATGCCAACTTTCCTGAAGGAAGCGAGGTCATCGTCAATGGCCATGGCATGGGCGAGCTGCATTGGGGTGGTTTGGCACAACGTGCACGCGTTCCAGCCGCCTGGCTGACGCGCAGGCCACAGGCCTTGAGCGCAAAGAATGCCATGGGCATAGGTACGGCTGGTTATACCGCCATGTTGTCGGTACTTGCGCTTGAGCGCCAGGCGGTAAAGCCAGGCGACGGCCCAGTATTGGTTACCGGAGCCAATGGCGGTGTGGGCAGTTTTTCTGTGGCGTTATTGGCCAAACGTGGCTACGAGGTGCATGCGTCAACAGGCCGTATGTCAGAGGCCGAACGTCTGAAGTCGCTGGGTGCGCACACCGTTATCGACAGAGCCGAGCTGTCTGAAAAAGGCAAGCCCTTGCAGAAAGAACATTGGGCGGGTGCCATAGATTGCGTCGGCAGCCATACCCTTGCCAATGTGTGTGCACAGACGCGCTACGGCGGCACAGTGACCGCATGTGGTCTGGCGCAAGGGCTAGATTTTTCTGCTACGGTTGCCCCGTTTATTTTGCGAGGCATTGCCTTGGTCGGTATCGACAGCGTTTATGCGCCTGAAGCCTTGCGCACGCAGGCATGGAATTGCCTCGCACAGGAAGCAGATACGGCCATGCTATCGGCGATCACGCATACGCTATCGCTCGAAGAGTGCGTGGATGCCGCCCATAAACTGCTGGAGGGCCAGGTAAAGGGACGCCTCATCGTCGATCTGGCGGCCTGACATGCAGACGTGTGAACGCTTCGACGCGGCACTGACATCATCCGAGCAAACGCTCATTATCAAGGCGCGTGATTTTGCGGCCCGGCAATTGCCGCAAGCGACGCTCGCTAACAGTGACGAACACCGGCAACTGCTAAGCCGTGCTTGTCATGAGGGGCTGGCCGGTATTGAAGTGCCGGTACAAATGGGGGGCGCCTCGGCGTCTTTCTCTACCAGAATGAGGGTGTGCGAAGAGTTGGCGCGCCACCATGCCGGGTTTGCGTTCTCATTGGTCAACCATCACAACATTGTTTCGCGGGTTGCACACTCGGGGCAGCCTGCTTTGCGAGACAGTCTGGTGCCCCTGATGCTGGCGGGGGAACACATAGGCTGCACCGCCATGACCGAACCCCAGTCTGGCAGTGACTTTACCGCCCTGCAGACCACAGCTGTGCCGCACGACAATGGCTGGCTGCTCAATGGCGCAAAGGCCTGGATAACCAATGCCAGCCTGGCTGATGTGTTTCTTGTTTATGCACAAACTGATGTCACTGCGGGTGCCAAAGGGGTGGGCGGGTTTATTGTCTTTGCAGACGACCCGGGGTTTAAGCGCGGGCCTGCCTGCACAGTAGCTGGCACTGAGGGCATGGGGGTAGGTGAGTTTGGTCTGACTGACTGCTTTATCCCCGAAGAGCGGCTGCTGTACCCGCCCGGTGACGGCTTTTATGCTGCGATGCGCGGGGTGAACCAGGCACGGGTACATGTGGCCGCCATAAATGCTGCCATGCTCGATACCGCATTGAGCACGGCTTGCGGCTATAGTGAATCAAGGCAGGCGTTTGGCAAACCAGTGATGGCGTTTCAGGGATTAAGCTGGTCGCTTGCCGGTGTGGCGACACATTTGGAGGCCATGCGTTTGCTTGCCTATGCCGGTGCGCAGGTCATTGATGCCGGGCAAGATGCGCAGGGTATCGCAGCCATGGCAAAAAAATATGCCAACGATCACACGCTTCAGGCGATATCAACCTGCATGCAGGCCATGGGTGCTCATGGCCTGACACCACAGGCCGGGTTGGACCGCATGCTTACCTGGGCCAAGGCGTTTTGTTATACCGATGGCACACCTGAAATGATGAATGAGCGCATTGTGCGCCAGTTGCGCAAGGTGCATCAGTCTTAGTGTTTGTCCGACTATAAGCGGCTTGCCGAGAGCTATCTCGACAACGTCATCGTGATGCCGATAACCGTTGGCATTGCCTTACGTGCCTACAACACAAGGAGTTAAGGATATGAGTCACGTCACCCTGATTAGTAAAGAAGGCAAAGAGTTTGACGCCTACTTCGTCGAAGCGTCCACCATAAACGCACCCGGTATCGTGCTGGTGCAGGAGATCTTCGGCATTAACGCCGCCATGCGCACCGCCGCTGAGCGTTGGGCCAGTCTTGGCTATAACGTTATATGCCCAGATCTGTTCTGGCGCAAAGAGGCCGGTGTCGAACTGGAACCGTCCAACCCCGAAGATTTTGCGCGTGGTGTTGAGTTCATGCAAAGCATGGACGAAGATTTAACCGTCTCCGACCTGGAGGTGGCGCGCACCTGGCTGTCTCATAAAATCGGTAACAACCGTATTGCTGGCCTGGGTTACTGCTGGGGCGGTCGGCTTGTGGTTCGCATGGCCGCCGATGCCGGCATCAACTGTGCAGTGAGCTATTACGGTGTGGGGTTGCAGCAGCTTATTCCTGCGACGCCTGCTTCAGCGGTTCCTACGCTGTTGCATATCGCTGCGCTTGATGCCTACGTGCCGGAACCCGTGCGCGAAACGATTCTTGATGCAATTAAAGGCAGGCCGGGTTGGGAAGCACACGTGTATGCAGATTGTGATCATGCTTTCGCCCGACCAGGCGGTGTGCATGCCGATGAAGCGGCTGCCAAGATGGCAGAAGATCGTTCAATTGCGTTTATGCAGCAACACACTGCTTAAGGCTTGAAGGTGGCGGTGCCTGCATGATGGCTATATACCTTGGTTGTCCATAGGGACAAACTGGGTGTTGTATTCAGAGAGGCGAATGTCAGTATTTGCCATGCGACGACTCGCCGCATGGCATTGGGGCAAGATTCACTTCTGATCAATGTCGCCGCCAACCTGAGCGTTCTCACGCCCTTGCCCAGACACATCACGCCGCGAACCATGATGGTTCGCATAAAACCACGTGAACTCGGCGCCCAACAAGAACACCTGCGCGGCGTAGTAAACCCAGATCAAAACCACGACGAGTGAGCCGGCGGCAGTTAGTGATGAAATGGTGGCGCTCTTGCCCACATACAGGCCGATCAGCACCTTGCCAATCTCAAATAAAACCGCCGTGACGAGTGCGCCAATAAAGACATCGCGCCAGGCGATTGAGGCCTGAGGCATATATTTGAAGATCAGCGCGAAGAGTATGGTTGAAATAAAAAGTGAGGCGAGTGCATTCAGGCCTTGCATCAGCACCTCCCAGCCAGGGAACAGCCCGACCATGGTATTACCCAATGCCGCCAAGCCTGTGCTTACGGCCAGGGACACCAGAAGCAGAAAACCAAGGCCCAGCACCAGCCCCAATGAAAGCAATCTTGCGCGCAGCATGCGCCACCAGCCGCCGACCTTAACCGACGCCGGCACTTGCCATATGCGGTCAAGTGCGCTCTGCAATTCGGCAAAGACGCGTGTGGCCCCTACGATCAAGATGATGACGCTGATAATGGTCGCGGTAATGCCCTGGGTGGGCTTGTCTGCACTGCGAATGAGCGCCTGCACGCTCTCGGCGCCGTCCTGACCGACCAGGCCTCCCAGCTGCTGGATGACTTCTCCGCGCACGGCATCCTGGCCCCAGATGAAACCTGCCACGGCGATGACGATGATTAACAAAGGCGCTATGGAAAATACGGTGTAGAACGCGATGGCTGCGCCCATGCTCGAGGCGTAGTCGTCGCTCCATGCCTTGTAGGAGCACTTTGCGAGATTAAAAAACTGTTTGGGGGTCAGAAACATAGGGGCCACCATTTAATGCAGTTAAGTATGAGACGCGGATCTCGCCTACTTGGCAGTTGCTTTAGAGCGAGTGTTAGCCCCTGCACACAGGGTGCGTTTGGTTGTCTCGTGCCATGAGCTTGTTCTTTTGTTGCGCCATCTCGCCAGGCGCACGTTGTTTCAGTACACACGCCGTAACAGCAGGCAAATAGCGTGCCATGCCTTTAATTTATTTGCAGCTCCAGAGGTAACGACGCGTAAAAGTTTTGAGCCTGCGCGGCAAGGCATTGCAGATTCATCGTTCGTGTTTGTTCGATAATATAGTCAATAAATACGCGGATTCTGGCAGGAAGCTGTTTGCGGCTTAAATAACACAGATAGTGGCCGCCAGTATCGGGTGCATACTGATCCAGGCAGGTAAGCAGCTGCTGGGTTTTGCATAAATCGCTCACCAGGTAGTCGGGCAGTTGTGCCAGACCCTGACCCTGCAGCACGGCTTGCAGCACCAGGTCAAGATCATTAAAGATATATTGGCCTGACAACGGGTGTTTTTGTTCGATGCCACCCACCTTGAACTCCCAGTCCCTGATGCGTCCCGACGGTGTCCGAAAGTTGATGCAATGGTGCGCGTTCAAATCATCAATGTGACGCGGCAAGCCTGTGGTCTTTGCGTATAGCGGCGATGCACATACAACCTGCCGCATGGGGATCAGTTGTCGCGCTACGATGTCGCTGTCTTCCATCTGGCCATCACGAAAAGAGATATCGATGCGATCTGCCGTGAAGTCCGCCCGTCGGTCGTCTAGCAAGAGTTCCAGGGTGATGTCCGGAAATTGCGCATGAAAGCCCTGCAGAAGTGGGCCGATCACCTTGCGGCCAAAGCCTGGCGTCGCATGCAGACATAGATGGCCGTGTGGTGGCCCATCGCGCAGCTCGCGCATGTCTTCCAGGGCGTGAACAATACGCTTTACGCCCGGCTGGCAGTTTTTATAAAACAGTTCGCCTTCTCGCGTCAGCGAGGTACTTCGCGTGGTTCGGTGAAACAGGCGTGCATCCAGTTGCGTCTCCAGCTTTTGCACGCTGCGGCTGACGGCAGAGCGGCCTATGCCAAGACGATCACTCGCCCTGGAAAAGCTGCCCTCGTCGGCGACAGCCAGAAAGGCGACCACGCCCGCATAGCTGGTGACAAAACTGCCGGCGAGGGCGTCGGGCGCGCCGGAGGGAATGTGTTGAAGAAGATTATTAGACATTGCAGTACACGCCGAGGTTTTTATACAAGATTAGATGCATGGAAGCCTCAATGCGTGACACCGTCAGCGGATTTGTTTTATAGGGTTATATCTTCCGCCAAGCGCGGATGCGGAAAAAATGGATTATCCTGCCGTCATCTTCTTCCATGGGTGCCATATCGTCGCTCAACGGTCTCTTGATTCCTGAGAGGTCTTCGCGTTCAGGCACCCGTGCTGAGAGCGTCGCGGATGATGATGCGTATCCGCATGGATCTCTAGTCGTTTCCGCCATTCCGGCGATGTATGGGTATGACTGTTATATCGAGAATCATTGCTCAGAGGCCAAAAAACGCAACAGCGCTTTGCCGTGGATCGACGCAAGAGAGATGCGACACAGGCTCGCGCGGATGCTTTCAACACGTGCTTATTGGTGCCTTCAAGGCAACACGATGGCACCCTTTGCGTGCCTACCGCTCCGTTAAATGCGTGCCTAGAATTTGTCTTATGGGGTGTCTTGCAAACACTGACCACATCACTGAAATTCTGAGCGCTACATGGCTCATCCCAACGGGAGTACATCATGAAAGCAGTTAAAACCATCATCTTCGCCACGAGCATTCTTCTTGCGGGCGGCGCATACGCACACGGCATTCAGCAAGACATGCCGACGTCTCAATATCAGTTTAACGATGAGGTGGAACAGCCTGACTCTACCATTGTGCCGTTCCAGCATCCCAAAACCCGGGCCGAGGTGGTTCAGGCGTTTCAATCTGCCAGGGCCGCAGGTCTGATTTGGCAGGGCGAGTCGGATAATCATATTCCTGCGGCAGGCCCGGCTTCAGAGGTGCCCCGTGCACAAGTGCTGAAAGAGCTGGCTGAGGCAAGGGCTGCTGGCCAGTTGAGGGAGGGTGAACTTAACTACGTTGTTGCATCGTAAACATACGCTTGTTTCGCTGTGCCCAGTTAGCAGGTCTCCGAAATGCGTAATCTATACAAGTTTCAACGCTGAGTGCATCAGTTGCGGCATGGCCAGCGTTGAAATTTGTTGATTTCAACTATATCTGACTTAGTTTGTAAGGTTGGAGAATTACGCACGGAGCGGTCAAGATTCGACGTCTAGAGAATCACGTAGGGGGTATGCGGGCGTCGCTGAGTCGTCAAGGAGATTAAGACAAGTTGATAGAGCGAATCTACTGCACCTGAATGCGAAGTTCGTCCCGTATTATCTGCAAGGTGCCTTCCATTGCTCTGGTTTGGCCCCAGATCAATGATATTGGCGGCAATGGCATACTTAACGTAATGTTAAGAATTTTTATACCTCGAAACTGTTGATATTTTCGCGCGGCAGAGATGGGCGATATGGTCACCAAACCACCTTGTTCCACCAAGCTCAAGTTCGATAGAAAGCTGGACGACTGGATGACGGGTGAAGGCGGCATCAAACCCGCATGGAGGAACTCATCGACCAATAAATTGCGGGTTACGGACCCTGGTGGAGGCAAAACCCAATTGCAGTTTGAGAGATCGGTCAGCGTGAGCTTTTTGCGTTTTGCCAAAAGGTGCTCCCTGGCAACCACGACGCACATTCCTTCTTCATAAAGTGTTTCCAGCAGAAAAGGATTGCCTCCTGCTGATTGTCTGCCTTCACGGGTAGTAAGTCGGCCCACTACGCAATCCAGTTCGCCTCTGGCTAACGCGTCAAGCAGTACGTCAGAGGTGGCCTCGGTCAGCGATATCTCCACGCCCTTGTTCTGCTGCACTACGCGCGCCAAGACGCCAGGCATGATGTTTTGCATACTGCGGGGCAGTACACCAACGCGAAAGAGTTCACGCGAACGGGTAGCCAGTGCGATTGCCTCCGCCTCGATCGCGCTAAGCTCGTTGCCTATGACTTGAACGCGACGAAGCAAGGTCTTGACCGCTGGCGTTGGAGTCATTCCACTGCGCGACCTCACGAATAACGTGAGTCCTAGTGCCTGCTCAATCTCGCGCAGCATGGCGCTAGCCGCTGGTTGCGTGACATGCAGTCGTTCAGCTGCCTTGCGTACCGACCCGCATTCTTGAATTAGTTGCAGCAGGCGCAGATTGCGAAATCTGAGTTGGGAAATCCGAAATGAAGAGAATTGGTCCATTGTGAGAGCCAGTAGTTATCACATGAGTGTATGTTTCTATTTTTCACTTATAGCTGACATGGGCATACTTAGTCCATATTCTTAATACGAGGAGACACCTTCATGAATCGCAGACGATTTACAACCGCTTCCATTGCGTTGGCCTTAACGTTGGGGTTTAGTCTTACCTCGGTACAGGCGGCACAGTGGCCAGAAAGGCCCGTAACTCTGATCGTGCCGTTCGCACCGGGAGGGGCGACGGATATCGTCGGCCGCATCGTCGCAGACCAGCTGGGCAAAATCCTCAAACAGACCTTTATTGTCGAGAATCGGGGTGGTGCTGCAGGTGCAGTGGGCATGAATGAGCTCGCTCGCTCAAAGCCGGACGGATATACGTTTGCGCTGATCACAGACTCAATCCCTATTCAACCGATCCTTAAGGAGTCGTTGCAGTGGAAGATGACTGACTTCGCTCCCGTGGCAAAGATCGCGACCTCGCCGGAGGTACTCGTAGTTAATCCGAAAGTCCCCGCTTCGTCAGTGCGAGAGCTCGTCGAGCTGGCTAAATCGAAACCTGGCGAGTTGTCTTATGCAGCTTCAAGTACAGGCTCAGTGCATCATTTGGCTGGCGAATTGTTCAAACAGCAAACTGGTATCGATATGCAGCATATTCCTTATAAGGGCGGTGGCCAGTCTATCGTTGATATGGTGTCGGGCCGTGTAGACGTGGGCTTTATCGGGTTGGCCCCTGTGCTAAGCCAACTTCGCAGTGGTCAGCTTCTCGCGCTCGCACAGACAGGCGAAACACGGAATAGCCAGGCACCGGATGTACCTACCTTCAGTGAGGCTGGTTACGGAGACTTCAACGTCGAGTTATGGATTGGCCTCGTCGGCTTAAAAGACATAGCGCCTGAAATCACGAAGCGCTTGCAGCAGGCCATCACTCAGTTTCTCTCTGATGAAGAGGTTCAGAGAAACCTTACGGAAATCGGTTTTAAACCTGTGACAGAGGACCCCACGCCATTTGGCCGCTGGATGATTCAGCAGCAACAAGGCTGGGCAGAGGTTGTCAAAAAGCTGGATTTACCAAAAGACTGATCGCCATGAATGATATTTTTGGAGAACGCGCGACCGTCGCCATAATTATGGAGATCGAGGCTGCCCTCGCGCGTGCACAGGCAGCTCAAGGCATTATTCCTCAGGCCGCGGCTGACGCAATTAACGCAAAAGCCCATCCGAACTTTGCACCCGAACCAGAAATACGAAAGAATGCTGAGTGCGTCGGTCATCAGCTGGTGGCTTTGCTCACAACCTGGTCGGTTGCGCTTGGCGATGATGCTGCCGCTTATTTGCACTTTGGAGCAACCACGCCTGATATAAGGTTGACGACGCAAATTATCCAGATGCGACGAGCCATGGAACGCTTTCTCGCGCAGATGCTGCGGATTGAGGCCATTCTTATGCGGCTTTGCGAAACATATCGCGCTACGCCTATGATGGGCCGAACGGTCGGGCGGCATGCTTTGCCGATTACTTTCGGTCTAAAAACATCGACCTGGATGCTGGAGAATCGTCGCAATATTGAACGCATACAAGGCTGGTTGAGGCGGACGAACACTGGCGTGCTGGCAGGCGCTGTCGGTACTTATGCGGCGCTGGGCAATTGTGGCTTCGACGTTGAGGCTCAGACAATGGCCGAGTTGGGCCTAGAGGCTCCAGAGCCTGCAGACTGGAAGGGAACCCGTGACAAGCACGCGGAATGGGGTTGTCTCATCGCCATCACATCCAAAAGCATGGCACGTTTTGCTCAGGATGTTTTTCTACTTCAAGGCGACGATTTCGGTGAGCTGGACGAAGGTAATCAGGAGGTCGGTTCCAGTACCATGCCGCACAAATCTAACCCTAGGAAAGCAACCGCCATCATTGGTCTGTCCCGTCAGATCTGTCATGAATCAGGTGTGCTCTTAGACTGGATGGTCTCGATCTACGAGCGGGATCAGATTAGCAATGACAGTTCGCTCGAAAATATTGCCCTTCACATGGACAAGTTGCTTTGCGCTGCTGAAGATTTGCTGGGCGGCCTTATCGTCAACCCCGAGAATATGGAACGAAATTTGTGTCGGACTGACGGCCTCATCATGGCCGAGCGCGTCATGTTCGCGTTGGGCGGTTCGATTGGAAAACATAAGGCCCATACCTTGGTACGCGAAGCGGCCAATCAGAGTCGGGACCGCCATGTCGCTTTCAAACAGGTACTTCTGGACAGCCCTGAAATTTCGCGACACCTGAGTGATGCACAGATTATTGAGTTGCTCGATCATCGTACCTATATCGGACTGGCACCGCAGGCGGTAGATAGAGCACTGGCCTTTATAGAAAACCACCGGACACAACAGGCTACATTCGGCTTTTTCGATCAGACACATCAGCCGCAGAATACAAAGGAAAAAAAATGAATCCCGCAAGACCAACTATAAATACTCCAATCGAAGAAGGCGCACTGTTGACTTTGCCGTTGCGTGAAGTCAAGCCACGCAAGCGCGGTATAACTTCAATCATCGATTTTGGCCCAGACACCTTCGGCTGGGGAGGTAGTGAGTCAGGCATACGTAATGCCCTTGAGTGTGCGGCAGACTTTATTGATTATGCAAAAATTTTTGCCCTAAATACTCTGCTCGTGCCTGCCCCGACCATGCAGAAAGCTATTCGTTGTTATAAGGACTTTGGCGTCTCCGTTTACGCAGGAGGAATTCTGTTCGAATATGCTTGGCGACGCAACGAACTTGACGGCATGGCGCGTCTCCTTCGCAGCCTTGGACTCGACGCGCTGGAGGTCTCTGAAAATTGCGTCACATTGAGTCGCGATGAACGGATGCATGCTATTGGCAGCCTGCAACGCAAAGGAATACAGGTCGTTTATGAATTCGGGGCCAAAGATCCCGAGGCCCCCATGAAGCTCGACGAATTGAGCTCTATCGTAGACGACATGACCGAACTTGGCATTGAACATATCACTCTCGAACAATCGGAACTGGATTTGTTGGCCGCCACTTCTGCGGATGAAATACAAGCGCTCAAGGCGAGTTCTTGGTTCAATCGTATCCTGATCGAGGCAGATCCGTATCGATTTCCCAGCCAGCACGCGACCCTGATTGATGATTTTGGTGCTGATGTAAATCTTGCCAATATTACCCTCGGACAGGCACTGCGCCTGGAGGGTTTACGGCGCGGCATAGGCCGGGCTGTGGGTTATTCATTATTCAAGAACTTTCCCGCCTGATGGTGTCATAGCGTTCTTAACTGGAGGAAAGCAACGAGTCTATTGTCTTCGCTGCGAACTACTGTCCCGAACCCCGAACGACGAGGAAGGACCTCTCAACTTGTATCTTTAACGAGAAGCCGCTGCAAGCTTGATGTACATCAACCCAGCCTCTTCTCGCTCGTCCTATCGTTGCTCTGTTGTTGACTGCCTGAAAATGGCCTAGGATGAGGCGACGTTGGAACGCGCCTGAAGTTGGCGTTAACGTCGATGCAACCGCGTTCTGAGCCAGGCTGAGTTATTTTCTTGCCTAACGTGCCAGTCAGCCTTTGGAAACAGCCATCTACTCGAGCCTGAACGGTTCGCGTTGAACTGCAGGTTACCCAGTAAAGGATGCAAGACATGGTGCAACTGAATCGTCGCAGTTTTTTAAAGGGTTTGGGCGCAGCCGGGACGGGCGTTATTAGCAGCAGCAACGCCTGGGCGCTTAACCGTCTCGAGCCTATTGGAGACACCCTGCATCAGGACTACCCCTACCGCAGCTGGGAAGACCTCTATCGCAACGAATGGACATGGGACAAGGTAGGCCACGCTGCGCACTGTATTAACTGCATGGGTAACTGTGCATTTGATGTGTTCGTCAAAGACGGCATCGTGATACGTGAAGAGCAGATCGCCAAGTACCCGGCCGTTAACGCAAAGGTGCCAGATGCCAACCCGCGAGGGTGCCAAAAGGGCGCAATCCACTCTACCTCTATGTACGAAGCAGACCGCATTCGCTATCCGCTCAAGCGCGCAGGCGAACGTGGTGCAGGAAAGTGGCAGCGCATTTCGTGGGATCAGGCAACGGAAGAGATCGCTGACAAGATCATCGACATCTTCGAAAAGTACGGCCCTGGAAAGCTCAAGACGCACCAAGGGTCTGGCAACCAGTCTATGGTGCGCCAGTCTGGTCCCAACCGCTTTGCCTCGCTGGTTGGCGGCATTCAGCTTGATGGTTTCACCACTGTGGGCGACCTTAATACCGGCGCGCATCTGGCCTACGGTAATCCGCTTGAAAGCTTTACGTCTGATGCCTGGTTTGATGCCGATTACATCATGCTGGGCATGATTAACCCCAACGCCACCCGGATTCCGGATGCGCATTACATATGGGAAGCACAGCATAACGGTGCGCGCATTGTTTCTACCGCACCCGACATGAACCCCAGCTCTATTCATGCCGATCTGTGGATGCCCATTAAGCAAGGCAGCGATCCCTATCTGGCGATGTCATTCGTTAATGTCATCATCGATGAAAAGCTGTACAAGCCGGCGTTCATGAAAGAACAGACCGACTTGCCGATTCTTGTGCGTGTTGATAATCAAAAGCTGTTGCGAGAATCTGATCTGGAAGCCTCTGGCTCAGATGAGGTTTTCTACCATTGGGACTTGAACACCGGCAAGGCGGTCAAGGTCAACGGCTCTATGGGGTCGGAAACCAAAACCTTGAAACTGGGTGACGTTGATCCTGCACTCGAGGGCCAGTTTACGGTGAACGGCATTGCCGTCACCACAGTTTTCGAGCAGGTTAAAAAAGAAGCTGCCAAGTTTCCACCAGAAAAAACACGCGCCTTCACCGATCTCGACCCAGAGATGGTGCGCCGAGAGGTGCGCCGCATGGCCAATGCGCGCAAGGCCATTGTGATGCTGGGCTATATCATTTCGCGTTATTCCAACTGTCTGTATACAGGCTGGTCTTATGCGCTTGCCATGGCGTTAACCGGCCACGGTGGCAAGACCGGCGGCCTGGACACGTCGTGGGTGGTCTGGAACCATCCACGCTGGACTGAGCTGGCCAACTTTGGCGGCAAGAAACTGCCGCGCTACGAAGCCGGTGGTCTGGGCGAGTTTCTGCGCGGCAATATGATTGACGGCGCACGTCAGCACTTTGACCCCGTCAAGCTCAAGGAGCGCGTGGGGTTTAACATCGATGAAATGGAGGCCATGATCAAGGAATCCATCGATGAGGGCTGGATGCCTTACTACGGCGAAATCAAGGGCATGATCACGGTGGCGGACAATACGTTCCGGCGCAACAAGATGGCCGATACTTACCGCAAGGCGCATCTTGAACAGGCCAGCGAGCTTTATGTAAACGTTAACGTGCGCATGGATTCAACCGCCGAGTGGGCCGACTATGTACTGCCCGCCGCCAGCCATTACGAGGCATGGGATCTTCGCACGCAGGGCTTTCACCGTTTCTGTAATGTGTTCACCCGCCCGGTGGAGCCCGTGGGCGACTCCAAGCCAGACTGGGACATCATGGCGCTGCTTACCAAAAAGATTCAGGAGCGGGCCATTGCGCGTGGAGTGTCGTCGTACCCGGATGGAGACGTTACCCGCGATCTGCACACCATTCATGATGACTACACCATGAATGGCAAGCTCATGACGGATTACGACGTTACCAAATGGATGGTGGAAAACTCGCCAGAGTTTGGTGGCGTGACCCTGGAAGAGGCTGCTGAGCGTGGTTTTATCGTGATGAACGAGCATGCAGGTACCAACCAGCCGCTGGTCAAAGATGAGCCATACAACCCGTTTACCAACCAGACTGAAAGCAAAAACCCGTATGACACGCTGACGGGGCGGATCACGTTTTACTGTGATCACCCGCGCTTCATGAAGTTGGGGGCTACCGTGCCGACGGCGCGTCAGCATGCGGGGCCAGAAGCTTCAAAATACCCGCTGGAGTTTTACTCGCCGCATGCGCGCTGGGGCATACATTCAAACTGGCGCTCCAATAAATTTATGCTGCGTCTGCAGCGTGGCGAGCCCAATATTTATATAAACCCGCAGCTGGCGCACCAACGCAATATCAAAGACGGCGATCACGTGCGCATGTTTAACGGCACCGGTGAGTTCTTTGCGCAAGCCAAGTTCTACCCCAGCATTCCCGTCAACTCCATCATGATGGAGCACGGTTGGGAGCCGCATCAGTACATTCAGCGCAAGCCTATGAACAATTCAATGGCTACGTTTTTGCAGCCCTTGGAGCTGGTTGGTGGATGGGGTCATCTCTCGTTCAAGTACGCCATGTGGAATGCCAATCAGGTGGCCCACGAAAGTAGCTATGACATTGAACTGGCCCGACCCGAAGATCTGGGCGATTACAGCTGAGCAGCCTGAGGGGTGCTTACAAGGGAGAACACAATGGCAGTCACACGCCAAATCAGCATGGTTCTGGATCTGAACAAGTGTATCGGATGTCAGACCTGTACCTCGGCCTGCAAGTTGATGTGGACCAACCGCAATGGCCGAGAATACATGTACTGGAACAACGTCGAGACCAAGCCGGGTAAAGGCTATCCGCGCGACTACGAAAAAATGGGCGGCGGTTTCGACAAAGACGGCGCGCTCAAGCTGAGCAAGCAGCCCAGCATGGACGACTATGGCGTTCCGTGGGAATACAACTACACCGAAGCCCTGATGACAGGTACCGACCCCTGGCTGCGACCCAATGTAAAACCCACGTGGGGTGCCAACTGGGATGAAGACGAGGGCGAGGGCGATTACCCTAACAGCTACTACTTTTATCTTCCAAGACTGTGCAATCACTGTGCCAACCCTGCCTGTCTGGCAGCCTGTTCGCGCAACGCCATCTACAAGCGCCAGGAAGATGGCATTGTGCTGGTGGACCAGGAAAGATGTCGTGGCTACCGGTACTGTGTAAACGCCTGTCCTTACAAGAAGGTGTACTTTAACGAAAAAATCTCCAAATCGGAGAAGTGCATATTCTGTTATCCGCGCATTGAAAAAGGGCTGGCTACGGCCTGTGCCCGTCAATGTGTGGGTCGTATCCGCTGGATAGGCTATCTCGACGATACCGAAGGGCCTATACATACGCTGGTCAACAAATATAAAGTTGCTCTGCCGCTACACCCTGAATGGGGTACCCAGCCCAACGTCTTTTATGTTCCGCCGCTGTCCCCGCCAAAATTCGGCAAAAACGGTGAAGAACTTGATGAACCCAGGGTGCCGCTGGCCTACCTGGAAAGCCTGTTTGGTGATGGCGTCAAAGATGCGCTGGAAACCGTTAAAAAAGAACGACGGGCCAAGGCCGAAGGCAAGCAAAGCGAGCTGATGGATACCTTGATCGGCTATGTGCACTCCGAAATGTTCAAGCTCAGTTAACGCGAGGGTGACGAACATGGTCTCTGGTATTCCTATGGCTAATACGCCCCAGCGTGCCGACGCTGCAGGCAGCATTTACAGGCTGGCGGCAGTGGCTTTTGGCCATCCGCTGGCAGAACTGCAGCAGGCGCTTGTCGATGGCAGCTTTCATGCGGCTTTTAATGAACCCTGGCACCAGGTTACTGGGCGAGAATGGCCTCGCTGTGAGCCCAGCGCAGATTTTGCAGCGCTCGAAGCCGGCTATATCGATGCCTTTGTTCATGGTCGCCGTGGCAAGCCGCGTATTTCGCTGCTGGCGGGCGAGTACGAACACCTGCTTGGCGGGCAAACCCGTCCCGTGTTCATGCTTAATATCCAGGCCTTTTATCGGCATTTTGGGCTGCATGCAGCGACCAAAGACGAGGGCCGGGCAGAAGAGCCTGACCATGTGATCGACATGCTCGAGTTTATGGCGGTGCTGTGCCATCTTGAGGCTCGCGCGCTGGAACGTGACGCAGACCCATCGCCCTATCGGCGCGCACAACGTGATTTTTTGCAGCGTTACCTGGTGCCCTTGCTGAACGCCATTCACCATGATCTTGCTCGCCAGAAGGCGTTAGCGCTCGATGCCACACTCATAAGAATGCTTGAAGATCTTCCAGAGTGGACGCGGCAACAGCTCGCTGAGCTTGAAGCGCGGGTTGGCCCTTACGCCGACGCGTCAGCCAGTGTGTCGAATCGGCCGCGCAGCGTGGCACAGAACCTTTGGAATTGAGGAGTTCTCCATGATGAGATTTTGCCCGAGCAAAAAGCTGGCTGTGCTCGCCGCCACGTTATTGTTGGCGACAAGTTCTGTTGCCTTCGCCCAGAAAATAACGACGGAGCCTGACCCCACCGTGCTGGACGTGCATGCCGGTGATACCGTGCATGCTTCCAAATTGCCCGACGGTATTTATCTAAGAGAAGTTAACGATCCAGACGACATCATCTGGGCACGCATTCCCGCCTACCGTACGCTTGTGAGCGCCGCGCCTCCGGTACACGCATCGACCAAACTTCGCTTTGAGCCCAAAGAGGCTCAGTATCTTTACTTTCAGCTGGCGCGTACATCTGAACGTTTTTATGTACGCTTGCGCTGGCAAGACCCCACTGAAAACCGAAAGACCGACGTTGATGCCTTTCGGGACGGCGCAGCGATACAGCTGGCCCTAAACGGTGTGGATACCTCGTACATGATGGGCACCGGCCCCAAAAAGCCCGTGAACATTTGGTATTGGCGTGCAGACCAGGAACAGGTCGAAGACCTGGCGGCTGGGGGCTACGGCAGCACCACCATGCTTCCTGAGCAGCTTGTAACGGGCAAAGGGGTTTATCACGTCGAACGTAACAGCAGCGACAACGAATGGCATGTGGTCATGTCGCGCAAGCTCGCTAGCGCAGGCGAATATCAGGCCGGTTTGAAGAGTGGCGTTATCCCCATTGCATTTGCCATATGGCAGGGTGCTGAGGGGCAGCGAGATGGCAATAAGCGCGTCAGCCACAGCTGGATTCTGGTTAATGTGCTTCCTGCCCCTCCAGCGCCTCAACCGTCGCCATCCACGTCACAGACGCCCTCCAACCCAGAGCAAGCAAAACCTGCGAGCCCGGGTGTTCAGTCTAAAGATGTGCCACAGGCCGGCCAGTTTTATTGAGCTGGTACAACGGAGCCAACCTTGCAAATTTCAACGATTAAACTTAACGACATCAAGCCCCGGGCCGATCAGCCAGATTGCGGGCTGGGTCATGCCTGTCAATTCTGTCCTCGAGAGCCTGACTGTCGCCTGGACAAACCACGTCACGAAAAACTGTTGATAGAAAGCCGTCTGGCACACATCGATCAGATTGTGCTGGTGATGGCGAACAAGGGTGGCGTGGGCAAAAGCACGGTGTCAGCCAATCTTGCGGCCGGCCTGGCTGCGCGAGGCTATCGCGTAGGCGTAGCCGATGCCGATATCCATGGCCCCAACCAGAGTCGATTCTTTGGCTTTGCGGGGGCGCATGTGCGTGTAACCGACCAAGGCTTGGGCACATGCGACTTTACCGAAGAAACGCTGGCTCACCCGATCAAGGTCGGGTCGTTGGCATTTCTGATGGAGCGCGATGACATACCCATTGTCTGGCGCGACGCCTACAAGCACGACTTCGTGCATCACTTAATCGGCTCATTCGATTGGGGCGAGCTCGATTTCATGATTGTCGATATGCCTCCGGGTACCGGCAATGAGCTGATCACCCTCGCCGACATGCTTGAAGGCGCGAACGTATCGGCGGCGCTGGTTACGACACCCCAGGAAGTCGCGTTAATGGACAGCCTAAAGGCCGTGCGCTTCTGTCAGGAACGCGGGCTTCCGGTGCTGGGCGTTGTTGAAAACATGTCAGGCATTACCTGTCCGCACTGCAGTGAAGAGTTTCATCTGTTTCCAAGAGAAGGGCTGGCGCGGCGGCTGCAAGAAACCGGCGTCGAGTCGCTGGCACAGATTCCACTCGACCCCGAGTTGGCACGTGGCTCTGATGAGGGCATGCCGGACGTTCTGGCGCGACCCGACGGCCCCGTCGCCCGCGCGTTCATGCCTATTGTTGATGTCTGTCTGGAACATGCCAAACAACAGTTCGCAGAGGCCGCCGTCCATTCTTTGAACGATGCCTTTGATCAGAACCTGGACTCGTCCATGCTTGAAGAGTCATTGCAGCACGTGCCTGCTGAGCAGCGCGATGCGATTCGACGGGCGCTTGAAGAGGCGCTCGCCGTTGAGCAGCAACGCCTGTCTGGCAACGAAATGGATAAAGCATGAAGCCTCCTGCCTACGCGGAACCTCTCGATACGGTGAACCCTCCCGTCAACCAAGGCCGCAGAAGCCTGTTCCGCAGGCTTGCTCAAGGTACAGACCCGAGCGCGCCGCACAAGGCACCCTGGCACAGGGTGCTCGAGGTGGCAGCGGGAGAGGGTGACGTACTCTGGTCAGGGTGGGCGACAGCACATGAGGCGTTCGTCGTTGGCGATGAAGGCAGAGTGCTGCATTTTGACGGCTCTGCCGATGCCCAAGACAGCCTCTGGCAAACCATGCCTTCATCGACACGCCTGCCCCTGCATGCCATCTGGGGCCGCAGCCGCAACGAACTGCATGCGGTGGGCTGGATGGGTACTGTGGTGAGCTTTGACGGCGAGCAATGGCACCATCGACGGGGCGGCATAATTGATGAGGCGTCCCAACACTATGCGTCTTGTGTTGAGAACTCACCGCTGTTTGATATTACTGGCGATGAAACCGGCCGTGCCTGGGCTGTTGGTGACGACGGCGCCATTGTTTATTTTGATGGGCATACCTGGCAAAATCAACCCAGCCCTACGCGCATCAACTTGCGTGGTATTGCGCGTGCCCCGGGCGGTCGCCTGTTTGCAGTGGGCGGCGAAGGCACCGTTATTACCAGTGCGGGTGATGGGCATTGGGAGGCTTTAGACTGCCCCATAGGCGCAGGCTTTCATGCTGTTGTGGCTTTGTCGGATGACGAACTGCTTATGGCCGGCGGGCGATACTTCATCGACGCCAGCGGATTTCGGGGCGAACTTGTGCGCTGGCGCGACGGCTGCTTTACGGCGGTTGAGGTAGATAAAGCCATGCCACGGCTTAGGTCACTTCGTGCTTACAAAAACGGTGTGTTGATCGCAGGCGACCAGGGGCATTTGTATTATCTGGAGGGCAATCGTCTGGATCAGTTGCGTACCGACAGCCGCCACGATTTGATGGATATTGTTCCCTTGCCCACCGGCGAAGCGCTTACCGTGGGAGACTTCTCTACCATTCTGACCGCCGCACCCGATTTTGTGAAGGCTTTGGCCCCTGATGAGGCCGATCTCGTCAAGAAGTCTGACTGGGATATCCTCGATTCAGGTACCAAACACAATCTTTGGGGCTTGAGGGCTGCCGCTGACGGTTCGGTCTACGCCTGTGGCGATGGCGGCACGGTGCTGCACTACTGCGACCAGCGTTGGCAGGCGTTGCCGGTCATCAATGAGGCGGCGGTGCACTGTTTGTGGGATGCCGGTGACGCCGGCCTGTATGCAGGCGGCCAGATGGGCCAGATATTTTGCTATGACGGTAACGCCTGGCGGGTGGCCTTTGATCTTCATCTGGACATTACCATTCTGGATATGTGGGGTAGTGGTCCAGACTCTATTTATGCCGTAGGCGATGAAGGCCTGGTTTTGCACTGGAATGGTGAAAAATGGAACCGAATGATCAGTGGCACCAAGTCGGCGCTGTACAGCATCTGGGGTTACGACGACAGGCATATTCTTGCCGTTGGCGATTTCGGCCTGGTTCTGCGCTGGAATGGTGAAAACTGGAGTGAGTTCTACGCAGGTACAGAGAACTTTCTGTTCGACGTATGGGGCGATGCTCTCAACAATATTTTTATCGTAGGGCTTTCCGGTACGCTGGTTCACTTTGACGGTGAACGCTGGACGCTAACGCCCACGCGCGCGCGCGACGACTTAATGGCGGTCGACGGCATGCCGGGCGGTCATCCTTATGCTGTGGGTACCCAGGGCAATATTTTGCATTTTGATGGTTTGCAGTGGCAGCCTGAAGAGTCGCCTACATCAATAGGCCTGCGCGCGATCTGTGTATGCCCCGATGGCGCTGTTTATGCTGCGGGCAATCAGGGCATTATCTTGAAAAGACATTCATCTTCAAACAAGGATCAAAAATGAGAATTTTGCCACTGGCAGTAATCCTTCTGGCGATGTCGACGACTGCGGGCGCGGCCGATATAAAGGCGGATGCAGCGGCCGGAGCGACCAAAGCGGCCGTATGCCTGGCCTGTCATGGTGGAAACGGCGCCAAACCCCTCGCGCCGATATATCCCAGCCTGGCCGGGCAATCAAACGAATATCTGGTCAGTTCCTTGCATGCCTATCGCGATGGGCTCCGGCAAGGCGGGATGGCCGCCATGATGACACCCCAGGCCGCCTTGCTTTCCGATCAGGATATCGCTGACCTTGCGGCGTACTACAGCGAGCAGAATCCGGGTGCTACGCCTAAGTAGTGTTTCTGTGCCGCCATGTGCTTCTGGGTTGGCTTACGGCGGCGCTAAAAAGTGTACTCAAAAAGAATACAAACGCTCAGGGTTGTTTACCAGTATCCGTTTTGCCATCGCCTGATCGCCGCCGCACCAGCGGTAGAGTTCGTCCACCAGTACGCCATCATCGGGCATTGAGGTAGACAACTGAACGTGCGGCCAGTCGGTTCCGAACACCAGACGATCGGGCACATGTGAGATAAGGTCTTCGGCCAGCCGTTGAGCGTCTGTAAACGGTGCTGCATCGTGTCTCGAAATTCGGTTTGGCCCGCTTAGTTTCACCCAGCTTCTGCCCTCACGCATCAAGGCTTTCAGATCGGCAAACTGAGGAAGGTCCGGCCCGTTTATGGCCGGGAAATGCCCGATATGGTCGATAACGCTTTCTACCGGCAAGCGTGACAGGCGCCCTGCGAAGTCTTCGAACGAAGCAATGTTAATCAAAAACTGAAGATGCCAGCCCAGGGGGGCGATGCGATTCGCAAGCCGCGCCCCTTCGTCAAAGCCCACCTCTGCGCCTTGAAACAGAAGATTCAGGCGTAGGCCACGGACGCCCAAGTCATGCAGCCTTTCCAGTTCGCTGTCGGTCACGCTGTCATCCAGCACGGCAATGCCGCGCCACGCTATGCCCAGAGAATCTTCACGAGTTCGGGCCAACGCATCAGCCATCAGTCGATTGTCGGTGCCATACACGCTGGGTTGCACCAATACTGCCCGGTCGAACCCAAGATGGCGCAGCAGGCCCGCATAGTCATCGAGCGAAGCATTGTGCGGGGTATAGCCTCGCGGCGATACGTATGGATAGCGGTCTGCGGGGCCGAAGATGTGGGCGTGCGAATCACAGCTTCCGGACGGAAGACGGTTTTTGGGTACTGTGGGATGCGTCACCGGAGGTGCGATGTCGGGTTGTGGAATGGAGCGATTCTTGTCAGTCATTAATACACCTTTATCCAACCAAAGCCGGTAACCAAAGCGTCATTGCCGGCACGAAAGCAACGAGAAGAATCAGTGCAATGAAGACGACCATAAAGGGCAGCAGCCTGACTGCAATGGCTTCAATTTTTAGCCCACTAATTGCCGATGCGACGAACAGCGAATATCCAAGAGGGGGTGTCACCATGCCAACGGCAAAGTTGATAACCACCATGGCACCCAGTTGAATTGGGTCCATACCGATGTGTACCCCAATCGCTGTAAGCACGGAGCTTAGAATGACCATGGCAGATACGGTATCCATAACAGCGCCCAGAATGAGCAGCAACACGTTGATCATTAACAGAATCAGAATCTTGTTGTCGGTGATCGACAACATAAGGTCAGCAAGCTGTTGCGGGATCCGTTCGTTCGCCATAAGGAAAGCGTAGCCATAGGCCATCGCAATAATGAACATAATCATTCCGCTCATCTTGATACTGCGCAGCATGGTTTCCATGAATTTGCGCAAAGTCAGCTCGCGGTAGATGAATACACCTACGATGGTGCCATACAGCACGCCAACCATTGATGCTTCGGTTGGGGTGAAAATCCCACCATAGATTCCCCCCAAAATGACCACGGGTGCAATTAGCGCCCAGATGCCATCGCGCAGGGCAAAGCGTAGCTCGGCACCGGTCATCCGGCGTTCGGCAGGGATATTGCGCCGTTTGGCATACCAGACGCTCACGACAATGAAGCCTGCGGCGGAGAAAAGCCCAGGCAACACACCTGCCAAAAATAGCTTTGCAATGGATTGCTCAGCAAGCACGCCCCAGATAACCATGGGAATCGAAGGCGGGATCATCTGGCCCAGCGGCCCCACGGCGGTGGCTAGCGCAGCGCTGTAATCCCGCTGGTAGCCGTGCTTTTCCATTTCATCAATCATGACGCCACCCACGGCGGCGGTGGTGGCGGGTGCCGACCCTGATATGGCACCAAAAAAGGTTCCTGCCATGACGGTCGCAATGCTTAATCCGCCTGTGAAATGGCCGAACAATGCAGAGGCAAAGCGAACCAATCGTCTGGACAAGCCTCCCGCCCCCATAAGGTCGCCGGCAAGGATAAACCCGGGAATCGCCAGCAAACTGTTGACGTTGGTCCCCGCCAGTACGCGTTGCGCAAAGATGATGGGATTGATGTCGGCGATATACAGCCCGCCAATGGTGAGCGTTGCCAGCACGAATGCAATAGGAATGCCCAGCAGCAGAAGAACAATAAGCCCAATGCTAAGGAATAGCGCAAGTTCGCTCATGATTCGAGTGTCACGCGCGAGTGCGCAGACTCGGATGTCTGACCATCAGGCTTCGCACATAGGTTCAGCAAGGCATAGAAGGTGATCAGGATACCGCCGATAGGCAGCGAGATATCACGCATCCAGATAGGGTAGCGAATGGCCGGAGAGCTCTGGCCCATGGTGAGCTGAATAAATTGAAAGCCCGTCCATGCCATATAGCCGCCAATCATCGCAATAAGAATCCAGATAAATTGGTTAAGCAAACCATACGCTTTGGCGGACATGGCCGGCTCGATCAGTTCCATGCGTACATGGCCGTTTTCGCGAACCATGAGTGCTGCAGCCAGGAAGATGAGCCATGAAAAGCACAGCATGGCCACTTCCTCCGACCATGTCAGAGAATCTTGCATGACATATCGGAAGAAGACGCCGACGAGCAAGCTCAATATCATGACAACAGCGGACAGAACGGTAAGGGTCTGAACCACCGCTGTCAGAACTCTTTCAAGTCGGCGCAACCAAAAATTGGATGAGGGCATTGGACGGGAATCTACCCTGTCAGTTTTTCACTTGGGCAAGCGCGGCATCCATTACTTCGCTTCCAATCGTCTTGCGATACTTATCGTAGATAGTGGATACGCGGTCGCGGAACAAAGACAGGTCGGCAACCTCATTAACCTGCATGCCGGTGTCTTTGATTTTTTGCAAAATCTGCGCTTCGTTCTCGGAGGTGGTTTTGCGCTGACGCGTGATGGCCGCGCGCGCCGCATTGCGAACAGCTTGCTGCTCATCGCTGCTTAAACGGTTAAAACTTTGTTTGGAAACGACCACTGCCAGGGCGTTGTACGTATGGTTGGTCAGTGACAGGTACTTGTTGACCTCAGTCATTTTCGACGAATAGATCACGGGGATTGGAATTTCGAGCCCATCAATGGTGCCTTGCTGTACCGCCGTGAAAACCTCACTCCATGCCATGGGCACCGGGTTGGCACCAAGTGCACGAAAGCTGTCCAGGAAAATATCGCTGGGTTGAACGCGAAGTTTGATACCCTTCAAATCTTCAGGTGTGTTGATGGGGCGGATGTTGTTGATGACATGCCGAAAGCCAGCCTGGGCGAACCCCAGTCCAACAATACCTTTATCGGTGAGCTGTTTGAACATGATGTCACCGGCCTTGCCGTCGAGAACCTTGTGTGCTTGCTCGTAGGATCCATAAAGAAAGGGAAGGTCATTCAACTGGAAGGAAGGCACTATATTGCCAATGAAAGTACCTGTAATGACGGCGGCGTCCAGTGTGCCCAGCTGCAGACCTTGCAGCATTTCGGTTTCGTCACCCAATTGATGGTTGCTGAAGTTCTGAAGTTTGAACTTGCCAGGCACAGCATTTTCAAGCTCCTCGGCCAAATAGTGCGCAGTCATCGCATAGGGATCTGATGGGGCGTCTGGGGTGGTCCAGCCGATTTTCCAGGTGGTTTCCGCCATGGCGGCACCACTGATGGCGGTAGCAACCGTCAGAGCGCCCCCCACTAAAGCCAGCTTGCGAATCAACGAAATGCGCGACTTGAACATGTTTGTCTCCGATGGTGTTTATTTTTTCTAGCCCGGGTTGTGACCCGATTAATTTTCGTAGCCTGGATTGCGACGATCCAGATAACGCAGCATGGCCGGCCACTCCAAAATGCCGAAGGGGCGTCGAACGTGTGGCTGATAACGATGGTAGGTTTTATCGATAACTTCTTGTGAAGGCAGTACAAGTTCTGCGCCAGAGCCCAGGGCATCAACCTGTACGCGGCACGCCATCTCCAGCCAGTACATGGCATTGAATGCTTCGGCGACACTAGGCGAGGCCACGAGTAGTCCGTGGTTGCGCAGTATCATCGCATCCTGTTTACCCAGGTCTACGACCAGCCTTTCCTGCTCATCCAGATCAATGGCGACGCTTTCGTAATCATGGTAGGCCACATCTCTGAAACGCATGGACGTTTGTGCAAGTGGCATCAGGCCCTGCTTCATGGCTGATACGGCCATACCGGCTCGGGAATGTGTGTGGATCACGCACCCTACGTCATGGCGGGCGCCGTGCACTGCACTATGGATCACATAGCCAGCCTCATTGATACCGAACTCTTCGGTGGGATTGTCGAGAATCTCGCCCTTGAAGTTGATCTTTACAAGGCTTGAAGCAGTGATCTCTTCATACATGAGGCCATAGGGATTGATGAGGATTTCGTCATCAGACCCCGGGACGCGTGCCGTAATGTGGTTGTATATGAGATCGCTCATGCCAAACAAAGGCATAAGCCTATAACAGGCTGCCAAGTCGACACGGGTTTGTTGTTCCTGGTCGCTGTATTTTTTCAACACTTCTATCGCTCCAAGTAATTGGGTAAAGCCACCCGAATTTCCAAGATATAACTGCAGCGCTCACCGGCTTTATTCTTTCATGCGACAAACCCAGGGGCAACAAATGAATACACAAGCAAGGGTATTTGCTATGTGGGGTTACGTGTTTCGAAATGCGACGAAGTACAAAACGCTTGGCCTAGCTCAAGCAGGCGAGAGTGGCCTAATTTCCATACATCATCCGCGGTAACACCATGACGATATCGGGGAATACGGTAAAAATTGCGGCCGCGAAAATTAACATCAGAAAGAAGGGGAATGCAGCTTTCGATATGTATATGATGTCCCGGCCGCTTACCCCCTGCAACACGAATAGATTGAGCCCTACCGGTGGGGTCAGCTGACCCATTTCCACAACCAGGACGAGATAAACGCCGAACCAGATGGGATCGATTCCCGATGCCTGGATTGCTGGCAACAGAACTGCAGTCGTCAAGATTACAATCGATATGCCATCAAGAAAGCAGCCCATGACAATGAAGAAAATCATTAAAGCTGCTAGCAGTGCATAGTGGCTCATGCCCATACCGGTGATCCAGCGTGCGATGTCGGCCGGAAGACCTGAATACCCCATCGCCATGGTCAAAAAGGCTGATCCAGCCAGAATAAAGGCGATCATTGACGACGATAAAGTTGCGGCGATCAGCCCCTCTTTGAATGTTTTCCAATTGAGGTCACCAAAGAGCCAGGTCATTAGTAGGGCTAAGACCACGCCAACTGCAGCGGAGTCTGTCGGGCTAGCCAGACCAAGATAAATCGAACCAACGACACCAGCAATCAAGAGTACCACTGGCAACAACCTACGGGATGCCCTTAGTTTTTCGGAAAAGGGCATCGCGGGCTCTTTAGGGGGCATGCGAGCACGTCCTATCACAGACCACAGGGCAACATAGGTCATGTACATGGCTATTATGACAAGACCAGGCAGAATGCCTGCTATAAAAAGGCGGGCGATGGACTGCTCGGCCGCAACGCCATACACGATCATTATGATAGATGGCGGGATAAGCAAGCCTAACGTTGAAGAACCTGCAATCGTGCCAAGCACAAGTTTTTCGTCATAGCCTCGTGCCTTCAGTTCAGGTACCGCAACTTTGGATACCGTTGCACAGGTGGCTGCGGATGATCCGCTCACTGCGGCAAATATGCCCGATGCCAAAATCCCAACATGACCAAGCCCGCCGGGCACGGACCTCATCCAAGGGGCGAGACCAGTGAACAAGTCTTTCGACATGCGAGATCGAAATAAAATCTCACCCATCCAAATAAACAATGGCAACGCCGCCAGCGACCATTCAGTTGAAGAGCTCCAGATGTTCGTACCCAATACATTAAAGACCGGAGCACTGGAGAATAGCAACACACCAACAGCTCCAGTCAAAAACAGCGCAATGGATACCCAAACACCCAAGGCGAGGCTACCAAGCAACGCCAGCACGAGAGTTACGGCCATGACGGTACTACTCATTGCAATGGCTTTTCAAGGTTGTTCTCACTGGTGAGTGCCGTGCTAGTGCCGTCACGACAGATGTCAATTAAGGTGTCGATGGCAGCAATCAGAAACACGATTACGCCGACAAGAATGACTGTTTGTGGGATCCATAGCGGTATTTTCAACAAGCCTACTCCTTGATCGCCCCATTGGTACGATTGGTAGGTGAGGATTGCAAGGCTATACGTGAACATTCCGCCAAGCACAACGCCCAGTGTCGCGACCAGTATTAAAGTTACGCGTCGGACTGGCGTAGGCAAACGGGACTCCAAAAGCGTAACTCGTATATGTACGGCTTTTCTAAGTCCTAGCGCCAGGGAAAGAAATGTAGCGAACGCAAGCGCGTAGCCTGCTAGCACGGCATAAGAGGGAATTAACAGACCAAAGCTTCGCTCAAATAGACGCAGTGAAACAAAGTCAATTATGTTAAAAACCACCTGCCCAAATACCAATACTGCAATACAAACCACCGACGCGGCGGCTAGGCCGCCGCTGACCATGTAAAGCGAATCAAGAGTTTTACGCATCATGACTACTAGGTAAAAAAACTTCGGGGTGAGAGCCAGAATGGCATTTAACGGGAACGGTAGTCTTTGAGAATTGCCGCACCAGTTTCTCCAGCTGATTTACTCCACTCTTCGGCCATTTGCACACCGACTTTCTGCAGGCCGACGTTCAAGTTTTCCGAACCGTCACTGACTTTAATGCCATGCTCTTCCAGGACGTTGCGCTTTGCCAAGTGGTCGGCTTCGGCCATTTTCCAACCGCGCTTTTCAGCTGCTGCAGCTGCATCGAGCACTGCTTTTTGCGCTGATGGCTCAAGCGAGTCAAACGCTTTTTGATTAACGGCTACTACATTTTTCGGCAGATAAGCCTTTACGTCGTAAAAGTACTTGAGATAATCCCAGGCTTTAGAGTCAACGCCAGTCGAAGTCGCTGTGAGCATGGTGTTAACACGACCTGTGGTGAACGCTTGAGCCAGATCAGGGACTTCTACTTGGGCTGATACCGCCCCGACCAGTTGCGCCATGCGTGCCAGTTGAGGGTTATAAACGCGGAATTTTAAACCGCGCAAGTCGTCAATTTTATTGATTTCGCGATCCGAATACAGCCCTTGAGGTGGCCACGCGACCGAGTATAGGATCTTTAAACCTTGCTTGCCGAGCTTTTCTTCGAGCGTTGGCTTGGATGCTTGATAAAGCTTGAAAGCATCGTCGAACGATACCGCGACAAAAGGTACGGAGTCCAAAGCAAAAATGGGATCCTCATTGGCAAGAATAGAGACGAAGAATTCACCGATCTGGATTTGTCGAGATCTGATCGAGTTTTTGATCTCTGGGTGTTTAATTAGCGAGCCTGCAGCATGCACCTTGATTTTGAGCTTGCCATCGGTTGCCTGGTCAATATCTTTTGTGAACTGCAACACATTCTTTGTATGGAAATTGCTTTCTGGATAAGGGGTCGCCATTTCCCATGTTTCGGCATGGGCGACGGCAGCAGTGGTAGACATCACTAACCCGACAAAAAGTGACTTGTATAAACGCATGAAACCCTCCGAAATATTTCTTATAAAGAATTGTGTAATACGAGTGATACTACTATCAATAATATTGTCGATACAAGAATAATAGGTATAGCAAGGGGTAATCCCTTAGGCCTTTTTCTTGTTTTTTTGGTGTTATATATGCGTAAAATAGCCAAGACTCGTCTCCAATTTATTTGCTGATGTGTGCTAAATATTATTAATTTCAGTATCAATAATTAGTGAGAAAAATAATGTCTGTTCAACACCACACACTGGTTGAAGGTAACAGCCTCAGCTTTAAAGGTGGGTTTTTTGGGTTTTCTGCTGTCGTGTTAATTCGGGTAACAGGCCATCCGCCCATTTTGTTTGATACAGGGCATCACTCCACAAGATTGCTTTTGCTGGACAGCCTCCGCGAGCAAGGCCTGGCGCCGGAAGACATCGGCTCGGTCTTCCTGTCTCATCTACACTTTGATCACATCAATAATGTCGATCTTTTTCCTTCCGCTAAAATTTACCTTGGCGCTGCTGAATGGGAATATGCGCAACGTCCTACAGATGATGACATTTTCTGTAGTCAGGGCATGAACGAATACCTCAAGGGCCGTGAGCTAAACCTGCTTTCTGAGTTCGAAGGTGAGCTGGTACCCGGTTTGTTTTTTCGTCACGCTCCGGGTCACACCCCAGGGAGTTATTTGCTTTACTACATCAACGCTGCGGGGAAAAACGTTGTTCTTGCTGGTGATTCTTGCAAGACCTATCGCGAGCTTGCGCTTACCGAAGCGGCCAACCAGTTTGATCCAAAGGCGCGCTCCAGCGAAACGTTGCAGTGGATAGCCGGCAATGCTGACATTGTCGTGCCGGGCCATCATCCAGAATTGCGACGCACCGAAGCTGGATGGGTGTGGGACGATCCTTCAAGAATTGAACTGATTATTCGATGACACCTCAAAGCAGATTGTCACCTGTCGTCCTCGACATAGTCGAAAGCTTAGAATCGGACATCATTTTCGGCGTTTTAAGGCCGAATGAAGAATTAATCGAAGGCGATTTAATGGGGCGGTTTGGGTCGAAGCGCCACGTAGTGCGCGCTGCGATACAGGAGCTTGTGACTCGCCGAGTCTCTATAAAGCCAAGAGGCAGATCAGCAAGAGTTATTGATTTCACACCGATTGAGGTTGCAGAAATCTACCACATGCGCGAACTGCTTCAGCGCGAGGCCGCCCACATCATGCCTATGCCTGTTGATGAGTCAGCACTGAATAGTCTTAAAGAAATACATGTTCGCTATGTGGCTGCGGTCAGTGTCGCGGCAGACAGAAAACTCATCCATAAGCTGAATGATGAGTTCCACGAAAGCCTTTTTTCCTTGTGTGTAAACAAGGAGCTATGCAAGGCCATTGCACACTATACGGAAGCTTCTAACCCCATTCGATCCTATGGCATCGCGGTCAAGAACTGGTTGCATCAGGCGACGGAAGAGCATGCTGCGATGATTCGTGCCATTGAGGAGCAGGATAGGGCAACCCTGAAGCAGCTGGTGGTTGATCATATGCAGCCCACACGGCGGCGTTGGGAAGCCTTGCATACGGGCATGTCGCTTCATGAGTAAAGCAATGGGCGGTGCAGTGATTGGCGATAGTTTTGCGGTTCAACGTCCTCTGGTCACAGGCCAGGACTGACTAGCTGTCTCCGAGCTTAAGCTGTGCATCCTACGTCCAGACGATTTTGCCCTCTGCTTGACCTCCAGGCTAAAACTGTAAGTTATCAATTTTATGGGTAAGTCCTTCAGTTAACTCCCTGTCTTGGGATTGCCGCCTAAGCTAGTCTCATTGCTCTCGTTTGTCCTGTACTGATGCGGCTATTCCAGCCGCATCAGTACAGGAACGTATTAGTGATTAATAAGCATCGATCGTTTCACACTTCCCCATTCTTATTTGAAAAAATTGGGTGTCATACTTATCGGTTGAATCCATCCGGCTTAACTGCTGGGAAGGTACTGGCTTTAAGTTGAGCAAACAACACAAGCCACCCACAGTTCAAAAATGACGGTCATCAAGGTTCACCGGGCGTGCTTTGCCTACCATGAAATTGTCCTAAACAACTTCATCTGGAGAATCAAATGAAAAAAGCCGTCCTCACCATGGAACCCTTCACCTGTCCTTCTTGCATCAAAAAAATCGAGGGCACGCTGCTCAAGGTTGACGGTGTAAAGCACGCCAAGGTGCTCTTTAACGCGGGCAAGGTTCGTATCGAGTTCGATAGTGCGGTTGCGAACGTCGACGCACTGGCAGATGTGGCCACTCGGTTGGGGTATCCCGTCCTCTCGACGAAAACGTCAAAAGACGTCGTTACCGAGACTGCTTAACAACATGGATCTGGCCGGCCGGTGGCCGGCCCATCCAAAGGATGGAAGGTAAAGAAAATGGTTCCGCTTAAAAATTCTCAAATTGCCGGAGCAACCGGGCTTCTGTTGCTGACCGCCCTTGCACTGCATTGGTTGGGTCTGGCAGATCTAAAAAATTATGTCTTGATCGCATCGTCCATCTTCGCAGGCTACTTTATCGCCATCAAGGCGTTCAAGTCTTTGCGAATGAAGGCATTCAGCATCGAGCTTCTCGTCACGATTGCAGTGGTGGGTGCATTGATCATTGGCGAGTACTTCGAAGCGGCTGCGGTCACGTTTTTGTTTGTCTTTGGTGCCTATCTCGAAACGCGCACCTTGGAGCAGACACGTTCTTCGCTTAAAAGTCTGATCGATATGACGCCCACGGAGGCCACGGTTATCCGGCCTGAAGGGCATGTCAGGATTCCAGCCGAAGATCTTGAAAAAGGCGACCGTGTATTGATCCGTTCTGGCGAGAAGGTAGCCATCGACGGTTCTGTACTTGCTGGGCAGGCGTTAATTACCGAAGCTGCTATCACCGGAGAATCTGTACCCGCTGACAAGCGTGTGGGTGACCATGTTTATAGTGGCACTGTCGTCACCAACGGCTACATCGAAGTGTTGGCCGAAAAAGTGGGCGATGACACCACGTTTTCAAAGATTGTGGAGCTTATTGAAGACGCTCAAGAGTCCAAGACCAAAACCCAGAAATTTCTGGATCGATTCGCAAATATATACACGCCTTCAATTGTGGTGCTGGCTGTGTTGGTCTATGCCATTTCGCAAGATGTGGAGCTGGCCCTGACCTTTCTCGTCATTGCCTGTCCTGGTGCTCTGGTGATCTCCGCGCCTGTTTCCATGGTGGCGGGCCTCGGCAACGCCGCGCGCAATGGTGCTTTGGTCAAAGGCGGCGAGATCATGGAAAAGCTCGCCAAGATCAATATGGTGGTGTTTGATAAAACCGGCACGCTAACAAAAGGTCGACCTGAAGTCACTGACATAAAAGCATGGGCTGGTGATGAAAGCCAGGTATTGCATCTGGCCGCGCAAGCCGAGGTGGCGTCTGAGCATCATCTTGGGCAGACCATCGTTGCGGAGGCCCAGAAACGCGGGCTGCTGCTTACGGATAAACCTGAAAATGCCGAGATTATTGAAGGCCAGGGCATGGCGGCCACCGTCGGCGGTAAGCATCTCGTCATCGGCACTAGAAAGCTGTTGGGCGCTCGTGGTATTGCCATTGACGCCTCTGCAGAAGACTATGCCGTCATGCGCGAAAAGGCCGGTAACACCGCAATTTTTGTTGCCATCGACGGAGTGTTTGTCGGCCTTATCGGCATCGCTGATCAGATCAAACCCGAGGCTCGTGGCGCCATTGAACGCCTGAGATCGCAGGGTATTGAAAAAATCTACATGCTCACTGGCGACAACCGCCACGCCGCGCAACTGGTGGGTGATGAGTTGGGCCTGGATGCGGTCTATGCCGAATTACTGCCGCAAGAAAAAGTGGCCTGGATCAATAAACTGAAGGCGCAGGGCTTGCGGGTTGCCATGGTTGGTGACGGCATCAACGATGCACCAGCGCTTGCGACTGCAGATGTTGGCCTGGCAATGGGAACGGGCGGCGCAGACATCACCATGGAGACTGCTGATGTCGTGCTCATGTCTGATCGGCTGGATCAGTTTGCGCATGCACAGGCTCTTTCCAAAGCCACTGTACGCAACATGATGCAAAACACATTCTTTGCCGTGGCCACGGTGGTAATTTTGCTGGCTGGTGTGTTGCTGGGTAAAGTGTTCTTGGCCTCGGGTATGCTCATCCATGAGGTCAGCGTGATATTGGTCATACTGAACGCCATTCGGCTTGTCCGCTTTGGGCGCAAACGCACTGGGGCCACCACGCTGCCTGCTACGGTACAGCAGCAAAGGGCTTGAAGCAGGTAAGTCAACGCGACGCCTATCGACGGAAGGCGTCAAACGGAGCTAAAGCAAACCATGGAACACTGCAACCATGTTCCGAACGAGCGACACACAGAACCACTTCGTGAGCTCTGTGTGTCGCTCGTTCCGATTTTTAATCATCTGCCACATAACGAACTGGTCAATATCGCCGATCGAGCGGCGATGCGCACCGTAAGGCGCAACGAGTTCATTCATCGTGCGGGTGACCACTCTAATCAGTTATATATTGTTCACCAAGGCAAGGTTAAGGTTTACCGGCTTTCCGAAGACGGCAAGGAGCAACTCGTCCGCATACTGCAACCGGGTGACTTCACGGGGGAGCTTGCACTGTTCTCGCCCGGCCAGCATGATTCTTATGCTGAGGCCACCGAAGATGCGCGCGTTTGCATCATTAGCCGTGACGATTTAAGTGCACTCATGCTGGAGCACCCAGAAATATGTATGCATTTGCTTTCTGAGCTTGCACAACGACTGGGCAGCAGCGAGAAGCAAACGGCCGCCATTGCAACCGAGTCGATTAACGCACGTATTGTGCTTTATCTTGCAAGCTTGTCAGAACAGGCCAAATCGCGCGATATACGATTGCCCATGAGCCGCAAAGATCTTGCGTCTTACCTGGGCACTTCGCCCGAAACCATCAGCCGACGTTTAAAAGAATTTGAAGACGAGGGCTGGATAGCGCAAACAGGGCAGCGCGGTATACGAATCCACGACCTGGACGCCTTGCTGCTGCAGTAAGCTGTGTGCTTTACACGCGCAACGCACCAAAGCCAGAGCGCTATACTGAATTGTCGCCACACCCCTGATGATGAGTCCGTGTCTACACGTACCGGTCCATGGGGTCTTGGCCCCGTCTTCATAACTATTTTTGAAGACAACAGCCTCGGCAAGCTTGTAATCAATGTTGCTGAGCACTGAACTCATTTCCTGCAACAGGAGTCCCTATGAACATACTCATGGTCTTAACCTCGCACGATCAGTTGGGCGATACCGGTGAAAAAACCGGTTTCTGGCTGGAAGAATTTGCAGCGCCTTACTATGTACTGAAAGACGCGGGTGCCAGCTTGACCTTGGCCTCGCCACAGGGTGGCCAACCGCCTGTAGACCCAAAAAGCGATGCGCCCGATGCCCAAACCGACGCCACCCGTCGCTTCAAAGCTGACCCCAAAGCGCAGGCCGCGCTGGGCGCTACATTAAAACTGGCCGACATACGCGCCAGCGATTTTGATGCTGTCTTTTACCCAGGTGGTCATGGCCCCTTGTGGGATCTGGCAGAAGATAAATCATCCATCGCCCTCATTGAAACCATGTATGCCGCAGGCAAGCCCGTGGCTGCTGTTTGCCACGCGCCGGGTGTGCTGCGCCATGTCAAGGGAAAGGACGGCAGCTTCCTGGTTAAGGGTAAGAAGGTAACTGGCTTCACCAATACCGAGGAAGAGGCCGTTGGCTTGACCAAGGTTGTGCCCTTTCTGGTTGAAGACGTACTAAAGGCTAACGGCGGCGTCTATTCCAAGGCTGGCGATTGGGAGTCTTACGTGCTCACGGATGGCACCTTGATTACAGGCCAGAACCCAGCTTCGTCTGAGGCTGCAGCCAAAGCACTGATAAAAATGCTGGGGTAAGTGTATTGCGTAAGCGGCTCGCGTGCGTTGCCAGTAAGTCTGTAGTTTCGAACGCTCTCCAGTGGCGCGCATGCATGACGACGTTACGCAGAGTAATCAGCGTGGGGTGCCACAATCATAAGTAATCAGAGCGGGCCGCTAAAGCCTTTAAATGCGCATTAAAGTAGTATAAATGGGTATAATACTACTTTGGTACGCATTGTTAATTTGTGTATTTGATATTGAACACGCATTAAAGTAGTATTTAAACGATAAATACTACTTTAATGCGTGTTATGGCTACTATTCAAAAGCTCTCTGGAAAGTTGCGTCAGCAACTGTCCGCACTCAATGCAACCCAAGACGCCTTGCGCGATCGTGCCGGTTTGTCGCGGCGTACGATGACCAATGTATTCAGCGGCAAGGCTGACTTCAAGGTATCCACACTTCTTGCGGTGGCAGACGAGTTGGGCCTGGACGTCGTGCTAATCCCAAAAGAAGCTGTGCGCGCAATTGACCCCAATCTGTCGCCCACTGCGCCAAAAGTGCTAACGGGCGTGCAGGCCGCGTTGAACCGTCTTGAACTGGCCAGCCCAAAGGCTAAGCCTAAGTAAGCGGTAAAGAGAACGTACATGAATATCAAGGCACTGGAAATTCGTTTGGGCAGCCGACGCATCGGTCTGCTCTTTCAATTTGCCCCAGATGCAGGGGCAGTGATCAATCGGTTTGTGGCAGATGAAGACGTGGCCAGGGATCCAAACTTGCCCATCGTGTCGCTCTCCTGGCGTGCACAATCACCACAAGAGCAGGTGATGTTCTGGCGCGATGTCTACAGCCAGGCCTTTAATGGAAAGCTGGCCAAAGACGGCCAGTCCTGGTTTTTGCCAGCTTTTTTTCAGAACCTGCTGCCAGAAGGTGTCTTTCGCAACCAGTTAGCTTGGGCTCGCAAGTGCGAGCCCAATGACCACTTCGAATTGCTGGCTGCATGTGGCAAGGATCTGCCCGGGAACATCTATGCGCTGCCTATCGAACTCTCGCGCATTGAGTTAGGTCGACTCATTACGCAGAACGCCGATGCGCTGGAGATGACAGTGACGGCTGATCCTTTGGAAGATGGCGTCTCGCTCTCTGGCTTTCAACCCAAGCTGGGGGTGATTAAAGAAGGTGAACGTTTTGTTGGTCGCACCAATAATGATGACTCTCACATCATTGCCAAGCTACCGGTCGGGGGGTATGCGCTGTTGCCAGAAGTTGAAGCGCTCTCGCTGCAGCTTGCGCACGTAGCCGGCGTCAATGTTTGCGAGGCCTACCTGGCTCCCCTGAGCCAGCTTGCCGCGCAGCATGAATATGAACTAGGCGACATAAGGCATGAGACAAATTTTTTGGCTGTGAATCGCTTTGATCGAGCCTCGGGAACCCGCATCCAGTGCGAGGACTTTGCGCAGGTTTTTGGTGTTATGCCTGAGGACAAGTACTCGCTGGATTACTCTTATCTGCAGGTGGCTGCAGTCTTGCTCTCGTATCCCAGCATGGGCACGCCTGCAGTAATGGAATTGCTGCGCCGAATTATGGTCAATGAAATGTTGGGCAACCCCGACATGCACTTAAAGAATATTGGTCTTTGTTATCCTGGTGATGGATTCACGCCACAGCTTTCGCCCGCCTACGATATTGTGGCGCACACTGTCTACACGCCGAGCAGAGGGCATGGCCTGCGGATTCTGCCAGAAAGCTTCGAGCCAACATCCCTGGCAGACGAAAAATCGCATAATGCTCGTCGGCGCCAGCTAAGCCTTACGCCCAATGTGCTCAGGATATTCTGCAATGCCCTGGACATGCCCGGGCCTGCTGCCATCAAGGCAGTGTCTGATTGTGTTGTGGCAGCCGTCAAACATTGGCCAGACATAATTGAACAGAGTCGGCTTGCGCAGAGTCAGAAAGAAAAGTTGCTTGCTTATTTTTACAAGCATCCGGTCGTACGGGGGATAAGGCGGCGAAAAATTACGTAACGCATTGGCGACCTGCTCGTCCAGCCATGGTCGGCGGACCACGTTGCACACATTCAGAATAGAATGATTTTCATGCGCACACGCGTGCCGAGTTCGGGCTAGCGTCCCGGGTCTGGGCTTTCGGCGCTCCGCCATTAACAGACAAGGAGACAATCAAATGAAAAAACGTACTCTGGGCAAGCGTGGGCTAGAGGTATCGGCTATTGGCCTGGGTTGTATGGGGCTAAGTTCCGGCTACGGGCCTGCAGCCAATAAAGAAGATGCGATCAAGCTGATCCGCACCGCGTTCGATCGCGGCGTAACCTTGTTCGACACTGCAGAGGTGTATGGAAAGGGTGCAAATGAAACCTTGCTGGGAGAAGCGCTTGAACCGTTTCGCGACCAGGTCGTAATCGCCACCAAGTTCGGTTTTAAGGAAGGTGATAGCAGCAAGGGTCAAGACAGTCGGCCCGAGCGTATTCGCGAAGTTGTCGAGGCTTCTTTAAAGCGCTTGCGTACTGACCGCATTGACTTGTTCTATCAGCACCGTGTTGATCCTGATGTACCCGTCGAAGAGGTTGCCGGTGCCGTTAAAGACCTGATTGAGCAGGGCAAGGTTGCACATTTCGGGATGTCTGAGGCAGGGGCGGATTCGATCCGACGTGCTCATGCCGTACAGCCATTAACGGCACTGCAAAGCGAATATTCGCTATGGTGGCGTGAACCTGAGAAAGCGGTTTTTCCTTTGCTCGAAGAACTTGGTATTGGTTTTGTGCCGTTCAGCCCACTGGGCAGAGGCTTTCTGACCGGCGCCATTGATGCGTCAACGCACTTCGATCAATCTGATTTCCGTAATGGCATACCCCGGTTTTCTGAAGAAAACCGCAAAGCCAATCAAGGTTTGGTGGACGCTATCAAGCAAGTTGCTGCCAGTCTGAACGCCACGCCTGCCCAAGTCGCCCTTGCCTGGCTGCTCGCGCAAAAGCCGTGGATTGTTCCCATCCCTGGCACGACGAAAGTGCATAGGCTGGAGGAAAATGTCGGTGCGGCTGCTATCGAACTGACCGCAGACAATTTGCGTCAGATCGACAGTGCCGTGTCGAAGATCGCGGTGCAAGGGGAGCGTTACCCTGCACACCTGCAGGCACGCGTGGGTAAGTGATGTGCAATGAGGCCTGACACACCCGTGTCAGGCGGCATCGATGTCAGGTTGCAACGAATAAAAAGATAAAACGGTCTACCGCACAAACGAAGGCAAATACAAACTGATGGCCGGAAACGCGATCAAGATGGCGATCCGAAAAAAATCACTGACCACAAACGGCATGACGCCCCGAAAAATAGTCGGTGTAGAAACATTGGGCAAGACACCACGCAACACGAAAACATTCATGCCGAAGGGCGGCGTAATAAAACTGATCTCGGTCACGGTAACAACAATAATGCCAAACCAGATCAAATCGAAACCAAGTGCCTGAACCAGCGGATAAAAAACCGGCACGGTCAGCAGTATCATCGACATGCTTTCCAGCACACATCCCAGCACGATGTAGATCAGGCAAATAATCACAATTACGACCAGCGGGTTCAGCTGAAAATGCTCGACGGCTTCCAGTAAGTCTTGGGGCAGCGATGTAAAGTTGATGAAATTGGCGAGCATAAGCGCGCCTATCATCACCATAAAGATCATGCCTGTGGTTTTGGCTGACTCCACAACAACTTCCACGAAGCCAGCCCAGGTCAAAGATTTTCGAAAAAGCGCAAACAAAAACCCCAAAAATGCGCCAATGCCTGCGGCCTCGGCTGGCGTAAACACACCACCGTAGATGCCGCCCATCAGCATGGCGATGAGCGCAAGTACTGCCCAGACGCGCGCAAGTGCACGCCGAATTTGCGGCCAGGTACTGCGTTCACCTTTCGGGCCGGCCTTGGGGTCGCGCCGCACAACCCAGTTCACGGCAAGCAGATAACAGCAGATGGCAACGATGCCGGGCAAAACCCCGGCGGCGAACATTTTTCCTATGCTTTGCTCGGTAAGCAGGCAGTACACGACCATGATGATGGAAGGCGGAATCAGAATGCCCAGGGTACCCCCTGCGGCGATGGAGCCTGTGGCAAGCTCCTCGCTATAACCAAGCCTGCGCATCTCAGGGTAGGCCACCTTGGCCATGGTTGCGGCGGTTGCCAGGCTTGAACCGCATATGGCACCAAAGCCGCCGCAGGCGAGCACCGTCGACATGGCCAGCCCGCCTCGTCTATGCCCAAGCAGTGCGTGGGCGGCTGCATACAGCTCGCGCGACATGCGCGACTTCGTGACGAAGTTGCCCATCAAGATAAAGAGCGGCAGCACCGAAAGCAGATACTGGAACCCGCTTTCGTAGATGACAGACCCTGCCATGGCATAGGCCGAGTTCCAGTTGCGCAGCAGACCCAGCCCAATAAAGCCGACCAGGGCCATGGCGAAGGCCACAGGCACGCGCGCAAAAACCAGCACAAGCATCGCCGCCAGCGCGATCAAAGATTCAGTCATAAGTTGGCGTGTCCTGCAGTGGCCCGGGCGGGGAAAATAAATTGATAAGCTGATAGACAGCGTCTAGGGCCAGCAGAACAGCCATGAAATACACGAAAGGAGCGAGCGGTATGTGCAGTAACGGCGTGATGTCGCCGTATTCTGCCGTACTGCGTGCTTTTTGCAGCGTGACCCAGGTCAGGAAGCCGCTGACCACCGCAGCAATCACGGCGGCCAGCCTGTCCTGGGCCCGCAACATGGCAGGAGACATAAAATGGCTGAAGCTGTCGACGGTAATGTGACCGTGTACCCGCGTCATCAGCGGAATACTCGAAAAAATCACGGTTATCATCATCAGCTCAATCAGTTCGACTGTGCCCGAGACGGGACGGTTCAGCAAATAGCGTCCCGCCGCGTCGACCACCGTCAACAGGCTCATGCCACACAGGCCAAGCACGGCTATGGTTTTAAGTGCCGCGACAATGGCGCGATTCAGCCATTGCATCAAGTACCTGCGTCAAGCTTCTTGATTTCTGCGTGGAAGGAATCCAGCGCAGCCTGGCCATCAATGCCTTTGTCCGCAGCAGCTTTTAACCACGTCTGTTCGAAGCCCTTGGTTCTCTCGCGTACGGCGTTCACAAAGGTTTCGTCAGCCTTGATCAGGTTGATCTGGTCGCTATGCATGATCTTCTGGCCTTCGGCGTCATGCTTGTCCCAGGCTTTGCCGGCGAGCTCGGCCAGATGGCGTCCGGACAACTTGAGCAACGCTTGCTGGTCTTCTTTGGAAAGCTTATCAAAGGCGTCGGGGTTCATGATGACGGCATGCGTATCAGAGTAGAGTCCGCCGGGAAACACCGTCGCGTTTTTTATGATGGCATCGAGCTTGAAGGACACCAGCGATTCTGCAGGAAAGAACACGCCATCGACCACACCCATGCTTAGCAGCTCATAAGACTCAGGAGCAGGCTTGGCAATAGGGTTGGCACCGACAGCCTTGGCCACATCGGCAGCCATGCCTCCGCCCACGCGTACCTTCAACCCCTGGAAGTCATCGATGCTGTCGACTGGTTTGCTGGTCGTAAAGACAATGCCCGGGCCGTGTGCATAAATGCCCAGCAAGCGTACCCCTTTGTGCTCGTCGGCCTTGAGCAGGTATTTTTCATACGTGTCCCAGGTTGCTATGGAGCGTGATGTCGCTGTGTCGCCCGAGAAGGGCATGACGGCGAATTTGGTAAGTTCGAACCTGCCCGGGTAGTAAGCGTGCGAGACGAACGTAATGTCGACCAGCCCATCACGCACGGCGTCGAAGTGGCCGGCCGGGTTGGTGACGGGTTTTGGCAGAATGCGAAGGGTCACGCGACCATCCGTGGCCTTCTTGATTTCTTCACCCCAAGGGACGAGAAAATCCGCGACGACGGCGTGAGTTGGCGGTAGCCAGCTTGATACGGTCAACTGCACGTTCTTTGCATGAACGGCGAGCGGCGCAGCCAGCGTGGCACCCGCGATCAGGGCGGCAGCAAAAGGTTTGTACATGGCGTCTCCTCAGGTGTGTTGTTAGTTATGGGTTTGAATTGCGCTACTTGGGTGCTGCAATGCCTGCGCATTACTGCAGGCGCGATCTATCAGGTTGTCCAGGCTTGCATCATCTTGAAACCCCACTTTGTCAGCAGCGGGGGTGTACAAAGGTGGTAAACGGCCAAATTGGGCTTCGATCTCGGGCTTGGGCGCATAGCTGACCAGCGGCGACGATGCACCATCGGTGCGCGCATCGAACGCGGCCACGATCTCGGCGATAGAGGCACGCAACGCGGGCAGAGTCCAGACGATACGGTCGCCTGCAGGCTGGGCACCCAGTGCGGCCGCATGCAGCAGGTTGCTTACACAGCACTGCAAAGACATCAACCACAGCGTGGCATCTGGGCTGACAGGCATGGTGCAGGGCTGCGAGTGCAGCAGTGACCGGATCAAATCGCTGGAGAACAGCGACCATGCACCGTTGGATGCCGGCGGCCTGGGCACAATAGCTGGCAAGCGTACGGCGCGGCCATTGATATGGCCTCGCCGCGTATAGTCGGCCAGCAAAATCTCCATAGCCTGTTTGTGTACCCCATAGCTTAGTGCAGGGGCCAGGGGCGTTTCGTCGTTGATCACATCAGGAAGCGGCGCACCGAAAACCGCGATACTGCTGGTAAACACCACGGTGGGGCAGTTGCCCTGTCGGCGCAGATGTTCCAGCAACTGAATCGGGGCTAGCAGGTTAGTCTCAAGCCCTTGCTCGAACGCCAGTTCGGCACGACCACTGGCAATACTGGCAAGATGGAACACAACGTTGGGCTTGGGATCCATGGCCGTCGCCAGCGTCGCCGGGTCGGCAATGTTGCCCGCAAGGCAGTAAACGCGCGGGTCGGCGGGTGGCTTATCAAAGGCGATGTCACACAAGACAATACGGTCAATGGCGCCGTGGCCAGGCAGGTTTTGCATGCTGCACAGGCGTTCGGTCAGGGCCTGGCCGATATAGCCATTTGCGCCGGTGAGCAGAATGTTCATGGCCGCGCTTCGTCAAGCAGTGCGTAATAGTCATCGCGCCACGCCAGACCTGTTTGGGCGTCGATAATTGGCGTGTATTCACAGCCAATCCAGCCGTCGTAGCCTGAGCTTGCCAGCAGGCTTAAGGCTGCTCGCACTTGCGGGTCAGACAGGTCGGGTTCATGTCGGCCCAACGGGCTTGCGAACTGCACATGGTGCACCAGTGGCAGCAGTTTATCCAGCTCTGCCGGCAGGTCCAGGCCCTCGCATTGGCTGTGGTAAAAATCAAACTGCAGGCGTACTGAAGGGTGGTCAACGGCCTGAATAATGTCGGCGGCCTGCTCGGGTAAATAGTAGAAATAGCCAGGCATATCGTGGCGGTTCAGGGCTTCAAGCGTAAGGGTCACGTCAAATTCTGTAGCAAGCGTAGCGGCCAGTCGCAGGTTGTGGATCAGTGTGCGACGGGCTTGTGTGCGGTTGACGTCTGGTTCGACCATACCTGCCATAACATGAAGGCTGCGACAGCCTGTCGCCTCACATACTGCCAATGCTCGCCGCAAGGCCCGCATAAACTCTGCCTCGCGGCCGGGCAAGCAAGCCAGCCCTTTTTCACCCTTGTGGCCTAGTGGCGTATTAATCAGCGCAAGCGTCAGGCGTTTCTTTCTTAGCTGATAGGCAAGTTCATCTGCCTCGATGTCATACGGAAACAGAATTTCCACGCCCGCAAAGCCATCCCGCACGGCGCAGGCCATACGCGATGAAATGGGCAGGTTGGGGTAGAGCAGGGAGAGATTGGCAGCGAGTTTCATGGTGTGGCACCTGGGTTGTTCGTGACATTGAGATGAGTGGCCTCATCGAGCTGCGTTGATGCGCCTGCTTTGTCCGGCCAGGCAACACGAACTATTTCAGACAGATCGGCACTGCCCAAACCTTGGTTGGCCGCTTCACGGAAACTGGCCAGCACGGCATCAAGGCCACGCAGCGAGACTCCACTTTCAGCAGCCAGGTTAGCGATGTTTTCCACATCTTTGAGCATGGTGGACACCGTGCCCATAGGACGATCGATGGGGCCCGTCATGCGTGGCACAAAGGTTTGCAGCAAAACTGAATCGGCCCAGCCCCCAGCCAGCGCTGTATTCAGAATGGACGCATTAATGCCACTTTTCTGTGCGAGCGCAACGGCTTCGGCGATGGCGTTAATGGTGGAAGCCACGATGGTCTGGTTGCATAGCTTGGCGATCTGCCCGGCGCCTGTCTCGCCGACATGCGTGATGCGGCCCGCGTAGGCCTGCATGTGTGCTGTCGTCGCTCGCACGGCTTGCTCACTGCCGCCTGCCATGATAGATAAGGTACCTGCAGACGCGCCCGCAACGCCACCCGACACTGGCGCGTCGACCCATAGACGGCCTCCGCGCTTCGCGAGTCGTGTCGCAAACACGCGGGTGGCGGCCGGCGATATGCTCGAATGGTCGACCAGCCAGCTGCCCAGCCCATTCTGTATGCCCTTGTCGCCAAATACCGTGGCTTCCACGGCAGCTTCATCGGTGAGGCAAAGAAAGACAGTTTCTGCGTTCTGGGCCGCAGCCTGGGGCGAGTCGACGACGATGGCACCATCGGCCGCCAGTGCCTGGGCCTTTTCAGGGCTGCGGTTCCACACGCGCACGCGATAGCCCGCCGCAAGCAGACGGCGCACCATAGGTGCACCCATAAGGCCTGTGCCACAAAACCCAACGACGCCGCTCATTCTGCCTCCGGTGTTTCGTAGGGCCAGTCTACCGCGCCAGAGTGCGTGACAGCGCCTGTGTGGGCGGGGCGTACCAGCAGGGCGTACTTTTCAAGTGCACCCGCCAGCCTGACGCGAGGAGGCGGCTTGTAGCTGGCCCTGCGCTGGTCGAGCTCTTCATCGGTCAGCTCGACATCCAGTCGTTGAACGTCTGCATCGATGTGGATGATGTCCCCATTTTGTATAAGGCCAATGGGGCCGCCTGCTGCGGCTTCCGGTCCGACATAGCCTATGCATAACCCGCGGGTGGCACCGGAAAAACGTCCGTCTGTCAGCAGGGCAACTTTCTCGCCCATGCCCTGGCCATACAGCGCTGCCGTGACGCTAAGCATCTCGCGCATTCCTGGTCCACCCTTGGGGCCTTCATTGCGAATGACCAATACCTCACCCGGCTCGTAGGCATGCTGTGAAACGGCCTTCATACAGGCATCTTCGTTTTCGAACACCCGGGCAGGGCCGGAGAATTTAAGCGACTTGAGCCCGGCAATCTTGAGCAGTGCACCTTCAGGGCTGAGATTGCCTTTCAGCACTGTGACGCCGCCTGAGGCATGGATTGCTTTCGAGCACGGCCGCACAACCTCTCCGTCAGGATCGGGGGCGTCTGCCAGGGCCTCGCGCAATGTGCGTCCATCCAGTGTCAATACGTCGCCATCAACATAGCCGCCCTCAAGCAGCGCCTTGAGCACTACCGGCACGCCGCCTATCTCATGCAGATCCCGCGCCAGGTAGCGCCCGCCAGGCTGTAGATCCGCAATCAGAGGTGTGCGCTGGAACACGCGCGCAACGTCGTCAAGCGTGAACGCAATGCCTGCTTCGTGAGCAATCGCCGGGATATGCAGGGCGGCGTTGGTCGAACCACCTGTGGCGGCGACGGCAGCGCAGGCGTTTTCCAGACTGGCACGCGTGACCAGATCGCGGGGCAGCGGGCCGCCCGTTGCGATGGTGCGCATCACTTGCTCACCTGCGCGCTGGGCGATAGACAACCGTTCGCTATACACATTGGGCAGCATGGCGGAACCCAGCATCGACAACCCCAAGGCTTCACCCACCATGGCCATGGTGTTGGCCGTGAATTGCCCCGGACAGGAACCCGTGGACGGCAGACAGCTGCGTTCCATAAGGTTTAGATCCTCGCGCGTCATTTCGCCCTGCTGAACACTGCCCACGGCTTCAATGGTGTCAAGAATGGTGACTTGCTTACCCAGCGCAAAGCCTGGCAGGGTGGCACCGCCGTAAAGGAATACGCCCGGTACATTAACGCGAACCAGCGCCATCATCATGGCCGGCAATGTTTTGTCGCAACCGGCCAAAGCCACCAAGCCATCATACGCATGGGCCCGCACCACAATCTCCACGCTATCCGCGATTGTTTCCCGCGACACCAGGCTCATGCGCATGCCACTGTGGTTCATGGATGTGCCGTCTGATACGGAGATGGTGGAGAAACAGACGGGCACCCCGCCGCCAGCGGCGACGCCCAGACGTGCCCGATCAGCCTGCGGGGTCAACCCCATTGAGCAAGGCGTGTTATCGCCCTGCGTGCTGACAATACCGACTATGGATTTTTGCATGGCAGCGTCATCGAAACCGGTACCTCGCAGAAATGCGCGATGGGGTGCGCGCGTGAGCCCATCGGTGACCATGCGGGAGCGGTGTTTATGAAGGGTCATGCCTGTTTCCTGAATAAATCAAATGAATATGCGTCGAGATTACTGGGGCGGCCATGCAGCCCAAAGCTTGTCGAAGGCCCAACAGACATCGTTCGCCATGGCTTGCTGTGCGGCCTGTGCATCGCCACGGGCGATCGCATCGACGATGGCGGCATGAAATTCTGATATGGGACGTTCTTCAGAATGCATGAGCTGCCGCGTTGCGCGCAAATAGGGGCCAGACTGCAGCCAGAGGCTTTCTATGGTGGCCAGCATGGAGTCCGAACGTGCTGTCTTGTAGATGAAGAAATGAAAACGCTGGTTATGCTCCAGGCCTTCCCGTATCGAGTCTGCCCGAGAAAGAGATTGCCCGATCTGGCTAGCCAGACCGCGTAAGGTATCGAGCTCGTCGGCAGTAATGTGTTCAACCGCCCATGCAGTAACCGTGCCTTCAATCAACACGCGAGCACGACGAATGTCCTCAAGGCGTTCTCTGGACATCATCGGCACCTGCATCGACCGGCTTTTCATGGGTTCGACGGCACGTTGCGCGGCCAGACGACGCAAGGCTTCACGCACAGGCATCGCACTGGTACCGAAAGCGTTGGCCAGTTCCTGAATGCCCAATACCTCTCCCGCAGCGTAGTCTCCCCGCATAAGATGATCCCGCAGACGGCGGTAGACGGCCTCGTTGATAGGGGTGTGTTCAAGGCAGGTCAGGTCAGGGTTGGAAGTCACTTTGATCTTTGATCAAACATCAAAGGTCAAAGCGTAAACAATTATTGCATTTTTAGCCGCTAGGGATTGCCCTTATTTCATTGCTGCCTTGTATGCAGCGGCGGGTACTAATTAACCTGGCCCACCTTCTCCCAGGTCCCAGTAAATGCCAGTCATTCCCACTAAGCCCTCACGCAACACGGCAGGCGGCAAATGCTCATTGGGTGCATGCTGCGAGCAACCCGGATAGGAATGTGGCACCCACACAGTGCGCAGGCCCAGCACGTCGGTGAAGATATCGTTGGGCAACGAGCCGCCAAGATTTGGCAGAATTGCGGGCTTTTTGCCGGTACTGCGCTCCAGTGAATCTGCCGTCCACTTTACCCATTTGTCATCGGGATCGATGCGGGTGGCCTGAAACATGTCCTCTCCCGTGGATTCGATGCGCACCATGGGGAATCCCTGTCTGTCCAGATGCCGCCTCAAGGCCGGCAGAATTTGGTCAGGGTCTATGCCCACCACGAATCGCAACTGGCAGCGTGCCCAGGCTCGAGGGGGTATGGCGTTGACCGGCGTGTCGGGATTGCCGGTCTTGAATGCCAGCACCTCGAATGAACACCAGCCAAAAACGCGTTCGGCGGGCGACAGGCCAGGCTCGCCCCAATCGGGCTCTATTCTTGGTCCATTTTCACCGCCGTCCACTTCGCAATCGGCCAGGGCACGACGAACAGAATCGGGCAGTTCTCGGGGTACCCACTCCGGGATGCGAATTTGACCTTTGGCGGACACAATGCTGGCGATGGCGTGGGCCAGTTGGATACCGGGGTTGGAGATCAGACCACCCCAGTTGCCGGAGTGATGGCCTCCTTCGCGGGCGGCTATGACCAGATCCAGATTGACGCTGCCGCGAGAGCCGAGAAATATGGTTGGGCGTTGCGCGCTCAAGCGCGGCCCATCTGAAGCCAGCAGCAGGTCGGCCTGAAGCATGTCGCGGTGCTCGGCGCAAATCTGACGCAAGCCTGGTGAGCCTGTTTCCTCGCCCATTTCTATCAGAAACTTGGCGTTGAAGCCCAGCTTGCCCCGAGTTTGCAGCACGATGCGTAGGGCCTCCATATTGACCGTGTGCTGCCCTTTGTTATCGGCGATGCCCCGGCCAAACCACATGCCTTCTGATTCGGTCAGTGCCCACGGGCTCAGGCCATTCTTCCATTCTGTCTCCAGCCCGCGAATGACGTCGCCATGGCCGTAGCCCAGCGCAGTCGGCAGGGCCTCTCCTTCTAACCGTTCAGCATAAAGAAAAGGTGCAAGCGCGTCGGGGTGCGTGAGTGTCTGGCAGCGAAACCCCATGGATTCAAATGCAGGTTTGATTTCCGCTTCCAGATAGTCGGCAAGCACTTGTTTGCGCTGGGGGTTCTGGCTTTCTGTTGGCATGGCGATGCGCCGTGCCAACGTCGTCCTGAATTCTCCTGCATCAAAGCAGGCACCAGCCTGGGAAAGGGCACGTTCGCGGGTCATGACGGTTGTCCTTCTTCAATCGTTTCAGGGTATAGGTGGCACGCGACCATGGCCCCGTCCCGGGTGACAGGCTGGGGTATCACGTGGTCGCAATAAGCGAGGCGCTGCGGGCAGCGCGGATGGAAGGTACAACCCGGGGGCGGATTGATAGGGTCGGGAAAAGACAGCCCGAGCCCGATGTCAGGCAGGCCTTGGCCCGTCTCGGGTGTCAGTACAGAAGCCAGCAGTGCTTGCGTGTAGGGATGGCGGGGTTCGCGGAAGAGTTCGCGGGTAAGGTTGTACTCCACGACTTGCCCCAGGTACATCACGGCAACGTGAGTGGCGATGTGCTCGACCACGGCCAGATTGTGGCTGATAAAAACATAGGTCAGATCGAACTGCTTGCGCAAGTCTAGCAATAGATTCAGGATCTGCGCCTGCACGGAGACATCCAGTGCCGAGGTCGGTTCATCACAAATGACCACGTCAGGGCGCATGACCAGAGCGCGTGCAATGGCCACGCGCTGGCGCTGTCCGCCAGATAATTGCCCCGGTGTACTGCCGGCATGGCGTGCACTCAGCCCGACGCGTTCAAGCATTTCCATGACCTGTCTGCGTTGCTGGTCACGCGTGCCTATGCCATGAACTTCCAGTGGGAGCGCGACGATCTGCGCTACCGTGCGCCGTGGGTTCAAGGATGAATAGGGGTCCTGAAATACAGGTTGTACACGCCGGGACATGGCTCGGCGGCTCATGCCGGCGATGTCTTTTCCATCCAGTTTCATGGTGCCGTGCGTGGGTGGTATGAGGCCTAGCATCATGCGCGCCAGCGTGGATTTTCCGCAGCCTGACTCACCCACGATACCCAGCACTTCTCCGCGGTTCACCGAAAGATCGACGCCGTTTACGGCATGCAGTGTCTTGCGTGGCCTGAACATGCCGCCACCTATCGAAAACTCGCGCATCAGGCCATGCGTGGAAAGAATGGGGCTCATGTCAGTGTCTCCAACTGCTCATGAATACACCGCCAGCGCTGGCCCGATGCGTTGCTGTGAATAGGAATGGTGCTGGCGCATTGAGGCTGCACATAACTGCAGCGGTCGCGAAAGGCGCAGCCATGTTGGGGGCCGACCATTGAGGGGACGGTGCCCGGGATGGTGCCGAGCCTGCCGCCAGGCTCGGTCTTGCCGGGCACCGGTATACAGCTCATGAGACCACGCGTGTAAGGGTGGTGAGGTTGTTTGAAGATATCGACCGCTTCACCTTCCTCCACGATTTCTCCTGCGTACATAATGGCGACGCGGTCCGCTATTCTGGCGACGATGCCCAGGTCGTGGGTGATTAGTATCATCGCAATGCCTAGTTCAGCCTGCAGGTCTGCCAGCAGGCGTAGTATCTGCGCCTGAATGGTCACATCCAGCGCCGTGCTGGGCTCGTCTGCGATTAACAGCTCGGGCCCGCACATTAACGCCATTGCAATCATGACACGCTGGCGCAGACCCCCTGACAATTGATGCGGATACTGGCCCAGCCGGCTTGCAGCCGAAGCAATCCCGACTTTTTCAAGCAGTTCAACCGCTCTGGCGCGCGCCTGTGTCTGAGTCGCCTTGCGATGGACGATATAGTGTTCCGTCAGCTGGTCGCCAATGGTGTAGGCGGGGTTGAGCGCCGTCATGGGCTCCTGGAAAATCATAGCCATCTTGTTGCCGCGCAGCGTATTGATTTGGCGTTGGCTGGCAGTGCTCATGTCCAGCCCCTGAAACATAAAGCGTCGCGTCGTGCGTTTTGCCTGGCGCGGCAGCAGACCCATGAGCGCCAGCGAGGTCAGTGACTTGCCGCAACCCGATTCACCGACCAGGCATAGCGTTTCACCTCGCCTGACTTCAAATGAGATATCGCGTACGGCATGCAGTATGCCGCCTGTCGTGGGGATATCCACTTCAAGTCCTTCCACGCTCAATACGGGATCGTCTTTACCCAACGTCATGCACGCTCCTCGGGTGTCAGAAAATGATGTAGACCATCCCCCGCCAGGTTGATGGCAAAAATGAGCACGGCCAATGCAGTCCCTGGAATGGCAATCAGCCAGAAGGAGAAGAACATATAAGCCTTGGCCTCGGAAATCATCAGGCCCCACGAAGGAAGAGGTGGTTGCACACCCAGGCCAAGAAAGGACAGCGCCGCTTCGAGCAGGATCGCGCTGGCCGCTTCCAGCGTGGCGATGACGATAAGATGCGGAATGACATTGGGCAACACCTCGGTCATGATGATGCGCAATGTAGAAGCCCCTGCGGCTTGAGCGGCCGCCACATATTCTTGCGTGCGCACCTGCTGCGTCGCGCCGCGCATGACGACGGCGAAGCGATCCCATTTCAACAGGCCCAACACCACAATCACGACGCCAAGAGAGCCACCCAAAATAGCCACCGTGGCCAAGGCAACCAGGATTACAGGCATGGCCAGGCGGGTCGTAACCAGAAAGGAAACCGCCATGTCTGTCTTGCCACCGAAATAGCCGGCCAGCAGGCCCATGGATGTGCCGATGAGCCCGGAAATCAATGCGACACTGGCGCCTATGGTTAGTGAGATGCGAGCCCCGAACAGCATTCTTGACAGATAGTCTCTGCCCAATTGGTCCGTACCTAGTGGATGCAGCCAGGTTCCCTTGTCATACCAGAAGGGCGGCACGTTCCGGTAGGCCAGATCTTGTGTATAGGGATCATGGGGCGCAATCCAGGGGGCGAGCAAGGCAAGCAGGATAATCAGCAGTAGCAGTCCGCCACCCACAGACAAGGCGCGGTTGGCTAGCACGCGTCGCCATAGGGGGCGGCGTCCATAAAATACCGGCGATACTTCAAGCGTGGCTGGCGAGGTAACAGGAGGTAGGCTGGCCATAAATTACGATACCCGTATTCGAGGGTCTAGCCATGCGTTGGCCAGGTCTGCAGCGAGCGTCAGCACTACGTAGATGACTGATAGCAGCAGCACAATGGATTGCATGACCGGGTAGTCCTTGAAGGTGATGCTTTGGTAGGCCAGATAGCCCAACCCGTCCAGCGCGAATATGGTTTCGATGACCACTGATCCGCCAAGCAGGTATCCCAACTGGACAGCCGCCAGGGCCACGACCGGCACAATGGCATTGCGCAAGGCGTGTTTAAAGATAATCTTTGAGGCGGGCAAACCTTTGGCCCGGGCCGTACGAATATAGTCGGCGCTCAGCACCTCAATCATGCCGGCCCTGATAAGGCGCATAAAGGCAGGTGCCACGTAGTAGCCCAAGGCAATGGCGGGCATGACGAAGTGCTTCCATGTACCACTGCCCGAAACGGGCAGAACGCGCCACGTGACGGCCAACAGCATAATGAGCAGCAGCGCAAAGAAAAAATTGGGCAGAGCCTGGCCCAATACCGCCACGGCCAGACACAGGCGGTCTATCCATGAGTTTTTATAAATAGCGGCCAATACACCCAGCGGAATCGAAATGAACAGAGAAAACGCCAGTGCAAAGATCCCGAGCTTGACGGTTGTTGCAAGCTTTTCCAGAATAAGCGGGCCGACCTCGGTCTTGAAATAGACCGAGGTGCCAAAATCTCCGCGCACAATATGCCAGAGCCAATCAGCGTACTGGACGACCACTGGCCGATCCAGTCCGTAAGTCTTGCGTATCATGTCAATGTCTGCCTGGCGCGCGCCCTCACCGGCCAGCGCAATGGCTGGGTCTCCAGATAAATGCAGCAACAGATAGGCGATGATGGAAACTGTCAGCGCCACCAGCACTGACAATCCCAAACGCTTGAGCATATATATTGGCATGTTGCCTGCCTGTTGCTATTTCCAGCCCATGTCCCAGAACCTGACAAGCTCATCAGGGTAAGGTTTGAACTTCACATCGCCGCTCGCAACGTAATACACCGGCAAGGACCATAACGGGATTGCATACGCTTTGTCGGCAATCCGGGTGAGTGCCTGTTTGTAGATGTCTTTACGCTTGCCTTCGTCGATGGTTACGGCACCCTTTTCCAACAGAGCCTGAACGTCCTTGTCTTCTGTGACGTCATCCGCGCCGCCGCCAAAATACACGGGTGTGGAAGCCGACACATCATTTACCAAATTCGAGCCCCAAGTCTGATGCGTCATCGATGCCTTACCCGCCCGTATCATGTCGCGCATGGCGGCGTACTGCAGGAAGTTGAGCTTGGCGTCGATACCTACAGCGCGCAGATAGTTAATGAGCGCTTCGGTTTGATTGCGTTCGCGATAGGCGACAATGCTGGCCTCGAATCCGTTCGGATAGCCGGCCTCGGCAAGCAGTTTTTTGGAGAGTGCGGGGTCATAATCATAGGTCGGTGCACCCTCATGGGTACAGCCTGTTTGTGATGGCGTGCAGATGGTTTCAAGCAGTTCGGCGCCTTCACCCACGATATTTTTAATAATGGCTTTGCGGTCGATAGCGTGTGCAATAGCCTTGCGTACGCGCTCGTCCTTTAATTGCGGGGTAGGCGTGTCGGGGCGAATATTCAGCTGCATGAAAACAATGCGCATCGTGTTGCCGCTCTTTACCTGAAGATTAGGCATGGTCTTTAACTGCTCGGCCTGATCTTTGGGCACGTGCATAATAAAGTCTTCGCCGCCAGAAATTACCTCTGCCATCTGGGTCTGGCGATCAGGGATAAAGCGGATAACGACTTTGCCTATCGTGGGCTGATTCTTGGGCGAGTCCTTGAAGTAATCGGCATTGCGTTCCAGCGTAATCGACTTGCCCGGAAGGTATTCAATAACCTTGTAGGGGCCAGTGCCCACGGGCTTGGCGCTCATGCCCTTGGGGCCGACTTCCTTGTAATACTTGGCAGGATGGATGGCCACTGTGGTCGAAAGAAATTCCTTGGCTGCCGGAAAGGGCTCCTTGCTGATGATGCGCACGGTGTAATCGTCGATTTTCTCGGCGCGATCTATCCAGCTTACGTTCTGCTGTGTCGTGGCCTTGTTGGCCGGGTCAGATACAAAATTGAGCGTGTACACCACAGAATCGGCGTTGAAAGGCTCGCCATTGTGAAATTTAATATCGTGGCGAAGCTTGAACTCCAGGGTGCGATCGTCGATCTGCTTCCAGCTTTCGGCCAGCTGCCCTTTGTATTCATTGGTGAGCGGGTCGCGGTACAGAAGGGTATCCCATACATTGGCTGCAATGATTACGCCAATGCGCACGTTGTTGAAATAAGGGTCCACGCTTTCGGGTGCCTGGTCATAGGCCATGCGTAGCGTGTCGTCAGCTTTGTTGGCGAGGGCAGGTACGCTGGCACCCAGCAGCCCAGCCATAACCATGCTGGTAGCCAGTGTGCGCAAGACGCCTCGCTGGCCGGCGGCCATCTTATGTAGCAATGTCTTCATTGTCTTCCTCCGTGTAGCGGTAGGCGGCCTTGTATACCATTTTGGCCTGTTGTAAATGATGTGCTCTGCGGCAAATTCAAAATCTATCTTGCCATAACAAGATGGACTTGCCTATTATGGTTATGCATAATAATTTTGTATACCATTAAACGACAGATAGACGAGAGACAAGAATCAAGCATGACAACACTAGCTCAGGCCATTTCTTTCGCGCAGGCACATGAATCAAGCTGGGATCGCGATGCCACAGGAAAATTCGGTGTACACCTGAACGATCCTCCCCCTTGGAACCGTCTTTACGGGCCCATTCATTCACGTGGGCCTGCCTCAGGTGTTATTTTGCGCGAGGGCAAGGAGCTGGTGGCTTGGGGCGAGCCAGACCGGGCAGACCTTACATATAGTGTCGCCAAAATGTATCTTGCCCTGCTGGCTGGGGTCGCCTTCGATCGCGGGCTGCTGCCTGATGTAAATGAGCTAATAGGCAAGCGCCTGCCTGGCATAGGTTTTGACGAGGGCAACAATGCCCGCATTACCTGGAAGCATCTGCTGCAGCAGACCAGTGAGTGGCAAGGCACACTCTGGGATATCCCTGATCAGGCAGATCACTACCGCGCTGTCACCTTCGGCGAGCCGCCGGCTGGCAAAAAAGGCGATGCGCGGCCGCTGCAGGCCGCAGGTAGTTATTGGGAATACAACGATGTGCGCATCAATCAGTTGGCGTTTGCGCTGCTGCATCTATTTCAGCGTTCGCTTCCCGACGTGTTCCGCGAGGCCATTATGCGACCAGTGGGCGCCAGCGAAAACTGGCAATGGGTGGGGTATGACAATGCCTGGGTCGATATAGCCGGAAAGCGTGTTCAATCGGTAACGGGCGGCACCCATTGGGGTGGCGGGATGTCAGTCAGCGCACGCGACCAGTCTTTGGTTGGGCAAATGCTGCTCGACGATGGCATGGCGGGCGGCAAACGTGTGCTTTCATCAGAATGGATCGCGCAAATGCGCCAGCCTTGCGATATTGCACCGTACTACGGTTATCTGATCTGGCTTAACCATGAACGCAAGATTTTCCCCAGCCTGCCTGCCAGCAGTTTTTTCGGTATAGGAGCGGGTAGTTCCTTTACTTGGGTCGAGCCTGAGCATCAGCTGGTGGTGATCGTGCGCTGGCTGGATTCAGCGCACGCTGATGCTTTGTTTGCGCAGATACTAGAGGCTGCCAAGCAGGCCTGAACGCACTCGTGCACGTTCGTTCAGCCAGCTTTCCGTCTGGTGAGCGGTATTCCATATATGGCCGGATGGTGGCGACCCGCAGGTGAGTTTGGGTGTCTTTTATAAAAGCGCTCTGAGCTCAGGGTTGCTGCTTTCCGCCAGAAACTGTCGCATCTTTGCCTGGAAAGCAGCAGTTGCATGCTGGTATGCACGCTTCATCCAGCTTGAGGCTTCTTCTGGTCTGCCTCGTGCTATCAATAACCGGGCGTAGTTGAACTGGCCGCGAAAATCACCCCCTATGGCTGCGCGGTGGTAGCAGTCCAGCGCACAATCCATGTCTATGTCTACCTCCCAGCCATCCTCATAAAACCCACCCAACAGATTCCATGACTTAACATGCCCCATGGCTGCCGCCTCACGCAGCAACGCCAGCGCTTGCCCGCGGTTCATTTCAGTACCGCGCCCCAGCGCCAGTGACGTGGCATAGTTGTACATACCCCAATCCAGTCCGGCCGCAGCGGCAAGCTTGAACCAATAATTGGCCAGCAACATATCAGGTTGTGTACCCCAGCCATTCTCGTAGCAACGACCCAGCATATTCATGGCCATCACATGGCCTTCGTTGGCGGCCAATTTAAACCATTGAAACGCATGTTCCGGGTTCTTGCCCACGCCCGTGCCATCCAGCAATATCTGGCCGTAATGCACCTGGGCCTCGACGATGCCGCGCTCAGCGGCGGTATGTAGCCACCGCGCCGCCTCGTCAGCAGGGCCTTTCAGTATTTCCAGAAACTGTTCAGGCGTTGTGCTGTTGAAATCTCGTATGGGAATTTCTTTCATGTCTGGGTGCGTGTTGTTGATCGAAAGAAAAAGCCGGGTGCCTGCACGATGTGCCGGCCCCGGCATGCTCACTCCTGTAAGAGGTGCGCTAACTTGAGCGTTTAATACGCAAGGTTCAAGTTAAGAATTGCACTACGCCCGGGAGCAATATTTGCATAATGAGCCGGGTAGGCTTTGTCGTAGTACGTTTTGTTGGTCAGGTTCAGTATGTTCAGCTGTGCGCTCACGTTCTTGCTGAACTTATAGGCCGCCATTGCATCGAAACGCCAGTACGAAGGTATTTCAAGTTTGTTGGCCGTGTCGCCAAACTGACTATCTACAAAATAGGCACCCGCGCCCAACGTAAGCTTTGAAATTGGCTGATATGTCGACCAAAGGCTGAAGCTATGACGCGGCGTGTTCGGGAAGTTGTTGCCGTCGTTGGCTGAAGCGTTGCCTGGGCCATTGTCTTTCAGGTTGCTGTGCAGGTACGTATAGCCCCCAAACACATGCCACTTGGGCGTGATCGCGCCCGAAAGGCCCAGCTCCAGGCCATCTACCTGCTTCTTGCCCGCCATGGCGTAGCTGTTGTCAGGCAACGTGATACGCGCGTTGGTGGTTTCGGTGCGGAAAATGGCAGCGGTAAACGTCATGTTGTCGTTGAACAAATCCCACTTGGTGCCGATTTCGAAGGTCTTGTTCTTTTCGGGCGCCATGTCGTTAGCGTTAGCCCCTGCGCCGCCGCGTCCTGGTGCCAAACTATTGCCACCGCCTTCACCCAGGTCTGAGTTGGACGGTGTGGACGAAGTGGCGTACGACACATAAATGCTGCCGTTCTCTACAGGCTTGTAGACCAGGCCAAGCTGATAATTAACAAGTGTGTCGTGACGGCGCACGGTTGTGGAACCATTGGCGGGCGTGTTAATAAATTTTGTGGAGTAATCGTCTACACGTAACCCCAGACCTGCCTGCCATTGCTTGTTGAACTCAACCGTATCAAAGGCGTAGATGGATTTGGTGATGATTTCGGTTTCAGCCCGATTACCCGTTGGGCCACCCGTGCCGGTATTGACCCATGGGTCACGCGGATTGGGGTTGTACAGGCTGGTGCAGTTATAGCTCGACGCTGCACCTGCCCCGAAATTGCAGACGTTGTCTGCACCACTGCCTGTGCCACGAGCGATATCCAGGCTGTCTTTGTGACCTTTTTCTTGCGACAGTTCAACACCCACGTTAAAGCTGTGCTTGAGGGAGCCCGTAACTGCCTTGCCTACCAGTTCAGTTTGGTTGGCGACGCTCTTAACAGCACTGTCACGCGTGTTTGCACGACGCCAGACCAGGCCATTGGCGACATTGCCTTTGGAATCGTCGGGCTGCGTCCACACGTAGCGCTGGTCAGAGTGCGTGTAGCGGGTGGTGTTGCGTAACGTCAGCGTGTCGTTAAAGTCATGCTCAACGCCCAGCGTGACCATGTCGCTCGTTGTTTTACGGTAATCGCTGGTCAGGCCGTAGAAATTGTCGCGATCTACGTCGACCGGCCCCATTACATTGACGCGTGGCTTTTCAAATTTATACGGAATGCCGCCGTCAGGAGTATCGTCGGTATTCAGATGGTAGTAGCTTAAGCTGACGCGGGTAGGCGTGCCCAAGCCAAAACTGAGGGTAGGCGCAATACCCCAACGCTTGTTGTCTACAACATCGCGCCCGGCGACATCTGCCTTGTGATACATACCATTTAGCCGGAACGCCGACGTATCCGATAGCATCCAGTTGCCATCGACGGTACCGCGATAGTAGTTGTCTGTGCCAATGCCCAGGCTGGCATTTGAAAAATTATCCAGCTTGGCTGTCTTGCTAATCAGGTTAATGCTGCCGCCCGCACCGCCACGGCCACCGTATACGCCGTCTGAGCCCTTGATCACTTCTACCTGCTCAAGGTTGAACACTTCACGTGAGGTGGCGCCGATATCTCGCATGCCATCTACAAACGTGCTGCCTTGCGCGTCGAAACCACGGATGAATGGGCGATCACCCAAGGGGTTGCCACCTTCGCCTGCGCCAAAGGTTATACCGGGCGTATTGCGAAGCACATCCGTTAGCGACGATGCGGCCTGGTCCTGGATTACTTCCTGAGGAATGATCTGTACGGACTTTGGCGTGTCGAGCAAGGGCGCGGTAAATTTCTGCGAGGCAGATTGCTTCACGTCGTAGGTATTGTTCGATTCGCCACGCACCTTAATAGGCGCCAATTGGCTGGCCTGGTCTGTAGAGGGAGTCTGCGCAAACACTGAAGCGCCCAAGAGTAAAGAGGGCGTAGCCAAGGCCATGGCAAGGCTGCCGCCTACCCGTAAGTTGCTGGATGAGCTTAAAGAGTGTTGATCGGACACGAGAAAGTTCCTGAGAATGGAGATGCGAATGATTGTTATTGGTGATGAATTGTATAGTCCAGCATTTCCAAAATCACTTGAATATTAAAATAATTGTATAAAAACAACAATTATTCTCATTCGTTATACGCGTGTTGATTGTTACTTGAATGCGGCGCACAAGCGCAGCCAATGTGCGTGACGCGTTGTAATGTTGTTATTTTCGGATCGCCTGATGCCAGTTGTGGTCGCGGGCAGGGCGACATTTTTAGCCTGCCAAGCCCGTCTTTAAATATAAGGAGATATAGTCGGCAGCACTCTATTTGGCTGGCATATTGCCGCCAACGATCGATTTAAGCCCGCCGAACAATGGCGCGAAGTCGGCTTCCCGAACGGCAGGCTGCGCTGTTGGTTACGAGCGATCGGCGTCTTCCGAATGGGAAAGGCGTTGCGCCATTGCTTCCGCCATCGCGTCATGCCCGCTGGCCCGCAAACCGTCGATGGCGCCAACGTAATCGCGCGCTTCCCGGTTCTGGCTAAGCTTTGATTTGGCGAGCGTCCGGCGTATATCAATACGGAAGGCCACAATATTGGACAGCATTTCGTCAATATACTGGGCAGGGGCGTCGGTCATTTTCCAAGCCTGATCGCCGTTTACACGCCGTTCGTGTTTGCGCGTCAATAGTGCGACCGCTGTGCGTTTGGCGCGTTCATCGTGCTGAAAAGTAATGTCACCGTATATATGGACAACCTGATAATTCCATGTGGGAACGTGTCGATGATGCTCCTGCTTGCTCGGATAAAAGTTAGGAGAAACATAGGCATCGTCGCCTTGAAAAATTACCAGCACCTCCTGGCCATTAGCAACCAATCGGTGCATGTCATTGGCGAGTGCAAGGTGACCAATGAGTGCACCGTCGCTGCCGATCAAAAGCGGGAAATGATTGGCAACTAGCCCCTCTGCCGTCTGGGCCACGATACAGGCCAAGGGCGCCGCGTCGATGAGGGCAGTGATTTCGTCAGGGTTTGTTTCCTGGAAATGGGCGGGGGTGTACATGGTGTTCCTTCCATACAATCGATGTGAAGTTGATGGTGACGTTAAGTCGATGTGTCTCTTCTGGAAGAATCGTTCTATCGGTTACCGAATAGCGATATGACTAATCACGTAAGACGCATAAAGTCTACGCTTGTACGGCACTGCGGTATGCAAACCTTTCTGAGTGCAGCTTGTTTCTTCGGACAGGCGCGAATTGCGCCGCGCCTGTCTAAGATCTTGCTATTTAAAGGTGGTTAGCTGATCGCTGTCCAACAACTTGGCATCGACGTTCTTCGCGATCCAATCGAGTGATGCCTCGCCCTCAGGTGGCGTCACCAACTCTGCGGGTACGATCATCATGTTACCCAGCACTTTGAAGGGGTAGTCGCTACTGGTTTTGGTGATGCCCAGCAGTTGCGCCTCCAGTGCCTGGCCGTCTTTGCGGTGCAGGTGCAGTTCGCGGCCAAAGCCCTTAAAGTCGATGTCATGCATTGCAGCTGCCACCTGTTCGGTGCTGGGCCACTCTCCCTTGTTGTCGGCAATGGCCTTGTCATAGCCCGCCTTCAAGCCATACAGCGCCTGCACCATGTGATAGACCGAGTAGATCGGATATGCGCCCGTCTTGTCGTGGAATTTTTTCACGAACGCCTTGTGTGCAGGATCGTCTTTGGTCTCAGGATGCAGAAAGTAATGGTCGCCGCGAGCACCGATAATTACACCATCAGGCAGGCTGTTACCCAGACGTTCCAGTGAACTTTCTGCCAGAGGCAGCACGAAAAGTGAGTTTTTGAACAGATTGCGCTGTGCCGACTGGCGCACAAAGTTATCCAAATCGCCGCCCCAGGACGTCGACAGGATCACATCTGGGCGCAGTGCCTGCAGACGGCTGATCTCGGTTGAAAAGTCTGACGCGCCAAACTTGGGGTACATCTCGGCAACGATCTTTACGTCCGGCTTGAACTTCTTGAGCGCTGCAACAAAAATTTCTCGTGAGTCGCGGCCCCAGGCATAGTCCTGGTTGACGATAGCCAGCGTCTTGAAGTCTGGCTTTTGCTTGAGTAGATACAGCACCGTCGCCACCATTTCGGTGGTTGCATTGGCTTCCGTACGAACCACGTACTTTAGCTGCTTCTGTTCCAGTACTTTTTCGGTACCGCAATCCCAAAGAATATTGAGCATCTTCAGGTCTTCGGCAACCGGTGCAACGATATTGCAATGCCCGCTGGAGATGGCTGAGAGCATTACATCCGTGCCCCCTGCCGCCAAACGACGGTATTCAGACAACAGCTTTTCACTGCCGCCGCCTTCGTCGATATAGGTTGGCACGATCTTAACGCCGTCGATCCCTCCATTGGCATTCATATCGGCAATCAGTAGATCAGCAGCATCACGCGCTGGCACCCCAAACACTGAGGCGGGCCCCGACAGATACGTCGAAATACCTACCTGCAACGTTTGCGGCTTTTCCGCCGCCATCGTCGTCATACTTGCCCCAGCCAGTGCCACAGCACCTAGCAGGGAACTGATTTTAGTCATCAACATAATGTGTCTCCTCATTTGGTTTTATATGTGTACATCAATCGAAAACAAGCGCGTCGCTTAAACCGTTACCCGATGCCAAGTGATCGAATCCTTCGTTTGCTGGATCCAGCGTGGAGGTTTTGCCCATCAACATATAGATGGATAAACGAACTTGTCCTCCTCTCCTTGTAGTCATTAACGAGGGCGCATACGTGGTCAAGCCCCCTTGCTGCATGTTGACGCGGTGAACCGCCTTGAACCGATACGCTTAAATTGTTCTGCCGCCGTCCACCGGAAGCTCGACACCGGTAATGAATTCTGCTGCATCGCTAGCCAGATAGAGCGCCGCAGCTGCCACGTCTGATGGCTGACAGAATCTTCCCATGGGTATGGTTGACTGGAATTTGGCACGATTCTCGGGCGTATCAGGTAAGCCCATAAACAACTCGAACATGCCGGTTACGCCCATGACCGGGCAGATTGAATTGACGCGAATATTCTCAGGAGCCAGCTCTACGGCCATGGACTTGGACAGTACATTAACCGCACCCTTTGACGCGTTATACCAAGACAAGCCCGGGCGCGGCCGAATTCCCGCTGTCGATCCAATGTTAAGGATCACCCCTTTGCCCTGTTTGCGCATAACAGGTACCGTCGCCTGCGTCATCAGATAAATGGACTTTACATTGGTGTTGAACACGCGATCGAACATCGCTTCGTCCACGTCCAGCATAGGTTGGTTTTTGTGAGTGATGGCGGCATTGTTCACCACAATGTCTACGGAGCCGAAGTTCTCAAGCGTTGCAGCAACCAGCTTGTCAATATCAGCACGGCTGGTGACGTCAGTTTTCATGACGAGCGCGCTACTGCCAACGCTGGATGCCACACGGGATGCCGCCTGCTCGTTGATGTCTGCAATGACGACTTTTGCGCCTTCTTTTGCAAACAGACGAACAATACCCTCGCCGAAACCGCTACCGCCGCCAGTAACAATAGCGACCTTGCCTTTGAGTTGATCCATTAACTATTCCCCTTTGCGTGTCATGACGGTTGATTACTCGCCGTGAAAGTTGATGATGGTCTTGGTAGTGCATCTTCCTTCATGGTAATTGCCTGGGCATCGATGGAGCCGCGTTCTATGGTCCACGTCTGATCCGGAATATTGCCTAATAGCTTTATGTTCGATTCGGTAATCACGATGCATAATTCGGGCTGCAATACTTTCAGTCGGCTTAGCGCCTGCGTGTAGTCCATGCTGAGTTTAGGCGCCAGGCCCTGGAACGGTTCGTCAAGCAGCAGCATGCGCGTACCCACCATGAGGGCGCGTCCAAGTGCCACCATCTTGCCCTGGCCGCCTGATAAGGCCGCTCCTGAGCGTTTGAGCATTGGTTCGATCTGGGGCACTACCTTCAACACGACGGCAAGGCGCTCATCGATTTCTTTGCGTGATTGCTTTTGCGTAATGCAGGGCAGCCGCAAGTTTTCTTCGACCGTCATGGTTGGGAAAATAACGCGATCTTCAGGCGAGTAGCCAATGTTGTAGGCGGCGCGAATATGTGCTGGCCGGCGCGTAAGGTCAATATCGTTCAACATGATCACGCCAGACTTCACGCCCGTCAGCCCCATGATGCTGCGCAACAAGGTGGTCTTGCCAGCCCCGTTGCGCCCCACGATTGCAATCGTCTGCGCAGCACCAAAGCTTGCGTTAATGTTGCGCAAGATGTGATTTCCAGCCAGGTCCACATTTAAATCAGTTATCGTCAGCATGAATCAAGTCCCCAGCACTTCGCTCTTAACTTGCGGATTGTTAAGCACTTGTTCGGGCGTACCGTCGGCAACCACGGCCCCTGCGATCCATGCCGCCACGCGCGTGGCGTAGCGAGCAACGATCTCGACATCGTGTTCTACAAACCAGCTTGTAACCTTGCGCTGGTCCAACGCGTGCATTACCGTTTGCATAAGCCCGTGCTTGTCCTCGGATGCCACCCCGCTGGTGGGTTCATCCATAATTAACAGCTTGGGACGCAAGGCAAGTGCCATCGCCACATCCAGCAGCTTGCGCTTGCCTTCGGGCAGATCGCTGGATAACTCCTCGGCATCGGCGTGAAGCCCGACCAGCTCAAGTGTTTCTTCAACCTCATGCGCGTCGACTGTGCTAGCCAGAGGGCGGAACCAGCTTAAGTCCTTGTTTTGACGAGCGGCAGCAATTTGTATGCATTGACGCACCGTGTGCTCAGTGAACAGCTGCGGCAACTGAAACGAACGTCCTACGCCTAGCCGGACGATCTTGCGCGGTGCCATGCCGGTAATGTCGACGCCTTCGAGCAGCACGCGGCCTGCCTCAGGCTTCAGATAACCCGTGCAGATATTGATAAAGGTTGTTTTGCCTGCGCCGTTCTGGCCGATTACGGCCAGACGCTCGCCGGTGTGCAGTTCGAAATCAATGTGATCGGCCGCGACCACACCGCCAAATGTGAGATGCAGTCCTTCAGTACGGATTAGCGCTGCCATTGCTATGCCCCCGCCTGTGTGCGTTTGCGCCGCATGAGTTGCCCGACGAAGCCAGTAGGGAAGATGAAGATAACGACAACCAGCGTAAAGCCGAGCAGAAACTGCCACAGCCCAGGGAACCATGCAGCCGACACCAGCTTCACGGCCTCGAACCCGAATGCACCCAAGAATGCGCCGGCCGCATGCCCTGCGCCACCCAGGATAGTGATGAATACAAATTCGCCCGACCTTAGCCAGGCACCAATATCAGGCGTGACCAAGCCCTGCATCAGCGCCAGTAAACTTCCAGAAAAACCTACGACTACGGCTGACAGCAGGTAGCCTTTCCACATTACATACCAGGCCGAAAAACCCAAGTACTCGAGTCGGGTTTCGTTGGTTTTAATTCCAGAAAGAGCCTCGCCACTACCTGAGCGAAAATAGCGTTGCACCCACCAGGCCAGTACCAGCGAAAGCAGCAGTGTGAGGACGAGCAAGGCGATTTCGAAGGGGCCGCGCTCCAGAACCATACCTAGAATCTCGGGGCGGTTCAGGCGTATGCCATCTGTGCCGCCCGTCAGGTGATAGAGCTTGCCCAGTAGTGCATACAACACCATGCTGAGCGCCAGATTGAGCATGCCAAAGAAAATACCGCGGTAGCGCACGATGAACACACCGATGATGGCACTGCATACCAAACTGGCTGCTGCACCCGCCACAATCAGCACGATGGCGTCCAGTTGCGGAAAGGCGCGTGCGAGGAAGGCGACCGTATATGCCGAGATGCATGCATACATGGCATGACCAAACGACACTTGCCCGGCACGCACCATTACCGATACGCCTAAAGCGGCGATGGCGTAAGTCAGGCCGATGACAATAGGCGTGATAGTCCAGGGAAGTAGCAGGCCACAGATTAAGGCAAGCGCCGCACTGGCAAGCGAAAGTACCGGCACTAACATCAGATCGTCCTCGCTTGTGCAACAGTGAACAGGCCGTGAGGCCGAATGATGAGCACCAGCACCATGATGATGTACGGTACGGCCACCTCTAGCTCAGGTGCCATATACACGGAAATGGACCGTACGATGCCAATAAGCAAGGCGGCGATCAGTGCCCCCGTCACCTGGCCCAGGCCTGCGGTGGCCACTACGGCAAAAGACAACACAATCATGTCTGTGCCTGCGCCCGGCACCAGAGAGGTGGTGGGCGACGCCATGGCTCCGCCCAGCACGCCTAATACCGCGCCAATGACAAAGGTGATGAATCCGATTTTGCGTGCATTGATGCCCAATGCTGTAGCCACCTCGCGATTATGCGTAATCGCGACTGTCTGTTTGCCCAGATTAGTGCGCTTCAAGAAGTACTCCAGCGCGACATAGGCCACCAGCGCCGTCACGGGCACCACGACGAGTTGGTATGTTGTATAGGTGATATCGCCCAATTCGATATTGCCCAGACGACTGACCACTTCATTTGCGCTATAAGGTTGGGCTCCCCAGATCAGGCGTTGGACATCCTCGAGCATCAGGAACGCACCAAAAGTAATGAGCAACTTGAGCGTAGGGTCGTACCCCAGCGTTCGGCGTATAAGCACGACTTCCATCAAACCGCCCAGCACGATGCCAACCACAATCGCCGTCAAAAACAGACTGAGCAAGGGGATGAGGGCTGATTGCGTGGTGGGTGCAAGCAGCATCACAAGGGTTGATGCGGCATAGCCACCAAAGGCGTAGAAGGAGCCGTGTGCGACGTTCAGTATGCCCATAACGCCGAAAATCAATGTCAGCCCCATGGACACAAGAAACAGCAAGCTTGCATAGGCGATGCCATCGACGAGCGCCAATGGCAGGATATTCAAAAACATCCGCATCTCCTCCTGTAATTATTTTGCTTCTTGGCAGACGGGCATGTTTGGACTGTGTCATTACACCTCACCGCTGCAGGCAATTATGAGTCGATTGTAGAGCAAGGTCTTTTGGCTACCCTTAATTTTTTCGGAAGGCGATGTTTGGCGAATTTGTAGGGCCAGGCGGTTGGTGATTGCCATCAACGCGCCGGGCTCAAATTGCTTACCGGACGCAAGCCGAATGAGATAGGATTGATCTTCTTGTTCGTCGAAAAATCAGAGTTAATGGGCGATGTGCTGGTGCGTGCCAGCAAACGGGCTGGCGTATCCCGTCCATCAATTCGATGATGTGTGCGCCCTGTGAGTAAAAGAGGACGCTGCCCGAGGGTTCGACTTAAGCACTATTAATGGTGAAAAGGAATAGTTATATGGTTAAGGTATACGCGATTGACGGCATTACGCCGGTAGTGCATCCATCAGCCTATGTTCATCCCACTGCCGTCCTTATCGGGGATGTCGTCGTGGGGCCCGGTGTGTATATCGGCCCTCTTGCGAGCTTGCGTGGTGATTTTGGTCGAATTGTGATCTGTGAGGGTGCCAATATTCAGGACAGCTGTGTTTTGCACGGTCCTGTGGAGGGTGAGCTGGTTGTGGATGTGGACGGCCACATTGGGCACGGCGTTATTCTTCACGGTTGCTACATTGGCAAGAATGCACTGGTAGGCATGAATGCAGTCGTCATGGATGACGCGCGTATTGGCGAATCAAGCATAGTGGGGGCGATGGCCTTTGTGAAAACTGGCGCGCAGATTCCACCTCGCAGCATGGTGGTGGGCTCCCCCGCCCGTGTTACTCGCAGTCTGAGCGATGCAGAAATTTCAAATAAAAACTTTGGCACGCGGGTATATCAGCGTTTAACAAAACGATGTCTGGAGTCTATGCAGGAGACGGAGGCGCTGGAGAGTGAAGAGACAGGTCGTAGTCGTATTACGAAAGATATGATTAAGCCTGAGTAGGTAGTCGTCTGCGTTAGTTTATGTAGAAGTTTCGTCACGAGTATGCTGCGCATGCGTGGCTGTGTATCCCGCCCTTTCGCTGTATGGGCGCAGCCAGTTTGCCAGACTTAAGCAATAGAGTCGATGCCCCCATCCAATAGCGCCATGAGCCTCATGGCTGAGAAGGAGTTGTGTTATGAGCTTTGCAAAAACAGACGACGGCTTTTCTTTATATTACGAAGAGGCGGGAAGTGGCGAGGTGATCATCTTTGTTCATGAGTTCGCGGGAGATCACTTAAGCTGGGAGCCGCAACTGCGATTTTTTAGTCGGCAATTTCGTTGTCTGACCTTCTCGGCGCGGGGCTATCCCCCATCTGATGTGCCGGCAGCCTCGGAGGCCTATTCACAGCATCGTGCTGCACAAGATATAGCCTGTGTTATGGACGCTGCCGGTATTGAAAAAGCACACATTGTTGGGTTATCAATGGGTGGGTTTGCCACCTTACATTTCGGACTGCATTTTCCGATGCGGGCGATAACGTTGACAATTGCTGGAGTAGGTTATGGTGCGGAACCCGCGCATTCTGAAGAATTCAAAGCGCTTTCAGAAGAAGCAGCGCGGCAATTTGAATCAATTGGCTCTGAGTCATTGGCGCCCATTTACGGAAGTGGCGCATCACGCATTCAGCTTAAACATAAAAATGCTCGGGGCTGGGCGCAGTTTGTATCTCGACTGGCACAGCACGACCCAATCGGTGCGGCGAACACCATGAGAAGCGTTCAGGCAAAGCGTCCGTCTCTCTATGATCTGGAAAATGAGCTGAGAGCCTTATGTGTTCCGACGCTGATTATTACGGGCGATGAAGATGACCATTGCATACAGCCAAGTATATTCTTGAAGAAGACAATTCCGGCATGTGGTCTGCTTATGCTTCCGAAGACCGGCCATACGGTTAATCTAGAAGAGCCAGAAAAGTTCAACAACGCGGTGCGCGATTTTATTGCGATGGCTCAGCATAGCCTTTGGTGGAAGCGTGATGCAGATGCGGCGGAACAGATTATGCAGTTGACTGATGGTAAGGGTTAAGGGTTTTGTATGAGTAAGCGCTTATCTACAGTTCTGAGAATTGAGCTTTTTCTCACTATTGAGCCACGATAGATTATTAATGTGTTTTTTTATTATTGACAACCAAGTACCTGAAAAAAATTAAATAGGCTTGCGGTCCCTGTGCGCAATGGCGCGTTGAATCATTTTTTCCGTACTATCGCCATGCCATCGGTTTTGATGGTTATATGTTTGCATTTAATTTAAATCCTTGAGGTAAGCCATGGACAGCAAAAATGTCGAGCATGAAATTGATTTCGCGAAAGTCTCTGCTGATCTCGAAAAAGCACTCAAATTAAAAGCGATTCCTTTTGGGATGCGTCTTTATGAGTCGGTTGAAGCGATGGAGTCCGTGCCGCGAGTGAGAAGGCCAACAGCGGTACACACTATGGATCAAATAGTCGCCCAAGCGTCTCGCTTAGGTTGGACCGTGGGAATTACCGCAGATGACCTCGTTGGAGACCAATGTCGATCGGTCGTTGGATTAGGTGGGCAAGACCCAGATTGGATGTCCGGAAAGCACATGACGGGTGTCTGGTTTGCAACACAAGAGGATGCGGGTAAACATCAGCAAGCGATGCATTGCGTACCCAAGGGAAAATACAAGGCGCTAGTTGCGGCGCCGTTAAGCAAATGGGGGCAAGGCGGGCAAGCCTCTGCCGAGTTCGCGGCGCCTGATATCGCATTGTTTTATGCAACACCAGGGGCAATGATTTATTTCATCAATGGTCTCCAATGGGCTGGGTATAAACGTTTTGATTGGAGCGTCGTGGGCGAGTCCTCATGCGCGGACTCTTGGGGGCGTGCGTTGCAAACTCGGGAGCCAAGTTTGTCGATACCCTGTTATGCCGAAAGACGCTACGGTGGCGTTCTTGACGAGGAGATGCTGATGGCTTTGACCCCGCTGGATATCGTTAAGGCATTGGAGGGAATGCAGGCGCTTTCAAAAAATGGTTTGCGTTATCCGATTCCACAATATGGGATTCAACAAGATGTACGGGCCGGTTTATCGGTCAGCTACAAGAAATGAGCTTGGCACGTGTCATTATTTATCCTCACAAAAGCCGACTCACGTGACCAGAATGGCAGGGATTTTTTGCCCTGTCCGAATTAACCTGAAAAAGGGCCTACTGTTTGTTGCGCTCATTGCCGCGAGGTAAGGTGTCAGACAAGGCTCGAAACAGCTTCCGGATATACCTCCGCATTAATCATCCGCGGCGGTTTGCGTCCGAAACAAATATCAACAATCTGCTGTGCCGAAATCGTCGCGATATTACGTCTGCCCTCGTGTGTCACGCCTGCGGTGTGGTAGGTTGAAACGACATTGGGCAGTGTGAGGAGCGGGTGGTCTTGGGAAGGGGGTTCGGTGAACCAGACATCCAAGCCTGCCCCTCCCAGATGACTGCTGATTAAGGAGTGGTACAAGGCGTCTTCATCATGGATACCGCCCCTTGCTGTCGAGATGAACAGTGCCCCCTTTTTCATTTGATCAAATTGTGAAGCGCCGAACATGTTTTTCGTTTCGGTCGTGCGTGGGCAGTGAAGGCTGACGATGTCGCTGTCGTGTAGAAGCTCTGACAACGTTGATGGTATACCGCCTTTAGACCGTATGGTTGCGTCGTCGAGATGCGGGTCAAAAGCCAAAACTTTCATCCTGAACGCACTCGCCAGCTCTGCTACGCGCGCGCCGATATGACCGATCCCCACTAGCCCGAGGACCTTACCGGCCAGCTCGTGCCCCATCAGGTCTTCCCGCGAAAAACCGCTCTTATGCTTCAAGGCAAAGTCTGATTCTACGATGCGGCAACTTAATGCCAGCATCAGCGCAAAGGTATGTTCGGCGACTGACTCCGCATTGCCTCCCGCTTGATTGACCACCAGCACACCTCTTTCTGTGCATGCAGCGACATCAACGGTATCGTATCCAGCACCGGCGGTAGACACTACTCTCAGTTGCGGGCATTTTTCCAAGAGACTCGCTGTCACCTGCCATTGCGGCGGCACCTCATCCTTGGCAACAGAGATATGGTAAATGTTGGTTCGACTCAGCTTTTCCCAATTGATTTCCGGCGCACTATCCTGGTCCAGGATGGATAACTGAATCTCTGGATGTGCGCGGATTATTTCGTCAAAGCTTGGGTCGATCCAGTGTTTCAGTCGCAAAACGTTGATTGTCATCGGTAGGCCTCATGGGCAATGTGGGCTTATGTGTTGTAGTGGGCCAGTGTTGTCATTTTCGAGTCGACAAAGTGTAAGTTACGGGTTAAACAGAACAAGCGCGCCATGAGGGCGACGTGAACAGTATTGCTCAACTTGTGGCGTGCTTGGGTAATAGCATCGCGTTCAAGGGTTTATCCGAATTAAGCAGATGAAAACTCAGCCTTAACTTAATTGGAATTGGCGAGTAGGCACATGTGTCCCATACTTTGGCGACCTATAAGTACAGTAACCCGGTACCTCTATGACTACTAAAACGTTTGAGTTTTATACGCCGACGGAAATTCGGTGCGGGCAAGGCGTTTTGTCTACGCTACCAAATGCGGTTCGTGAGCTTGGGTTGCAGTCTGTCCTTCTTGTTTGCGATCCGGGTGTTGTTAAGGCGGGTATTAAGGATCGCGCTGCTCAAATCTTAATGCAGGCGAATATTCCATTCACGGTCTTTTCCGATATTGAAAGTGATCCCACTGTGGATTCGGTCAACGCGGGGCTCGTCATTGCGCGAAGCAAGGGGAGTGACGGGGTAGTCGCTATCGGAGGAGGTAGCGTTCTTGACGCAGGCAAGGCAATTGCGCTGATGCTGACGAATCCTGGTTCGATTCAAGATTATTTTGGGGTTGATAAGGCGGTGCGAGCCGGTGCCCCCGTTGTTGCGATTCCAACAACGGCCGGCACGGGCAGTGAAGTGACAGTTTGGTCAGTACTTTCAGATACTAAAAATGATGTAAAGGTAAACATCGGCAGTTATTTTAATTGCCCACGTATTGCCCTGCTCGACCCCGAGCTGACAGTAACGCTACCTGCACCAATTACTGCCGCAACAGGTATGGACGCGTTGACGCATAGCATTGAGTCGTACGTAAATAAAAACAGCAATTTGATTGTAGAAGCCGTTGCTGAGAAATCTATATCGCTGATCGCAGATAATTTAAGAAAGGCGGTTTTGCAAGGCGATAACCTAGATGCGCGCTGCAATATGCTTGTTGCCAGTACGCTAGCTGGCATCGCGTTTAACCGCGTGCGACTTGGTTTGGCGCATGCCTTTGCGCTCCCTCTGGGTAACCTATTTCACATACCGCATGGATTGGTTAACGCAATCATGTTAACGCCAGTCATGCAGTTCAATTTACCTGCAAACTTTCAATATTATGCTCGCGTAGCCAGACTGTTTGGGCAGCCGATCGACGGACTGAGCTTACGAGATGCCGCACATCAATCCGTTGTCGCGGTGCAGCAACTTAAAAAAGACATTGGTCTTACTCAAACCTTGGCCGACTTTGGGTTGACTGAGGATCGCTTTGATGAAGTGATCGATGAGGCAATGCTCTCGGGAAACATCGCGGTCAATCCGCGCTCACCGACGCGCGACGACATGCGGAATTTGCTAACGCAGGCAATGAAGGGTGACGTCTAGAAGGTAGTATTGGGACACGGTTTTTTGATAAGTGTCTGGTAGTGTCTTGTTTGTTTGTCAGTGGGCACAGTCGTAAAAATGGTTGCGGGAGGTCCACTAATATTTTGCCGCATTCAAAGCAGGGCCAATCAAATATGTCACAAAAAACGAAGTTATCGTCTTCGACACATCGTTAGGATTAGCCGTATGAAAGTTTGTGTTTTCGGTGCAGGCGCTGTTGGCGGCTATTTGCTGGGGCGCATAGGTAATGCTGGTGTGGCAACGCTGTCAGTAGTCGCTCGTGGTGCCCAGAAAGAAGCAATTGAAATGAACGGCTTGCGTCTGGAGACGCCCACCGAAACAATCATCGTCCGACCAGATTTCATTACCGATCGGCCCACAGACCTCCCAGAGCAGGATGTGACCTTTGTTGCGTTAAAGGCAATGGGGCAGCCTGCTGCTGCAGATGCGTTATGCCACTTAACTGGACAAAACGGTTATGCTGTATTTGCAGCAAATGGTATTCCGTGGTGGTGGAAGGTTGGTAGTCATAGGCCAGAATCTTTGCCACTATTGGATCCAGACGCCGCATTATGGAACCGTCTGACTCCAGAACGCGCGTTGGGCTGTGTTGTTTATTCAGCCAACGAGGTTATTGCTCCTGGCGTCGTGCGGCATCTGGGTAATAATCGATGGGTGTTGGGCGAACCAAATGGGCAACTAAGCTCCAGGCTGAAAAACGTCGTGCAGTTGTTATTAGAAAGCGGCGTCAATGCTGAGGCCAGTACGCGCTTGCATGAAGAAATCTGGATCAAGCTACTCCGCAATGCCTCGGTCAATTCATTGTGTGCATTGACGCGCTTGCCGATTGATGGTCTGGCGGATGATCCAGAATTATTGGCACAGGCGGAAGCCATTGTTGATGACATCGTTGCTGTTGCTCAAGGACAAGGGTATGACATTTCCGAACATCGTATTGCCGCTTTTGAGCAGCTGAGACGTGGGGGTGCAGAAGCCTCTACACCCCCCGTTCGTGGGCTACGCCCTTCCATGCTGCAAGACGTATCGGCAAACCGTCCTTTGGAAGTCGAAGCAGTGCTAGGGCAAGTCCAGGCTCTGGCGAGAGAGGCAGAGGTTTCATGCCCCGCAATTGACGTTGTACTTCCAGTTTTACGAGGTTTGAACCGCAGTCTTCTATGAGACTGACTGCATCATAATTATTCTAAAAAAGGCCGAAACATTCGGTCGCACAAGTGGAGACAATGTATGACCTCAAGACGTAAATTTCTTAGCGCCTCGGTAAAGTCGGCTGCGGCCATGGGCGGCATGGCAGCCATTGCGTCGCCCGCAATCGCGCAGTCGTCCAACCCCGTTATTAAATGGCGATGCGTATCCAGCTTCCCAAAAAATATCGAAGTGCTTTACGGCTGTGCTGAAGTGATGTCAAAGGCCTTGGCTGAAGCGACAGATAACAAATTTCAGATCCAGGTTTTTGCTGCGGGCGAAATTGTGCCCGGTGGACAAGCCTTTGATGCGGTCTCTGATAACACGGTCGAGATTTGCCATACGGCATCGTATTACTACACAGGTAAGGACACTGCTTTTGCCTTTGGAACGCATGCTCCTTTCATGCTGAACACTCGCCAGCAAGCAGCCTGGGCTTACCATGGCGAAGGAAAGAAATTGCTTGAAGACTTTTACCGCGACTATAACGTGGTGGGTTTTCCGGGTGGAAATACGACGACTCAGATGGGTGGATGGTTCCGTAAAGAGATTAAAACCGTCGATGATTTGAAGGGCTTGAAGTTCAGAATCTCAGGTTTGGGGGGCTTGGTTCTTGCAAAGCTTGGTGTGGTATCTCAACAAATTGGGGTGGGTGACCTGTATTCGGCGTTAGAGCGAGGCACTATTGACGCTGCTGAGTTTAATGGGCCTTACGATGATGAAAAATTAGGTCTCTACAAGATTGCACCCAACTATTACTATCCTGGTTTCTGGGATGGAACATCCATGCAGCATTTCTTCGTTAATACTGCCCAATGGGAGAAACTTCCGAAGCATTATCAGGCGGCATTGAGTTCGGCCGCCGCGTATGCGCACATCGACAGTATTGCGCATTACGACATATTGAACCCTCCAGCGTTGCGACGCCTTGTTGGTGCCGGTGTCAAGCTTCACGCGTTTTCCGGCGACATTCTCGACGCCGCTTACAAAGCGACCATGGAGCTATACGAAGAACTGTCTGCTACGAATCCAAAATTCAAAAAGCTGTACGACAGTCAGAGAGCGTTCCAGAAGGATGCTAGCTTATGGAACCAGGTTTCTGAGTTTGCCTACGACAGCACGATAATTCGTCAACTACGCCGTTCATAGCTGTCCAAGATAGCGGGCATGATGCCCGCTACACCATCAAGTCTTACAAGGCCTGACTGCGTATGCGCATGTTGCTTCAACTCAGCAGAATTATCGATGCGATAAATACCGTGATCGGACGACTCGCAGGTTGGCTACTGCTTGCAGCAGTTGTGATCAGTGCAACCAATGCTGTTGTTAGGAAAGTGTTCTCAATTAGCTCCAACGCGTGGCTGGACGCACAGTGGCAGCTTTTTGGTGCGGTTTTTTTGCTTTGTGCCGCATACACTTTGCTAAAGAACGGCCACGTCAGAATAGATCTTCTGACCGTTCGCTTCAGTAAACGCACTCGCGATCTGATTGATGTGATTGGTCACGTCTTCTTTTTGATGCCACTGACTACTCTTTTCATCTATCACAGCTATCCGTTTGTAATAAATTCGCTCAGGCTGCGAGAGGCATCCGCTAATGCGGGAGGGTTGCTTGTTTGGCCCGCGAAAATGTTGATATTAGTAGGCTTCGTGTTGCTTTTCGCACAAGCGGTATCGGAAACGATAAAGCGAATCGCAATCTTGCGGGGCGATATGGTCGACCCTGAAGATGATTCAGAGCGGTCTCCAGTAAATGAAACGATCGAGTCGCCAGAAAGGTCTCTGCTTGATAAATAAATTGACGACTATTCGGTTTCATAATGATTTTGGGCAGTGCCGATGCTAATCGCGTTTCTAATCGATAACATGGCTCCTGTCATGTTCGCCAGCCTTGTCATCGTTTTACTATTCGGATACCCGGTTGCGTTTTCGCTTGCAGCTGTTGGCATGGCATACGCGTGGTTAGGTATTGAGTTAGGCTTGTTTACAGAAAATTTTCTGGGAGCATTGCCAGGGCGTGTATTTGGTGTGATGTCCAATGAGACGCTGCTTGCCATACCTTTCTTTACGTTGATGGGGCTGATCCTTGAACGGTCTGGCATGGCCGAAGATCTGATCGACACGATAGGGCAGTTATTTGGCCCTGTTCGTGGAGGCCTGGCGTATGCTGTGATTTTTGTCGGAGCATTACTGGCTGCAACGACGGGTGTCGTGGCCGCGTCAGTAATATCAATGGGTTTGATTGCGCTTCCGATCATGCTTCGATATGGTTATGACCGTTTTCTCGCGACTGGGGTCATTATGGCAGCGGGCACTCTGTCGCAAACGATACCGCCATCCATTATTCTGATCGTGCTCGCAGACCAATTAGGTACTTCGGTTGGTGATATGTATCGTGGTGCGCTAGTGCCCGCGTTGATACTGACATCACTTTATGCCTTGTATGTGTTTGGTCTTTCGATGCTGCGACCTCACGCTGCGCCCGCATTGCCACGTGAAGCACGTCGCCTGAACGAGCCGGACGGCACAATCGGTCTGACATCATTATTTGTTCTTATTGCTTTGATTTTCGCCGCCATCGCCGGATGCATTTATGGGCTTGGAAAGTTGGCGCCAAACATGCTGGAGACGGATCGCAATATATATGGCAGCGGGCTTGGTGTCATTGCCGGCTATTGCTTGGCGCTGTTAGATCGCGAGTTTAAGCTTGGTCTTTTTTCGCAAATTGCGAGAGCAGTTGTAATTGTACTGGTGCCTCCATTGGCCTTGGTGTTTCTGGTGCTTGGCACAATTTTGCTCGGTATCGCGACGCCCACAGAAGGCGGTGCCATGGGTGCCATGGGCGCATTGCTATTGGCTCTTGGCAAGCGACGCCTAACATTTTCACTGTTATCGCAAGCTATTGATAGTACCGCCCGGCTGTCCACATTTGTATTGTTTATCTTGATTGGCGCGCGTGTTTTTGCGTTAACGTTTTACGGTGTCAACGGTCATGTGTGGATGGAGGAGCTTCTTCTACGCATACCAGGTGGTGTCATCGGGTTTCTTATTCTCGTAAATCTGATTATTTTCTTCCTAGGCTTTTTTCTGGATTTTTTTGAAATTGCTTTTATTTTGATTCCACTGCTTGCTCCTGCTGCTGCAGCTTTGGGGATCGATCTGGTGTGGTTTGGTGTGATGCTTGCAGTTAACTTACAAGCAAGTTACTTGACTCCTCCTTTTGGTTTTGCGCTATTTTTCATGCGTTCAGTAACGCCAATAAAAGACTATGTCGATAAAGTTTCTGGAAAAACTATAAAAGGGATAAAGACTATTGATATATATCGATCTGGCCTTTCGTTTGTTGTTATTCAGGTGATTATGATTGGGATTTTGGTTGTATTTCCTGAGGTAGTCCAGAGAGATAAAGTTGGGGCGCTTATTGATACGAGCAATATTCAGATTGAATTGCCGCCGCTTAATGATCTGGAGTTACAACCTCTTGATTTGAATTGATGGGTATGCATAGTATTGTTAAGGAAATAAATGTCACTCAATAGCTACATAACGCAGATTCACTTCGGCTATGGCTCAGTGGATAAGCTACAAGATGAATGCGATCGATTAAGTATAAAGCGTCCGTTAATTGTTACCGATGCTGGAGTCAGGCTCGCAGAGGGATCGTCGATGGCATTCTTTAAAAGTTAAGCTACCCAACCAACATTGGTGTGTTCGATAAAACACCTCCCAACCCCAATGAGCACCCAATACCGGACGCTGTTCAGGTTTATCGAGCAGGTAAGCACGATGGCATCATTGCGGTCGGCGGGGGATCATCAATTGATCTGGCGATAGCTGTCGCTGTCTGCTCACAACATGATGGCTCGTTACGCTCCTTTGCTCTTGCTGAGGATGGTGCAAGCCGCATTACGGCAGCAACGGCACCGGTTATCGCAGTGCCGACTACGGCTGGGACGGGTAGTGAGGTAGTGCGTGGCGCCAATCCTCCTGCAGACGGTATTGCACCGGATGGTTTGCGACGAGGATGGGCCAACATAGAGCAGGCGACGCGTGACGGTAATGATCTAGACGCCTGGCGTAATATGATGAGTGCGTCGATGCAGGGTGCGCTTGCCTTTCAAAAAAGGCTTGGGATGCGTGCATAGCTTAAGCCATTCTTTGGGTGGTATTAACCCGCAATTACATCATGGCACACTCAATGCAATTTTTCTTCCTGCGGTGGTAGCGTTCAACCGCACTGCGTCCACTGTAATGCAAGAAGATAAGCTTTCACGTTTAGGTCAGGCAATGGCGATTGATCGCGCGAACGCAGTCATACCGGCGTTGGAGCAAATGATTAAGCGTCTCGGTTTGCCGACGGGCTTAGAGCAGCTGGGCGTGACCGAATCTCAGTTTGAGAAAATAATAGACGGCCCTTTGGCTGATCACAGTCATAAGACAAACGCCAGAGAGGCAAGCCGAGACGATTATTCGAAGATGCTGGCCTCGTCAGTTTAGGGAACATTTATTACCTTGACCGGAGCGCCCCAGGCATTTATCAACAATGAAGCATTCAGCTGTGCTTAATGCCACTACAAATTGATTCGTTCAATACTATTTGGCTTTGTTGTTTTTAAATTATGAGCAAAGTCTTTTTGTTTTTAGAAGTGCGTGTTTGTATATGAAAAAGGCTCGAAAATACCATGTTGTGTAAATAATATAAGACCCATATTATTGTTCAGCCTATACACAGAAAGGTGCCAATTCCCGCCAGATTAACAGCTTTTTTTAAAGTCGCCGAATTGAATACTTCCTCTCACTCCCTGCTTTCCGTGCTGGCTGCCAATGGTGTGGATCGTGTTTTTCTCGTACCCGGTGAGAGTTACCTCGGGATTCTCGACGCGTTAAACGAGTTTCCCCAAATTGACGTGGTCACATGCCGGCATGAGGCCGGGGCCGGTTTCATGGCATGCGCCGATGGACGTTTAACACGACGACCCGGTGTGGTGCTCGTCAGTCGCGGACCTGGAGCGACGAACGCTTCAATCGCGGTGCACACTGCGCAGCAAGATGCCATACCGCTGATTCTGATTGTGGGGCAAATTCCCAAGAAAGATTTGCGCAAGGAAGCATTTCAGGAGATCGACTACCACCATATGTTTGGCCGGATTGCTAAATGGGTGGTTGAGGCGACAGACCCTGAACAGCTGTCCGAGATTGCATTCAAAGCTGTTCGCATGGCAACCGCCGGCACGCCGGGGCCCGTGGTGATCGTACTGCCTGAAGATGTGCAGCAGCAGGCCGTCACGCCCCAGAGTTGGGTGGCACGGCCAAATGTCCCCACCACTGCTACACCATCGACAGTGGATCAGATAAAGGCGCTTATTACGGGGGCGGAACGCCCGCTGATCATTGCAGGGGGTGCGTTTGACAAGCCTGGCGGTCGCGAGTCGCTGCTGGCTTTTGCTGAGGGCTGGCAGATTCCAGTGGCCGTATCCTTTAGACGGCATGATATTTTTCCGAATACGCATGCGCTTTACGCCGGTGACTTGGGCCTGTCAAATCCGAGTGATCAGATGGGTGTCTTTCATTCTAGTGATTTGATCCTTGCACTTGGAACCCGACTCGACGATATTACGAGCCAGGGTTATACCTTTCCGAAATCGCCACAACCGGCCCAGGCTTTGGTGCATTGCTATCCTGATCCGCACATCGTTGGCCTGCACTTTGCGCCCGAGATTGGGCTGGTGTGCGATCCCGTCTCGCTCGTTGCAGACCTGATGCCGCCTGAGTCCGTGAAGCTGGCTGCGGCGCGCGAGTCTTGGAACGATAAGGTGCGTAGCACCCTTGAAGGCATTGCGTCATGGCCGAGTAACCACAGCAATGACTTGAGCAGTACGGCCGTGGCCCATGCGATTGAGCGGTTGGCACCGGCAGACACCATCGTGTGTCTCGATGCGGGCGTGTTTGCAGCACCTGTATATCGACATTTTAGATTTGCTTGGCCACAACGTCTGATGGCCCCAATATCGGGCGCGATGGGTTATGGCATGCCAGCGGCAGTGGCAAGCCAGTTACGATTTCCACATCGCAAAGTAATCTGCATGGTAGGCGATGGCGGCTTCATGATGACAGGCAATGAAATGATTACTGCGATCGAGCGTCGTCTGCCTGTAGTCGTCATACTGTTGAACAATGGTTGTTATGGGTCTATTCGCGTCCATCAAGATCGGAATTATCCGGGACGTCATCTTGGAACGTCGCTTTTCAATCCCGACTTTGCCAGTATCGCCAGTGCCTTTGGTATGCCTGTGCGCGTAATCAACGAGACGGTACAAATTGGTGAAGTGATCGGAGAGGCGATGCGTGCTGAGGGGCCTTTTTTCATTGAGGTCAAGACTAATCTCCCCGCTGCACGTCTGCCTGCATCAGTACACAAAGAGGGCGCGAATGAACGCGATTGAGCGACTGATTGCCGGCATTGAGAAGCTCTTTGATGGCGTGGCGGCTGTGCTTATGTTGCTGATAATGGTCATCGTGGTAGCTGATGTGACTATGCGCTACATTTTCAATCGTCCGCTCATCTGGGCTTACGACATGATTGGTCTTTACCTTATGGCTGGCGTGTTTTTCCTTTCAATATCAGGCACTTACGCGTTACATAAGCATATCGGGCTCGATATTCTCCTTCAACGCTTCAGTCTGCGAGGTCGCCGGCTTGCCGAGGTGCTGACATGCTTGGTGAGCCTGCCAATGTTCTTCTTCATTGCTCAGGTCGGTGCAGAGCGCGCCTATGTAAACTTTGTGAGCGGCGATGCCATGTCCGGGCTTATTGCCTGGCCAACCTGGATCGCTTCAGCACTTGTGCCGCTTGGCGTGGGATTGCTGGTGCTGCGCATGCTGCTCCGACTTGTCGGACAGATCCTGAGCTTGGTGACTGGCCGCGATGTGGTTGACATCATTCCCGTGATCACGACCGACGGAGCTGAATAGAACATGACCGCATTTTTAATAATAGTGCTGCTGTTCGGTTTACTCGCGCTGGGGGTTCCTGTTGGGTTTGCGATGGGAGTCGCTGGGACAATTGGTCTGTTCATTGTAGGCAATTGGGATATGGTGTTGGGCGTGCTGCAAACCACGCCACTCTCTACTGTGAGCACCTATGAGCTGATTACTATTCCCATGTTTTTGCTCATGGCCGAGTTAGTTCTCAAGAGCGGTATCGCTGACGATCTGTTCCGGGCGGCAGCCGCTTGGGTGGGCCATATACGAGGCGGCCTTGGCATGGCCACTGCTATGGCTGGCGCGGGCTTTGGTGCTATTTGCGGCACGAGCACGGCCTCGGCGGCAACGCTCTCGGCAACCAGTCTTCCGGCCATGCTGCGCCATGGTTACGAGCCCAAGATGGCATCGGGTGTGGTAGCGATCTCAGGTACGCTCGCGATGTTGATTCCGCCCAGTATCGTGTTGATTATTTACGGACTACTGGCCGAGGCCAATATCGGCAAACTGCTGATCGCGGGTATTATCCCAGGCATTCTCATTACGATCACGATCATCGCCACGGTATACGTGTTGGCTGTACGTAACCCGGCGGCGGCTCCAGTCAGCCCGCGAGTGTCTCTTAGAGATAAAATCTCGTTGCTTCGCGTAATTGGTCCCATGATTGTCCTCATGATGATGGTGACCGGGGTGATCTATACGGGTGTTGCCACACCCACTGAAGCTTCGGCTCTTGGTGCCTTTGGGGCACTACTGATCGCCATTCTGCGAGGCAAGGCGAGGCCCGCAGAGGTTATGGATGCGGCTAAGCGGGCAGCTCAGGGCACTTGCATGATTGCAATGATTTTGTTGGGTGCCCACATCTTTGGTTATTTCTTTACGCTGACCATGGTCACACAAAATCTGGTGCAATGGGTCGGTGCCATGGATGCATCACCTTGGGTGGTGATGGTCGCAATCCTGCTCGTGTATGTGATTCTGGGCGCATTTATGGATCAGCTCGCGATTCTGGTGCTCACTGTGCCGATTGTGCTGCCGCTGGTCGTTGCACTGGGTTTCGATCCGATCTGGTTCGGTGTGATCGTTATCGTTACGGCAGAAGTTGGACTGATCACACCACCTATGGGTCTGAATTGTTTTGTGGTTGCTTTTTACGCGAAACGCCCAGTGTCGGAAGTGTTCGCCGGAATCTGGCCCCATGTGTTTGCCCACTTTATAGCCATCGGCTTGATGTTGGCCTTCCCCCAAATAATTCTCTGGTTGCCCTCGATGATGAAATGAGGGTTCTGTAGAAACTTGCTTACTACAAACAGAGCCGTTTACGGCCACAATGAGGAGTCAAACATGAAACGCTTTACCACTCGTCCTCTTTGCAGCGCAATGGCTGCACTGCTTTTAGGCTCAGTCGGCGCCACTGCATACGCTGCTGATTCTGTTACCACTTTACGCATTGCCGACAGCTTACCTAATGGCAGCTATATTTATAAGCTAGTGACGCAGCCGTTCATGGAGCAAGTAGAAAAAGAGACCAATGGCAAGATCAAGTTTCAGTATTTCCCTGGTCAGCAGTTGGGTAAGGCCAAGGACATGCTCAAGCTTACGCAGACGGGAATGGCTGATATTGGTTATATAGGGCCGTCGTATATTCTTGACAAGATGCCTTTATCGTCGACTTTCGAGCTGCCGGGCGCCTTCTCAGATGATTCTTGTCAAGGGTTCAAAGCCTTCTGGAACATGACGGTGGGTTCCTGCAGGAACACGAGTGGGATCCTAATGGTGTCATTCCTTTGTTGTCGCTCATTACGCGTCACCATGTCTATGTGTCCAATGGGAAAGAGATTAAAACAGTGCAAGACCTTCAAGGTCTAAAGATGCGCTCTTCAGGGGGCGCTATGGCCTTCACGGTTAAAGAGCTGGGCATGATTCCCGTGAGTGTCTCCGCGCCCGAGACCTATGAAAGTATGTCGCGTGGCACGATTGACGGAGCGATTTTCCCCGCTCAGAGCGCTTTTGACTACGGTTTGACAGAGCTGATCAAGAGCGGCACGGTGAAGAAACACTTTGCGGGTGTGGTTTTGACCTATTCGATCAGCAAGGCTGCCTGGAACAAGCTTGATGCCGAAACACAGAAAATTTTACTGGATGTCGGTAAGAAAATTTCTACCACCAGCTGTGTAGGTTTTGATGAGGCAGAAAAAAAGGCGATCGTAAGAATGGAAGAGCAGGGCATGAAACCAATACGGTTTGATGATGCCGGCAACAAGGTTGTGGACGAGGCGTTCGAGAAATCGTCGCAGTACTGGGCCAAGGCGCTCGATGAGCGTGGCAAGCCGGGTAGCGAAACACTGGCCGCAATGCGTAAAGCAGTGTCTGCAGTCAAGTAAAGCCCTTCATGGCTGATGAGATTTCGCGCTCGTACAGCATCGAAGATCTTCGCCGGCTTGCCCGGCGACGTCTTCCTCGTGCCGTTTTCGATTTCTTCGACGGAGGCGCCGAAGACGAAAGCACCTTGCGTGACAATCGACTGGCCTTTGATCGTCTGAAGTTTTTGCCGAAGTCGCCAGTCGACGTGTCGACCATCGATGCGTCGACTGCGCTACTGGGCTGTCCCTCAGATCTGCCGATGGCGATTGCGCCCACAGGGGCCATCGGCTTCGGCTGGCCGCGTGGTGATATTGCAATTGCCAAGGCTGCTGCTGCTTTTGGCATCCCGTTCTCGCTGTCGACGTCATCTACGGCGTCTATCGAAGCGATCGCGCGCGAAGCACCGGGCCGCTTATGGTTTCAGGCCTATGTGTTTCGTGATAAAGCGTTTCTGAACACGCTTATTGAGCGTGCCCGGGCTGCCGATTATGAGGCGCTCATCATTACGGTCGATATGCCGGTGGGCGGAAAGCGAGAACGCGATTTCCGCAATGATTTTGATCTGCCATTTCGCTACACGCCGCGTAATGTCTTGGATTTTGCGCGTAGTCCGCGTTGGGGGCTGCGCATGCTACGTCACGGCATGCCGGTGCTTGAGAACCTGATCGATTTCGTTCCGGATACGAAAAGTGTTTCAGGAATTGCCTCGTCTGTGGGCAAGAATTATGACGACGCATTCAGTTGGGACTTCATTCAGAGCATTCGTGATCGTTGGCCGCGCAAACTTATCATTAAAGGCATATTGCGGGCTACTGATGCGCAGCGTGTGGCCGCGATTGGCTGCGATGGATTGGTGGTTTCCAATCACGGTGGTCGGCAGTTGGATGGGGCGTTAGCGTCGCTCGACGCGTTGCCTGCAATTGTTAGCGCTGTGGCTGGGCGTGTTTCGGTGCTGCTGGATAGTGGTGTGCGCCGAGGTGCAGATATTATCAAAGCGCGCGCTTTGGGCGCTGAAGGCGTTCTGATCGGACGGCCTGCCTTGTATGGCGTCGCAGCCGGAGGCGAGAAGGGCGCTCATCGCGCGCTCGAGATTTTGTCCGACGAGCTGGTTCGCACTATGCGCTTGTGCGGAGTATCGTCGGTGGATGACATAACTGCCGATGTTCTGGCACCCCGCATCGGGTTCGAACACGATGCCCCGTCTTAATTTGAGAGCCTATCCCATGTCAATTCAAAAGATTAGTGGCCGTCGGGCCTTCCTGCAGTTATTGCTTGACGAAGGCGTTACGCATCTTTTCGGCAATCCGGGTACGACGGAACTGGCAATCATGGAAGCCGTACCTGAGTTTCCTCAGCTTAATTATGTATTGGGCCTGCAAGAATCTGTGGTACTTGGCATGGCGGATGGCTATGCGCGCGCATCGAATCAGCTGGTGGCTGTGAACCTGCACTGTGCGCCTGGCCTTGGACATGCCATGGGTGCGCTTTACAGTGCCAAGTTTTCGGGCTCCCCGGTGATAGTCACTGCTGGACAGTACGAGGTCGGCTATGGCCTGCAGGAGCCTCTTTTGTATGAGCCGTTAGTTCCAATTGCGCAGCCCCTGGTCAAATGGGCAACAGAGGTCACGCGCATTCAAGACCTGCCGCGCATTATGCATCGCGCAGCCAAGATTGCCATGACGCCACCGATGGGGCCTGTCTTTATCAGCTTGCCCGGCAACATTCTGGACGATGAAATCGAGCTTGATCTGGGAACGCCAACCCGCGTAGATGCAAGAGTGAGGCCATCAGATGCCGCAATAGTCGAGCTGGCAGATCGCTTGCTTGGCGCTGATAACCCTGTGCTTATTGCAGGACGCGAACTCGCGCACCGAAACAGCTTCCGCCAGGCGGCTGAATTAGCAGAATTGTTGGGCGCGGCGGTTTACCAAGAGCCCATAGGCTATAACGCGCGTTTTCCATCTGAACATCCCAATTGCATGGGCGATCTTACGCGGAACCAAAAGCGCGTGCGCGAGACTTTGTTGCAACATGACTTGCTACTCTGTTTGGGTGGCGACCTTTTGCGCATGTCGCCTTCCAGCCCAGTCGAACCTCTGCCAGAGGGCATGCCGGTAGTGCACATCAGTGAAAGAGACTGGGAGCTCGGCAAGAATTATTCGACCGAGATGGCATTGCGTGCTGACGTGAAGGAAACACTCGATGCCTTGTTGCCTGTGTTGCGCTCTCGTCAGGGTGAGGCGCAAGCAGTTGCCGCGCGTGAGCGCACTGCGGCGTTGAGTGCTCGCAATTGGTCAGCACGACGCGACGCCGCCCGTCATGCGGCGTTTGCACGGGCTGGCGACACACCTATTGATCCAAGCTTCCTCATGATGAGCATCGTTGATGCCTTGCCCGAGAACGCCGTTGTGGTTGAAGAAGCGCTTACTTCAACGCCTGCACTGATGGATTTTCTGCCGATGCGGGATCCAAACAGCTTTTATGGTTTATCGAGTGGAGGTTTGGGGTTCGGCATGGCGGGGGCAATAGGAGCCAGTCTTGCACAACCCGAGCGCCCCATCGTGGCAACGATAGGCGATGGCAGCGCCATGTATAGTATTCAATCGTTGTGGACTGCAGCTCACCTTAAGCGCCCTATCACCTATGTGATCATCAATAATCGCAGCTACCGGATCATCAAGGAACGGCTCCTGGCGAGCCGCCATACAGATCGTTTTGTGGCCATGGATTTGAAAGACCCGCCCATCGATTTCGTGTCGGTCGCACGCGGTCTGGGAATGACAGCGCAATGTGTGACTGATCCACGTGAGCTTGCCAGTGTTTTGCGTAGCGCTATTGCAAGTGGCGAGCCGAACCTGGTCGAAGTCATGGTGGCTGATGGCTTCGATAATCAGCCTTAAGTTCTTGTTGATTAAATTGATAATATTTCAAGGAATTGATCATGAGTGCAAATCCGTCCGAACACAGTAGCCAGAACAATAGTTCAAAATATAGCCAGACAGAATGGGAAACGCGCGTCAACCTCGCCGCGTGCTATCGCCTGATGCCTCTCTATGGCATGTCTGATCTGGTCTACAACCACATCACTGCTCGCATTCCGGGCACTGACGACGAGTTGTTGATAAACCCTTATGGTTTTATGTACGACGAAATCACCGCGTCCAGTCTTGTCAAGATCGATCTGGCCGGCAATATTTTGGACAATCCGCATGACGACCATGGCATCAATGTGGCGGGTTATGTGATCCATAGTGCTGTCCATGGTGCTCGTCACGACGTAGGTTGCGTGATTCACACGCACTCGCGCGCTGGCATGGCGGTTTCAGCCATGGAGGTAGGCCTGCTGCCTATCACCCAGACCGCCATGCGGTTTAAAGACATCGCCTATCATGATTATGAAGGCCCGGCTATCGACGTAGATGAGCGCGAGCGTCTGGTTGCCAATCTGGGAACGCAGGATGTCATGATTCTTCGCAGTCATGGCCTGCTCGTGGCATCGCCAAGCATTGCCGAAGCCTTCAATACGATTTACTGGCTCGAAATGGCCTGTCGGGCACAAGTTGACGCCATGGCTTCAGGCGCACGCCTCATCATGCCCCCCGAAGCGGTCATAAACAAGACGCATCATTTGTATCAGCCAACTACGCGCCGACCTTTTGGGCTGATGGAGTGGCCTGCGATGTTGCGCTATCTGGATCGAAAAAACCCTGGTTACAGCAATTGATGGCAAGGAAAAAAATCATGACAGTTCGCTCCAGAATTGTGCAAATAAGTGCGCATGGTGGTCCTGAGGTACTCGAAACCGTGCACGTTGACGTGCCTTCTCCCTCAGCGGGTGAAGTCCGGATCCAGCAGCGCGCCATCGGTATCAACTTCACAGATATTTACTGGCGTACCGGTCTGTATAAGCGGCCGCTGCCACACCCTTTGGGTTTTGAGGGGGCGGGTATCGTAGAGAGCGTAGGAGCGGGTGTTGATGGCTTCAAGCCCGGTGATAGGGTGGCTTACGCACAAAGCCCTATAGGCGCCTATGCTGAAGTTCGCAACGTGCCGGCACGTCAGTTGGTTCGACTGCCTGATGACGTTGGTTTTGATGAAGCCGCCGCGCTCATGCTAAAAGGCCTGACTGTCCAGTATCTGTTTCGACAGACCTATAGACTGACAGAGGGCGAGACTATTCTGTTTCATGCTGCGGCCGGTGGCGTGGGCCTGATCGCCTGCCAGTGGGCCCGTGCTCTGGGGGTCAAGCTGATAGGCACGACGTCGAGTCCGGAGAAGGCTCGCATAGCCAAGGAAAATGGCGCTTGGGAAATCATCAATTACACGACTGAGAACGTGGCCGAGCGTGTGCTGGAGCTTACCGACGGAAAAAAACTTGAAGTCGTCTACGACGGTGTAGGACAGGCTACGTTCGAAACTTCGTTGGACTGTCTGCAGCCCCGCGGGCTCATGATTAACTTTGGCAGCTCGTCTGGAGCAGTAACGGGCATAGATGCCCGCATGCTTGGGGACAAAGGCTCTCTGTACTTTACGCGACCAGTCCTTGGTACGTATATTTCGACGCCGGAGGCATTAGCTACTGCCGCCCAAGAGTTATTTCAATTGGTCCGCGAAAAGAAGATCCGCGCCTCAATTACCAAACGGTATGCATTCGACGAGATTGCACAAGCGCATTCGGATCTAGAGTCGCGCAAAACCACGGGGGCGTCGGTTGTGATTCTATATTGATGGTGATGAGAAAGTAGTCGCGACCGGCAATTCAGAACGTTATGTGCAGAGTCGGGCACAGCAGATCGCAACATGGTTGTAGAGCGTGACGGATACGCTGGAGTGGCTTCCCCGATCAAACTGAGTCGTACCCCTGCGAGTTATCGCATGCTACCCCGCAGTTTTGGACAGCATCAGCTGGAGTTTTATTTTATTGCTAGCTCGGAAATATGAGTTTTTTCGGGGAAGATTTCCCAATCACTAGACGTGGCTTGTTTCCGCGTGATGAGCGCAATCTAATGGAGGCGACGCCTTGAGTCTCAACGGTTTTCTTTGTTTATCAGACTTTGATAAGGCTGCTCGCCGAAAACTGCCGCATGCTGTATACGAGTATGTGTGCGGAGGTACAGAGGATGGTTTGAGTGTAAGTGGGAACCGTGCGTGTTTTGATCGTCTCGGTTTCAGGCCACGTGGACTGACTGGTGTCGCGGACCGATCGCAGTCTGTGCGGCTGTGGGGAAATGAGTATGCTTCACCCATTGGTATTGCTCCTATGGGTGTCACGGCGATCTGCCGTCGACATTGCGATATGACACTTGCGATAGCTGCACGATCCAGGGGGCTGCCCTATGTGCTGAGCGGCGCATCAAATGTGGCACTGGAAGACATACAGGCTGGCCCTGGTGGAGCATGGTACCAAGGATACTTTCCGGGCGATCTCGACAGACTGGAGCGCATTGTGCAGCGGCTGCTTAAGGCAGATGTCAACGTGCTGGTCGTCACCAGTGACACGCCCGTGGCCGCCAACCGGGAGAACAACCAGCGCAACGGGTTCACGATTCCTTTTCGGCCCAGCCTGCGCTTGCTTCTGGATGGTGTGCGTCACCCTGACTGGCTGTTTAATGTGTTTTTCAAAACCTTGATTAATGAAGGGGTTCCGCGGTTCCTTAACTTGTATGAGGAGCATGGCCCCCGAATTACTGAAGAGCCCACCCATGGATTTCGTGGTGGCCGAGAATTGCTCACCTGGGAACACATGAGTTGGCTTCGTCAGCGCTGGCCGGGCAAGCTGGTAATTAAAGGCATCTTGCACCCGGCCGATGCACAGGTTGCTGTAGAGCGCGGCATGGACGGCATTATTGTGTCCAATCACGGGGGGCGTCAACTCGATGGCGCGATGGCGCCACTTGATGCACTGCCGGCAATCAAGAGAGCTGTTCCGGAGGCATATCCAGTCATGATTGACGGCGGGTTCCGACGCGGCACCGATGTGCTCAAGGCGATAGCGCTTGGTGCGCGCATGGTGTTTATCGGGCGGCCGGTGCTCTATGGTGCTTCGGTCGCTGGTGTTGAGGGCGCGGGGAAAGTTCTGGATATTCTCAGTCAGGAAATCGACCGAAATCTGGCGTTGCTAGGCTGCACGCATCTCTCGGATCTGGACGCAGACTATCTTGATCCTACTACGCTTCGCGCCCTGACCGGCGCAGACACCTGAAGCAGGTGTCTGCTGGCGGATACGGCAAAGTGGGCGGCCAACATTGTGACAGACCGAGTAGAGGAAGTTGCTCATGGAGCGACTCAAGCCCAACGCCTTCGTTGGCCCGCAAGCCGACGAGCAGCAACGCTACAGTAGACCCTGGTATGCACCGCCGTCGATGAGCAAGTTTTGTCCAGTGATATAGCCCGAGTAGGCGCTGCACAAAAAAGCGCAGGCATGGCCAAACTCAGGTGGGGTGCCGAAACGTCTTGCAGGGATGAGACTAGCCTGCCGAGCAGCCTCTTGCTCCAGCGTAACACCGGCGGTTTCCGCCCGCTTCTGGTTATTGGACAGCAGCCTGTCGGTGTTGAATTTTCCGGGTAAAAGATTGTTGATCGTGACGTTGTGCTCTGCCACCTGCCGCGACACACCGGCAACAAATCCGGTCAGCCCCGCTCGTGCGCCGTTTGATAGGCACAGCATGTCGACCGGCGACTTGACTGCAGCAGAAGTGATATTGATGATTCGGCCGAACCTGCGTTCGATCATGGGGTCAATGACAGCCTTAATTAGTTCGATGGGAGCGAGCATATTGGCTTCAATCGCGGACAGCCAGTCGCTTTTTTGCAGTGAGCGAAAATCACCGGGAGGTGGCCCGCCGGCGTTGGTGATCAATATGTCGATGTGTGGTGCGGCGGCCAGTATGCTCGCGCGTCCCTCTGCCGTCGCTACGTCAGCGGAAACAGTAATGACTTCTTTACCGAATTCCTGACGAAGTCGCTCGGCACTTTTTTCAAGCGCGTCCGTTGAGCGTGCGGCCATCACGATATTGACGCCCTCTTGAGCCAGTGCATGGGCGCAGGCATAACCCAGACCCTTGCTGGCCCCGCAGACGACTGCCCATTTCCCGTTCAGTCCTAGATCCATTGTGTGATTCTCCATGTTCGTGATTGCCTGATGTTGGCATGGGCGTATGGCGCGAAACCTAACAATAGGCTGATCCACCGTTTTCGGCCAATAGTAAAGTTCGGTCGATTGATATTGTTTCGATATTCCTGTGCTTACTTACGGCGCTGCGCCGGAATTCAGACAGAGAGGCGTTCGCCGTGTACAACGCTGTAGATGCTGGCAGCTATATTTTTGCACTGTCTGAATAATTTATATCATTGTGCGAAAACTTACTTGCATTAATTGAAGCTGTGTTCCATGATGATGCTCATGCAGTAAGTTCCAAGTCAGCGCCAAAAAATATACGGGGCCAAATAATGGACAATGCATCTTTGCTTCCCCTGCAACGCACGGGCGGACAAATTCTTGTTGATCAGCTTCGCATCCATGGCATAGATCATGTTTTCTGCGTACCAGGAGAAAGCTTTCTGGCTGTGTTAGACGCTTTGCACGACACCGATATCAAGCTCACGGTATGCCGGCAGGAGGGTGGTGCAGCGATGATGGCCGAGGCGCACGGCAAGCTGACCGGACGGCCTGCCGCCTGTTTTGTGACACGGGCACCAGGTGCTACCAATGCAGCATCCGGCGTGCATATTGCTTATCACGACTCAACGCCGTTACTGGTTTTTGTGGGGCAGGTCGAACGGCGTGTACGTGAGCGCGATGCCTTGCAAGAACTGGATTACCGCGCCGTATTTAAGCCCTTGGCAAAGTGGGCTACAGAAATTGACGACGCGGCACGTATTCCAGAAATTGTCTCCCGCGCGGTTCATTTGTCGATATCGGGGCGTCCCGGACCTGTAGTAATCGCGCTGCCCGAAGACATGTTGGTTGATACTGCTTCGGTTAAGGATGCCCGGCCTGCACAAGCTGTCGAGTCTTTTCCGGGAGCCGAGCAAATGAATGACTTGCGGGCATTGCTTGTTAGGGCGAAGAAGCCGCTAGTCGTGTTGGGCGGGTCGCGCTGGACGGAAGCATCAGTAACGAAATTTGCAGACATCGCTGCCAAGTGGGACATTCCGGTAACTGTATCCTTGCGCCGACAGATGCTTTTTCCGGTTAATCACACAAGCTTTGCCGGTGATCTCGGGTTTGGCCCCAACCCCAAGCTTGTAGAGTTGGTAAAGGAGTCTGACCTACTGTTGCTGATTGGCAGTCGCCTGTCTGAAGTACCTAGCCAGAATTACAGCCTGTTTGATATTCCCGTTTGTGACCAAATACTGGTGCATGTGCATCCTGACCCGTCCGAGCTTGGCAGGGTCTATCAGCCTGATCTGGCCGTCAATACTGCGCCCGCCTTATTCGTGAGAGAGCTGGATAAGCTGGATGTGCCCCCATCGCAATCACGAAGTGAATATCGTGCACGTGTGCGTGAGGCATACGAGGCATGGAGCGATACCAAGGGAATCCATTCGCCAGGGTCGCTACAAATGGCTGAGGTGATGGATTATCTAAATAAAGTACTGCCCGAAGACGCCATTATCTGTAACGGTGCCGGTAACTATGCCACCTGGGTTCATCGCTTCCATCATTTTACGAAGTTTGGCAGCCAACTGGCGCCGACCTCCGGATCCATGGGCTATGGCGTGCCAGCAGCAGTGGGCGCGAAGCGAGTTTTACCCGAACGTATGGTTGTGGCGTTTGCCGGCGATGGCTGTTTTATGATGCACGGCCAAGAATTTGCGACAGCCGTTCAGTACGACCTTCCCATCATCGTGATTATTGTCGATAACGCCATGTTCGGCACCATACGTATGCATCAGGAGCGCGAATACCCCGGGCGTATTAGTGGCACGACGTTAAAGAACCCGGACTTTGCTCTTTATGCAACTGCGTTTGGTGGTCACGGCGAGCGCGTTGAACGAACCGAAGAGTTTGCGCCGGCTTTTGAGCGTGCTCGGGCATCTGGCAAGCCTTCTATCATCCATTGTTTGATCGATCCGGAGGCAATTAATCCTTCGTACACGCTTACGAGCCTGCGTGAAGCCGCTATCGCGGCTGGACGCTAACTTACTGGCAGGGACAGCGATGACAAAACGTTATGGCAACCTCATAAATGGCGAATGGGTAGACGGTGAATCATTTAATATGAATGTGAACCCGTCCGATACGCGCGACATTATTGGCGAGTATGCGCGGGCTTCTACTGCCGAGGCTGAAGCGGCGGTCACGGCGGCCCGTGCCGCATTTTCAGCGTGGTCAGTCAGTACACCACTTATGCGCCACGATATTCTTATGCGCGCCTCAAAGGAAATTTCGAGTCGGGCTGAGGAGCTTGGCCATCTGCTCTCTCGCGAAGAAGGTAAGACTTTACCTGAAGGAATAGGCGAAGTTGGCCGTGCGGCTCAGGTTATTGCCTTTATGGCCGGCGAAGCATTGCGTATAAGTGGCGAACGCTTAGCGGGTCTCGTCCCAGGCAGCGATGCTGAGGTCACACGGGAGCCCGTGGGCATTGTGGGCGTGATCACGCCTTGGAACTTTCCGATCGCTATCCCTGCCTGGAAGATAGGCGCCGCGCTGGCTTACGGCAACTGTGTCGTCTTCAAGCCTGCCGAGTTGGTTCCGGGCTCCGCATGGGAGCTGGTATCGATTCTGCATCGAGCAGGTCTGCCTGCAGGCGTATTGAACCTGGTCATGGGAAGTGGCCGGCAAATTGGTGCTGTTTTTACATCGCATCCGGAAATTGACGCCGTGACATTTACTGGCTCTGTGCCAACCGGACGGAGCATTGCTAAAGCGTGCGTTTCGGGCGCAACAATGAAGCGCATGCAATTGGAAATGGGGGGCAAGAACCCACTGGTCATTCTCGATGACGCCGATCTGGATGTGGCTGTTGAGTGCGCTGTAAATGGTGCATTTTATAGCGCCGGACAGCGGTGTACTGCGTCTTCCCGTTTTGTTGTGATGGACAGCATTCACGATCGATTCGTTCAGGCGGTAGATCGCCGTCTGCGTACGCTGAGAATTGGCCACGCATTAGAGAAAGATACCGACATCGGCCCGGTTGTGGATCAGCGTCAACTGGATATTGACATGCAATACATTCAGGTGGGTAAGCAGGAGGGCGCCGTAGTGCATAGCGGCGGCGAAAGACTTGACCTCAGCACGCCTGGCTTTTACTTGCAGCCAACGCTGTTTACCGGCGTTCAGTCATCCATGCGTATTGCCCGTGAGGAAATTTTTGGCCCTGTTGCCGCGGTTATCCGCGTCCGAGATTATGACGAGGCTCTGGTGGTAGCGAATGATACGAATTTTGGTTTGTCTTCAGGAATCTGTACAACCAGCCTCAAATGCGCTACCCATTTTAAGCGCCATTCGCAAGCTGGCATAGTTAAGGTTAACCAGTCCACCAGCGGCCTGGATTTTCACCTTCCGTTCGGCGGACGCAAAAGCTCTTCTTATGGCCCTCGTGAGCAGGGTCGATATGCCGCCGAATTTTATACCATTGTCAAAACTTCCTACACGTCGGCAGGATAAATATGGGAGCAAGATTTAGGTGTGATGGCCGAACTTTATGTAAGGGGCTACCGGCTCCTCTTGGTGACATCAGGAGACAGGCATGAGAATTTCATTGCTGGGCGCGGGGACACAGCATACCTATACGGCGGCGGGGCTGCTCTGGGTGCGGTTCTTCACCGAATCGCGCCGCGAGACCTGGCGTTCATCGATCAAAGCGTTACTGAATTGAAGATAGCAAAATGGAAAAAAATGTTGTTCAGAATGCCAACGATATGTCGGACGGGCAGCGCAGCCCGGCGCTGGCTGGAACGTTGTTGCGTGGGCTGGCTGTGATGGACGTGCTGCTGTCAGCAAGGCAGCCTATGTCTCTGGGTGAAATCGCTGGGCGTGTAGAGCTAGATCAAAGCACCACACTGCGTCTTCTGCGTGCGCTTGAAGGGGCTCGCCAAGTCTTGCGCATTGGCGACGGTAAGCGGTATTTGGCCTCGCCTAAGGCGATGAGGCCCTTGTCTTTGCGGCATCCACTTGAGCAGTTTCGGCGTGAATCAGCACACTTGTTGAGACAGTTGTCTACCCAATTATCGAGCACGGTTGTGTTGGTGGTGTTCTTCGGCGGTGAACGTCTGGTGCTTGATGTGATTCAGGCACCTGGTTCCCTAAGCCCTTACTACGAGCCGTGGCTTAGTGGGCCTTTGCACGCATCAGGGCCCGGCAAGTCATTATTGCTATCTCTGGACCTCGAAACAAGTAGAAAGTTGCTGGGCCCTGAACCGTATCAGGCGTTCACCGATCAAACATTGCGCACATGGCAAGCGCTTTCTGAAAACCTCGAAGCGGCCAAGAAAGTAGGCGTAATTACTGTTCGCGATGAGTTCTACGATGGCCTGACCGCTGTTGCGGCTAACTATTCGGATGAAGACGGAAATGTGTTGGGTTGCATAGTGGTAACCGGGCACTCTGCTCAACTGGATGCCGAGTCAACCGAGCGGGTATCGCAGGAGCTTTCCAACTGTGCACGCCTGATGCCTTTTCAGTCGTCAGCACTTAGGGAGCTAAGTGTATTTGCAGGCGCAGAGTTGTCTTTTTCGTCCGGGAAAGCGCGGAAGCGGGAGCCGGCCTTAGCGATGTGTGATGGCCAGGAAGACATATAGCAAGCACAACGTAAAGTGAAGGCATTGCGGTAATTCGAGCAAAGATAGAGTGAAGTTTTTGTTGATTGGTCACGTGAGGCGTATCCGACGACGACAAAGGCACAAGTACAAAGAGCAGGTATTAAACGATTCCAGATGGTGTTGCTTTAGATCAGCTAGAGCACGCCCGTTACTCAACCGAGGAGTAGATGTGGTGTCTTTGGATATACGTATTACAGCCCTGAAAACGACGTTGGTGGCGCTACCGCTTGAACGAACGCTCAAGACTTCCATTCACGAAATATCGTCTGTGTGTTGCCTTCTTGTCACACTTGAGACAGACGCTGGAATTAAGGGAGAAGGCTATGGCTTTTGTTTCGATCCAGCCCGATTAGCAGCCATCGCACAATTTACGGAGTCCATGGCGTCGCTAGTCATAAATCGGAATCCGCATGATGTGCAGGCGCTATGGCATGACTTCATTCGTAGCTGTAATTTTTACGGTCAGAGTGGGGTTTCCGTACTGGCGTACAACCCCATAGATATTGCCTGCTGGGACATCATCGGTAAGGCCGCCAATCGTCCTCTGCATCAGCTATTTGGCACCTATCGCGAACGCGTTCCTGTTTACGCCAGCGGCGGGCTCTGGCTGTCATCGAGTAAAGACGAATTGTGCGAAGAAGCACAGGGCTTCGTGGCTCAAGGGTTTAAGGCCATGAAAATGCGACTCGGATCGCCTGATTGGCGAGACGATATTGCCAGGGTTGAAGCAGTGCGCTCAACGATCGGAGAAGGGGTCACACTGATGGCTGACGCCAATCAGGGTTTGACGGCAGCACAGGCCCTCAAGCTGGGTAGAGAACTGGGCCGCTTCGGGCTAGCTTGGTTTGAGGAGCCCGTTCCGACTTGGGATGATGACGCTGCGGCGATGCTGGTTAGCAAACTTGATACGCCCATTGCCAGCGCAGAAACCGAATATACGAGCAATGGAATAAAGCGCATGGCGCAGAACAAGGCGGCGTCAGTCTTTATGCCCGATTTGCAGAGGATGGGTGGGTACACCGAAATGCTCAAGGCGGTGCGATATCTTGCCGCGTTGGACCTACCTGTATCGCCGCACATATTTACCGAACATAGTTTGCACATCGTGGCTTCAGCAGCTAACGCGACATGGTGTGAGCATATGCCTTGGTTTGCGCGTCTTTTTAACGAAGAAATGGTGGTTGAGAGCGATGGGATGATCAGGGTTCCAGATCGTCCAGGAGCTGGCTTTACCTTTGATTGGAACCGCATAGACCGTTATCGAATCCCTGGCCCCAAGCTTGGCGCCTGAGTGTGAATTATAAAAAACATATCAAGGAGAACAGGATGAGACATCTTTTCAGAAAATTTACGCTAGCCGTACAAGGCGCTGCGACGCTGGCACTGGTTCTGGGTGTTGCTACGGCGCAGGCGAAAGAAGAGGGGCCCATTAAGATTGGTTGGCTCTCGTCGCTGACCGGCCCTTTGTCATCTGCCGCCATTGCCGAGAATGCGGGTGTGCAGTTTGCAGTTGATCAAATCAACAAAGCGGGCGGGGTTGAAGGTCGGAAGCTTGAGTTAATTACGCGCGATACAGTAGGAGATCCCACCAAAGCCGTAAACTTCGCCAAGGAACTCGCTTTCAGTGAGAAAGTGGCGTTTATCATCGGGCCTGTGAACTCAGGCGAGTCGTTGGCGACGGTACCTATTCTCACACGCGCCAAAATTCCTAACCTCATTATCGGCACGGTGGATGAGCTGACTGATCCCAAGAAGTATCCCTACGCTTTTCGCGTAATCAATACCAATGAACAGTGGATCAGTTCGGCCAATCGCTATGCCATTGAAAAGCTCAACCATAAAAAGATAGCGGTAATCGGCGATACTACAGGCTACGGCGCTTCATCGGCCAAGCGCGCGGCGCAGCTTCTAGAAAAAGATGGCATCAAGCCTGTTTATTCCGTACTGATTGATCCCAACAAAACCAGCGTAGACGACGAAATAAAGAAGGCTCGAGAGGCAGGGGCTGATGTTTTGATGCCCTGGTCCGCGTCGACGGGACTGCTGGCACGTATCCTGAATGCCCGCGGAGATATGCAGTGGGATGTACCCATCGTCGGTCATCCGGCGCTGATGGGCTCGCCCATTCGCGACCTGCTCAACAAACCACAATACTGGGACAACACGTTTGCTGCTGGCTATGTGAGCACGACCTATAAGGACGGGAAGCTTCCGGAAGCCACGCAAAAGCTGATGGACGAGATCCGCCCGGCGCTTGGTACCGAAAAAATCAATTTCACCTTCTGGTGGGTTGCCCTCGGCTATGACACGGTCAAGATTATTGAGCACGTCGTGAAGGCAACGGGAGGCAGCACAGATCCGGAAGAGGTCAAGAAGGTGCTTGAAGGTACGAAAGACTTCAAAGGTGCATATGCCACCTATACCTGGTCACCTGAAAGCCATAATGGATTTCCCGATGACGCCATGGTGCTGAATCTTGCCAACACGTTTGATGACGGCAGCTTCCAGATTGCTCCGTAGTTAATTACCGCCTGTTGCCGGCTCGTTTCAAGAAGCCGGAGCAGCGCGGTCCGTCTACGCACCCGTGCAAGGAGTTCACATGCTTGGTGTTTTGGTCATTGGGCTTGCTATCGGATCTCTGTACGCTGCCGCCGCGCTCGCGTACAACGTCATGTATTCAACGTCAAAAGTTTTGAGCATCACGACTGGTCATATTTTTATGGTGAGCAGCGTGGCTGGCGCATTTCTGATAGGAGATCTTGGTCTTCCCAAAGTTGTTGGTCTGCTGGGCGCTATTGCTGTGGCCATTGTATTTGGCATTCTCACGGAGCTCATAGCGATCCGCCGCATCCTGGCTCGCTCGCAGGAGCATCTGTGGCTGCTTAGCACTCTAGCCCTAGCTACCATCGTGCAGCAGGCGGTGGGCTTGTGGTGGGGAACTGAGCCACGCGCATTTCCTCGATTGCTGGAGCAAGACTACACAGCGGGGGTATGGGATCAAAAGTATTGGTTGGTAATTGGGTCGGTGGTGCTGGTCGCGCTGGCGCTCGATTGCTTCTATCGCTACACCCTTTTCGGCAAGGTCTTTCTTGCTGTGGCCGAAGACCCATTCGCCGCACGCGCGCGAGGGATCGCAACGGATCGGATCAGGGCATTTTCATACGGGATAGCCGGCCTATTGGGTGGATTGGTCGGGTTTGCAGCCGGACAGTTGACCTTCGCTTATTTTGCTGTGGGGCTTACGCTCACTCTGTACGGCTTCATCGCGCTGGCTGCGGGTGGTCTAGGCAGCAACCTGGGCGCCATTGTGGGCGGTCTGGCCTTGGGGTTGCTTTCTACCTTTGCCACTTATTTTTTTGGCGGCGAATATCAACAAACAATTGCGGTTGGGTTGTTGATGGCTTTTCTCCTTATCAAACCAGAAGGTTTGTTCGGAAGTAAACAGGTAAGGCACGTATGAACATTCTCTCAAAAACTAATGGAAGGTTTATGGTAATGGCAGCTGTGCTGCTGACCTTACCTTTCTGGGTTGCCAATCCTTACCACCTTCATATTGCCACGCTGATCGGTACATACTGGGTATTGATTTGCGGCTTGAATCTAGCAGTTGGCTATGCGGGTATCTTGTCTATTGGACACGTCGCTCTGTTGTCGATCGGTGCATACTGCTATGCCATACTTACAGGGCATTATGACATTGACCCGTGGCTCGCCACCGCGTGCTCAGCCTTGCTCGGTGGGGTATGCGGGTTTTTTCTGGGGCTTCCGTCGTTGCGACTGCCCGGGTTTTATTTCGCCATGGCAACCATTGCCTTTGCCATGATGGCTATGGAGTTCTCGCTTGCCCAGGATGGGCTGACAGGCGGCGGGGCCGGCTTGCCTGTGCCTTCGTTCCCTGCGCCATTTGACACCCCTTCGGGGCTTTATTGGTTGGTGCTTGGCTTTGCCGCGCTGATCAGTTGGCTGTCGTGGAATCTAGTGCGATTCATGTGGGGGAGGGCGTTGATTTCGGTTCGAGACAGCCATGTTGCTGCCGCTGCTGTCGGCGTGCCTATCTTTACAATAAAGCTTAGTATTTTCACGTTCAGCGGGGTGGCTGCTGGGTTGGCAGGGGCGTTGTTCGCAACGCTGCAAAGCTACATTACTCCAGAAACATTCGTCTTTGAACTCAGCCTGTTCTTTTTTGTATGTATTGTCATCGGCGGCCGGGGGTCGATGTGGGGCCCTTTCATCGGCACGATTATTCTGGCGGCGTTACCTGAGTTGGTGGGGGCACTGGCTCAGTGGGGGCAGTTCTTCTACGGAACCTTGCTGTTAATCGTTGTGTTGCTCATTCCTGAGGGCGTAGGAAGTGTCGTCTCAATGATCCGTGAAAAGTTCTGGCCTGAGCGTCGAGAGAAGCAGGTGGTCAGTCCCGATCTGCCCAGGTTAATCGCGGCGATCAGAAAAGATAAGCAGGCTCAAAAACCGGTGACACCAGACGAGGGTTCGGCGATGCAATCGTTGGTTCGTGCTCGCGGGGGAGACTAACCCATGCCAGGTATACAAATTCAGTCAGTGGAGAAGCGTTTCGGGGGTGTACATGCCGTCGACGGTGTATCGCTTGCATTAAAAGAGGGGCAAATTCATGGGCTCATTGGCCCTAATGGCAGTGGTAAAACCACGCTGCTCAATCTCTTGTCCGGCTATTACGCGATCGACAGTGGCACCATAAAGATAGACGGCACGCCTTTACACGGGCTGCCTGTGCAGGCGCGTGCGAGCCTGGGGATAGCCAGGACATTCCAAAAGCCCAGATTATTGGACAGCCTGAGCGCGGTGGATAATGCCATGCTTGGTGGCTGGAAAGATACTCGGGCAGGATTTCTACAAACCGCGTTCGCGCTGGGCGCCACACGCGCAGAGGAACGCGAAATGCGGAGTCGAGCGCAAGAAATTCTGCATGGTGTTGGGCTTGGTCACATCATTAATACCTCAGCGGGTAAGCTGGATCATGCCGAGCAGCGTTTCCTCGAAATTGCCAGAGGCTTGTGCATGTTGCCCCGCTTCATTCTTCTTGATGAGCCCGCAGGTGGGCTTACTGGCCACGAAATAGAACAATTGGCGGATATCGTGATGGCAATGCGTGAAGCTGGGTTGGGTGTGCTGATCGTGGAGCATCATACCGACTTTGTTTTTCGCATTAGCGATCAAGTTACCACACTTAATCTTGGCAAATGCATTGCAAGCGGCACACCAGAGGAAGTCAGAAATGATCCTGAGGTGATTCGCGTATATCTGGGAGCGTAAAGTGTCTTCGAGTCAACGAGTCCATTCTTCTTCTCCCGTCTTGTTGGAGGTTTCCGGCTTGCATGTTGCCTACGATAAAGCCGAAGTCGTCCATGGCGTGGACTTCCGGGTGCACGAAGGCGAGTTTGTCGTGCTGTTGGGCCGTAACGGTGCAGGGAAAAGCACCATGCTGCATGCTGCCGCAGGCCTCATCCCAAAGAAGGCAGGCAAGGTGATCTTTGCCGGTCAGGATATTACCCGGACAAATACGCGCTCCATTGCTCAACAGGGATTGGTGAGTGTACTTGAGGGACATCGCGTGTTCACCAGCCTAACTGTAGAAGACAACCTGCTGTTAGGAACGTACGCCAAAAATCCTCATGGTGACCGAAGCCGCTTGGAAAGCGTGTACGAGTTGTTTCCCGAAATAGGTGAAAGGCGACAACAACTTGCTTCGCGCCTGAGTGGCGGACAGCAGCAAATTCTGGCAGTTGCCCAGGGCATTATCGGCGATCCCAAGTTATTAATTCTGGACGAGCCTTCAGGCGGACTTGCACCGCTGGTAGTGCATCGCATTCTTGCCGTAGCGAAAGATCTGACTGATCGGGGGGTCGCTATTTTGTTGGTAGAGCAACTGGTCAAAGAAGCGCTTCAGGTTGCCGATTACTGCTATCTGGTCGAAGCCGGCACTATTGGTGGGGAGGGGACCGCAGAGGAAATAAAAAATAGCGAGTTGATCCGCCGAATTTATTTGGGAGGGGCTCGCGAGGCCGCTGCATGAAACGAGTTTTAAGACGTGTTCTGGAAGACTATTCATGAAAATAACTGCTATCGAAACTATTCAAGTTTCTATCCCTTATCAGCACGAAGGGCCCCTGACCGGGTTTGGTGGAACCGTCTGGTCAAAGCTGTCTTATCTGTTAATCCGGGTAGAGACGGAAGATGGCTTGGTCGGATGGGGGGAGGCGTTTGGCTATAACGCCATCGCGGCGAGCATTGCCGCGATGGAGACCGTGGTCAAGCCCATGGCTCTGGGCAAGGATGCCACCGACTTCGCAACATTAATGGCCGGTCTCAAAAAGTCTCTGCATTTATTCGGACGCAGCGGGCCGGTGCAGTATGCATTGAGCGGTCTGGACATTGCATTGTGGGATTTAGCGGGCAAGCGCGCTGGCAAGCCTGTTGCGGGTCTGCTCGCGCAGGAGCCGCGTTCATCGGTTCCGGCCTATAAAAGCTTTATGCGCCTGCAACAACCGGATATCGTCAGTCGGGCATGTGAACGTGCTATTCGGCAAGGATATCAAAGTATCAAGCTGCACGAGATTACGGTCGAGGCCGTTGCTGCTGCTCGCAAAACAATAGGAGATGAGATCGGTCTGACACTGGACGTGAACTGTGAGTGGTCCGCTGAAGAGGCCATACGTATGGCGAATCAGTTGCTGCCTTACAAGTTGAAGTGGCTCGAGGAGCCAGTTTGGCCGCCAGAAGACATGACCGGGCTGGCACGACTCCGAAACGCAGTCGACATTCCGCTGGCGCTCGGAGAGAATTTGGCTAATGCTTGGTCGTTTTTTCCTCTGCTTGATGAAGGCGTGGTGGATTATTTTCAACCTAGCGTTACGAAAATGGGAGGCATCAGCGAGTTTTCTCTGGTTGCCCAAGCTGCGGCCAGACATGAACGCAAGCTGGCACCTCACTCGCCTTATTTCGGGCCCGGCTTGCTGGCCACTCTGCATCTTGCTGCCGCTTTCCCTAACATCGGGGGGATAGAAATATTTGGTGTCGATCTGGACAGACCGCTTTTTGGTGCGGTCGGAACGGTGGGCAGTGATGGCTCGATAGCGATTCCGTTGGGACCAGGTCTGGGCTGTGATCCGGATCCAGAGGTTATTGAGCGCTACCGGGTTTAGTCGGGCGATACCTGTACGGTCTTGCCCCTCGCAGAAATAGTGTCGGGCTTCGAAGCAGTCGCTTATTCGCACCATTCTGCATAGAACAACAATGATATTCATTAGGAGACAACATCATGAAGCTAAGTTCTAGATTTACCCATGTTCTTATTGTCGGCGTATTGGCAATGGGAGTTGCGGGCTCGGCTATTTCAAAGACGACTATCCGAGCAAGTAGCTGGCATCCGCCTAAGCATCCTGGGGTCACGGGTGGGTATGAGCCATTTATGGATTATGTGACAAAGACGTCCAAGGGCGAAATTGACTTCAAGTTTTGGGCAGGCGGCGCGTTGCTGGGTGCGAAAGATACGCTGCCTGGTATCGAGAACGGTATCGCCGACATCGGTGTCCTAGCGCTAACCTATTTTCCAGCCGAGTTCCCCTATTTTCAGCTTATTTCCAATTTGGCGATGCTGTCCAGTAATCCGCCAGCCGTTGCCGCTGCGGTCACAGAGTTCGTCATGCTCGATTGTGAGCCTTGCCGCAAAGAGTTTACCGACAAAGGGTTGGTGTTTACATCTTCCTACTCTACAACGCCCTATACCTTGATTTCCAAGGTGGCACTGAACAGCCCAGAAGACTTGAAGGGCAAAAAATACCGATCTGCCGGCACTGTTTGGGATCGCTGGACGGCGGATATAGGTGGAACATCCGTTAACGTGTCGGCTGCGGAGATGTTCGAGGCTCTGGATCGGGGCGGTGTCGATGTTGCGGTGTTTTCGCCATCGGCGCTGCAGTCATACAGTCTTTGGGACGTTGCCAAGTATGACGTCATGCTGCCTCTGGGTACCTATGCCGCGATGTCACTATTTACGATGAATCAGGGTTTCTGGAGCGACCTGACCACCGAACAACGGAAAATCCTGCTTGATGGCTCGGCAGTCGGAGCCATGGGTGTGACGTTTGGGTATATGAAAAGCGACGATACTGCGCTTGCAAATGCAAAAGAGCATGGCGTCGAAATCGTTGAACCCAGCGAGTCCATTGTCAAACAAAAGAATGAATTTGTTGAGCGAGATCTGAAACAAGTTTCCTCCATTGCCAAGGATCGTCTGAAAATCGACGACGCAGACAAATGGATTACGCAATACCGTTCTTTACTCGTAAAGTGGGAAGGCCTCGTCGATAAATCGCATGGTGATCAGGCCGCCCTGGTGAAGGCGATGCAAGACGAAATCTATGCCAAGGTCGACCCAGCGACCTATGGTATGTAACTTGGCCTGTGTGATCAGCCCGGAGTTCATATGAAAATTTTCCGATTGCTGGACCGGATCCTATTGTTCGTCGGTGCTGTTGGCCTGATTTTGATGATGCTGCATGTAAGCATCGACGTGGTATCCAAATACATTTTTAACTATCCCGTTCCTTTGACCATGGAAATGGTTAGCTACTACTACATGACAGCGGTCGCATTTTTGCCGCTAGCGGCATTGGAACGGCCTGGCAGCAGTCTGGTGCACGTGGAGATTGTGTACGCGCACATGGTGCATCGGATTCGCCGGGTTGTTTATCCAGCGGCTTTGCTGCTTGCTGCCGTCTATTGCGCCTGTGGAGCCTTTGCCGCGTGGAAACCGGCCCTCTCCGCTCTTCGTGTTGGCTCTTATGCCGGCAGCATTATTGTTGTACCTACATGGCCCTCGCGATTCCTTCCTGTGGCGGGGTTTGCCTTCTTGGCCATTGTGCTGGTATTTAAAGGCATAGACAGCATCCGTACCGGCATGGTTGAAACCGACGAAGTGCCTGATGAACTGGCGCATCTCGAAGGAAATGATTGATGGATGAAATAACATTAGGCCTGACGGGGCTGGGTGTCGTCGTTCTGCTTTTGATGCTGCGTATACCCGTTGGTGTAGCGCTGGGTGGCGTAGCGTTTGGTGGTATTTGGCTACTGGCTGGTTCCAGGGCAGCCTGGGGCACCTTGGCCCAGATTCCCTACGAGTTTACTGCTCACTGGACGCTCAGTTCTATCCCTATGTTTCTTTTGATGGGGTATGTGGCCTATTACTCTAAAATTACAGAAAGCCTATTTCGGACCGCACAGCTGTGGATGGGGCGTCTTCCGGGAGGCCTGGGCATTGCATCGGTTTCTGGTGCGGCCGGCTTTGCTGCCGTTACCGGCTCCAGCTTAGCCGCTGCAGCGGCTATGGGCCGGATCGCGGTCCCTGAAATGATGCGCATGGGATACGCGCCCGGATTCGCGGCTGGCATCGTTGCCGCAGCAGGAACAATAGGATCGATGATTCCGCCCAGTATTATTATGATTGTGTATGGGGTTTTTGCGGAAGTTTCGATTGGCCAGTTATTTATCGCAGGTGTGGTGCCAGGCATATTAACGGCACTTTTTTACTCCATTGTCATTTTTGTTCGCGTCAAAATCACACCCAGCCTGGCGCCAGGCCTTGCTCAAAAGCCGTCCTGGTCCTCGCGGTTTGGTGCCCTGCTCGATGTATGGCCGTTTTTGCTTTTGGTCGTTGGCGTTTTTGGTGGCTTGTTTTCTGGCGTTTTTACTCCGACCGAGGCGGGTGCGGTCGGTGCTGCTCTGGCATTTCTTATCGCATTGCTCAAGCGTGCGTTGACCCTTAGCGTGGTGCGCCAAGCCGTCGTCGAAACCATCCGAGGCACAGCGTCTATTTTCTTTATTGCTATAGGTGCGGCCTTGCTGACAAGGTTCTTGTCCATGACAGGGGTGCCGAGCTTTCTGTCTGAGTTGATCACTGGCATGGATGTCGGGCCAATTGTGCTCATGCTTATCATCTCCGTGCTTTACCTTTTTCTTGGCATGTTTTTGGACCCGCTTGGGTGCATGCTGCTGACACTGCCTATCGTGCTGCCAATCATGGAAGCCCAACACCTTAACCTGATATGGTTTGGTATTCTGCTCGTGAAGTTTCTTGAAATTGGGCTAATTACGCCGCCAGTCGGGCTAAATGTATTCGTGATTAAGGAAATTTTGGGTAACAAGGTCACGCTGGCCCAAGTTTTTGCCGGAGTAACCTGGTTTATTGTTGCAGACCTGTTTTTGTTGCTAATCTTGATTCTCGTTCCTGATCTGACATTATTTTTGCCGCACTATGTGAAGTAAGCGGTCTTTATCAGCGGAATGCCACGCTGTGTTTTCTCGTTGCAAGATGGATTAGTCGAGCGTCCATGATCGCATAATATAAGCATAAAGTGACGTAAACGGTTTTTTGTCGCTCAGGGATGAGAGTGCTAACATGCAGCGACCAAGTAGCCGTGGGTTAATCACACAGACAACTCACTTCAAGTTTGTTATTAACCTCTTCCGATGACGTGAGCGTATGCAGCATTGAATAGACTGGCGCTTACTAAACTTGGCGCGAACAGAAGCTCTGCAATGCCTTAAGGCTCGAGTCATTTACTTGACCCGTAACGTCTGCTGGGTACGACTTTCACTGCATTGATAACAATTTATGGTCACAAAGAAACCGGCCTCCATGTCAAAAGCCATGAAACTGGCTCAAGGTAATGCAATTGACAAGGTCTGTGCGATTTTCAGCTTGCTGTCCGAGCGCGCCCCGTTGCGTCTTAACGAGATTTCCCATGCCACTGGCTTAAATCGCGTTACGGCCTTACGTATTCTGGACGCACTTTCTAAAAACGATTTCATACAGCGCTCTGGGAACCCGCCCAGATACACCTTTGGTCCCGAGGTCACAGCCATGGCGGTGAATTCACGGCTTCCCAATCTACGGGAGCTGGTTCGCCCCAGTCTGTTGCGTATGGCTGATCTTTCTGGTGATGTTGCTTTGCTTTCGGTTCGCTCGGGTACAGAGGCAATTTGCGTTGACAGAATGACCGGAGATTATCCTATCAGTAGTCGCATGATGGAAATCGGAACCCGTCGTCCGCTCGCCATTGGTGCAGGCAGCATGGCACTGCTGGCATGGGCGCCTACCTCAGAGCATGATGCCATCATAGAAATTACGTTGAGCCGTGCTGCCGAGTCTTATCCTCGATTGACGCGCGAGGTCATCGTGGAGCAAATTCAGCTGGCCCGCCAGAAGGGCTATGTCATGCTACTTGATGTCGTGATAGAGAAGCTGGGTGGCATTGCTTGCCCGATCTACGATTTACACGGAAATGTCATTGCGGCTATTAGCGTAACGGCATTAAGGGAAAGAATTGCCGACCGTGAAGCCGAGCTCGCTGCCGCTTTGATACAGGAGCAGCACCGCATTAAGATGATGCTGAAGCAAGGCCAATAAGAACAGCCAAATAAATAAACAGAGCGGATCGAAGTGCTCGATTTCGCCCTGTTTATGTACGTAAAGATCGTGTGCCGCGAGTTTATTGACCTTTTTGAAACTCCTTGATGATCGGGCCGAATGTTTTCTCTGCTCCCTTCATGCGTTCTACAGTGGTTTGCGCATCTGTGACGTTCAAAGTGACGCCTTGGTTTTTCAACTTGGCACGCAACTCGTCGTCTTTACCAACCTCTCGCATGGCCGTGCGGATTTTTTCTGCGCGAGCTTCATCTATCCCTTGTGGCGCCAGCAGTGCCGTCCAGAAAACCGCTTCGAAATTATCCAGACCCATTGACTCTTTAACAGTAGGAACATCGGGGTACGCGCTGAGTCTTTCTGTTGTAGTCACAGCGACAAACTCTACTTTGCCATCATTCTTTAATGGAAGCGCTTCGTTGAGTGTGGCAAAAGTCATATGAATGTCGCCTCCCAGAATGGCTTGGCGCACCGGAGCTCCACCTTGGTATTGCACCAATAATGCGTCCAGGTTCCCCTGCTTCATCCAGGTTTCTGCTGCAATATGATTCATGGCACCAACACCTGAAGCACCTATGGTGTATTTGCCCGGGTTCTCACGAATTTGCTTGACCAGCTCGTCCATGGTCTTTATGCCTAACGTAGAGCTGACCTCGAGAATGAAAGGCGAGTCTGCGAGGCCCGAGAGCACAGTGAAGTCTTTGTATGCATCATATTGCACACTTTTCTGCAGATATTTGTTCAAAGGCAGCGAAACTGATGCCGCATATAGCGTATAGCCATCAGGTTTTTGGCGGCTGACGTAGTTGCTTGCTACGGTTGTGGCTGCACCTGCTCTGTTTTCAACGACTATTGTTTGGCCCAGATGCTGTTCCAGCTTCTGGGCGAGCATGCGCATGGATACATCGGTAATGCCGCCTGGCGCATACGGAATTATCAGGCTGATGGGACGCTCAGGATAGTTTTCTGCTTGGGCTGAACCCAAGATGCTCATAATGCTAACAAAACCTACTGCTATTAAGGTTGATTTACGCATGTGGTGTCTCCTCCGTAGTGCGATAAACGTTGTAGCGAAAATTAATCAATGGGCACACTGATCACATCAAAATAGTTGTTAAGTGTTGGATGGGGTTCCGCGCCATACACTGCCATTGGCATCGGTCACGATCACAACTTTCTTTGATTCATTTGTTTTTATTTCTAGGTGTTTTCTCGGACGTTCTGTTTGGCTTTCTTTACTCAGGAAGGCAAGTTGAGGACTGTTTTGGAAATGATATTCCGCTGTATTTCAGAACTACCCGCATATATGGTGGCTGCCCGGGCCTGTAAGAATTGTGCGGAAGCGTTCAGCGCGCCGTCATGGCCCAGCCCTTCGATTACCCCACCCATTTCTCCGGTCAGCTCCAGCATGTATTCGGTGATGCGCCGAAATAATTCAGACTGGTTGATTTTTAGTAATGACACGTCGGGCCCAAGTTGTTTTCCGCGTGAAATCAAGTCCAGATACTCAGCAAAAAGCGTCTTATGGTTTTCGAGGTCAAGGAATAGTTGAGAGGCCCGTTCCTGGAAGGCACGATCGTCCTCAAGCTTGTAGAGGCGGCCTAATTCGAGCAAGCGTGAAAAGGCGTAATCAGACAGACGAGGAGAGCCAATAAATATGCGCTCAAAGCCCAGGAGTGCTTTGGCCATGGACCAGCCTTTGTTTACTTCGCCTACAAGGTTGTCGATCGGTACCCGTACATTATCGAAAAAAACTTCGCAGAATTCATCGTGCATTTCCAGGTTCAGTATGGGTCTGACGGTAACGCCCGGGCTGTCCATGGGCACCAGTAAAAAACTGATGCCGTCCTGTTTTCGCGCCGTAGAAGCCGTGCGTACAAGTAGGAATATCCAGTTCGCGTCATTGGCCATGGTGGTCCAGATTTTCTGGCCGTTGACAACCCATTGATCACCGTCTCGATCAGCCTTTGTGCGAAGTGATGCCAAGTCTGACCCGGCACCTGGCTCGCTATAGCCCTGGCACCAGATGTGTTCGCCGGAGATAATTTTCGGCAAGAAGTGCTGTTGTTGCGATGGGGTGCCATAACGAATTAGCAGTGGCCCCAGCATGGTGGCACCATGGTCATTCAGGCGTGCGCAACCGTGCCGTTCGAACTCCTCGGTCATAATGACCTGCTTTTCAGCCGATAGCCCCATGCCACCGTGTTCACGTGGCCAGCCTGGGCACAGCCAGCCTTTTTCTGAAAGGGCTTTGTACCAAGGCCAGTTATCCCGTAAATGCAGGCGTTTGGCAGGTGAGCGGATCTCAGGGGGGTAGTTGGCTTCGATCCAGCTTCTCAACATGGAGCGGAATTCGGCGTTATCCAGTGTGTTCATGTCTTGTGTATCAGCCATGATTGGCTCCCATCAGTGAAAATGCACGGTTCCGGTGAAATGATTCCGTGCCAAACGTACCGGACATAGTCATGCTTTTCCGCAGGTACAGGCCAATGTCGGCTTCGTCCGTATAGCCTATGCCGCCATGAAGCTGAATAGCCTCTCGCGTGATCACGCTGCTGGCTCTGCTCAGACGCGCCTTGGCCAATGACACTGTAAGCTCCAATGCGCTGCTTCGTAGGCCATCGGCAAAGCCGTTGGCTGCTGCACCTAGTGCAGCACGCCCCAGTTTCAGTTCGAGAAACAGGTCAACCATGCGATGCTGCACGACTTGGAAGGAGCCAATTGGTTTATCGAACTGCACACGCTCCTTGATAAAATCTTGCGTGATCTGGAAAGCTCTTTCAGACAGGCCAGACAGATAAGCACCAACAACCAGCGTGGCTTGTTCCCGAATAGTTGTCATGTCGCTCGATAGCCACTGCGCCGGCACCTTTTCGAGCCGCAAGCTGCAGAAATGCCCGCCGTCATGAGTCTTGTGTTCAATCAGCGATACACCCGCTTCGCCAGGTCGAACCAGGGCGGCGCCACCCTCGGCCTGAACGAGAAAGGCATCGGCACCCAGTGCATAGGGAATGCAGTCGATATACCCGGTTATCTTGCCGTTGTTAAAGACAGGCATGGGTCGCCCGTAGGTTACGAACGCAGGCAGGATGATCTGCTTGCATTCCAACAGGTCTCGCTGATGTGCTTCTGGCAGAACGTCGGCAATCAAGGCTGAAGCCAATATCGGCTCGGGTGTCAGCTGCTGACCAAGTCTATGTGCCAGAGTGCAGAGCTCACGCATACCCAGCCCCAGCCCTCCCTTTTGCTCATCGATACACAGAGTGAGCCAACCGAGTTCAGAAAATTCGAGCCATTTTGCTCTTTCAAACCCCGGAGTGGTGAACCGCTGCTTGCGTGCACGAAGGAGATCGTCTTTCAGTACATGTGCCGCGCTTTCATCAATCATCCGAATCAGATCTTCGGTTTCATCTAGCTCAGTATCGAGAGACGACATACTCGTTGTTCCTTGTTGAGTTGATCTTCTGGAGAGATTGCTGCATGTCTCTGCGCTATAAGACGCACGAACCTTTTGCCGTTTGCGCTTGGGGTGTGGCATGCAGGAGGCTTCGTCCCCTGTTAAATCTTAGAAATGTGTATATTGTTCCGTATGACGGAACTTACAGGTATTTAAATAAGCAAGTATCACTTACTCTGATACAGTATTATCGATGATATACGGTGATATGCAATCATATAATTAAATTTATGAAATTAGATTGAAAACATATGGAATTATGTTTCGTAAGACGGAACAGAGATATTGAATTACTAGAGTAGAGGAAACATCTGATGAACCAGCAGCCAGTTATGGGCCCTGAAGCGCAGTTCAAGTCTTACCTACAGCAAGGAAAATTCATGATCCAAAGATCGCGAGCTACCGGAAAGTACGTTTTCTATCCGCGCCTTGTGATCCCGTCCACGGGTGAGACCGACCTTGACTGGGTCGAGGCATCAGGCCGCGGTACGGTTTATTCCATCACCGTCAACAGAGGTAAAACCGAAACCTACAACGTAGCACTGATCGATCTGGAAGAAGGTGTGCGCATGATGTCGCTCATAGTGGGTCAGGAAACCGTGCCGATCGGCACGCCCGTCCAGGCAAGTATTGTTGATATCAACGATGCTCCGGCAGTCGTCTTCACACCCTTGCAGGGAGCAGAATAATGACCCGTACACTCAGAGGAAAAGTCGCGATCGCCGGTATCGGCAGCTTCAATGTGGGGAGTGTGCCCGGTTTCAGTGCAATGGAGAACTTGGGCGGCGCGGCACTACGAGCCATAAGTGATGCAGGTCTTAACATTCAAGACATTGATGCCGTGTTCTCGGCCAGCTCTGCGCATGCTTTCCCTACCTTGTCAGTTTGCGAATATCTGGGGCTAAAACCGACTTTTGTGGGTGGCGCTAACGTGGGCGGATCCAGCTTTGAAATGCATGTGATTGAAGCGGCCCTGGCTCTGGAAGCTGGGCTTTGTAATGCCGCGTTGATCTGTTATGGGTCGAATCAGCGCAGTGCCGGTGGGCGCTTGGTTTCAATGGCGGAAAAACAGTGGCAAGAAGAGCCTTATCGCTTTCGCATGCCCATAAACGGTTACGCCATGGCCGCTGCTCGCCACATGTATGAATATGGCACCACTCGGGAAATGCTGGCCGAGGTAGCGGTTGCTGCTCGAGCTTGGGCTAATCTTAACCCTGAAGCATATGCACGGGGCCCTTTGAGCCTGGATGACGTTCTGTCGGCAAGGCTGGTGTCGGATCCGTTGTCGGTTCTGGATTGCTGCCTGGTCACCGATGGTGGAGGTGCCATCGTCATGGTCCGATCAGATCGTGCCAAAGACCTCAAGCAGCCACCTGTCTATTTCTTGGGTGGTGGCATGGCGCAATGGCATCGGTCTATTTCAGAAATGCCCAATCTCACCGTAACTGCAGCGACAGAAAGTGGGCCGCGCGCGTTCGAAATGGCAGGCGTGTCACAGACGGATGTCGATCTTCTGATGCTGTACGACGCGTTCACGATCAATACGATCTTGTTTCTTGAGGATTTAGGTTTCTGCCCCAAAGGTGAGGGTGGACGGTTTGTGCAGGATGGTGCTTTGGCGCCTGGCGGCAGGCTGGCAGTAAACACCAACGGAGGTGGTCTTTCATGTATGCATCCGGGCATGTACGGGCTGTTTCTAATCATTGAAGCTGTCAGACAGTTACGCGGGGATGCTGGGGAGCGGCAACTGAAAGAGCCCGAAATAGCGCTATGTCATGGAAATGGTGGTGTGCTTTCCAGTCAGGTAAGCACGCTGTTCGGGACCGCCAGTACGCTGTAGAAGGCAGCCTCAACATTAACCAAGATTAAGCGCTCTCCATGAAAAATTTCTCTTCCTTATCTTCACTCATAGCACCCAAATCCGTGGCCATTATTGGTGCATCGAACGATCCGCATCGAATAGGCGGCCGAGCCCTGAAGTACATGCTCGAGCGGCGTTTCGCCGGAGACATCTACCCCATCAATCCGAAGCGTGAGACGATCCAGGGTCTGCGAGCTTATGCTGACGTGTCGTTGTTGCCAGCATGCCCCGACGTGGCAATTCTGGCTCTGGCGGCTGATCAAGTCCCTGCCGCGCTCAAGGAGCTTGAATCCATTGGTGTCAAGAATGCTGTAATTTTCAGCTCGGGCTTCGCAGAAACCGGGCAGGAAGGGGAGTTTCTGCAGCAGCAGATAGCGCGCGTTGCTGGCTCCATGCGTGTTCTGGGTCCAAATAGCCTTGGCGTGTTCAATGCGGAGAATAATTTTTGGGGCACGTTCACGGCCACTCTTGAGACGGGTTGGCCTCTTCCGGGCCGCATAGGAATCGCCACGCAGTCTGGTGCCTATGGAGCCCATATGCTTTGTGCTGCTCGTGGACAGGGTGTTGGAATATCCACTTTTGTTGCGACTGGCAATGAGGTTGATATCACGGTGGCCGAGGTGATCGGCTGGATGGCCGAAAATGATGGCATAGACATAATCATCAGCTACATCGAAGGTGTGCGTAACGGCCCTGAGCTTATTTCCGCCTTGCAGTTGGCTAAAGCCGCCCGAAAGCCTGTAATTATGCTTAAAGCAGGCCGATCTGCGCTGGGCAAGCAAGCTGCGAAGTCACACACGGCGGCTTTGGCGGGTGACGATGCGGTAATAGATGCAATATTGCGCGAATTTGGCGTAATTCGAGTCAACGGCGCGCAAGAGGCCCTGGACATAGCGAAAGTGGCAACGCGGGGCATTTATCCCCAGGAAAGCACGTTGGGGGTGCTAACGGTTAGCGGCGGCGCCGGCATTATTATTTCGGATGATGCAGAGCAGTACGGTGTCGCGCTACCTGAAGTCCCCTCTGATGCCCGTGCCCGAATGCAAGCCATGTTACCGTTTGCGTCGACACGAAATCCTGTTGATTGCACGGCGCAAGCCCTGAATGAAATGACGCTAACGGGTAATTTCGGTATTGAAATGGTGCAAACCGATCTCTACAGTGCGCTGCTGATATTCTTTAGCCATGCTGGGGGCGTAGCGTCGATTGTGCCCGGTCTGCGCACTGAGCTTCGCCGAATTCGTAACGCACGACCCGACGTACTCTATATATTGTCGGTCCTGGCATCAGATGATGTCATCGCTGGGTACGAAGAAGACGGCTTTCTAGTTTTCGACGACCCAGGGCGTGCAGTACGTGCACTTGGTGCAATGGGTAGACTAGGCCGGTCATTTGCGGCTGGCGAATCATCTCTACCCCATGATCTTCCTCACTTCTTTTTGCCCGAGCAAACCCAAAACGAGGCAATGAGCAAGCGTGTGCTGGCCGAGGCGGGCATAAGCGTTACGCGAGACTATGCGTGCACAAGCGTCGCGCAAGCCATAGACGCCGCCGCACAAATTGGCTATCCCGTTGTCATGAAGGTTCTCTCGTCCGATATCCTGCATAAAACCGAGATTGGCGGCGTGTTGCTTAATGTGAGTTCCGTCGAAGAGGTCTCTAGTGGTTATGAAACGCTGCTTACTCGTGCAAGAACGGCAGTACCGGATGCGCGAATAGATGGTGTTTTGGTGTCCCAGCAGATCGGGCAGGGTGTGGAGTGCATCATGGGTATTCAGAATGACCCCATCTTTGGCTCCATGGCCTTATTCGGGCTTGGTGGCGTGCACGTCGAGGTATTCAAGGACGTCGTTCTGCGCCGTTGTCCCTTTGGTGTCAGTGAGGCGCACGAGGTTATTAGGTCTATACGGAGCTTGCCCCTGTTGGAAGGCGTTCGTGGCAGTAGCGCCGTTGATCTCAATGCATTGGCAAAAATGCTGTCAAGGCTATCCGTCTTTGCCGCCCAAGCTGGGTCACGGCTTAGGTCTGTGGATCTTAACCCCGTGATCGCGACGCCGACAGGGGCCTGGGCAGTGGACGCCGTACTCGAATTAGGAGAAGTACAAAAGCTGGAAGAGTCTGACTTGGGTGTTTTAAACTGACGGGCTCTGTGTCGTGCAGTCGTGAGTCAGATGTGAGCCGCACTATTACGTGGCTCGCGCTTTCCTTGGATCACAAAGCCCCCACCGACACCAAAGCCTCACGAACAGCGCGCGCGCCTTCATCTGACAACGGTGCCTGCGGATGCAGCGGCACACCCATGTCGTAACCCTGCATCTGCAGTGCGCCCTTAATGCAGGCTGCCAGCCGATAATCCGCAAAAACCTGATTAACCCGCCACAACTCGCGTTGCAGCACCATGGCTTCCTGCCAGCGCTCGTCGCGACACAATTCATACAGCTGAACACTTTGCCTGGGTACGATGCATGCCGGGCCAGCCATCCAGCCCGCGCCGCCCAGCAGCATGACGGCGGTCGTCACGTGGGATGACGCTGCAAAAATGCGCATGCGGTCTTCAACCAGGTTCATGATGGTCAACAGCCGGCCTGTATTCGTGGAAGCATCCTTCAGATAGCGAATGTTCGGTATATGGCTCAGGCGCTCAATAACGCCTGCAGTCAGATCAGATCGCTGAAAATTGGGGTTGGTATAGATGACGATGGGCAGATCTACCGCATTGGCAATTTGCCTGAAATAATCAAATACACCCTCCTGGTCTATAGGAAAATAGGCCTCCAGCATGGCAAGAATGCCGTCACACCCCATGCGCTCATATTCTTTTGCCTGACGCACAGCATCTGCAGTCGTCGTGGCAGCAACGCCAGCCACGACAGGTACGCGGCCTGCGCTGGCTGCAACAGTGGTTTCAACAATGACGCGCTTTTGATCGGGGTTTAGATACGCAAACTCACCTGTTGATCCTAGCGGCGTCAATCCGTGCACGCCATGGCCAATGAGGTCAACGCATAAGCGATGAAGGACCTCGGTATCAACTTCACCGTTTTCCTTTATCGGAGAAGCCAGATAGGGGAAAACGCCCGCAAAACTCGAATGAATGCTCATGTCTATCCTAAAAAAAGCCTATGCCCGGCGGCTACCTTGGGGGCGGAAAACGCCTCGAGCCAACCATTGTTGAGCGGGCTCGCTGTCTGATTGGCACGCGCTAAATAGTACGGTGCTATTTCGAATGTGTGTGAGTCAGTCCGGCAAGCTCATGTTTAGCAGCGCCAAGAAGTACCACCCCCAAAGCAGCAGCAGTGCGACGGCAGCCGCTATCCATGCCACTCGAGCGCGTTTTGCAGCGCGAAAAGCAAAAAACGCGCAAATACAGGCTGCGATTGGAAGAAGTAGGATTACTGGCAAGGCTGTTGCTCCGGTGGGCTGAAAGCATAGTCGCGCACGAGTCCGTGCGCGTCAGTCACTATCTCGATAGCGAAAAAAAACACCATCACAATATAGCCCAAGCTGCTCTGGTGTTCCGGCCCAAAGTCATAGGTTCAGCGACAATTAACTGGACACGCCAGCCAAGATGGTTGACGCGTGGCAGTCATACTTGGCATGCCGTGTGATACCGTGGCATTTTTGCTGTCGCTGTCTGCGCAATTCATTAATTTTTATCTCATGCCTTCTAATATCGTAGCCGTAATAGGCGCTGGCCCGGCCGGGTTGATGGCGGCCGAAGAACTCGCCAACGCGGGTGTACACGTTGCTGTGTACGATGCTATGCCTTCGGTAGGCCGTAAATTTCTGCTGGCTGGGCGGGGTGGCTTGAACTTAACGCACAGTGAAGCATCGGCCGCGTTTCGGGCTCGTTTTGGCGATCGTGCAGAGCAAGTCTCGCCTTGGCTGGATCAGCTGGATGCAACGGTATTGCGCCAGTGGGCCCTGGATCTGGGTGTCGAAACCTTTGTTGGTTCATCGGGCCGCGTGTTCCCTCAAGAAATGAAAGCCGCACCCTTGCTGCGCGCGTGGCTGCATCGGCTGCGTGCCAGCGGTGTTCAGTTTCACACGCGGCATAAATGGCACGGTTGGTCCGAGGATGGCGCTTTGTCGTTTGATACGCCGCAGGGTGCGGTCAGTGCGCGTCCCGATGCCGTGGTGTTGGCCTTGGGAGGGGCCAGCTGGCCGCGCCTGGGATCAGACGGCGCCTGGCAAAGCGTGCTCGAGGCGCGTAGCGTGGCCGTCGCACCGCTGCTCCCCGCCAACTGCGGCTTTCTTACCAAGTGGTCGGGGTATTTTTCAGAGCGGTTTGCAGGTCAGCCGCTTAAAGCCATAGCCTTGGCACCGCAGGGCGACTTCAACATGCGTCGTGGCGAATGCATGGTCACTGCAGATGGTGTGGAAGGTGGGCTTGTTTACGCGTGGTCCTCCAACCTGCGTGATACCCTGCTGCGCGAGGGGGGCGCTACGCTCTATGTTGATTTACTGCCTGATCGCGACCCGGCGCAGGTGCTGGCTGAAGTCACCCGCCCGCGCGGCAGCCGCTCATGGTCCAGCCACCTAAGCAGTCGCCTGGGTCTGCGCGGCGTCAAGACGGCGTTGCTGCACGAATGCCTTCCCAAAACCGTGTTTAACGACCCGCATGCGCTGGCCGCGGGTATCAAACGATTACCCCTAAGCCTTAATGGTATGCGGCCCCTGGCGCAAGCCATTAGCACTGCGGGTGGTGTGCAGTTTGAAGCGTTGAATCAGCATTTGATGCTACAGGCACTGCCCGGGGTATTTTGCGCGGGAGAAATGCTGGACTGGGAGGCGCCGACAGGTGGCTATCTACTGACGGCCAGCTTTGCCAGTGGGCGGGTGGCTGGTCGAGGGGTGTTGGGTTGGTTGGCAGCCCTCAAACCCGCCTTCGCGACCGAAAAGCAAAAACATATATAAGCACAAGACGTCAAAATCTCGAATATCGTTTCTTCGTCTCATGAGCGCGGTTTACCCAGCACGACTATTGGGCCGGCGAGCCAGCATCTGGACCGGTGCAATTAATGGATCCGACAGACTGAAAGTGGGTATGTATGCCACATCTCACATACTTACTTTACTTTAGAATAAAATAATCTTGTAAATATACCAAAAAAATAACAAAATACAGTTACAAATAACTTTTTCCCGGCAGCGCGATGAATATAGGTTACACGTATCTGATCGACCAGATGGGGCTTAAGGTCGCTGGTAAAGTCAGACTTGCGATCGTTGATCGTCGTGTTCAGGCCGTGGTCTCCGCCTCAGACTCATTGAGGGTGCCGATCTCTATGGCTATTGAAAATGACGATCCGATCGGTCATCTTGTTTTCGCCATCAAGCATCAGGGCATTCACCTTGAAGCTATTCAGGCTATAAGCGCCAAGCTTTCACAACAATCTGTGCAACAAGCCCTGAACGCCAATCCAAATGGAAAGTACGCCAGAATTATCGGCTTTCTCTATGAACAGTTTACGGGAAAGGAGCTTGCCGCAAATGTCAGGGCCAGTGCCTACGTAGATCTGTTTGATGAGGCGCAGTACGTTACCGGATCTAACCGTAGAAACCGGAAGTTCAAGGTTAACCAGAACGGCTTGGGTGATTTTAGTTTTTGCCCAACAATCCGACGTACGTCCGAGCTTGAGCAACTTTTAAGACGCGACTTGTTTGCCGATTTGGCCAGTTTTGTTGAGCGCGTGGGCGGGCCACGCAACCTCGACAGAGCACTGGGTTGGGCTTATTTGTCTGAAACGCGAAGCAGCTTTGATATCGAAGGCGAATCTCTCTCAGAGGACAAGGCGCAGCGATTTGTGCAGTTGTTGCATCAAGCGCATCACGCCCAAGACCTCACCGAGCAATACCTTGCTGAGTTGCAATCGGGTGTTATCAGCAACCCCTTTTTGCAAGAGCTTTCTTTTCGAAGAAGACAAAACTGGTTGCAGAAAGCAGCTCGCCATGTGAGGGCGAGTAATGTTACTTACATCCCTCCCGCGCCAGAGCACAATTTGAGTCTGATGCAGGGGCTGCTGCATTATGCCAATGCGCCATACCCAAGCAATAGCAGAGAAGCGCTACTTAAATGCTTCATGGTCTCTTTTGGCTTCGTATTCAATCACCCTTTTCTTGATGGCAACGGCAGGATCTCTCGCTTTCTGATTCACCACGGTTTGTGCCGAGCGGGGCTTGTTAAAGAAGGCCTAATCTTGCCGGTATCAGTGGCTTTTCAGCAGCATGAAGGTGAGTATTTAAATAGCCTTGAGTCTGTATCAGTTGCAATTAGGAAGCTTTGGAAGGTCAATGAGGTCACTGATCGGGATATCGACGCGACCCTTACGGCATCAGGTGACCCCTATAGGTATTGGGACGGTACTTTGATCGCGCAGTTTGGCCTGCGTATGGCTCACTATGCGCTTGACCATACACTGGTCGAAGAGGTGCAGTATCTGGAGCGTTTTGACTGCGCTTTGGCACGGATCAATAACCAATACGATATTAGCAACAAAGATGCCATGAGCCTTATCCGTATGATCGTCAGTGAGGAAGGGCGTCTTTCAATGCGCAGACGCAAGCAGTTTTCTTTGATGGTTCCTGCTGAGGTTTTGAACGATATTGAGGAGATTGTTCGGGAAAGCTTTTACCCCAATTCTGCCCATCAAGATTGATTGCGCTAAACATCCACAAATATACAAAACTAAGGAAAAGCCGATGTACAACATTGACCACTTCATGCTGGCGGGCAACAATCTTGATAGCCTTTCGCAGTACTTTACTGACCTGACGGGTATTCCGGTTGCCAGCGGTGGCGTTCATCCTGATTTGGGCACGCACAACAAGTTAGTTGCCACCAGCAGCGATCTCTATCTTGAACTGATAGCCCCCAACCCGACTTCAGACACGCGCACCGGGTTGCGTAATGTGCTCGAGCAAATGGCCCAACCTCATCTGCATCGCTTCATTGTGCAAAGCCAGGCGCATCACTTTCCTGGCATTCTGAGCGCTTACCAACGCGTCGGGGTAGCGGCAGAGGTGAAGCATCTAAGCCGCCAAACTGCCTCAGGCGAAACCTTACGCTGGCAATTGCTTATGCCGGCAGCTGTAAACGAGTATGGGATTTTTGCGCCGCTGTTTATTGATTGGGGCACCGCAACACACCCCGCCCGTACTTTGCCAAGTGCGCCGTGCAGCGTGGTTGCGTGCTCAGCCGGCCATCCTGAACCAGAGAGGCTTCAGGCTTTATGGGATGAAATTGGTTTCAAAATGCCGCTGGCGACTGCGGTTGATCCGTATTTTACGGTGACGCTGGATACCCCGAAAGGCCTGGTCGATTTGCGTGCATAAAAAGGCTCGCACCAACAGCGTCGACCTTCATGCTTATTGTTTAGGCGCCGGTTCTGAGGGCGTGCTTATGTAAAGTTGTACGCAGTCATTGTGAGCAGGCGCTTTGAGACCGCGATGCTGGGCACACTGTTTGCTCACATTTCTTAACGCGATAGAGGGTGGAGGGCGATCATGGCAGCGACAAGCAAGCGAGCTTTGTGGAAAGGGGCAATCTCCTTCGGCCTTGTTCACATTCCCATTTCATTGCATTCTGCAACCGCCAGTCAGGGCATAGACTTTGACTGGCTGGATAAGCGCAGCATGGATCCTGTGGGTTACAAGCGCATAAACAAAGCAACAGGCAAAGAAATCGACAGCGACGACGTCGTCAAGGGCGTGGAGTACGAAGAAGGCCAGTACGTCGTACTTTCAGCAGAAGAGATACAGGCTGCCTACCCCACGACGACACAGACAATAGAAATAGAAAGATTTGTCTCTGTGGACGACATTCCCTTCGTGTATCTTGACCGCCCTTATTACACATCGCCCATCGCAAAAGGTGCCAAAGTGTATGCCTTGCTGCGCGAAGTGCTGCGTAAAACTGGCGTGGTAGGCATTGCCAAGGTTGTCATTCAGACAAAACAGCATCTTGCCATCTTGATGCCTTGTGGTCCTGCTCTCATCCTGAACCTGTTGCGCTGGGGTGATGAAATACGCCCCTGGGACGAACTGGGGCTGCCTGAGGAAGGCACGGAATCGACCGGGATCACGGCCAAGGAAATGACCATGGGGGAGCAATTGGTCAAGGATATGAGCGGGGCATGGGAGCCGGATGCCTTTACCGATAGCTTCAAGGAACAGATACTGCAACTCGTCAAAGAGAAGGTCGAAAGCGGCGACACCGAGTCCGTCAATAATGTGGAAGAAGATACAGAGACGACCGGCAGTGCAAAAATACTCGACCTGACGGAAATGCTGCAGCGCAGTCTAGGGAAGAACAAAGGCCAGGATACTGGCAGTTCCAAGAAATCAACCTCTAAAAAGCCCGCCCCTCAAAGCACAAGCAAGGCAGCAAACACAAAGGCTTCAGCAAAAGCCAAGTCTGCCAGCACATCCGCCGAAACCGGCGGGACGCGCCGCGCAGGCAAGACCACCGACTCGGCGAAGGGCAGCAAAACTACAGCCAAGACAGAGAGAAAAGTCACCGCAAAAAAGACTGCGAAAAAATCGCCACCACGCGGGCGTAAAGCGGCCTAGGAGGTCGGGATGGCCAAATCAGACCCTTTGGAGCTTTACAAAGCCAAGCGTAATTTCAGTAAGACGCCAGAACCCGATCAAGTAGGGCAGGCCAATGCCAAGCAGCCTTCTTTTGTAATTCAGAAGCATTGGGCCAGCACACTGCATTATGATTTTCGTCTGGAAATAAACGGCACAATGAAGAGCTGGGCTGTACCCAAAGGCCCCAGTCTTGACCCTTCCGTCAAACGCATGGCGGTCCAGACTGAAGATCATCCTATTTCTTACAATCAGTTCGAAGGCGAGATCCCAGCCGGACAATACGGTGCGGGAAAGGTCATTATTTGGGACGAGGGATATTGGAAGCCTATCGGGGATGCCGAAAAAGCCTATCTCAAGGGGAAGTTGGAGTTTGAGCTTCGCGGACACAAGTTGCAAGGCGTTTGGGTGCTTGTACGCATGGGGGGCAAGGGCGGCAAGCAGAAGTCGTGGCTGTTGTTCAAGAAGCAGGACGGCCATGCGCGCGCGTCAAGCGAATGTAGTGTGTTGGATGAGTTTCCTGACGGCGTAAACGGCACAGGCAGGCCTTCCGCGCTGCCTGCCACTTTGTCGCCCCAGCTAGCCACGCTGGTGGATAGCCCACCCACTGATACCCAAAACTGGATCTATGAAATCAAGTTTGATGGGTATCGCATGCTTACGCGCATTGAGCGAACGCGGCCACGCTTATATACGCGCAACGGTAATGATTGGACCGACAGATTGGGCGAACTGTGCACAGCGCTAAAGAACATGAAGCTTCCTGATGGTTGGTACGATGGCGAGATCGTTGTTCTTAACCAAAACGGAATCCCCAGTTTCCAGGCCCTGCAGTCCGCGTTCGATCAAGGTCAAGGCAGTGAGATTGTTTATTTTTTGTTTGACCTGCCCTACTGCGATGGAAATGATCTTCGAGGCGATCCTTTATGGATGCGTCGCGAGAAGCTCGAAGCCTTGCTGCAGGCTGGCACGCCATCGGTCGCCCAGAGCCCTGTACGTTTCAGCGCGGCCTTTGAGGTAGAAGTTCGCGACATCTACACCAGCGCGTGCCGCATGGGGCTCGAAGGCATCATCGGCAAGAAAAAAAACTCAAGCTATCGCACGCGACGTTCAGGTGACTGGATCAAACTAAAGTGCACGCTAAGACAGGAATTCGTCATTGGCGGCTTTACCGATCCGAAGGGCGCGCGTGAAGGGATAGGGTCACTGCTGGTTGGGGTGCACGACGAAACAGGCAAGTTACGCTACGCGGGCAATGTCGGCACCGGCTTCGATGAACGAAGTCTTAAAGATATCCGACGCAAGCTTGACACGTTGCTGGCTTCAAAGCGCCCATTCGCAGATACGACCGGTGGCTATCGCAAAGTGCATTGGGTGCAACCGTCACTTCTGGCGGAGGTTTCATTTGCAGAATGGACGCGAGACGGGCATATTCGACATGCCGTGTTTCAGGGGCTGCGGACAGATAAACCAGCGAAGGCAATTGTCAGGGAGAGCAGTATGGCAACGACGAGCGGGTCACCCTCCAGTCAGCAACACGCTTTGCTCAACACGCTCAAAATTACCCATCCTGAGCGAGTTGTGGATGAAACGACGAGGCTTACCAAAATCGAAGTAATGCGGTACTACGCCCTGGTCGCCAAGCTGATCATGCCGCACCTTAAAGCCAGACCTGTGTCGCTGGTTCGGGCACCAGAGGGCGTGGCAGGCCAGTTGTTTTTTCAGAAACACATGAACACCTCGGGTATGACCGGCGTGCGCCCCATGCCGGCCAAGCTGGACCCAGATCACGAGCCATTGCTTGAGATCACCATGCCGCAGGGGCTAATGTCTGCCGCGCAAATAAATGTGCTGGAGTTTCATACCTGGAATGCCGTTAAATCCAACATAAACAAGCCTGACCGCCTGATTTTTGATCTGGATCCCGGTAAGGGCGTGGAATGGTCGGCTATGCAGGAAGCGGCGCTGGTTCTGCGCGCTTTTTTGCAACAGCTTGGCCTTGCATCATTCGTCAAGACCAGCGGCGGCAAAGGCCTCCACGTTGTCGTGCCGATACAGCGGCGCCATGATTGGGATACCGCCAAAGGCTTCGCGCAAGACGTTGTGAATCATATGGCAAGCACGCTGCCAAGCCGCTTCGCCGCAAAAAGCGGCCAACGCAACCGTGTGGGAAAAATCTTTATTGATTATCTTCGCAATGGTTTCGGCGCCACGACCGTATCGGCCTGGTCGTTGCGAGCTCGTCCCGGCTTGGGTGTTTCTGTGCCTATCGAGTGGGCTGAGGTCGAAAAACTATCGCGTTCCGATCAATGGCATCTGCGCAACATTCACGAGCGCATGGACGTCGGTAATAGGCCATGGGCCGACTATGCGGGGACGTCACAAACGCTGACGCAGGCAATGAAAGCGCTTGAATAAGCGTTCTGAACGCGGAAAAGGGCGTAATTATTGGGTGTGAAAACAGACTCATGTCGCAATGGAACGCCATGATGATGCGTTAATGGCGTTTTTGCTTTAGTTAAAGTACGGCATAGTCCCTTGGTGTCGACAGCTTTATTTGAAGTACTTTTGGCTTGATCTGACAGTAGGGCCTTGCGCCCGTTCAATCTACAAAATGAGTAACAAGCACCGACAACCTCTCGCTAGGATGCGGTTCGACGATAACGTTTAGCTTCATCGCTTGCTCATTTACCTCCAAAAGCCAATCATCACCTGCAATGGCTTCCAATTCTGAAATTTTTATTTCGATAAACTCTTTACCGTCGAGGCGTTCTTGCAGCAGCGTATAAAGCGTAGGCTTCACGTTATCCTTGTTGGAAGTTTTGACACTCTCATTGTATCGCTTTACTTGCATAATCATTTTGCGAGCGATTCTTGCCTTGTTCCCGCTGCCCAGTCGTGTAAACCCTAGTGTGGTGCGATCTTGCAATTGGCTCTGCACATTTTTCGAGATGGGCACGGCTTTTGCTTATTCTCTTCCGCCCACGAGCACATATCGTGGAATAGACGAGGAGAAATGTAAATGGCTATGAACAAAACACATGCGCCTGCCGCTCAAAAAAGCGTGCTTGGAATGCTCATTGATGATCATCGCGAGGTTCAGGCGCTATTCAAAGAGTTTAAATCAGCCAAAGATGATGCGAAAAAGAATGAAATAGTTCAGCACGCCTGTATGGCGCTCACGGCGCATGCAGAAATCGAGGAGAATCATTTTTATCCATTTCTACGAAAGGCTGATCCGGATACCTTTGGCGATATGTTGGACGAAGGTAAGGTAGAGCACGGCAGTGCGAAGGATCTCATTGCACTACTGAAAAAAATGAAGCCTGGCGATGATTTATACGACGCTCGCTTTACCGTGCTTGGAGAATTTACCAATCACCACATAAAAGAGGAAGAGGATGAAATGTTTTCAAAGGTCGTGTCCAAGGACATCGATTTGCGAGAGCTGGAAGCGCCCATGCTAGAAACGAAAAAACAATCGATGGCGGATCAGAAGGCGAACAAGAAATCTTGATCGTCACTTATTTATGAGTGCGGCGTAGCCAACACGGCTGTCGGGCCATCGCGGTGAGAATCCGGACGCGAGTAACCGCGTATTGGAAAGCCGTTTGCTCCCGATACCCTGCGGTGCGGGCCCTTCGCCGGGCGGGGGCACGCCGAGCTCGCGCGCTAGCTCACCATACAGCTGGGCAATTGGGAGCGGCGTGTTGTCCACGCCTAGATAAAGCGGTGCTGGATCAGGTAAACCGAGAATATGCACAATGGCGGCAGCGGCATCGTCGACATGCACTCTGTTGCTCCAGAAGGGCGGTTCGCTGCGCACCCGCGCGTGGCCGCTCCGCAGACGTTCGAACAGCTGTGTGCGTCCGGGGCCATAGAGCCCAGCCAGACGCAAGACCGTGGCTGGGCAACCGCTGCCGGCTAGCCACTGTTCGGCTTCGAGCAGCACCTCGCCATTGAACCCAAGCGGCGACGCAGGTGTATTTTCATCGACCCAGTCGCCGTTGTGCTCGCCGTAAACCGCGCTGGAAGAAACAAACACAATGCGCTGTAATCCTCGCTTATCCAGTACTTTCAGCAGACTTTGCAAGCCTTGCACAAACACTTGGCGATAGGCTAGGTGATCGCGTGCATCGGGCGTAGGCAAATACACCACTTGGTCGATACGTTCGGGCAACTGCTGCAGACTGTCAGCATTGGTTAGATCGGCTTGCAGCAAGGTAACGCCAGCCGGAAGGGGGGCATCTGAACGCCGCAAACCCCAGACCTCGTCACCAGAGCTGTGTAATAGCTGAGCTACGCGAGCGCCCACGTCCCCACAACCGGCTATTAGTACGCGCTGTGCCTGCTTGTCTGAGATTTCTGTGGTTGCTGGCATCAGCGCATAAATCCTTGATCAAATTTGATTCTTGTTGACTGTCTTCCAGCCCGACAGACGTCCATCTGACGCCGCCTTTTTTGGTACCATACCACTGAAGATTCAAAAATCACGTGCTACGTATGTGTTCTAGCACTTTACACGTCTAAGAAGACGTTATTTGAATTTGTATCTCGTTTCGCCTTAATCCAGGCAGCGTCCATGGCGGATCATAGCGCGCCAGCTTTGGAGCGCCGGCAGGAATCAAGCGGTTCACGTTCATCCAGTGCAATAGCTCTTCTGTTTTTGTCTCAATGCTTGATGTAGAAGCCATGCCTGAAAAACGAACAACGGCATAACGTGAAGAGGGTATTTCGCGCAAGACTACCGCTTCATTATTGGGTTGAGGTAAGCTTGCTACGGTATATTGCCCAGGCATGAAAAATTGAATACGCCAACACTTGGCGAACGTCATCGTCTGAGTGATGCCGACCGCTTCAGTCGTTAAGGGTGCCGTCATAGAGATAGTGTGGGAGCCTGTTTCAGGTTCAGCGATAACGGGCGCGGTCATGGCTATTTTTTCTGATGCGCCTTGCCCAAGACCCTCGCCCTTATGGTTATCGCCAAAAATGTAATTGGCTATTAGCTTGAACCCATCGCGCGATGCCGTGTCCATGTCGCCTTGCACCACAGTTTCAGCAACAACCACTGCGTTGTATTCGCGAACTTCAAACTTGTCATCGTGAGCCAGTTGTTTAAATTTGGGTTCTTCAGTGGCCATGACCATCTTCCATCAAGTTTATTCGCAACACGCCATGGCCCGGGCTTTTTCGTTAAAGACCGGGCCTGTTCGCATTACTTGGGCATTAACACGGTATCAATAACGTGAATCACGCCATTGCTTGCCTTGATGTCAGTTTTGATGACATGGGCGTTATTTACCATGACCTTGCCATCAGCCACACTGATCTTCAGGTCGCTACCTTCCACGGTTTTGACCATGCCAGGCTTGACGTCTGCGGCCATCACGGCGCCGGGGACGACATGGTATGTCAGCACTTTAGTCAGTTCTTTTTTGTTGGCCAATAAGGCATCCAGATCTGCCTTAGGAATCTTTGCAAAGGCCTCATCTGTTGGAGCGAAAACAGTGAATGGACCGGGGCCTTTAAGTGTTTCCACCAAGCCGGCCGCCTTGATGGCGGTGACTAAGGTGTTGAATGAACCGGCACTGATGGCAGTGTCGACGATGTCGCTAGCGGCCCAGGCAGAAGGGACGATGAATGCAGTCGAAAGTGCAATAACAGATAGAAGGCGTTTCATGCGGGTCTCCGAACAAATTTTAGGTGCGAGAAAAACTACTGAAGAAACTTTCTGAGGATAAATCTGACCTTTATCTAAAAGTCAGAATTAAGTCTAACACCAGTCGGTTAAAAAGAATACTGATTAGTAGTTTTATTTTCTAAGTAGTAATATAACGTCAGTTTCGACGTCACTCATGTACCAGAATCGATCAAGTTGTTCGTGGTATTTCGCTGTTAGATTCACCGTCGCTGCGTTTATCGGTGGTGCCGCTGATGTGCAACCTTCAATCATGTTGACGTACAGCGACAACTTGGCCCGTCAGTCACTACCTTTAGGGAGTAACAACAATGACAATTGAATTGCAAATGCTTGGCTGGGCCACGGCTCTCGGATTCGTGTATGTATTCGTGGCCATCGGTTTCGCTACTTGGCAGCGCGGGCTGAAATGGAATACCGGCAATCGTGATGACGCCGTACAGCCTTTGGGCAAGCACGCCCAACGTGCTAACCGGGCAAGCCGCAATTTCCTCGAAACCTTTCCCTTTTTTGCTGCCGCCACGCTGGCAGTAGTTGTTGCTGATCGAACCGGCACGCAAACTGCACTTGGGGCCGAGATTTATCTGATTGCACGGGTGCTTTACCTGCCTATTTATATCGCCGGCATACCCTACTTGCGTACGCTGGTTTACATAGCAAGCATATGGGGCATATTGCAGATGCTGGAGGCAATCTTGTTTTGAAAGGGGGGGGCGTTGAACGTTCACGTGGCCGATGGTGCCCCCTTCATTGCCCGAAGTTTGCGCAACCGCCTTATTGCAAGCCCTGAAAGCACACCTGCAGCATGTGCTGCACGATGGCATCTTCGTCCAGCTTGCTGTAAAGCTGAAGATACTCCACGGAAGGGTCGCAGGTGCGAGCATAGAACGCAAACAGGATCACATCATCGGGCAGACTGGTGCTGAGCTCCCCGTTAGCCTTGGCTTGGCTGACGATTTTCTTGAGCCGTTGATGCAGTTTGAGCACACGGGTAACGTATCTGAAGTTGCGCGTCAGCATTTTGCGAACGTGTGGGCTTGTGGAAGGCAGAAACGGCAGCCCCCCTGTTAGTCGCACTCGCAACGCCCACTCGAGCAACAACTTTAATCGCTCCACAGGTGTTGCTGTTTTTGGCATTGCTTCAAGCCGCTCCAGCGCGCCGTCCATCAGACGGATCATGGCCTCACCGACCAGATCTTCCTTCGACTTGAAGTGCTTGTAGAGGCTTGGTTTAGAGATGCCCACCTCGGCAGCGATGTCGTCCATCGTCATCAGGTCAAAACCCTTGACGCCAAGCGTGATGGTGGTGGCGTCAAGAATTGCGTCTTCACGCATCTTGAACGCCTTGTCTTTAAAGCTAGATCGATTTAGAATACTCATTAGTAAATAAGGCTACTGATTAGTAATAGGTTTTAACACTAAAGTAGATTCAATCTTATCACTGAATGTTGAGGGTGCGCACCATGTTTCAAATCGCCTGTTCCGCGTCGTACGCATCCGGTAGTTCGCTGGCACCATGTCGCGAACGTGGCCAATGCGCAAAAGGGGCAGATTTTTTCTGCATACCACATGCCTAGCGCACCTAATTTTGGCGCTCGCATCGCCGTGGTTGGGGCGGGCATCAGCGGGCTGGCTAGCGCCTATTTTTTGGGCAGGCGTTATCAAGTCACCCTGTTTGAGGCAGCAGGGTACCCTGGGGGGCACTCGAATACGGTTGATGTAACGCTTGATGGTGTGACGCACCCCGTTGATACTGGGTTTCTGGTATTCAACGATCGCACCTATCCCAACCTGATCAGCTTATTTGAAGAGCTTCAAGTAAAGACGCACCCCAGCAATATGAGCTTTTCCGTTTCGCTCGACAATGGTCGGCTTGAGTGGGCGGGCAGCGACCTGAACACGGTATTTGCACAGCGACGCAATCTTTTCTCGCCCAGTTTTATGGGTATGTTGCGCGACATCATGCGGTTCAACAAGGCGGCGCCGCGTCACCTCGCTATGGCGGAGGCCAGTGGGTGTTCGCTGCGCGAACTGCTGGTGCAGGGCAGTTATGGCGCTACGTTTCAGAATAACTACCTTCTTCCCATGGCGTCGGCGATTTGGTCTAGCGCCGCGTCAGACATTCTTAATTTTCCGGCCAAGACTTTTCTTCGCTTTTGCGCCAATCATGGTCTTTTACAGGTGCGTGACCGTCCCCAATGGAGAACTGTTGTAGGTGGCTCACGTGAGTATGTGCGTCGATTGATTGGCAGCATTCCAGATTTGCGTCTAAATACCCCCGTATTAGGTGTTTCGCGCGACAACAATGGAATCAATTTGCGTACTGCGTCGGGTGTCGAGCCATTCGACGCCATCGTCATGGCCACGCATGCACCGCAAACCCTTCATATGCTGCAAGACCCCAGCGAGCAAGAGCGAGCCACACTGGCCGCGGTGCGCTACCAGAAGAATCTGGCAATGCTGCATACTGATGTCTCGCTTTTGCCGCAGCGCCGTGGCGTGTGGTCTGCCTGGAATTATCTGGGCGCCAACGCAGTCGATGGAGGGCGTCCTGTGTGCGTAAGCTACCTGCTTAATCAGCTTCAGCCCCTTCCGTTTGAAACGCCTGTCGTGGTCACGCTCAACCCCATTACCCTGCCAGCACCAGAAACAAGACTGTTGTCCATGGAGTATGAGCACCCCATTCTTGATCTGCCTGCGATCAAAGCACAGGGCGAGCTCGCGTCGCTGCAGGGAGTTCGGCATACCTGGCACGCTGGCGCCTGGACGGGTTACGGCTTTCACGAAGATGGGCTGAAGTCAGCGCTGCGTGTGGCCAGAAGTTTTGGCGTATCGCCTGAGTGGGCCACAGTGTGAATATCTCGTCTTCCAATTCGGCACCAACCCAATCCGCCGTGCTCATTTCGGGACGCGTCATGCATGAGCGGCTGCGTCCGGTGCGCAATCGGTTCGTGTACCCGATATTTTGCGTTCGCCTCAATCTTGATCAACTTGCGCAGTTCAATAGCTGGTGGTTTGGCGTTGATCGCCGGGGCCTTATGGGCATTCGCACACGCGACTACGGGGCATGTGATGGCACTGATCTGGCCGCATGGGTGCGCGGTCAGCTGGCTGACGCGGGCGTGCAGGCCGACGGCGATATCTGGTTGCAGACGTTTCCGCGTGTGTTGGGCTATGTGTTCAACCCTGTCAGTTTTTGGTATTGCCATGACCGAGCCGGAAATCTGCGCGCTTTGCTTGCCGAGGTAACAAGCACCTTTGGAGAGCGGCACAGTTATTTGCTGACGGGGCCCAATGAAGAACCCATCACGGGCAATACCGTTCTCGAATGCCGCAAGCAGTTGCACGTATCGCCCTTTTGCCAGGTCGAGGGGCGTTATCAGTTTCGCCTGCGAGACACGGTTGACACCTCATTTATAGCTATCGACTACTTCGATATCGAGGGTCTGCTGCTGCGCACGTCGGTAGGTGGACGTAACCGTGAACTCAATCGCCGATCGGCCCTACATGCCGTCGCGCGTCAGCCTTTTATGACGTTCTCTGTCATTGCCCGCATTTACTGGCAGGCGCTACGTCTTTGGCTGCGCAAAGTCCCCTTTTTCTCCAAGCCTTCACGCGAAGATACGGTGTCCAGCACAGTGGTCTCCGAACGTGACCCAATAGATAAGAAATTATGACATCACAATCCACCTCTGACGCCGTCATTTATCGCACCCCTGCTGCAGCCCGTTTGTTCCTCTCGCTGCTCGAGCGCATCAGGGTGGGACATCTGGTTCTTGTAACGCCAACAGGTGAACGGAAAATGTTCGGATCGCCGGTGGCCTTGCCTGGCGCCACCTTGCAGATTAATGATTGGCGTAGCTGCTCACGCATATTGAGAAATGGTGATATCGGTTTTGCAGACGCCTACCAGGATGGCTGGCTTGATACCCCTGATCTGACCTTGCTGCTGCAGTTTGCCATTCGCAATGAAGCCGTCTTTCCCGAGGCGATTGGAGGCAAATTGATCTCGCGGTTGTGGTACGGGCTGCTGCATCGTTTGCGCGTGAACAGCCGGGCGGGAAGCAAACGCAATATCCACGCCCACTATGACATTGGCAATGCGTTTTACGCGCAGTGGCTAGATGCGGGTATGGGATATTCGAGCGCACTTTTTGCACGCAATAACGGCAAAAGCCTGGAGCTGGCCCAAGACGATAAATACCAGCTTATTGTGCAGTCATTGGGGTTGCGGCCGGGTATGCGTGTGCTGGAAATAGGTTGTGGATGGGGTGGCTTTGCACTGCATGCTGCCCGTCGAGGCATACACGTGCACGGCGTGACCATTTCTCAGGCACAGTGTGAACTGGCGCAAAAACGTATCGCAGAGGCGGGGCTAGATGACCTGGCCAAGGTCGAGCTGCGTGACTACCGAGATATTGTTGGTCAATACGACGCGGTCGTATCCATCGAGATGTTCGAAGCGGTAGGTGAAAAATTCTGGCCGGGGTTCGGAAAAATTCTTCGCCACAGGCTTAAGCCTGGTGCACGTGCGCTGCTGCAGTCCATTACCATCGACGAGTCGCGGTTCGAACAGTACCGTCGCAGCAGCGATTTCATCAGACAATCCATCTTTCCTGGTGGCATGCTGCCCAGCCCAGAGCGCTTGCTTAAGGTGGGTCGCACCGCCGGCCTTGAAGGCCATGTCACCCTGCGTTTCGGCAAGGATTATGCCGAAACCCTCAGACGTTGGCGTCAGGCGTTTGAGCAGCATCTTTCAGACATTCGCAGACAGGGTTTTGACGAAAGGTTCATACGCACGTGGCGACTTTATCTTGCCTATTGCGAAGCCGGTTTTGAAGAACGACGCACCGACGTTGTTCAGTTTGTGTTCACCAGGCCCGAATAGCATGCGAACCTGTTTGCTTGCTCTCGCGCTGAGCCTATTTAGTGCCCACTCATGGGCTGACTGGAGAGTTGCGCTGCCTGATGCACAACTGTGCGGGCAGGGTGAGTTTCGCAAGTATGGCTTTGACATTTATGAGGCACAACTGTGGGGGGCGTGTGCATCGGCACCTCTGAACGCGGCGTTTGCTCTCCAGCTCACTTATCATCGCGCGATCTCACGCCGCAAAATTGTCGAAAGCAGTCTGCACGAGATGAAGCGCCTGTCCATATCGCCGGTATCCCAGGCGACGCTTGAGCAGTGGCGCGCTTTGTTGGAACAAGCGTTTGTCGACGTCAAACCGGGGGACAGCCTTACCGGCTTATATATGCCTGACACTGGCGTCAGGTTTTTTATGGGGGCACAGCTTACGGCCGACATTCAGGATGCTGAGTTTGCCCGTACGTTTTTCCGCATCTGGCTTGACCCCGATACACAAGCGCCAGAATTGCGTAAAAATCTTCTGCGAACACAGCCATGAGACGGGGCGCTGCTTCCTTTGCGTCCTATGGCCTGCTTGGTATGCCCCTGGCCATGGCAGCTTTGCCCGTCTACATTCAGGTGCCTATTTACTACACCAGCCAGCTCGGCCTGTCGCTATCGCTAGCTGGGTTTGTGCTGTTTGCAGCACGCATTGTTGATACGGTTCAAGACCCCTGGATAGGGCAATGGGTTGATAGTCTTGCGCGTCAGTCGCGCCTTGGGCGAGCGCTATGGGGTGCGAGCATCGTTTTGATCCTGGCCTTTGCTGGGCTGTGGCTTGCACCTGTTTCTGGCCTGATGTTGGCGGTGTGGCTGGCTGTGGCGCTCATCGTTGTTTACACGGCTCACAGTGTGCTTAACATTGCTTATCTGGCGTGGGGGGCGCGATTGGCACCTGATACAGCCGGGTTGACACTGGCCTCGGGCTGGCGCGAAGTGTTTGGTCTTTTGGGCGTGATGCTCGCCAGTACGCTACCGATCTGGCTAATAAATGCCACAAGCAAGAGTCCGCAGCAGAGCATGGCCGTCTATTCAATCGTGTTTGCCCTGCTGCTCGTGTTAGGCGTGGGTACCTTGCTCTACAGGGCCCCCGCTTGGGCGCACGCTTCAGATACGCCAGATAATGTTTCGTGGCACGCCTGCCTGCAGAACAGACGGGTCAGAAGTCTGTTACTCCCATACTTTCTGAACGCGCTGTCTGTGTCCATCCCTGCGACGCTTGCTCTCTTTTTTATTGCAGATGTACTGGTTGAACCGCAATGGTCTGGGTACTTTCTTGGCATTTATTTTCTGGCTGGGGCGGTTGGCATGCCTGTATGGATGGTACTTGCATCGCGCCTCGGTCCCGTAGCCGCGTGGCGTCTGGGCATGGTGCTGGCGGTTATCACCTTTGTATGGGCGGCCACTCTGGGTCCCGGAGACCGCTACCCCTATCTGATTATCTGCGTGGCAGCGGGGCTCTCACTGGGAGCAGATCTGGTGTTGCCACCTGTGTTGCTGGCTCGTCTTATACCCGAACGTGAGTCCCCTGCAGCCTATTACGGCGTATGGAGCCTATTAGGAAAACTCACGCTCGCGCTGTCGGGCCTTGCCTTGCCATGGCTTGCAGTTCTTGGTTATCAGCCAGGTGCTTCGGGCAGTGGCGGGCACGCGCTCGCGTGGACCTACGGTGGGCTGCCCTGTTTGCTGAAGCTTCTGGCCATGTGGCGGCTGCATTTTCTTGACGATTCAACTGGAGAAACAACAACATGAGAACATTGCTGATCTTAGGAAGTGTGCTGGCATTGACAGCATGTGCCATGCCGGATGTGGCTCACTACGCGCAAGAAGAACCCAAGCTCGATGTCACCCAGTACTTCCAGGGCAAGACCGAGGCCTGGGGTATGTTTCAGAAGCGCAGTGGCGAGGTCGTTAAGCGATTCCATATCAAAATGGAAGGGCATAACGAGGGTGACAACTTCATACTCAAAGAGCACTTCTTTTATAACGACGGAACTGACGATGAACGTGAGTGGACCTTCTCCCCGCAGCCAGATGGGTCGCTGCACGGCAGGGCGCACGATGTGGTGGGTGTGGCCATAGGCCATGCGTCTGGCAATGCTTTTCGCATGCGCTACACCCTCAAGCTGCCTGTTGGCGATTCCGTATACAAGGTTAAGTTTGATGATTGGATGTTCAAGATTGACGAACAAACCGTTGTCAACCGCGCCAGTGTGACCAAGTTTGGTTTCGAGGTCGGGCAAGTCACAGTGTTTTTTCGCCGTGACCAATAATTGGCCGCAGGCAAATCGAGATCACCATGTTTCTGACGCCACTTAATCCGCGCTGGTCAGACTGGCAGGGAAAACGGGTGTGGCTGATCGGTGCATCGAGCGGGATCGGTGCAGCCATTGCCCGCGATCTGTTAAAGCAGGGGGCGCGTGTTGCACTGAGCGCTCGCAGACGGGATGCCCTCATGGCAGTGGCAGCTGGTTCGGTATCGGCTTGTGTTTTGCCCATGGATGTGACCGACCCCTCGGCGTGGCATTCTGCGCATCAGCGTTTGACGCAAGTGTGGGGTGGGGTGGATCTGGTGATATTCTGCGCAGCGCAATATGAGCAGATACGCTCATGGGAGCTGCATGCCGACCGCGTTCATGCAACGATACAAACCAATCTTGCCAGCGTGTTTTACGGTCTTGAGGTAATTCTGCCCGGCCTGATCTCGCAAAGAAACGGCTCCATCGTCCTGGTTGCCAGCGTAGCGGGTTACCTGGGGCTGCCCAATGCAACGGTGTATGGGCCCACCAAAGCCGCCCTCATTAACCTGGCAGAATTACTCTATGCCGAACTGCATCCCAAAGGTTTAGGCGTTTATCTGGTAAACCCGGGTTTTGTGAAAACCAAGCTGACGGCGGGCAATACGTTTCCCATGCCTGCTCTTATTTCTACTGATGAAGCTGCTAGAGAGATACTGTACGGGATCGAAAAAGGAAAGTTCGAGATTCATTTTCCCAAGCGATTTACGCTATTGCTTAAAGCGTTGAGCCTGCTTCCTTATCGCTTGCGTCTTGCCGCCCTGGTGCGGATGATGGGGAGCCGATGATCCCTAATCCCTTTACCGTCCATTGTGGCTGGCGGTCAGTAGATGTTGAACTCTTTTACCTGTGGTAAGCGACCATGCAGCAATACAAATCGTTGATCGTCTTTCTCGTCTTGACGGGGGCAGCCGCCCTGGTGGGTAGCCAGTTTCTGCCCGGAGCGTGGTACGCCGCGCTTGAAAAGCCGTTCTTTAACCCACCCAACTGGGTTTTCGCGCCGGTATGGTCGATTCTGTACATTATGATCGCGGTCGCTGCCTGGCGAATATGGCGTCGTTGCGGCGGTGACACTGCCATTGTGCTGTGGGCAATACAACTGGTGCTTAACGGTCTTTGGTCCTGGTTCTTCTTTGGTCTGCACCGCACCGGATTGGGGTTGATCGACATTGGTGTCTTGCTTGTCCTTATTGCGCTGACGACGATTTCGTTTATGCGTCGTGATCGCGTGGCGGGGTATTTAATGTTGCCCTACCTGGCCTGGGTAGCCTTTGCCTCGATATTGAATCTTTCACTATGGTTGCTAAATTGACCTCATTTCGCCTCATCATTTATGCAGCCCTGGTGGCCTTGTTGTTTCTGGCAGCGCTGGCGGTATTTTCTCCGCTCACACTCCTTAATGCGCTTGCATGGAGCGACACAGAAAGCGTCACAATAAAAAATCTGTCTTATGGCAATGACACGCGCCAAAAGCTTGATATTTACAGCCCCACACACACCGAAGTACCGCCCGATGTGGTCGTGTTTTTTTATGGAGGAAACTGGAACAGCGGCTCGCGCAAGCAGTATGGTTTTGTCGGCAAGGCACTGGCTTCGCGCGGCATTATGACGGTGGTTGCGGATTATCGCCTGTCTCCGCAAGTGACTTACCCCGCCTTTGTCGAAGACGCGGCGCAAGCTGTGGCATGGACGCTAAAGCATATAGGCGAGTACGGAGGCAACGCCAGCAAGGTGTTTGTAGCTGGCCATAGCGCAGGCGCATACAACGCAGCAATGGTGGCACTGGATCCGCGCTGGCTGGCAAAATATGGCGAGAGCCCTGCTGCATTGCAAGGGTGGGTAGGCATAGCCGGCCCGTATGATTTTCTGCCCATTGTTGCCCCATCCATCAAGCCAGCATTTCTTTATCCGAATACACCCGCTGACTCGCAACCCATAAGGCATGTCACGGCGGCCGCGCCGCCCAGCTTGCTGATTTCGGGTAGTGCAGACAAGGTGGTGAACCCGGTGCGCAACTCAGCCGGCCTGGCTGCCGCCCTTCGTGCTGTGCATGTGCCTGTGCAAACCGTCGTCCTGGATGGCGTAGGCCATGGTCTGCTGGTAGGCGCCTTTGCGCCTTTGCTGCGATCCTATTTACCGGTGCTGGATGACGTCAGCGCTTTTGTATTTCGCACATCTGCCGCGCAGCGCCGCGAAGACGAAGTCGGTCGTGGTCATTATGCGGTGCATAACGGCGTGCCGCCAGTCTCAAGGTAAATAGAAGCCTTGGTGCGGATCTCAGCCTCTGTAAATCGCTAATGGATTGTTTGTGTGTTTATACCCCGAGTGAATGATCAGAACACTTGGGGGTTTCGGATTGCGGATGGACGAGTGAGCCTACGACATAATCACAAGACTTAGCCGATCACCAATTCTGAGATACAACGTCCCGCATCGCTTTTTGGATCGCTGAGTGCAAGCACAATTGATAGATGGTTGAGACCTGCCTCGATCCGGAACTCTGCATCAAGAGCGTTTCGTTGCAGCAAAGATGCAAACTTTTGGCCTTGAACGTGAAACGGCGGGGTGTCCATCTCTGCCACCATCACGATGCGACGAGGGCCATGCAGTTGATGGGAGGTCAGGGGTGACCATGCTGAGGCTTCAGCATGGGTCATCTTCGCTTCGTGTTTGAGGAAGCTGTCAGGAATGTCTGTCAAGTCGTAGATGCCGCTGACCAGTAGCAGGCCGCGAAGCGACGGAAGGTCAGGCGGAGCCGTTTCTTCCGGGCCAGTCGCGGCGAGATAGCTAGCCAAGTGTGCGCCTGCTGAGTGGCCGCTGATTGTCAGCCGGGTAGCATCCGCACCCAAATCTGGGCTCATCGCAACTAAATGCCGGACGGCTGCCCGGGCTTGCCCGACGAGGGTGCCCAGCCTTGTGACTGGCATGAGGTCGTAGGTGATAAATGCAGCGATGCCTCCTGCAGCTAGTACAGGGGCTGCGACCACCCAGTGAGCCTCTTTGCTGCCCGAACGCCAGTATCCGCCGTGGATGAATATGTGTAGCGGAGCACCTTTGGCCAGGCGCGGCGGGAAGATGACGTCCATTCGTTCACGCGCGCTGGGGCCGTAAGGTATGTCGGGTCGCACATTGGCCCGCGCCGCGAATTCGCGCGACCGGGCAGCCGTCTCGGCGATGATCTCGTCGAAATCTGGGATGAAGTCGCGATTGCGATAAGGGTCTTGCGTCATGTTCAGAAGTCTACCGCAAAGTACTTTGGTTCCATGAATTCAAGGATACCGGTGACGCCACCCTCGCGCCCAAGGCCGCTTTGCTTGACGCCGCCAAAAGGCGCGGCGGGGTCGGACATGAGGCCACGGTTTATCGCAATCATGCCGCTTTCAATGCCTTTTCCAACCCGTAGTGCGCGCGTCAGATCACCCGAATAAACATAGGCAGCCAATCCGTATTCCGTATTATTCGCCATTCTGATGACGGTCTCCTCCGTGTCGAAGCGATAGACGGGGGCGACGGGACCAAAAATCTCCACATGCGCGATCCCGGCGTCGAGGGGCACGTTGTCCAGCACTGTGGGTGGGTAGAAATAGCCGTCACCGGGTAGCGGTGCGCCGCCCGTATGCAGGCGTGCACCTTGGGCGACGGCGTTGGAGACCAGACGATCTATTTTCGTGACGGCAGCGCTGGAGATCATCGGCCCGACTTGGGTTTGCTCATCAGTGCCAGGACCGATTTTCAGCGCGGCCATCCGTTTAGTCAGGCCGGCAACAAAGGCGTCATGTATGCCTGATTGCACATAAAACCGATTTGCGGCCGTGCAGGCTTCGCCCGCATTACGCATCTTGGCGATCATTGCGCCGTCCAGCGCCGCTTCCAGGTCCGCATCATCGAACACCAGGAAAGCCGCATTGCCGCCCAGCTCCATCGCGCAGGAAACCACTGTCTTTGCAGCCTCGGCCAAAAGTAACCGACCGACTGCGGTGGATCCGGTGAAGGACAGCTTGCGCACCCGCGGATCAGCCAGCATGGCGTTGGTGATGACGGCGGGTTGCGTGGTGGTCAGCACGTTCACCACCCCCGGTGGTACACCCGCTTCCGCGCCCAGTCGTGCCAATGCATAGGCGGTCAACGGGGTTTCAGACGCTGGCTTTAGGATCACTGTGCAACCAGCGGCCAGCGCGGGACCGATCTTGCGCGTGGCCATCGCGGCAGGGAAGTTCCACGGCGTAATCAGCACCGCGACCCCTATCGGCTCATGATCTACAAGAATATGATTTGCACCTGAAGGAGCATGGCGAAACTCGCCGGGTATGCGCACCGCCTCTTCGGCATACCAGCGAAAGAACTCGGCGGCGTAGGCGACCTCGCCACGTGCATCCTGCAGAGCCTTGCCATTTTCCAGAGAGATTAGGTGCGCCAATTCGTCTGCATGCTCAGTGACCAGCTGGAACCAGCGGTGCAGAATCTCGGCACGTTGACGGGCGGGGGTAGTACGCCAGTTTGCTGCAGCTGCATCGGCGGCATCGACGGCGCGCAACGCATCCGCCGCAGATGCATCGGGAACCTCGGCCAGTGTATTGGCGTTGGCAGGGTTGATCACCGGAATACCTGTGCCGGGCAGCCATGCGCCACCAATATAAAGACCTTGCGCATGAAAGGCGGGGTCAGCATAGTTACCGCCAAGGATAGTATCCATTGTCATGTGTTGGCCTTTCTGTTTTGTTGAATGAGACTAACGTCGCCCCAAAATGCGGCTTCTAGAAGCGTGCGCATGTCGCTGCGATTAATTGGACGGGGATTGTTCTGGATGAGCCGTTCAATGCCGCAGGATTGGTCTGCCACCCAGTCCAGCTTATCTTCTGCCAAGCCCAGGGCTTTCAAGGTTGGCGGAATTCCGATGCGGGCGAACAGCGCAGAGATGGCAGGAATTACCGCTGTGCCGTCGGCAACGCCCATCACGGAGGCCATTTGTTCTAGTTCGGAGCCAATCATTGGTCGATTCCATTCCATGACCCAAGGCATCAAAGAAGCGACGCCCGCACCATGTGCCGTGTGAGTGAGTGCACCGACTGGATACTGGATTGCATGGGCGGCTGCTGTCCCGGCGACGCCGAAGGCCAGCCCTGCGAAGGTGGCCCCCTGCATTACCTGTGCTCGTGCGGCGAGATTATTGCCCTCGGTACACGCAGCTTCGAGCCCCTGCCATAGCAACGAGATAGCGATTAGTGCGAAATGGTCAGACAAGACATTCTTGCCAACGAATACCCTTTCCTGAGTTAACCCAGCGGTGGCAGGGCGGCGGGTTGCAGTAAACGCCTCTATAGCATGCGTCAAGGCATCAGCGCCGGCGATGGCTGTCAGCGTAGCAGGACAAGTTAACGTTAGTTCAGGGTCACAGATTGCTACCGTTGGAATTAGGTGCGGGCTTGAGATACCCACTTTCAAGCTGCGCTTGCTGTCGGACAGGACGGCGACCGGAGTGACTTCGGACCCTGTGCCGGCGGTTGTAGGAATGGCGATTAGCGGCAGGATTGGACCAGGCACCTTCAACTCGCCGTAGTAATCATCTGGTCGGCCTCCATGGGTCAGCAACAGCGCCACGCATTTCGCCATGTCCAGACAGGATCCGCCACCGATGCCGATCACGACGTCTGGTGCGAAGCTGCGAGCGGCCTCCGCGGCGATAAAGGCGCTTTCCTCCGGTACGTCTGGCAAGGTTCCACCTTGAACTTGCACCGTTACACCATTGTCTTCAAGATCGGCGATCATTGCGTGGCAGTTTGCGTCTGCCGCCAGCCGTTCATCTGTAACCACAAGAGCACGCTGACCAAGTCCTTTTGCCACAAGGCCAAGTGCCCGACGTTGCCCGCAGCCTACTATCAGCTCGCGCGGTGATCTAAGCGTTCCGAAATGTTCCACTGTCTTTCTCCTCGTTATATACGTTCTTGTTTGTCGTCCAAACGTTGCAGCTCGTCTAGAAGTGTCGTTGGAATGTTGATTCCGTCACGTAATGCGGCCTCCCGTCGCTTACGCGTGCCGTCTCCCGGAACGGCTACTGGCCGTCCGGGGTATAGCGGACGTGAGGCACGTATGGCGTTCAGGTAATTCGATAGTCGCGCGGCCACGCCGTTAGACGCACCAGGGTCGATCAAGATGAGTAGGTCTCCCTTATTCGCAGGCTCAGTTGCGTCCAGCGTGCCGTGTATTTCGGGTGCGAGTTGCGACCCTGCAAGCGCCGCTACCAACAGCTCGACGGCAAGACCAAGGCCGTAACCCTTTGCTTCACCGAACGGCGCGATGGCACCGTGCTTGGCGGCCTCGGCATTTAGGGTCGGATGGCCCGACGAATCGACTGCCCAGCCGTTTGACAATGGCTCCCCACGCAGGGCATGGCTATGGACCTTACCCATGGAGACGAGACTGGTTGCAAGATCTAGAACGAAAGGCTGATCGGAGGTCGGGATACCGATGGCAATTGGATTGGTGCCGAGCATTGCCCGTGTACCGCCGAATGGATGGACCAGCGCTTCACTTGTTGATAGCACGATGCTGATTGCGTTACGCGCAGCCGCTTGCTCTGCATAATAGGCAAGCATCCCGATATGATTGGCGTTGCGAATCGCGGCCAGCGTAATACCCGTAGCCTGTAGTCGTGGCAGCATCGTTTCTAGTGCAGACATCATTGCAACAGGACCAAGGGCACGCTGCCCGTCAACTTCGAGCAGCGATGACCCTCGCCAGAAGTGAAGCCCTGATGCGGCGGGATCGGCCATGCCATTGTTGATGCGCTCAAGCAGGCGTGGCAAACGCATCAATCCATGCGAGGGAAGGTCGCGCAGCTCTGCCTCGATCAGTATTGCTGCCTGAAGGCCCGCAATTTCAGACGGGGCGCCATGATCTTCGAGAAGCCGAGTAGCCAGGTTCTGAAGCCGTGCTTTACACACCCTCATTCATTATCCTATATCAAATCATATACGATATTGTATTTGACATTTGATATGCTATTTGCCATTATGGCTCCATGTCAAGAGCAACTTACGGAGTATCTCCTCGGAAATGACACCACAACGAGAAAATCAGGAAGCTGTATCCGTGCGGCCGGTAAGCGTAGTAGATGGCGTCTATGACAGTATCTACGAACGACTTATGTCTTTGACGATAGCCCCGGGTGCCCGCATCCCAATCGACGAGATTGCGCGTGATCTCAATGTGTCGCAGACGCCGGTACGCGAAGCGCTTTCGCGGCTGGAGCGCGAAGGTCTGGTTCATAAAGCACATCTCATCGGTTACAGCGCCGCGCCGCAGCTAGACCGTAAGCAATTTGAGGATCTGTTCAATTTTCGTCTGTTGGTGGAGCCGGAAGGCGCGCGTTTAGCCGCATTAAATATGACCCCGGCGGCACTCAATCATCTTGAAGAAATCGCCCTCGACATGGCTCATGGTGCCACGCCGCTGGATCGCACCAGTCGTTATTCACGCTTTGCCCGCATCGACGCACATTTCCACGATGAAATCTTGCGGATTGCCGGGAATGAGGTTATTCGGTCCACACTATTTAATCAGCACGTCCACCTGCATTTGTTCCGTCTGATGTTTCACAGCCGCGTGACGCAAGAAGCGTTAGAAGAACACGAGGATCTACTGGCGGCCTTTCGTGCACACGATTCTGAGGCTGCGCAAGCAGCGATGTACAAGCACATCCAGCGTTCTCGTGATCGCCTGATGCTGGCCTTTGAATGACCATGCACGCAACCTCTTCCCCATCGGTTCTGCCGTCAGCGGCGGTAGGCGGGCTCTCCGATCTGCCGACACTTGCGGCAGTGGGGTTGACCAAGGCCTATGGCCCAATTACGGTTCTTTCCGACATAACGTTAGATTTCCGCGCTGGAGAAGTTCACGCCATCATCGGCGAGAATGGTGCGGGCAAATCAACGCTGATGAAACTGTTGTCCGGCTACGTACGCCCCACGGCGGGCCATCTACTCATGGCTGGACAGTCTGTTGAATTCGCCGATGCTGCGGCGGCGGAATCCGCGAACGTGGTGTTGGTGCATCAGGAGATTCTCCTCGCGCCAGACCTGACAGTCGCTGAAAACTTTTTTCTGGGCCGCGAACTGTCGCGCGGCATTATGGTCGATGATCGTGCCATGAACCGCCGTGCTGCCGATGTTCTGGCCTCTATCGGTGCGCGTTGCGGCCCTTGCGATCTAGTGAACGACTTGTCTCTGGCGCAGCGGCAGCTGGTACAAATCGGCCGGGCACTGCTAGAACCGCGCAAGGTGGTCATCTTTGACGAGCCCACTGCCGTACTGGCCAATGACGAGGTGTCTGCACTTCTAGATGTGGTCCGAGGGCTCAAAGAACAACAGGTGGCGGTCTTGTATATTTCGCATCGCCTGGACGAGGTTGAGGCGTTGGCTGATCGTATTACCGTTCTGCGCGACGGGAAGATGATCGGTACATGGCCCGCTGCTGATCTATCGAAGCGGCAAATGGCCGAGCTGATGGTCGGCCGCCAATTAGACGTGCTGTATCCGCCGAAGCGGCCGCATCCTTCGGGTGATCCACTATTGGTGGTTGAGGGGCTGACAGTCGATCATGGGGCAGTCGAGGCCAGTCTAATGGTTCGACCCGGCGAAGTGCTTGGTATCGGAGGCATGATTGGCTCCGGCCGGACAGAACTGTTTGAAGGTTTGATGGGTCTGCGGCCCGCTGAGGCTGGCAAGGTCGAACTAGCTGGCCACAGTGTCCAGCCTCGTTCGGTAAAAAATTGGCGAGAACAAGGTCTTGTATACCTGACTGAAGATCGCAAAGGGAAGGGGCTGTTACTAGACGAGTCGCTCGCACCCAATCTGACCCTTCACGCGTTGGATCGCGTTCATCCGCACCTTAAGCTGGATCATCGCAAAGAGAGTGCAGCACTTAAGAAGGCTGTCATTGAATACGACATTCGCGTCGGTTCAGTGCATATCAATGCTGGCCAACTGTCGGGAGGAAATCAGCAGAAACTGCTACTGGCAAAGATGATGATGACTGCCCCTTTGGTTGTCATTATTGATGAACCGACACGGGGTATCGATATAGGCAATAAAAGCCAGATCTACGACTTCATCGACAAGTTGGTTCGATCGGGTCGAGCCTGCATCGTCATATCGTCAGAACTTCCCGAACTCGTCGGACTTGCCGATCGGGTTCTGGTGATGCGCGGAGGGCGCATTGTGGCCGAACTGACGGGCAATCAAATAACAGAGCAGAACGTTGTCTATGCGGCCACCAGTGGCGACGCGTATATGGCCGATCCGCAAGATAATCTGACGAAAAATAATACAGGAGACAAAAATGACAAGCGCGACGACAAGTATCGCGATAGCTGACGCGCCACGGCGTATTAGTTGGGCCGCCATGGGCCCGTTCATCGCCTTGGCGATGGTGCTTTTGATCGGCACCATGCTGAATTCGAACTTTGCGACCGCAACCAACCTGACGAACGTGGTTACGCGGTCGGCATTTATCGCAATCATCGCGGTGGGGGCAACCTTTGTGATTTCGTCTCGTTGCCTCGACTTGTCGGTCGGGTCGATGATGGCGTTTGTCACTGGGATCATGATCTTGACAATGAACCGGCTCGAGCCCTCGATGGGTGCGAACGCGATCTTTGTCGGTGCTTTCGTGGGGCTGCTGGTCGGTGCCGCCTGCGGTTTACTCAACGGGTTGATCGTTACCGTCGGCAAGATCGAGCCCTTCATCGCCACACTCGGTACGATGGGGATTTTTCGTGCGCTGATCACATGGATGTCTGATGGTGGATCGATTCCAATGGCACGGGCGCTGCGTGAACCTTATCGTCCAGTCTATTTCGGCGATGTGTTGGGTGTCCCGGTGCCGGTGGCCATCACTTTAGCCGTCGCCTTGGTCGGTGCCTTCATCTTGTATCGCACCAAGTACGGCCGCCGTTGTATGGCGGTCGGGTCAAATGCTGATGTGGCTCGTTTTTCGGGCGTCTCAGTCATTAAGGTGCGCACCATCGCCTTTGTAATACAGGGGCTTTGTGTCGCCATTGCCGCGATTTGCTACATCCCCCGGCTTGGTGCCGCAACCCCGACAACAGGCCAGTTGTGGGAATTGCAGGTAATTACCGCCGTGGTCATCGGTGGAACCCTGCTGCGCGGTGGCCGGGCGCGCATATGGGGAACCATCGCCGGTGCGCTGATTCTGGAACTGATCGCGAACCTGATGGTGTTGTCCAACATGGTTTCAGAATATCTTGTCGCCGCAGTGCAGGGGGTGATCATCATCCTCGCCATGCTGGCGCATCGCTTTACGAAGTAACCGCCGCAATAAGAGGCGGGTTTTATCCAAAGGAGAAAGAAATGACCACCATAACCAGGAGAGAGAAATGACACCTATAACCAAACGTGCACTTGGCCTACTGTCTGCAGTCAGCCTCGCCGTGCTAACGACCACCGGCGCTTTGGCGCAGGACAAGAAGACGATCGCCGTATCCATTCCCGCTGCCACGCACGGCTGGACTGGAGGTGTCGTATACCATGCAGAACAGGCCGCGAAAGAGATCAAGGCTGCGTTTCCGAATATCGACGTGGTGGTGAAGACCTCACCCTCAGCGCCAGCGCAGGTTTCAGCGTTGGAAGACTTGGCGGCAAATCAGAAACTTGACGCGCTGGTGATACTGCCTTTCACATCGGAAGAGCTGACCGGCCCCGTTGAACAGGTTAAGGCAGGGGGCACATTTATCACGGTCGTGGACCGCGGCTTGACCGACCCGGCAATTCAAGATCTATATGTCGCGGGCGATAATATCGCTGTGGGGGCCAATACCGCGAAGTGGATGGCGGAAAAGTTGGGCAATAAAGGTGAAATCGTCGTGCTACGCGGCATTCCGACTGTTATCGATGATGAGCGGATCAAGGGTTTCACCGATGTGATGAAAAAAACAGACATCAAAATCCTCGACATTCAGTATGCTAATTGGAACCAAGATCAGGCCTTCACGCTGATGCAGGACTATCTGGCCAAGTATCCAAAAATCGACGCGGTTTGGGCTAATGATGACGACATGCTGTTGGGCGTATTGCAGGCGATCAAGGAATCTAAGCGTACCGAGATCAAATATGCGCTTGGCGGAAATGGGATGAAAGAGGTGATTGAACTGGTGAAGGCGAAAAACCCGATGACGCCGATCTCCACCCCTTATCCACCGTCGATGATTAAGTCAGCTATCTATATGACGGCCGCGCAATTTACCGGGCAAGCGCCGATGCGGGGCAACTTTAAGTTGGATGCGCCGTTAATTACCCCTGAAAACGCTGACCAGTTCTATTTTCCGGACAGCCCATTCTGACGATAGCCGGCCGGGTTACAACCCGGCCACTCTAACAACTGATTAGGAGGACAACATGAGCGGCAAAAAAATTCTAATGCTCTGCGGTGAGTTTACCGAGGAATATGAAATTTTTGTTTTCCAGCAGGGCATGGAGGCCGTAGGCCATACTGTCCATGTCATCTGTCCCGACAAAAAGGCGGGGGAGATGATCCAGACCTCGCTACATGATTTCGAAGGTCACCAGACTTATATCGAACGGTTCGGGCATCTGGTCGAGATCAATAAAACGTTTTCCGAGGTGAATCTGGACGAATATGACGCGGTTTACTGCGCCGGCGGTCGCGGACCGGAATATATTCGCACCGACAAACGAATTCAGGCCATGGTCCGGCACTTTCACGAGAAGCAAAAACCGATTTTTACCATATGTCACGGCGTGCAGATCCTGGTTGCAGTAGACGGCGTAATACGTGGAAAGAAAGTGGCGGCTCTGGGTGCTTGTGAACCCGAGGTTATCTTGGCGGGCGGCACCTATATTGATGTGAAGCCACATGAGGCCTATGTCGACGGCACCATGGTGTCGGCCAAGGGCTGGACAGGCCTGGCTGCTTTTATGCGCGAATGTCTGAAAGTTTTGGGTACGACCATCACCCATTCGTAAACCTCAAAACCATTGCCGCCCGCCGCCCCACGCAGCGGGCGGCAAATAATTTCTAGCAAATACTGTTCATCGTGGTGATCGCCTTATCCAGTTTGCTGGCTGGCGTCCGTTAAGACGCACCTAAGCTGCGCACTTGCTGATATGCTTGTCATACGACTCGCATAATGATCCAGCACCCCAATGAAACCGACACGAATGCAATTGCTGTTGATTGGCACCATGGCCATCTGGGGGCTGAACATCTCGGCCATCAAGGTGCTCACCACCTACCTGGACCCTCTCATTATTGCGTGCGTGCGCATGGTACTGGCGGCTATCGTCATTAACTTCACATTGATATGGTCGCGCCAACCAATAAAGCTATTGAACATATCGCGGTGGCAATGGCTACGCTTCTTTCTGTGTGCCGTACTTATGGTCTATTTAAACCAGATCTTTTTTACGACTGGCATGCAGAGCGCAAGTGCCTCTAATTCATCGTTGATCATGGCCCTGAGCCCTTTGGTAGCATCAATTTTGGCGGCCATCATCTTCCGCGAGCCACTGACCCGCATGCGCTTGCTAGGTGTTGCGCTTGGCTTTGGTGGTGTGTTCGCCGTTGTGTTCAGCAGTCCAGGGGCATCTTTATCTGGTCCAGGGTTGGGCGACCTGAAAATCTTCGGCGCTATGTTCAGTTTCGTGGCGGGCGGCATGCTCATACAAGACTTGGCCAGAAGATTTAATGCACTCGTGATCAGTAGCATTATCTACACCTTGGGGGCGTGTCTTCTGTGCCTGCACCTGGTCATTGACGATTCAATTAATCTGACGCGTCAAAGCATGTCGCACCCTGGCATTTGGCCATGGGTGTTAATGATATTTTCGGGCATCGTCGCCACCGCCATTTGTAATATGTACTGGAATCGCGCCATCGCCGAATTGGGCGTGGCACGTACGTCTGTGTTCCAGTACTGGATACCCGTCTTTGGTGTGGGCTTCGCCCTTTGGCTGCTTGGTGAGTCGTTCACCCTGTGGCACCTGGTGGGCTTACTGGGTATTGTGCTGGGCACATACCTGGGCACGCAGCGCACTCAAAGCTTGTCAGGGGCAACGGTGTCAGCGCCGTCAAAGCTATAAGCCCATCAGGCGCACCGGCTTCATGGTGCCGCCATCGCGCGTCATTCTCCCGTTCTTCATGTGTTCGGCGCATGCTTAAGAAACCCGGCATCTAAACGGCGCCCCATGCAGAGATAGAAAAAAGCTGGATACGAAGTTAAATAAGAATGTTTAACTTCGTATTCAGGTTAAACCCTCTCAACCCAAAGGTCGGATTGATGTCCGGCTTTTAGCATGCGGCTTCTGGCGGGTTTTTAAAGGATTGCCTTTAGCTAGCGCTTGTGCTGAGCGCTTTGCTGTGAGCCCGTTTGCACAGCAAGCGCGCTATCTTGGTTGCCCTTCTAATTATTTGCCGTATTTCGTTTTGGCGTTGGCAACACACTGATCTTTGGCATCGCCTGACATGGCATCGCATTTTTCTTTTGCTACGTCATACGCCGCGTCTCGTTTTTCTTCAGTGGCATCGTGGCGTGCTTCAGCTTCTTTTTTGCCTGCTTTGGCATCCGCTTTGGCGGAATCGCGCTGCGCTTCAGCCTCTTTTTTACAAACGTCCTTGTCATTGCCCTTAAGACTTTTGCATTGTTCCATCGCGGCATCGTATTGCGTGCTGATCTGGTCTGGTGTCTGCACCTGCGCCGCACCTGCGAAACTGGAGAACGCCATGAGCACTGATGCGGCACCGATCAGTGCGGTTCGTTGGACTAATTTGAAGCTCATAATCTCATCCTTTTCTCAATTGTTTACTAATCGCCTCGCCAGGCCTGAACGGCCCGACTGGTCCTCTTGCCTGCTCGTTCTGAATTGCGATGTTTTGAAGTGCCATCAATTCAGAGCTTGTGTTCCGTTAAGCAAGTGGCGTGCCCGCTATCGAGCTATGCGTGGTACTCAATAATCAGGCAAACCCCATAGCGCAGTACGGGTTAAGAAGGGCGATAAAAGCTTTAATTTATGGACCGAGCTACAAGCACCACCAAGCGATCCTTGGGATGAAGCTCTGCGACAGCATTCAGCTTGGCTGCCTGCTCGCTTACCTCCATTAGCCAATCTTCGCCCGCAATGGTTTCCAGTTCTGAGATTTTTATTTCAGCATACTCTTTACCATTCAGGCGTTCTTCGAGCAGCGTATAGAGTTTGTTTCTCATCTTGCACCCAGTTTACAAGTTGGCTATACCGATATTTTTGTTTCGCTGATAGTAGGCGACTCTGTCGGTTGGGAGAAGCATGTTGTCAAATCTTAGTAGAATTTGCAGCCTGTTTACGACAACCCTTCCCGCAACGGCACACTAATTGCTCAAACATACACATTGAGTCTTGATCTATTTCTAGATCGTATTGGGTGTAAGTGAGCCGCCATGCAGAATAAATCGCTAAATCCTTTGCCGCACGACAACTGTAAGTCGTTGCAAAGCCTACTGGATGGAATAGATCCAGGCTGGAATATCGGGCAGTCGCTTCATTATCTTGTTAACTCAAGCGCCGGGGGTTTGCCTCTTCCGGGGTCAGGCCATACGTTGGACAGGTGGCGTTTGTTGGCGCAGGTGGGCCATTTTGACCTTAGTCTAGCAAAATTATTTGAAGGCCACACAGATGCGCTTGCGATTCTTCACGAGTTGAAGTCTGCTGATTTGCATAGTGCCGGACAGGTATGGGGCGTATGGTGCGCGGAGCCGCCTGGGCAGAGCATAAACTTTACAGAAACAGGTGGCGACGGCGTCGGTGAAATCTATGGCACCAAGCCGTGGTGTTCCGGTGCACGGTATGTGGATTGGGCATTGATGAGTGCATGGAATAACGCTGGCGACCCTTGCCTGCTGGCCGTGGACATGACGCAGCCTGAAGTGGAAGTAACTTCAGAAGGGTGGCACGCAGTTGGTATGCAGGCAACCGCCAGTCATGATGTGGAGTGTAATGGCGCGCGGGCGCGCCGCGTAGGCCAAACGGGCGCCTATGTTTCGCGGCCGGGCTTCTATCACGGATCGGGAGGGGTTGCCGCTTGCTGGTATGGGGCTGCCGCTGGCATTGTTGAAATCGTGCAAAAGAGCCTGCAAGACCGACCTGAGGCCTTGCATAGCCTTGCCCATTTAGGGGCAATGGATGTGGCGTTGGCGCAAGCAGCCTGCCTGTTGCGCACGGCTGCACACGACATTGACGCTAATCCCTATCAATCATGTGAGTACTCTGCCAGTCGTGCACGCTTGGCCGTAGAGTCTGCAGCGGAAACTATTTTGGTACGTGCGTCGCGGGCCTTGGGAGCTGGGCCTCTGTGCAAGAACGAACGGTTCGCCCGCATGATGGCCGACCTGCCAGTATTCATAAGACAAAGCCATGCCGAGCGAGACTTGGCCGCGCATGGATTTGCGACTACCAGACATGGGGGGGCAGAGCTATGGAGTCTGTAAATGAACGCCATATTGCTGGAGCGGGCACACCGGAGTCAGTATGGATGGAAAGCTTTACAACACGCAATGTATTCCAGGGCACAGTGGTCGAACTTCTGGCCAATAGCAAAACTGTACACATCATTGCTCCTCATCCAGATGACGAAATTCTGGCATGTGGCGGCATCATTCAGCAGCTTGCTCAAATGAAAGTGTCTGTGCAGATTGTGGCAGTGACTGACGGTGAAGCCAGCCATCCGGGCTCATGTCGCTGGCCGGCGTCAATGCTGGCTGCTGCTCGCAGAGCAGAGGTTAAGCTCGCAACCCGCATGCTGGCGCCGCAGGCCACTAGAACGCGGTTGCAGTTCGCGGACGGAGGCGTTTCTGCCAGCGAAAATGAACTAACGGTCACTCTAAGTGCGTTACTTGATAAGAATGACATTGTGATTGTTCCATGGAGGTTAGACGGTCATCCCGATCATGAGGCTGTTGGCCGCGCTGGATGCAAGGCATCTGCTATACGTGGCTGTCGTCTTTTTGAAGTGCCTATTTGGGGTTGGCATTGGGCCAGCCCCAATAGACGCGAGTTCCCCTGGCATCGTGTCGTTTCGATCGCCCTTAGCCCTGAAGAGCGATATAGGAAGGAGCAGGCGATACGATTTTTTCGGACACAAACCGAGCCAGACCCAGGTACGGGTAGAGCGGCTGTGTTGCCGCGCTTTGCGTTGGAGCGATTTCGACGGCCTTTCGAGGTGGTGTTTCGATGACTGACTTTGACGCCATGTATAAGCAAGACGACGATCCTTGGTCTGTGCGGCACTCGTGGTATGAACGCCGCAAGCGCGCAGTACTTATGGCGTCACTTCCCAGTGCACGCTTCGGCAAGGTGCTGGAGCTTGGCTGTGGTATCGGCGAGATGACTTATCTGCTTTCGTCTGTCGGCGCACACGTTATGGCCGTAGACGCCTCAGAAACCGCTGCGGCTATCTGCCGGCGTCGCGTGGGGCGAGCTGGCGCGAATAATGTCAGCGTTCAGGTGCTTCAGTTACCCGCATCCTGGCCTTTAGGTAGTGATGATTCGTTCGATCTGGTCGTAGTCTCTGAGCTGGCGTACTACTTTTCAGAACCTGAACTGGCTAGCTTTATCGAGCAGTGCATGGCGTCATTGGCGTTGCAGGGGATATGGGTAATGTGTCATTACAAGCCTCAATTTCATGATCGCATTGGAAGTACCGACGAAATTCATAATAAAGTGAATGCGCTAAGTGAACTTCAAAGAATTGTCTCTCATGATGATGAGCAGTTCCGCCTAGATATTTGGCGTCATGCTACCGGAGCGCGTTCATGATTGGCGTGTGCATACCGGCTCATAATGAAGAAGCATGTATAGATTCATGTCTTGCATCGGTTGCGCGGGCTGCATCGTATGCTGGGCTGGCGGGTGAACCCGTGGAAGTTGTTGTAGTGCTCGATCATTGCTCCGATCTAACGGCAATGCGCGCCGCAGCTTGGAGAGTCAGGCAATTGACAACGTCGTATCGCAATGTCGGGCTCGCTCGCGCGGCTGGTGCGGCGCATCTGATAGGCATGGGTGCACGATGGCTTGCTTTTACCGATGCTGACACTCAAGTCGGCGAGACATGGCTTTATGATCAAGTTGAGCTGCGTGCCGCCGTAGTGTGCGGAACAGTTGGGGTGCTTGATTGGTCTAGCCACGGTGGGCATGCACAACGTGCGCAGGCACAATTCCAAACAAGCTATCAGGATAAGGATGGTCATCGGCACGTGCACGGCGCCAACCTAGGGGTCAGCGCTCTGGTATATCAGAAATCGGGCGGATTCCATGCACTAGCGTGCGGCGAGGATCAGTCGCTTGTAGACCGATTAGAACAAGCGGGCGTGTCTATCGCGTGGACTTCAAGGCCGCGCGTGGTTACCAGCTGTCGCGCGTACTCTCGCGTAGAGGGAGGCTTTGCAACTGCGTTGCGAAGCGCGTGGGGGTTTGGTCACGAGTACGCAGAGAACCTGTGCAGTCAATCTTCGCTCTTGTTTGGCGCGAACTCGCCGCCGTTAGTCGTTCATGCTGCAAGCGCTCTCTTGCCTGAAGATTGACGCAGCTGGTAACCAGGTCGCGCAGACTCGTTCTTACCTTAATAATCAGGCGACGGTAGTGGCAAGGCGCCGCATGCCGGGCATGAATACGTTTGTAGTGGCGCGTTCTGCGCGGTTCTTTTATTCTGAATCATAGGCACGGGCCTTGCGGCTGTCTTCAACACCACGTATATCGGCTGTGACACCGTCAAGGAGAGAAAACATGTCCAAAGACATAACTGGGGCCATTACTACCCATAAAAGCGTACTTGGGATGCTGATCGATGATCATTGTGAGGTCGAGGCGCTGTTCAAAGATTTCAAGTTGGCCAACAACGACGTCGAAAGGCATTCGATAGTGCAGCAGACCTGCTTAGCACTTACTGAACACGCAGAAATCGAACAAAAACACCTTTATCCATATCTGCGAAACGCCGATCCTGAGTCGTTTAACGACCTCTTGGACGAAGCTAATGTTCAGGTGGAAAGTGCGAGGGATTTAATTGCCTTATTAAAGTATATGAAGCCTGGCGATGACCTGTACCAAGCTCGATTTGCCGTGCTTGAAAAATTTATCAATCAACATGTTTCGGAGGAAGAGGGAGAGGTGTTTTTGAAGGTCATATCCAACGGCATAGACCTGCGGCAACTTGCGGCTCCGATACTAGAAGCCAAAACCAAAGCACGCGCGCTCAGTGCAGGAAAAGCCTTTGATATATTTAGGGGCAATCTGCTAGCGTGAGCGGGCAGAAAATAGTAATAAATACAATCGCTATAAAGATCTACACAGACTCCCGTTGTAAATCGGGCGTCTATCGGAAGCACACATTCACAATATCTTGAAATGCACGACTTGTACGAGCATTCGGGTCTGATGCATAGTTGGTATTAGCCTGCTTAACCTCACGCTCGAAGCAATGAAAGCGGCCGCCGAGCCCATTGGTGCAGGCTTGTGGCGGCCGCTGTTACTCTCGGAGGCAGGCCTCTAACAGTAGGTGTAACTAAGGCTTACTTTTTAACTTCCACTTTGGGAAGGGCTTTCAGCTGGTCTTTAGTGAAGCCTGGCAACACGAGCTTGTCACCATTTTGCTTGATTTTCTCGTAAGGGATGGCAACGTCATGCTCGCCCATGCCCAAGAAACCGCCTGCACCCACAACAAAGTAGGCAGCTTGGCCATCAGTCGTAATTACTACGTCGTTGATATCCCCAACTTTTTCGTCGGCTTCGTTGTAAACCGCCTTGCCCATAATAGATTTTTTGACACTTATGCCTGAGATGTTCTGGTGTTGTTTGTCCATATCTGCCTTTTCATTATTCATGGGAGCCGGTGTTGCGGCGTTCGGGGCCGGGGTGCTTGGCATCGTGGTGGCTGCAGGAGCGGTCTTAGTCGTGTCCGCTGTTTTATCCTGTGCGTGAACCGTGGACGCAAAGACCATGGGCATTGTGCAAGCAGCGATAGCAATAAGCTTTTTCATACGAATAATCTCCTATGTGGCGACAAAGTCTGTCACCTTTCCCATAGCAAGTACTGTGCCACCGGTCGAAAGCCCTTGTTTATAAGACGGCCGCTTTGGCAGGCAGTTAGTAGGTATTTTCGCGCTTAGTTCAAACGATTGGCGCTACCTAGCGCCTCTCGCCTCATCAAAGAAAGCCGCATTCACCTGCATGACGTGCGCCGTCTCGCGAAGCAATCGGGCCTCGACGGGGAAATCACGTGTAAGCCTGGTCGCGGTGCGATCCAGCGCTCGAATGACGTGCTCAGGCTGATGCTTCAGGCTGCGCATACGCTTAAGTAAGGTTTGCAGGCGGCGTGCAGTGCCAGGTGTAATGTCTGGCATATGTAGTAACACGTGAGCACGTAGCGCCACAGTGCTCAGGCTTTGCAAGGCTAGGCCACCGCCCAGTGCCGGTATATTCTGATCGCTCGACTTGTTCATCCATCGAACCAGCGTTATCAGACGGCGATACAGCCGCGCGTGTCGAGTCTCGTGGCCGGCGGTTGCCAGCCTCTGGCCACCAGCAATGTCCTGAACGTCTTGCATCATCATGCCGATGAGCGTCTTTATGCAGGTGGTCGGGGTGGAATGATAAATAAGCCGGAACGCAACGAGGGCGGTCAGCGGGGCCAAGACGACGACGATGGAGTTGACCAGAGAGCCGCCAAACGCCCCCTTCAGTGGGAATGCAGGTTGCAAGAGAATGAGCATGATCATATTGAAGCTTACTCTGCTGAATTTACGCAACGCTCCTTGAGGATGTGGGTTGGTATGCTGCCGGTTGCTTCATCATTAGTCATTGACTAAAATTAAGTCACTGACTTACGGAGGTGGCATATGGCAACAACAATGACCATCCGCAATATCGACGAGCAATTAAAAAAGCGTCTGCGTGTGCAGGCGGCGATGCATGGCCGCTCGATGGAGGATGAAGCACGAGACATACTACGAGCGGCCCTTTCTGCTTCGCCGAGGTCTGGTCAATCACTCATCGAGGCTATCCGCGCGCGCGTCAGCCCTTTGGGTGAGGTTGACTTGGTGCTGGCGCCTAGAGAAGCTATCCGTAATCCGCCGGAGTTTGATACATGATCGTTCTGGACACGAACGTGCTGTCTGAACTCTTGCGCCCTGCGCCGGATGAGCGCCCCCTGTCATGGTTTGCGGCACAGTCTCGCTCAGTACTATTCACTACCACGGTGACGCGCGCAGAATTGCTCTACGGGGCGCAGTTGTTATCTGAGGGGCAACGTAAAACAATGCTGCTTGACGCGATCGGGAAGATTTTTTCGCTTGATATGGCTGGCCAGGTATTAGATTTTGACAGGGACGCAGCCGATCACTATGCAAAGATCGCTGCAGCACGAAAAAACTGCGGCAAGCCTATCAGCCAGTTCGACGCCATGATTGCAGCAATTACCAAGTCTCGCGGGGCTCGCCTGGCTACCCGTAACGTCAGGGATTTTTGCGCTTGCGGCATCGAGGTCATTGATCCTTGGGGCTGAGTGTGCACGTGCAGTACCTGACTTAAGTTCGCTATAACCTTGCATCAGTAACGCCCATTCGTTGCGAACCAACTACGCGTGTTTACTTAGCTTTCGCCCACCATATTCGGCCAGGCTGATTCCCGCCAGAATCATGATCAAAGCCGCCGCATGATAAAAGTTAAATGCCTCCTTGAGGATAGTCACCGCCAACAGGGTTCCCCAAACAGGTAGCAAGTTGATAAACAGGCCAGCCCGGTTGGCGCCGATGAGTTCAACCGCCCGAATATAAAAGACCTGGGCCAGCAATGAGGGGAAGATAACGATATAGCTGATGATCGCCCAACCACGCATATCCGGAAGCATGGTCTCACCCTGAACGGCCTCGACGGCCAGCAAAGGAAGGGACGCCAGTGTAGCCCCAAGGCACAAGGTGAATATTAGGCTCGTCCAGTGCATCTGAGGCTTACTGCGTAGTGCCGCAGTATATACACCGTACGCAATGATGGCGACCAGCATGAGCGCATCGCCAACATTGACGTCTAGCTCAATCAGATTGGCCAGATCGCCCCGCATGGCGATGATGATCACGCCTATGAAAGAGAATACAAAACCGACTGCTTGCTCTACACCTATACGGCTGGAAAATAAAATGAAACTCGCCGCGAATACGAAAAGGGGCATGCCCCCCTGCAGAATGCTGGAATTGATGGCGGTGGTGTAGACAAGTGCGTAATAAAGCGCGACGCTAAAGACGGTAAAACCAAGCGCTCCCAACAGCAGCAGATAGCGTAATCGTGACCGGATCACCTGCCAGTCTGTGGCAATATGCCCCCGATTGAACACATATAGCACCGCCATTACGCTCGCCCAACGCGCCGTAACAAGAACCATGGGCGAGGCGTGACCGACTGCCAACTTGCCGGCAATCGAATTACCCGCCCAGAAGAGCGTGGTCAAAGCAAGAAGCGCGTAGGCTTTGTAAATGGTAATTTCTCCGCACCGGAGCTTGGGTGAGCCACCCAAGTCTTCCCCCCGATTTGTGCCGACAATATTACGCGTCAATCCTGTCCGCGTCAGTGCGTATAGTCTATTCTGGCAAAGAACGTAAAAGAGGATACCGGCTTTACCGTAAAGTCGATGCGAATTTATATCGGAATGGATGATTAATATGAGCGCTGCGGAAAATGATGGGCATTTGATGGACAACCCTTTTCTACAAGGACTAGGAATACGACTCGCGCATTGGGAGCTTAAGGAGTGCCGATTTATCCTGGATATTGACGCGCGACACCTTAATCGTCAGAGGAACCTGCAGGGGGGTGTTGTCGCCACATTGCTGGACGCTGCCTGCGGATACGCTGGCCTTTACTCCGCACCCAGTGAAACACAACAGCATGCTGCTACGATTGCTTTGACGATAAGTTACATTGGCAAAGTACGCGAGGGTCGCGTCGAAGCCATAGGCAAATTGATGGGGAAAGGGCGGAAGATTTATTTTTCTTCCGCAGAATTGCGAAATGAGGATGGTGAGGTTATTGCAACGGCACAGGGCTCATTCAAGCGGGCAACATTTGCTGCAGAGGCCTGATGCTACAGAAGCATCTCATAATGCAATTCCAGGTAAGGCTTAAGCTTCTTCAGGCTGGTAGTCTCTTCTAGCAGGGCTTGCAAGGCGGTGGTTTGGGTCTGGGTTTCTTTCAGATGCCTGGTAATAGCGCGTTGTGTCGCGGCAGGCGTCTCCTTGTGAAACCGTCGATATAAAGCGCCAGTTATTGGGTCTTCGTGCAGAATGCGTTCTTTCTCATCGCATAGGTGCCGATATTGCCGTTCAAGCAATTGGGTGGCACCATCAAGATCCTCTCCCAGCTCTTGCAATGGCGACTGGCCTACATACTCGATGTAAAAAGAAAATATACGTGGAATGTCATTGGTGTTTCGAGCCTGAATTAGTTCGCCCATTAAACGGTTCTTATTCTGGCGTTCTGTTTCATCAGGCTCTTTGTCCGGATGCAAAATACCAGCGACTTTGCGAAACAACTTATTCATTGAAGAAGACTTCATAAGGCGTTTCAATGCCAAGCTTTCGTCATAGCGCTGCTGATCATGAGCCCGCTCATGCTCGAAGTATGCCCCGTCGGCATCTGCTTCATCTGCGTTTTGCCCTGAGCCACTTGTCTTGCCGGCTTGCTCAAACTTGGCAAACAATTCCTCAAACAGCTCCTCGCTAAGGAGATCTTCCTCGTCGCTGGGGTCTGCAGCATATTCCGAATCGGGATAGGTGACAGCCAACGCATCTTCCAGACCCTGATGAATGGGCTCCATGTTCAGATGTGAGCCAAAAGGGTTGTTTTGCATAATCTGCAGATATTGACCCACCCATTCCAGCAGCGTTTCGCGTTGCCACCGCGCCAGAGACTTTCTGCTGAAAAAAGAAAGCAGATGAAGACAGAGACCGTACATGACGTCCATGTAAGCCTTTTCCTTGTCCCGAATGCGTGCGCGTGTAGCCTGGGCAAATGCTTGGGCATCCTCACGGAACCCATCATTTTCCTTCTGCTGGTTGGTCACCCGGTGCCAGGCCTGATCAAAACGCTTCTCCTGGGGAGACTGTGCTGTTTTACTTGCCTGCGGAGTGACGTTAGTAGTGGTAACTTGCATCTAAAGAATTGTAGGATAAGTTTGAGCTTGTATGTGTTGGGTGTGCCAGAGAAATATTGTATTCACATTCGAGCGGAAAGTCGTTGGGTTCGGCCGCCCGAAGCCCTGTTCGTCTTTCAGGTGCTCAAACTGCCGGAGTCAGAATTGCCGCTTGGTACGCAAGGGTGCGCTGGCTTGTCATCCGCTTAATTGCGAGGGCCATATCATGTATTGGTGCCGTGCCAAGAAGACTGGGAAAAGGCATTAAGCGGGTGATGCTGTTATGGAAGGCGTGCTACAGCGCTGATCTTTACATACTGCCAATAATCCTCAAGCAGCGCCGTGCAACGAGCCTGAAGAAAGTACTTTAGTTGAGTGATTGTCGGTGTCAGCCGTGAGCGGTCCGCACAAATAAGATTGAGCGGTGAGGGTTCGCAATGCATTGGCGGGAAGATCTCGACTAACCGGCCAGCGCGCAGATCCGGAATAAGGTCCAGACGCGATTTGTAAATAAGCCCTTCGCCCGCAACAGCCCACCGGCGGACGACCTCCGCGTCGTCGCTGATACGGTCGCCGGACACGGCTACAGTCTGGTTACCTTTCGGAAGCGTGAAACACCACCGCTCATGAAGTTGCTCGCTCCAGACGAAACGCAGGCAGTTGTGATTTCTAAGGTCATCTACACCGCTTGGCGTACCAGCACGTTCCAGGTAAGAAGGTGCCGCGCATAGCGCGCGCCGGTTATTTTCGATGAGTGGCATGGCCACCAATGATGAGTCTGATAGTGCGCCGTAGCGCACGGCAGCATCCAGAGGATCTCGCGTCAACGCGGCGGCCCGGTCACTCATGCGCACGTGTAAAGACAATGCCGGATGCTGATGCTGGAACTCATCGAGCCATCCCAATAACAGGTTTCGTCCGAAGTCCGAAGGAACCGAGAGGCGAAGACTTCCAGACAGGGTGCTTTGATCGCTGGCTACGGCGCGTTGGCCTTGCGAACGCGCCTCAAGCATTGTGCGCGCAAAGGGCAGATACCGCTCCCCCTCCGCTGATAATTGCATGCTTCGTGTTGATCGAACGAATAGCCGGGTGCTCAGCGCCTTCTCAAGCCGCTGCACTGCGGCACTCGCGAGGCCAGGGGCGATATTGAGCTGGCGAGCTGCCTCGGAAAAACTTCCCGCATCGACCGCCTGTACAAAGATATGGATGTCATCGAGTCGGATCATTTTCTTTAAAAAACGATAAGTGTTCCTGATATTAGCCCATGTTTCCGAAAGAAGAGGATAGACATAATGTAAGCCTTAGACCAAACATGGAGCACACTTATGAAAGCTGTTGGCTTTTACCAAAACCATCCGATTGACCATTCCGAGGCTCTGCAAGACATTGATGTCAGTACTCCTGAGTTGCGCGACCACGACCTTCTTGTGGAGGTGAGAGCAGTCTCCGTGAACCCAGCGGACACCAAAATTCGGGCTCATGGAGATGTACCAAACGGGGCCCCACGCATTTTGGGTTGGGATGCCGCAGGGATTGTTCGGGCGACGGGGCCGTTGGTCACGCGTTTCAAGCCTGGCGAGAAAGTTTGGTATGCGGGTGACATTACTCGACCAGGTAGTAATAGCGAACTGCATGCTGTCGACGAGCGCATCGTGGGCCCGATGCCTCAGTCGCTGGACTTTGCGCAGGCAGCGTCCTTGCCGCTGACAGCAATCACTGCATGGGAGATTCTCTTCGACCGCCTGCGGGTCCATGAGGCCGATCCCACCGAAAGCGCCGTCCTCTTGGTTACGGGCGCTGCAGGTGGTGTGGGGTCCATTCTTACTCAGCTCGCGCGCCGCTTGACCGGCATTACCATCATCGGAACTGCCTCACGCAAGCAAACACGAGATTGGGTTCTGGCGCATGGCGCCCACTACGTTATCAATCATCGCGAGCCCTGGGCGCCGCAGTTGTTGGAGCTGGGCATCAAGGAGGTTGATTTTGTTTCTGGCCTCAACGAAAGCGCCAGCTACGTACCTCAGATCGCAGCGATCATGCGACCGGAAGGCAAATTCGCGCTGATCGACGACCCGAAAGATCTCGATATTGGACCATTCAAAACCAAGTCAATTTCAATTCATTGGGAGCTGATGTACACGCGCCCGATATTCACTACGCGTACCCTTTCCCGGCAGCACGCGTTGCTTCGCCGCATGGCCGAGCTGGTAGACAGGGGTGATGTCGTGCACACGCTCACCCGCCGTATTGATGGCCTTGATGCCGCGAGCCTCGTGCAGGCCCATGCGCTGGTAGAGGCGGGCAACATGATCGGTAAAGTCGTCGTTGCCGCTCAATAATTTATCAACATCAGGAATAGCCATGAATTCACACACCAATACTCTGAGCCTGGAACAGGCCCATGAACTGCTCGCACATGCCCGCCAGGCATGCTCTTTACGTGGGTTTGCCGCTACGATTGCTATTACCGATGCGGGGGGCCACTTGCGCGCTTTTGAGCGTGCCGACAGCGCTCCCTTTTTGACGGCTGAAGTTGCCATAGATAAAGCATGGACAGCAGCATCGTTTGGTTTGTCTACTTACCAGTGGAATCAGTACATGAGCGACCCAATGGTGGCGCCGTTGGCTCAGCATCCGCGGCTCATGGCCGTGGGTGGCGGTGTGCCAATTGTCTTGGATGGCAAACTTGAAGGTGGCCTTGGTGTCTCAGGCGGCACATCGGCGCAGGATCATGAAGCCGCCGAGGACGCACTACGGGCGTTTGGTCTTCTAGCCTAAATTGCTTTCCACGTAATCGTTATATTTACGTGCCATGGATAAAGGAGAACAACGTGGTTTCTGCTTACATCGTATTCATTCGCGCATCCAGCTTCGACGTGGATGCGCTTGCTCGTTAATCATCTTTGGTGGGGTCAACTTTTGCTGGACAAAACGTTAAGTTCCGTGCTGGCCATTCTTGTTGAGGGTAGGGTGTAAAACGGAGTAATAAAGTCTGTCGAATTAGCAACTCAAGACATGTTTCCAGTTGACAATATTGATGATGAACTTTGTACGTTCGAGTAAGCGCGCCAGAGATGACGGTCACACGCAGGTTCGCTCCCGCTTCTTGTCGCAGACCTTCGGAGGTCGCTCTGACGGCGTTCTTGAGGTCAGCATAAACAGCCATCGTCGGCAGGGTCTTGATGCCAGCGACCTGCCTCCAAAGTTGGGTACAAAATCATGTAGAGTCTGTTTAATTGCCCAAGTCTTAGGGGGCAGATAAAACCCGAGGTGCTTCAGCTGGCATTTGGAATGGCGTCAACTTGTCTGTTGTTAATGGGTCAACTATTCATGATAAAATTTAGCGATTAGCGGCTGGCTTCACGCAATGTTGTCTCTGTACGCTTGGCAATAATGCGTACCCTGAGTACTTGATTAAAATCTGCAAATACTGTCAACGACCACTGTTGTGGGCTTGTAGAATACATATACACAGCGCCACACGGGTGATAATAAATAGATCCTGTAATAATGCGCCCTGGTCTTGACGGTCTCAAAAGACACGCAACTGGTGAGTAAGGTCTAGCTTAATTCCAACAAGAACCAAGATCTTATCCACGACCAAGAAACTTTAGGGGCTGTATGAATCAGGTATCAACAAACCTTGACAGAAATCGACCTCGCAACGATGGTAGCGGCAACATGGAGGTTTTGACTGCTGCCGCAGAGAGTTTCATGGAACGTGGGTTCCACGCGAGCAGTATTGACGACGTGGCGCGCCGGATCAGTTCTACCAAAGGCCGGATATATCACTATTACTGTTCAAAAGTAGATTTATTTTTCGATGTGCACCGCGAAGGGATGCGTCGAAACTTCGCGGCGATCGCACCCGCCATGGCACAAGAAGGAACGGGAGCACAACGCCTCTCACTGATGTTGAAGCAATATGCGCTCTCCATGATGGAGAACCTTCCTTTCGAGACGGTGGTAGTTCAGGGCGTGCACATGTACCGGATAATTGCCACAACACCCGCACAACGGTGCGTCTTGGCCGAGCTAATGGCAATTCGGAACGATTTTGAATCGTTGTTCAAAACTGTTGCACTCGATGGCGTCCAGGACGGTTCGCTGCAGATATCCGACGTGTCGATCGCGATCAAGGCTGCCCTCGGCTCCATAAGTTGGCTTGTTGTATGGTACCGTCCGCGCCCAAATGAAACGCACCATGATCGGCTCATTTTGGCCGACAAGCTTGTTGAAAGTCTGATGAACGGTTTGAGTACTCGGGTTTAGTATTCTCGACCTTAGAGTAGCTGTTTCCCTCCAGGCGTTCATGTATGTAAGCGCACGATGAACCTTGCATTTATACACAAATTTATATAAATATCTCACAAAGGTTTGTAGCTGTGAGGAGTAAGTTCATGCCTCGCCCAACCAGGATTTTATTTTCTATAGTTAATAGCAAACTGTCCGATGGCTAGCTAATCAATTGGCTATTTAGCCGATTCGGTGATAAGCGGTTGGATAATCGCATTGAACGTCTGATGAAACACTTGTGAAATGGCGTCGGTAACAGTCTGCCATTTGCGTGTCAGGATTGGGCAAACACAAAAGCTGTTTATCGGTTCTTATCGAACGGAAAAGGGACAGGTGTCGCGCGTCAACTATCTTGGCCGGCCAAGTTAATTCCCGCTGAACAAACAGTAGACAATATTTTGGCCAGTCAATATGAAATAAGTCTGAAGGATGCCTGACTTCTGAATTCAGGCATCCCTTCCGACTCATCAACAAATTGGAAAAGACTTGGTTTTTTTGAATTTGCCTGGTGATAGGCTAAAACACGAGAGTTGTTCCCATCAACATCAGAACTATTTTGAATCAACCAGAGGGCATCCACCTTCGGCTAACGGTCGAAACGCCTTGTCACCTGGAATTGTCCGTAGTATTTTGTAGTAATCCCAACGGCCTTTTGATTCAGACGGCGTTTTTACCTGTGCCAGGTACATATCGTGCACAAGACGACCGTCAACACGTAGATAGGCATTGCGTGCAAACATATCATCGATCTTCATGTCGCGCATTTGCCCAACCACCGCCTCTCCTTCGAGGCTACCACTGGCCTCCACACCTTTCAGAAAATTCAGCACGACCGAATAAACGCCAGCCTGTGCCATCGTCGGCATTTTTCCATCGTTGTGAGGCGCAAACCTCTTGGACCATGCTCTGGTTTTTTCATCCATATCCCAGTAAAAACCGGTCGTAAGCAGCAAGCCCTGAGCCTTATCCAGCCCGAGGCCGTCGACATCGGAAATAAACATTAGCAAAGAAGCCAGTTTTTGGCCACCCGTAATCAGGCCAAATTCATTCGCTTGCTTGATTGCCGCAGTCGTATCTCCCGAAGAATTCGCTAAAGCTATCATTTGTGCTTTTGATGACTGCGCCTGCAGTAAAAAAGAAGAGAAATCGATTGTTCCCAGTGGATGACGCACGGAGCCTAAGACTTTACCGCCAGTCGCTTCAATTGCGGCCGTAGTATCGCGTTGCAAAGCAGAGCCAAATGCATAATTAGCAGTCAAAAAATACCAGGTTTTCTCACCAGATTCGGTCAACGCTCGTCCCGTACCATTAGCAAGCGCATAAGTGTCATAGGTCCATTGCACTGTCGAGGGAGAGCAATGCTTACCAGTGAGATCAGAGGACCCACCCGTTGAAATTAGGAAGGCGATATTGGCTTGACGCGTGAGGTCCTGTACAGCCAGCGCCACAGAGGAAGTCGGAACATCGACTACTGCTTTGACGTTTTCTTGGTCTATCCATTTGCGTACAATTGCAGAACCAATATCTGTCTTGTTCTGGTGGTCCGCTGATATGACTTCTATAGTGCGTCCCAAAACTTTGCCACCAAAATCATCTACAGCCATTTTGGCAGCCTCAACAGAGCCTTTGCCAGACAGGTCAGCATTCATTCCTGATAGATCAGTCAACACACCGATACGTATCGGATCGATCGCCTTAGCTTGCATTGATACTGTGAGTACCGAAAGTGTGAATAATACGGTAAGTAAACGGCTCATAAAACTCCTCCAATTAACAGAACGTCTGCATATAGCAGATCTATTTATAACGAGTAATGCTCTAAAACACAGCTTCCACAACATGGCCCAACCGGCTAACGCTTATTTAAAGATTGAATTATTCAATATGGGTTGTCGACAGTTGCCGGCATCGTAAAAATTGATCACACTGAGCATGTGCTAGGTCGATAGGAAATACTTGGGCGTCAATCGCAGCGATTGTCAGTTGAGGAAGGCTCGCCCACGCTCGGCACATAGATTGCCCTTCGGCAAACGTCCGCTGCATGATCAACGGTTCGTTATTTGCCCATAGCGCGCGATCAGAGAGATCAATGCCTGCGCAAAACATTTTCGCAGTTCCGGTTAACACTGCTACGCGTAACGTATCGTCTCTTTCGAGTTGACGTGCAGCCTCAGTGGGGGCGCGAATCGAGACCAGATCTAATGCATTGGCTTTCTTGCCCCTGTCGAAACTCACCGTTGCAACAACGCCATTATGTTCAATTCGTAGCATTATGTCTGAAACCTCTTCGAAACGAGGCATGTACTTCACCTCTTTTTCTACGGTCTAGAATATACTAGCAGGCAGTTACGTACTACCTAGTATGTTTGTTTATTGTCAACGATTAACCTCTAGGTTGGCAAGCGAAATGTTCGTCCGAGCACCTGAATAACACAGTGGGCCATCCGAGTAACTTAGTAGATCTGGCGTAATAGGCAAAGATGTCACCGAGTTTTTTAAAATCTTTCCTGAGATGGGAAAGGAAGCCCGAACGTTACTGGTTTGCTCCAATCGCTGCCAGCCTGTAGGTCTTCAAGCGCGTATCAGGCACAAAACGATCCCATAGCTCGTGCAAGCTAATCCGCATACTTTCCACATGCTTGCAGGGCGTTTAGCCAGGCGGTTGCGTTCGAGGAGGTAGCGAAGGCCTGAAAGTTCAACACAGCTTACTTATACAGATCTGCGTAGATATCATTCTGGAGACAGCCCATGAAGACAGAACACAATACGGTGATCCCAAGCCGTGAGACATGCGTATTACGCTACATGCTGGAATCACATGCGCAAAATACACCGGATAAGATTTTTGTAGTATTTCATGGTGGTCCGAGCTGGACGTACGCGAAAACGTTGCAAATGGTTCAGGCACGGGCAGCCACTTTGCTCGCCGAACATGTACGCCAAGGCGACAGGGTTCTATGCTGGCTCGGCAACGGCCCCGAACTACTAGTTACCTGGTTCGCTATTAACTATATTGGTGCCGTCTACGTGCCCTTGAATACAGCATCCAAAGGAAAGCCCTTGGGACGCATACTCAATAACGTCAAAGCAACATTGATGGTTGCACAAGCCTCACTGGTCGGTCGTCTAGAGGGTATCGACCACGGTGATTTGCAACGCATACTCACTGTCGATGGTGAGCCTCCTAAAACTATTCCAGATTTCTCCTGTGAACAGTTAATCGACGTCAGGGATGTTGACGTCGACGCTCTCTCGACAGAAAAGCCCATTGAGCCTTGGGATACTCAAGCAATCATGTACACGTCTGGCACAACCGGCTTTCCAAAGGGAGTTGTATCCTCGTACGTGCAGCTTTATACAATGGGACCAGATGCTTTCGACTGCATCGTAGAAGCAGACCGCTGCATGATCGCAGGCCCCATCTTTCATTGTGGAAGCACGCTGTACGTGTACGCGATGCTGGCCTGTGGCGGATCCATTGCGATGATGAAGGCGTTTCAGACCGCAGAATTTTGGGATGCAATACGCGAAACGAAAAGCACAGTGGTTTTGCTGCTGGGTGTCATGGCTAATTTTTTATTGAAACAGCCACCTTCTGATCAAGATACTCAGCATCCATTAAAAAAGGTGTTTATCGTTCCTTTTGGCGATGAGGCAGTCAAGTTTCGTGATCGATTTCACGTTGACCTATACACCGTATATAACATGACGGAAATCGCAAGCCCACTTAGTGCTGGTCCGGGAATCTCCAAATCTGGGCTGTGCGGGCAGGCACGCCCCTGGTTCGAGTTGCGTGTAGCTGACGCGCAAGATCAAGCAGTTTCTCCCGGGGAAGTTGGTGAATTATTGGTTCGATCACATCGACCATGGGCGCTCTTTTCGGGATATTTTAATGATGCTGAAGCGACTGTACAAGCAACTCGAAATGGGTGGTTCCACACTGGGGATGCATTCAAAGAAGACCAAGATAATAATTTCTATTTCGTCGATCGCTTCAAAGATATTATCCGACGGCGTGGTGAAAATATTTCTTCGTTTGAACTTGAAGGCGAGATATGTAGTTATCCTGGAATCCAGGAAGCAGTGGCCATTGCCGTGCCGAGTGAATACAGCGAAGAAGAGGTACTCGCCGTCATCACACCGATTGCGGGCGCCTCACTAGATCTTGCGAAGTTAGTCGTATTTCTGGCAGAGAGGTTGCCACATTATATGGTTCCTCGTTATATAAGAATAGTTAATGAATTACCGAAAACTGCTAGTGGGAAACTACAAAAGCACAAACTTCGCACAGAAGGGTTGACCGCAGACACTTGGGATCGGGAGAAGGCTGGCTTAACCCTAAAACGGGCCTTATAAGGTTTTATATGAGAATGCCCATACGGTAACAGTAACAGGCAGCCAAGGGTAATCCGCCCCTTCCAACCCAGCGGGACAAATCAGGCAGCGGGCCATCATGTGCGGCTCAGGGGTATTTGTACTCCTAGCTCTCGTTAAATTCTTGAAGCCCGTAACTTCTTATTTAGACTGGCAGGCTTATCTACACACAGCAGAGTGGAGACTGGGTTATTGCTAATGATACATCTCGGTCAGTAATGGACAAGCCTGTGCCTCATCGGTATGCGTCCGATAAACACACATTGAGGCGATGGCTTGAATAAGAAAGGCTAAAGTTATCTATATACGGTTCAAATAGAATAAAGTCGCCGCCTCATATACTTATGTGAGCCATTCCATGTCGTTTACGCTGCTGCGTCGCAGAAAGGGCCGGCGGCATCGACGGCCATCACAGATAGCCGCCCGCCATGACCTTTCAGTATGTCTCAAATTTCTTCATGAAAAGCCGCCAAATTAGTGTGGATCAGTCGCGAATAACGCACGGCACACAAGCCCATAGCGGTGATTTCCAACCCTCGATTAGTCCGAAGAAACAGTTGCACTCCCAGCGTGGCTTCAATTTAGTTTAGTGCTTTGGTTGCATCGGGCTGGGATAAACCTACCGCATCAGCCGCTTTCTGCACGGTACCAAGCTCATGCAGGGAAATCAGCAGGCGCAGTTGGCGCATGCGCAAATCGAGTAATAATGGAGCTGAGGGAGGGTAAACCCGGCATAAGCGTTAGTTATGAGCGCATCAGTAGTTGTCATTAGGCCAAGCGAGCACATATCGTTATAGTTGGTAATCAGTGTGACATCTCACTACTAATACTATATAGGCAGTAACAAATATGGCGCTTATCAATTATATTACTCAGGTGCAGTTCGGCTTCGGAAGCGTTCGTTTATTAAGAGATGAGTGTGTCAAACTGGGGATAAACCGTCCGCTGATTGTTACAGACGCGGGCATACGAAAAGCCGGATTGTTAGATCAGGTCCAGCAATACCTAGATTTACCGGCAGTGGTATTCGACCAGACGCCCCCGAACCCCAGTGAAAGTGTAGTACGTGCTGCCGTCGCGCTGTATCAAGAAAAGAATTGTGACGGCGTTATTGCACTCGGTGGCGGTTCATCTATTGATCTGGCTAAAGGGGTTGCCGTCTGCGCAACCCATCCGGGGCCTCTGCGCGAATTCGCCGTTATTGAGGATGGCTTAAAACGTATCACTGCCGCAACGGCCCCGGTCATCGCGATCCCCACCACGGCGGGCACAGGCAGTGAAGTAGGGCGCGGCGCCATCTTGATTCTGGATGATGGCCGCAAGGTCGGTGTGATATCTCCCTTTGTCGTGCCCAGGGTTGCCATTTGTGATCCAGAACTAACCTTGGGACTACCCGCCGGCATGACGGCAGCAACCGGCATGGACGCTATTGCACACTGCATGGAAACTTTCATGGCCCCTGCATTCAATCCGCCCGCAGATGGTATTGCATTGGATGGTCTGCGTCGCGCTTGGGCACACATTGAAATCGCCACACTGGAACCTGGTAACCGTGACGCTCGCCTGAACATGATGAGCGCCTCTATGCAGGGTGCCTTGGCTTTCCAGAAAGGCTTGGGTTGCGTGCACAGCCTGAGCCACGCTCTGGGTGGTATCAACCCGGTCCTGCACCACGGAACCCTGAATGCGATCTTGCTGCCTGCAGTGATTCGCTTCAACGCAAGCGCCGACACCATGGTCAGTGAAAATAAACTGGCTCGCATGGCGCAGGCAATGGGACTGCCCGCTGATACCGATGTCGCCCAGGCCGTATACGACATGACTGCGCGTCTGGGGCTACCTACCCGCCTGAGCCAGATCGACGTAGGTGAAGAACTATTTGACCGCATAATTGAGGGTGCCTTGGCTGATCACAGCCACAACACCAATCCCTTGGACGCAAGTCGCGACGACTATCGCCGCTTGCTCAAAGAGTCGCTCTAATTCTTAGCGATTAACTAAGGACGGCAGAGCAATGGATATTTCAATTATAAGAAAATTATGACGAGAGAAAATGACGTCCATATTGCGCAAAAAACCTGTTATTTGGGCTCGGAGGTGCTGGACGAACCCCTGTATGGGCCTTTTCGCCCCTCATGGACGCCTTTCTCCCGTTTGCGCCAACAATCGACGCCGCGCCATCCACAGGTTACTCAGCCCAAACAGCGTAAACAATTGAGCCGTGTTCTTGGTCAGCCCGCGATAGCGCACTTTCATATGGCCGAAATGGCGCAACGGCGAGACGTCGTAGAGCGACTCCGGCATAGCTGGGTCCGAGTGGGCAAACCATTGCTGCATGAAGTGAATGAGCAGCATCGCCTGCAGCGCGTCAGGGCGTCGGCCGATAAATATGGGGGTGATCAATGAACTCCATTTTCCCCGAAGGGGGACTTGTTCAGAGTTTCCTTAGACTAACCAAGGCGGGACGCACTCTCAATGAAGTTTAACGATTCCGTTATTGGCCTGATCGTCATGCTTTTTGGCGTGGCCATGTTCCTTCGGGCCAGCACCTTCCCCAATGCGGGTGGCTTAGACTATGGTGCTTCGCTCTTTCCGTCCATTATCGGAATCGGCTTCGTGATTTCCGGTTTGGTGATGGTCTGGAACGGGGTCCGTGCTCGCCTTGTGTCAGGGCAGCGATGGGTACAGTTTGGTGAGTGGGCGAGATCCCCACGAAATATCGTCAGTATGCTTCTAGTTCCCGTAGCAATAGTTTTCTACATGGCATTTGCGGCGAATCTCGGGTTCTTCATAACAAGTCTACTCATACTTGGCGCCTTCATGCTGTGGTTGCGCGTTCATTGGGTTTCTGCACTTCTAATTGCGGTGGTTGCCACGCTATTTATAGATGTGGTTTTTGCCAAATTTCTTCTTGTGCCGCTACCCTACGGTTTCTTTCAACCAATCACCTGGTTGCTCTAATCATGGATATCTTGCTGCAGGCAGTTGATCTGGTATTTACGCCAACGGTTCTCCTTACGATACTGTTGTCGGGTATGTTTGGCCTCTTTGTTGGCGCCATTCCGGGTCTTACGGCCACGATGGCCGTGGCTTTGCTGGTTCCAGTCACGTTTTTCATGGATCCGCTTCCGGCCATCGCATCCATCGTGACAGCCACAGCCATGGCGATCTTTTCGGGGGATATTCCGGGGGCGCTTCTGAGAATACCGGGTACTCCGTCGTCGGCAGCTTATGTGGAGGATGCCTATGCCCTCACCAAGCAAGGTAAGTCCCGCTACTGTCTGGGCGCCAACCTGTCATTTTCAGTCGCTGGGGGCCTATTTGGTTGTCTCATGCTGGTCCTCTTTGCGCCGATGCTTGCGCAAGTTGCGTTGCGTTTCGGGTCGTACGAGTATTTTTGGCTTTCGCTCCTGGGGCTCTCGTGTGCCGTATTCATTAGTCCTTCATCACTCGTGAAAGGACTCATCTCGCTGCTGATTGGTCTATTCATCGCCAACGTCGGGCTAGATATCATGACAGGGTACCCACGCTTTACATTTGGTAGTGCAGATCTTACAGGTGGCGTGAGCTTCATCCCGGCGATGATCGGCCTGTTCGCGGTATCGGAGGTCATTCGGGGAATGTCGGTGGTGGGAGGCTTGCCACGATTACCGCACCAGAGCGGGAGCGTGTTCCGCAAAGTTCCCGGACTCTTCAAACGGTATTGGAAGAACTATATTCAAGGTAGCGTTCTGGGCGTTTTTATCGGGGCACTTCCTGGTGCAGGCTCTGATATCGCCGCGTGGATCAGCTACGCCGTGAGTAAAAAGCTATCAAAACAAAGTGAGAAGTTTGGCAAGGGGCACATTGAGGGAATCATTTCATCTACCTCGGCCAACAATGCTGGCCTGAGCGGCGCTTGGATTCCTGCACTGGTATTTGGGATCCCCGGGGACTCCATTACTGCGATTGCGATTGGCGTTTTGTACATGAAGGGCCTTAACCCGGGGCCAATGATTTTCATACAACAGCCCGAGACCATCAACGCCATATTTATTATTTTTCTCTTGGCAAATGTCCTTTTGTTGCCGCTTGGCTATCTTGCCATTATATCTGCAAGCAAGGTGCTGGCCGTACCAAGAGAGATACTCATGCCGCTCGTACTGATTTTCAGCATTGTCGGCGCGTTTGCCATCAACAACAGCGTGTTTGATGTGGGCGTCATGCTGGTCATCGGGATCTTGGCTTATGTGCTGGAAGAGAACGATTTTCCCCTGGCGCCCATCATCCTGGGGATGGTACTGGGACCCATTCTAGAGCGGAATTTCATGTCATCCATGCTGAAGAGTAATGGTGATCTCTTGTCATTTTTTGAGCGCCCGATTGCCGCAGGCTTGGGCGTCGCGACGATTGCCCTTTGGTTCTTGCCGCTTCTTATAAAGATTTGGATGAGACATGCTCTTCGAAACAAACCGCAGGCTGTGTAAAGAATTTTATCAAAAAAGAAGTACTTACTTTGTTGTTGTAACAACGTGGTTTTAACTTCATAACGACCAGGAGACATAAAATGCAACTAAATAAAATTAGCAACCTGTTTGGGGGAAGAGTCGGTGTAACGGCTTGTCTACTTGCACTTGCCGTGGCACCGATAGCCAACGCGGCATATCCGGAACGGCCGATCACGATAATTGTTCCGTGGGCTGCTGGTGGTGGGACCGATGCAACCGCCCGCATCATTGCACATGGCCTCCAGCAGGAACTTGGTCAGCCCGTCAATGTGGTGAACAGAGCAGGCGGCAGCGGCGTTGTCGGTCATACCGCCATGATGCAGGCGCAGCCTGATGGCTATACCGTTGGGTACGCCACGGGCGAGGTCAACATGATGCACTGGCTGGGTCTTACGAAACTGACTTATAAAGACTTCACGCCAATCGCTCAAATGAACTTCGATCCGAGCTCGATACAGGTAAGCGCGGATGCACCATATAAAAATATCAATGACCTGATTAGCGAGATCAAGGAGAAACCAGCTGGAACCTTCAAAGCGTCCGGTACGGGTCTTGGCGGGAGCTGGCATATCTTGTTCTATGGGCTTTTGCTGGATCAGGGGATTGATCCCAAGAAGGTAAGCTGGATCCCCAGTGATGGTGCTGCGCCGGCGATGCGCGATTTGGTTGCAGGTGGCATACAGATTGCCCCTTGCTCCATTCCGGAAGCACGTGCCATGATCCAGGCGGGCAAAGCCAAGAGCTTGGGAGTAGTATCGGCTGAACGGAATCTGGCGTTTCCGGACGTTCCAACCTATAAGGAAGCAACGGGCAGCGACTATTCGCTCAATGAGTGGCGTGGTGTTGTGGGTCCGAAGGAGATGCCGGAAGAAGCGCGATCCACCTTGGAAGCGGCATTGGAGAAAGTTTATAACAGTAGTGAGTACAAAGACTTCATGAAGAAGCAGGGCTACGGCATGAAGTGGCGTGGCTCCGAGGATTTTGGGCAATTCATGGCCGATTCGGACGCCGAATTCGGGGAAATCATGAAAAAAGTTGGTCTGGCCAAAGACTAATCCATTAACCGAGACAGCCCATCCTCATAGGATGGGCTTCGGGTTTTTCATACCGTTCCCTGGTTGGTTACTTGCTTCAGGCACCCGCTAGAAGCGCTCAATGACTGCATTGTCGAGACAATTGCCCTTTCAAGACATGCTTTATGTGAGTCTGAGCTGTTTGATCATCTAACGAAAAGGGCCGCGCTTCGCAATCCGATTGCGAGAAGAGACGCGCAATCCTATCTACATGCAAAGGCACTTTAATGAAACTGACCGGAAGTATGCTCATCGGCGCGAATGATATCGTCGGTATGACAAAGGAAATCAAGGCCATCAACCCGGCTACAGGCGAGTTCCTAGAGCCCGCTTACCTAGGCGGCACTAAGGCCCAGGTCGAGCAAGCCTGCGAACTGGCGCGCACCGCTTTCCATAGCTATCGCGAAACCAGTCTTGAACAGCGTGCTTCATTTCTTGAACAGATCGCCGAACAGATCATGGCGCTGGGCGACGATCTCATCACACGCGCCAGCCTGGAATCAGGCCTGCCCAAGGGTCGCATCGAAGGCGAACGCGGTCGAACCGTGGGTCAGTTGAGGCTGTTTGCCTCGGTAGTACGGGCCGGCCGCTGGATCGATGCCCGCATTGACCATGCACAGCCGGATCGCAAGCCCATGCCGCGCAGCGACATCCGTCTGCGCTACATCCCCCTTGGCCCGGTCGCTGTGTTTGGCGCCAGCAATTTCCCTCTGGCTTTTTCCGTAGCCGGCGGCGACACGGCCTCGGCACTGGCCGCAGGTGCACCCGTCATTGTGAAGGGGCACTCGGCTCACCCCGGCACCTCTGAAATGGTTGGCCGCGCCGTGCGTGCGGCGGTGGTCGAATGTGGCCTGCACGAAGGCGTGTTCTCGCTGATTTTCGGTACAGGAAGAGATGTTGGCCAGGCACTGGTATCCCATCCCTCGATCAAGGCGGTCGGCTTCACCGGATCACGCGCAGGTGGCTTAGCGCTTATGAAAACCGCCGCCGCCCGTCCCGAACCGATTCCAGTCTATGCCGAAATGAGCAGCATCAACCCCGTGTTCCTTATGCCTGGCGCGCTCAAGGCCGATGCCGAAAAAATCGCCCAGGGATTTGTAGCGTCGCTGCTTATGGGCGCCGGCCAATTTTGCACCAACCCGGGGCTGGCCATCGGGGTCGACTCGCCCGAACTCGATGCCTTCATCAAGGCGGCCGAAGCCGCCGTGGTCGTCAGCCCGACGGCCACCATGCTAACCCCCGGCATCCATAAAGCGTACGAAACTGGCCTGAATCAGTTGGTGCTGAATCCGGACATCACCGTGTTGGCGCGCGGCAAAGATTCCGACGCCCCCAACCAGTGCCAATCGGCTCTCCTGTGCACCAGCGCCGAGGCGTTCCTGAAGGACTCTCATGGCCTGGGCGTGGAAGTGTTCGGATCCAGTTCGCTGATCATAAAATGTACCACCGCACAGCAAATGCTGGCCATTACCGAGGCCCTCGAAGGCCAGCTTACGGCTACGTTGCAAATGGCGCCCGACCAGGATGAAGACCTGGTCTTGTCATTGATTGCCGCGCTGGAACTGAAAGTCGGGCGCATTTTGGCCAACGGCTATCCAACCGGCGTCGAGGTTTGCGATGCCATGGTCCATGGCGGCCCTTTCCCGGCCACCTCGGACAGCCGCAGCACGTCGGTGGGCACCGCCGCCATCTACCGGTTTCTGCGTCCCGTGTCGTACCAGGACATCCCCGATGTGTTCCTGCCTGCGGCCCTGCAAAACGCCAATCCGTTTGCCATACCCAGGCTCGAAAACGCGTAAGTCAAGAACTGCCCCGTAGCGCAGATTCAAGAGCCGCTTCACCGACCAATACGCCGCAATCGCCGCGGTGGCTCGGTCGTTTGATACAAACCGCTTTTTTGGCTTTTTTTAATGACTCTTACTTTTGCCATGAAAAATTTTTCTGTAAGTGAACTTCTGCCAGTCGATGCGAACCGGGCCACGCTGGTCGGGCGCGTGTGGTGCGATGGGCCGATACCGGGGCCTTCGATTATCGCTGTGCGTGAAGGGGAGGTCGTTGACATCACCGCGCATGCGCCAACCATGGCCGACTTGCTGGATCGGTCCGATGCGATCGCGGTAGCTCGCTCTGCTGCGGGCGTATCGTTAGGTTCGGTTTCGTCATTGCTGACCAATCCAGATGGCACTGGGCTTTCGTTACTGGCACCTTGCGATGTCCAGGCCATCAAGGCTTGCGGTGTTACCTTTGCAGTCAGTATGCTCGAGCGCGTGATCGAGGAGCAGGCGCACGGCAATGCTGCGCATGCCGCCGAAATCCGTGCTGAAATCCAGAAACTGATTGGCGACGATTTATCCCGCATCAAGCCCGGGTCGGCAAAGGCCGAGGCGCTTAAGGAAGCGCTGCAGCGGCGCAATGCCTGGTCGCAGTACATGGAAGTGGGCATAGGGCCTTATGCCGAGGTCTTCAGCAAGGCGCAACCGATGTCGGCGGTGGGTTTCGGTGCCCAGGTCGGCCTGCTTCCCGATTCAAACTGGAATAATCCGGAGCCTGAAATCGTCCTGGCTGTGGATCGATACGGCCGCAGCGTAGGGGCTACGCTGGGCAATGATGTGAATCTACGCGACATCGAAGGCCTTAGCGCGCTGTTGCTGGGCAAAGCCAAAGATAACAATGGGTCATGCGCCATTGGGCCCTTCATCCGTTTGTTTGACGACGATTTTTCCATCGATACGGTTCGCGAAGCCAAAGTTTCGTTGCTGATCGAAGGTGAAGACGACGACTTCGTCCTGGAAGGCGTGAGCGATATGCGTGAAATAAGCCGTGATCCGCTTGACTTGGTGCAGCAAACATGTGGCGCGCACCATCAATATCCCGACGGTTTCATGTTGTTTTTGGGCACCATGTTTTCGCCGGTCAAGGATCGTGGCGTAGCCGGTAGCGGGTTTACCCATCACCTGGGCGATCGCGTCTCCATTAGAAGCCCGTCGCTGGGCACTCTCGTCAATACGGTGCAACTGTCCACGACAATCGACCCCTGGACGTTTGGCGTACGGGCGCTATATCGCAACCTAGCGGCGCGCGGTCTGCTGACTTGAATTTACGTGTTTTTAGGTTAAATGGGGACAGACCACGGCTTACGGTTTGTTCGATTCTAAATTGGTGCTTTCCTTGGAAACCGAAGTCTTTATCCGATTTCGGTCACTGATTTCCGTCAAGGCACCCCTTAACTAACATTGAAAAGTTGAATCCGACAAACTCCGAAAGATTGATCTCGCATTGAACAGAAATTGCAGCGCAGCGTCCAACCTTATGGGATTTTACCCAGGTGGTTCGCTTTTCATTATCGTTGTTACAGGAAAATAGTATGGATCTTGGTATTCAAGGAAGATGGGCATTAGTAGCTGGCGCTAGTAAAGGTTTGGGTTTTGGCTGTGCCAAAGCGTTAGCCCAAGCAGGTGTCAATTTGGTGGTTAACGCCAGAACTTCGGGTCCGCTAGAGGCGGCATGTCAGGTACTGACAGGCATCGCGCCCGATGACGCTCCAATTAGCGTAATCGGCGTTGCTGCTGATATCACCACCATCGAGGGGAGAGCTGCTGTTTTCTCCGCATCAGGTGGACCTGGGTACGATTTTGACATCATAGTAACGAATGCTGGTGGGCCTCCCGCTGGGGACTTTAGGGATTGGGATCGTGCTGCTTGGATCAATGCGCTCGATGCGAACATGCTTACACCTATCGAGCTCATAAAATCTACCGTTGATGGAATGGCGTCACGCGAGTTTGGGAGGATTATAAATATTACTTCGAGCGCGGTTAAGTCACCTATAGATATACTCGGGCTATCCAATGGTGCTCGTAGTGGGCTGACAGGGTTCACTGCCGGATTGGCTCGTTCGGCCATAGCGGCCAAGGGAGTGACGATCAATAACATTCTTCCCGGCAAATTTGATACTGATAGGTTAGCATCGGCCCGAGCATTTGCGTCTAAACGGACAGGAAAATCTGACGAGCAGTTACGTGCGGAGGATGAGCAAATGATTCCGACCCGGCGACTCGGCACGCCCGAAGAGTTCGGCGCACTTTGTGCATTTCTCTGTAGTATTCATGCGTCATACATCAATGGACAAAATCTGTTGATCGACGGAGGAATGCTTCCCGGAGCGTAGTTAGTAAACTTCACCGTAGTGGGAGATGCTCGCTGCAGATATAGTTAAAGTATTAAGGAATCAGCGCGAGAATACGATTTAACAACGAGGTCGATACAGGAATCCCTTCACGCGCACTGACATCGCGTATCGCATAACGCCGGTCGCCAGGCAAGCGGGCCTCTTGCTCGTTAAAACCACTAAAGAGGTTCTCAGCGCTCTGCATGGCTTCTGGCCCGGAAATCAGCTCGGGGGAAAATGCGATGAATAATTCACCATGGCAGGGAGCTGCGTCAGCTCCCTGATCAAACTGCATGCAATCGCGACTTGTTCGGCCACCGATCATAGGCCCTGCCAGCAATTCAATCATCGTTGAGATCGCTGAGCCTTTGTGGCTGCCAAAGGGCAACATGGCGCCAGCCAAGACCGCTGCCGGATCGGTTGTCGCTTGCCCGTCTTTATCCACCCCCCAACCGACCGGAATCTGTTGCCCGGCATTTTTACGCATAGCGATATCAGCACGGGCGGCTGCGGAGGTCGCAAAATCAAAGACATAAGGCCGTTTATTTGGGCGAGGCCAAGCAAACGCCATTGGATTTGTTCCTAACAGCGCTTTGGAACCACCGGTGGGTACAACGTAACTGTGCGTCGGATTCATCGACATGACCGCAACGCCAAGGCTTGCTGCCTTTTCGACCAACGGCCAGAGAGCGGTGGAGTGAAACCCGTTACGGATAGCCAAAATTCCAACCCCGAACTCCCGTGCCGATTCAGTTAGATTGGGTAATCCGCGTTCTACCGCTAAACAAGAGAAACCATTTTGCGCGTCAACCCGAGTAAATACGCTCGTTATGCGTTCCGCAACCGGTTCGGCTTGCTTGTTGAAATGAGGATGAGCCATCGTGTCCAGCGTGCCGGGCAGCCTTTGCAAACCGTGCGATAAGCTGCCGTCTCTTTGTGCCGCGGTCAACATATTCGCCATCGACTCAGCTTGCGGCTGGTTTAAATGATGTGCCAGAAAAAATTTGACAACCAACTCTCGTATGTTTTCTTCTGGCAGTCGGACCGTGGCTTCGGGTTGCATTTGGACGATTACGCCTTCTCAGATGATGACAGCCTTATGCCCATGGTGGTGGAGCGTCATCCGCGGCCAATGTAGGGCATCTTGGTGGCCATAACTGTCATGAACTGGACGTTGGCATCAAGCGGAAGGCTGGCCATATAAACCACGGCACGAGCTACATGCTCCGTTTGCATTATGGGCTCTGGCCGGACCGAACCGTCGGCTTGCAACACACCCGTGTCGGCGATGACTTCCGTCATTTCGCTGGCGGCGTTGCCGATGTCGATTTGACCGCAAGCAATATCATATTTGCGACCATCCAGCGATGTGGCTTTAGTCAGGCCGGTCATCGCGTGCTTGGTAACGGTGTATGACACCGACTCGGGGCGAGGGACATATGCCGAAAGTGAGCCATTGTTGATAATACGGCCACCACGCGGCTGCTGATCCTTCATCAGCCGGAAAGCTTCCTGAGTACATAGGAAGGCCCCCGTCTGGTTGGTGTCTACTGCGGCCTTCCATTTTTCGAAGTCCAGCTCTTCGAGCGACATTGCTTGTATGAAGATGCCAGCATTATTGAAAAGAAGATCGAGGCGGCCGAAGTGTTCTTTTATTTGCGCGAACAAATGCTTGACGGCAATAGGGTCGCTAATGTTGGTCGGGACAACCAGAGTGCGCACGCCCAAGGCCTTGCCTTCTTGCGCAGTAGCCTCAAGAGGCTCCTGGCGGCGTCCGGCCAATGCTACGGAGTATCCCTCATGCATTAACGCCAACGCAATGCACTTTCCTATTCCCGAACCAGCGCCGGTGACCAGCGCAAACTTTTCTGAACCCATTGTTTCTATCCTTTATTATGGCCATGTCGGGGCTGTATCTAGATTTCTGCACAGCAATTGGTAGATGGTGGTGTACCGCTCTTTTCCTCGCCCATAGCCCTCAGCTTCAGACACTTAGGTGATTATCATAATTGCATGTCGAATTTAAAAATTAATACATAAGATAACGACCACATGAGCTTTAAGACTATAACTGACACTCTACTATAAATCAGTACTTTCCCAACGTTTTCACGTCGAGGGCTTGTACGTTAATGATCTTTCTAATAAATACCGTAATGGAAACCCTCGAAGCCATGACCGTGCTCAAGCCCCATTGTGCCAAGCGCACAAGGGCGTTGCGCTGTGCAGCGTGCCTTACGATATTAAGTATCTTGCGTTGCTGGGTAGCCTCTGAGGCTTTACAAGATCAAAAGTGCGCTTGACCTCTATTGCCGAGTCCGAGAGATTACTTGTCACCAATGAATGTAATACAGCCTAGAGCATGCGTTGAGGGCACGATTCTCACCAACCGCTACGAAGCAGACGTTAGTCGGCAGAAATCGAGCGTCAGCAATGGGTCGAGGCTGCCATTGATAACAATCGCCATAGAGCGAATGACACTCCCGACGCAAAACTAACTGATATCCGACATACCTTTCAATGTCAAAACGCCATCCCGTCCTTGGCTTGAGAAGCGCCTTTTATTGACCAACGTCGTCCCAATTTTGAGTATTCGATTGGCGTGTGAATAATTAAATAACTTACGACATCGTAATATTTCGGGCAGCTTAGCCTCAGCCAGATAAGTATCAGACAAAATTAGAAAAGGCGGACTTTATTTCTGCACTTCACTTCGGTATCAGCCCCCCCATCACTCCACCGTCACACTCTTAGCCAAGTTCCGCGGCTTATCCACATCTGTCCCCCGCGCACATGCCGTGTGATACGCCAGCAGTTGCAATGGGATCGTATGAAGAATAGGTGACAGCTTGCCGTAGTTTTCAGGCATGCGGATCACGTGCATGCCATCGCTGCTAATGATTTTTGTGTCGGCATCAGCAAACACATACAGCTCACCGCCGCGTGCGTGTACCTCTTGCATATTCGACTTAAGCTTTTCTAGCAGTTCATCGCGTGGTGCAATAGTGACCACAGGCATGGCTTCTGTTACCAGCGCCAGCGGGCCGTGCTTTAACTCGCCGGCAGGGTAGGCTTCGGCGTGGATATAGCTGATTTCTTTAAGCTTGAGCGCACCTTCAAGGGCAATAGGAAAATGCATGCCGCGACCCAAAAAGAGAGCGTTCTCTTTGCTGGCAAAACGGTCGGCCCAGGCCATAATCTGTGGCTCGAGCGCCAGCACGGCGCTAATGGCAACAGGTAGGTGACGCAAGGCTTTGAGCATTTCAGCTTCGTTTTGCTCGTCGAGTCGGCCTTTGGTTTGTGCCAACGCCATGGCCAGCAGATACAGCGCCGTCAGTTGAGTAGTAAAGGCCTTGGTCGAGGCCACGCCTATTTCTATGCCCGCACGTGTAATGTAATGCAGCTTGCATTCGCGCACCATGGCGCTGGTGGCAACGTTGCAGATGGTTAGCGTGTGGTCCATGCCCAGCTTGCGGGCATGCTTGAGGGCTGATAGCGTGTCGGCGGTTTCGCCTGATTGTGAAATAGTCACGACCAGTGTGCGCGGGTTGGGTACGCTGTCACGGTAGCGATACTCGCTGGCAATTTCTACATTGACGGGTATTTGCGCAATGGATTCTATCCAGTAGCGTGCGGTGAGGCCGGCGTAATAGCTGGTACCGCAGGCGAGGATCAGTACATTGTCGATGTCCTGAAAAACCTTGTAGGCTTTGTCGCCAAACAGTTCGGGCGAAATGTTCTCGATGTTTTGCAGCGTATCGCTAACGGCACGGGGCTGTTCGAAAATTTCTTTCTGCATGTAGTGCCGATAAGGGCCAAGCTCAGCCGCGCCGGTGTACGCTTGTACGGTATGCACCTCGCGGTTAACTTCACGCCCTTGGGCATCGATTACCCAGACACGGGCCAGTTGCAGGTCGACTACATCGCCATCTTCAAGATAGATGATCTGGTCGGTGGTGCCAGCCAGTGCCAGCGCGTCAGAGGCAAGAAAGTTTTCGTTTTCGCCCAGGCCCACGACCAGGGGTGAACCTTGGCGAGCACCAACCACACGGTGGGGTTCATCGCGACAGAATACGGCGACGGCATAGGCGCCGAGCAGGCGCTTTGTGGCCTGTTGCACAGCCTCAAGCAGGTCGCCAGCATACAGGTGGTCGACCAGATGGGCAATAACTTCAGTGTCAGTTTGGCTTTCGAAAAAATAGCCTGCGGCCTGTAGCTCTGTGCGCAGTTCTTCATAGTTTTCGATGATGCCATTGTGCACCAGCGCAATGCGCGCCTTGCTTTTGCCATGCCCCGAAAAGTGCGGGTGCGCATTATGGGTGGCGGGGGCACCGTGGGTGGCCCAGCGGGTATGTGCAATGCCGGTAAAGCCTTCGATGCCAGCCTGGTCGACTTGCTGCTGCAAGTCAGCTACGCGTTTAGTACTACGGGCGCGAAGCAATTCGCCGCCGGCGTGAACAGCAATGCCGCAGGAGTCATAGCCGCGGTACTCAAGGCGTTTGAGGCCTTCGAGCAAAATAGGGGTGATGTTACGTTGCGCCACAGCGCCGACAATGCCACACATAATGTAGAAGCCCTAGTGAAGTTTCAATACAGGCTTTATTGTGCGCAATATACTAAGAAATTAGATTTCTAAATTAACCTTATTATGGTAATTTATTCCATCGCTATATAGTCATGAAATATTATTTCATTTAAAAATGAAGTTGTTAATATAAATGTCACAACCTTTATCTGTTTTACCTGCTCTTGACGACCTTGATCTGCGCATACTCGAACAAATGCAGGCCGACAGCAGCCTCACCAACCAAGAGCTTGCCAGCAGGGTGCATGCTTCGGCGCCAACTTGCCTGCGGCGTGTACGCCGGCTGGTGCAAGAGGGTGTCATCGAAAAACAGGTTGCCGTGCTCAACCCCGTCAAAGTTGGCAACAGCCTGACGGCCATTATTGAAATTACGCTTGATGTGCAGACCGCCGAGCAGCTGGATGCCTTTGAAGCCAGCATTGCCAGCGTGGCCGAAGTCACTCAGTGCTATCGGGTTTCGCCTGGGCCTGACTTTATCGTGATTATGCAGGTGCGCGACATGCCTGCTTATCATGCTGTGGCGCACAGGGTGTTTACGTCACAGGCCAATGTCCGCAATGTGCGAACGTTTTTTTCGGTACACAGGGCAAAGTTCGATACGCGCACGGTGATCAGCCCTTCAGGGGCATAATTATGCGTGCGCGGGTAGCCTTTCTGGCGTGCCGCACTCGTCTTTCAACGGCTTGGTGCTTAGTTCGCTGTACTTATTTTCTATCCAGCACTTCCTGGTACAGCGCCAGGTAGCGTGACGCCATGGCGACTGGGTCGTGCTCACGCACAACATACGCGCTTGCCCGTTCGGTGATGGCGGCACGCAAACTGCGGTCATCCAGCAGCCTGTTCATGGCCACTGCCAGTGCGGCATCGTCACCTACGGGGCAGAGCAGGCCACGGCCATCGGCCAGCAGTTCGGGCAGCCCACCGGCGTCCGAAGCCACGACCGGCACTGCATACAAGAAGGCATCCAGCACGCTGGAGCCCAGCGCCTCTTCGCGTGAGCTCAGCACGAACACATCCATCAGTCGATACAGGTTTTCGACATCAGACTGAAAGCCCGCAAATACATAATGGTCGCCCAGGCCAAGTTCTTTATGCAGCGCGAGGGACTCTTCTTTGGCGTCGCCGTCAGCACCCAGATGCAGGAAAACAAAGTCGTCACGTTCCTGTTTGAGGCGCGCGACGGCTCGCAAAAGCGTGAAGGGGTCTTTTTCGCGTGTAAGGGCGGCGGCTGTAGCCAGGACGCGTTGGCCTTGCAGCGTAAATTCGCGGGCAAAGCGCTGTGCGTGGGCTTCATCAAAAGGCCTGGCTTTGATGGCGCTACGGATGAGGGCGGTTGGGATTTCCAGACGACGTGGCTCGGCGGCAGCGGCTTCGCTGATGGCAACCAGGGCGTCGACACGTCGCCATTTCCAGCGTGTTCGGCTTTCACGGCGAGCGGACACAGGGAAGGCGGTGCGACGGGTAAAAACCAGGCCACCGCCCAACCATGGCTTGAGTGCCGCGAGCCAGGTGACCATGTTTGCAGTCTGGGCATGCTTAATATCAAACGAACGGCCGTGGCGCAGCAAGTAGTTGCTAACGCCCGCCACACCTGAAAATTCATGAACCGTAAAGCCGTCTTCGCGGGCACGCATGGCGAGGGCTTCGTCTTTGCGTGCCAGTAACGCCACTTCATGCCCCTGAGCGCGCATGCGGTCCATGCAGAGCAGTGTCTGGCGCTCGCCTCCGCGCCAGCCGCGTTCAAAGTTTAATTGCAGTATTTTCATGGCAACCTGCTGTTGAGAGTGGTTGTGCATAGTGCTGATGGCTTGGCGCTGTAGGCGCTCAAAGCTCGACGTCTGGAATCGGGCTGAAATACCTGACTACATTAATCAGCATGGCAGCGAGGGCGCAGGCTATGGATACACAAACGCCTATCACCACGCTATTGCTGGAGCTTAGGCTAAATGCCACGCCCACCATGGCCGTACCCGCACTTTGCCCGAATACGCGTGTTGTTGCTTGCAGGCCGCCTGCCGCACCGCTGCGGTGCTTGGGGGCGCCCAGCAGCATGGCACGGTTATTGGGTGTCTGGAAGAAACCAAAGCCAATGCCGCCGATCAGCATGGCGAGCATGGGCCAGAAAAACACTGCATCGCCCGGTAACAATAACAAGAGGAGTATGCCAAGTGCCATGCTGGCTGCGCCTATGCCGCAAAGCACGGCGACTTTAAAGTGCCCTGACAGATAGCCCGCTACCGGAGCCATGACTGCAACCCCTACTGACCATGCGGCCAGCAGCAAGCCTACGTCTGCGTAAGAATAGTGCAGGCTTTGCCTGAAATAAAAGGGCAACGCGATAAACGCTGCCATTTGTGCTGCAAAAGAAAAGCCTGATGCACCTACCGCATAGGCGATGGGCGTGATTCTTAGCAGATCAATGGGCACGATGGGCGCATGCTGATTGCGTGAGCGTCGCAGCAGGGCCCAGCCTGAAATGGCGGCCAGCACAATACAGATCGCGGCGCGTAGCGGGTCTTTGACGATAGCGTCGAGCGCGATAATTGTCAGGCCGAAAAATGGAACACTCAGCGCACAGCCTATCCAGTCAAAACGCGTCTTGTTGCGAGGAATCTCCGGCAGATAACGTATGCCGAAGAACGTCACGATGCAGATGGGTATGTTGAGCAGGAAAATCCAGTGCCACGAGGCCACTTCAAGAATGAAGGCACCTATGGTGGGGCCTAGCACCGACATCAGGCCAACCATCATGGCATTAAGACTAATGCCCATGGCCAGTCGGCGTAGCGGGTAGATATTACGCACCAGCCCGCCAAATAGGCACATAAGCATGGATGCGCTCACCCCCTGGCACAGGCGCGAGACTACTAGCCAGGTCAGTGAGTTGGCCGCAGCCGAGGCCAGAGACGAAACCATGAACAACGCCAAGCCCAGCGTAAACATGCGCTGAAAGCCTATGCGCTCAGCCACTGAAGAAAGTGGCAGTAGCGAAATGACGACCACGAGGCTGTAGGCAATGACCACCCACACCACGGCTGCCCGGTCAATATCCAGCGCCTTGGCCACCGCCGGCAGCGCAACATTAACCATGGTTGCATCGAGCACGGTAACCGTGAGCGCGAGCATCAGGGTAATAACAGCCCATCGACGTCTGGGCTGATCAAGGCCATCTGGCAGCGCGTGCAAACTCTCTGTGACGCGTTCCGGCGTTATGGCACTCACGTTAGGTCTTTTTGACGGGACGTTTCCAACCTTCCAGAGTGCTCTGAAATGGACGTGAGAGAGTTAGCTTGCCGGCTGGCGCGTCTTTGGTCAGCGTGGTGCCTGCGCCTATGGTGGCGTTTTTGCCGACGCGTACAGGTGCGACCAGTTGAGTATCGGAGCCTATGAACGCGCCGTCTTCAATAACCGTGCGGTACTTGTTTACGCCGTCATAGTTGCAGGTAATGGTGCCCGCCCCGATATTGACCTGCGACCCGATATCGGCGTCGCCAATGTACGCCAGGTGGTTAGCCTTGGAACCCTTGCCCAACGTGCTTTTTTTTATTTCGACAAAGTTGCCGACATGCGCCTCGGCACCAATTTGTGCGCCTGGGCGCAGGCGGGCAAAGGGCCCGATGCGTGCTGAGTCAGCAACCTGTGCTTCCTGGATATGGCTGAACGCTTCGACATGAGTGCCTTGGCCCAGGGTGGCGTCGCGCACCACGCAGTGTGGCCCGATCCGCACGCCATCGGCGAGCTCGACCCGCCCTTCAAATACGCAGCCTACGTCAATGAATACGTCACGACCGCAAATGAGTTCGCCGCGCAGATCAAAGCGCGCCGGATCAGCAAGGGTGACACCCTGCTCAAGTAGCCGTCTTGCCTGTTCGGCCTGCCATTGGCGCTCAAGCTGTGCCTGTTGCACACGGCTGTTGACGCCCAGTGTTTCCCAGCCTGAAGTCGGGTGCGAAGCGTGGACGGGTATGCTGTCTTGGACTGCCAGGCCAACGATATCGGTCAGGTAAAACTCGCCCTGGGCGTTGTTGTTGTCAATGCGGCTTAACCAGTCTTTAAGGTGTGCCGTGGGCGCAGCCAGTATGCCGGTATTGACCTCGTTAATGGTGTGTTCCTGGGCTGTGGCGTCTTTGTGTTCGACGATGCGCTGCACTTCGCCCTGCTCGTTGCGTACGATACGCCCGTAACCCGTCGGATCATCGAGTTTCTCAGTGAGCACAGCCATGCCACCCGCCCGAGCGTCCAGCAAACGCTGCAGGGTGTCGGCCTGTACCAATGGAACATCACCATAAAGCACGAGGGTGACGTCGTCGTTGCCGTCCTCCTGCAACAGTGGGACGGCCTGCTGAACGGCATGCCCGGTGCCGTGTTGAGGGCGTTGCAAGGCGAACTCCAACTCCTCGTGCCCGGAGAAGCCTTGCTGCACCCGCTCGGCGCCATGGCCCACCACAACAATAATGCGGCCAGGGTTAAGCTGTTTTGCGTTGTCGAGAACGTGGCCCAGCATAGGTTTTCCGGCCAGAGGGTGCAATACCTTGGGAAGATCTGATTGCATGCGCTTGCCGAGCCCGGCAGCGAGTATGACGATATTCAGCATGTGGTCGCGTAGTGAATAGTGGGAGAGTAATGGACGAAATTCAGTGCGTATACCGCAAGGTTACATAATACACATGCCGCAGGCATGAGCAAGCCGCTGGCGCGGCCCGCGCTGTTACAGTATTTGACTGTTGTCGACGGGCGCACGCCTTGAGCAAGGCTTGGTTGCTTCGCTTACCTTTATCAGGTTTTGCTTGAACGTCCGCGAGCTGTTCCGGTTTTCTTGGCTGTGCTGCGCTGTGGCGCGCCTGACGCAACGCTACTGGTTTTTGCGCTTGTTTTGGAAGTGCTTGTGGCCGCAGCCTTGGTCGCTTTTTTGGCGACGGGCTTGGGTGCCGTTTTACCGGTGGACTTTGTGCCGCCTTTCGTAGCAGTTTTGCGTGTGCTCGTTGAGCGCTTTGTGGCTGGAGACTTGGTTGCTTTGCTCGGCGCGGCCATAGCTTGGGCCTGCGCCTGAGCTTCTTGGCTTGCCGCCTGCGCGCCCTCGAGTGTGGCGGCCGTTGCCGCTGCCAGGGTGTCAAACTGCGTTTGCAGCATATCCCACCAGCCCTGTGCAGCAGAAGCTGCCTGGGCTGCGTAAGGGCTGTCGGTGCCCGGCTGGGAAGCGTCAGCGCTGTTCGTTGCAGCTTCGGCCGCTGCTGGCTGTGATGCGACTGGGGGCGTGGCCGCAGGTGGCTCTTGGTTTGACGACGGGTTTTGACCGGGGCGGCGTATGCCCAGTGCGACTTCAAGTGGCGACGGGCCGTTGGTAGACATGGTTGGGGTGTGCGCCGCACCCGTTGCGGTACTCATAAAGGATTGCAGCGTGGACAGTGTGGCGCTCTGCACCTCCAGGCCCTGAATGGTGCTGGTCAGCATGGTTAGGTTCATGCGCAGCCAGTTTTCGACGGCGCGCAAATCCTTAATGCGTCGGTCCAGCTCTTCGGGGGAGGTGGGCATTGCCATGGGCGATCCGCCGATGCCGCCTGCGCCGGCAAGGCCTTGCCACGCCTGTCGCATCATTTCCATGCTTGCAAGAATAGGATTTTGAGCCATATCACCAGTTTGCCCGAGCCCTGGCAAGATGAAAGGATTGTTGTTGTCGGATGCCATGACGAGTCCTTGGAGTAATAACTGAAGGGGTGGCGATTGGCGCATTCGATCGTGCCGGCAAGTGGCAGAGCCTTACTGCGCCAAGGTACGTATAGCTTAAACGGAAGCGGCTTTTTCGTCTAATTGAAGGCGGCATGTTTGACTGCGCCGTGGTTTGCTCACGGTACTTACTTACTTACTTACTTACTGGTGGCGCGAGCCCCGGCTGAGGTTGCGCCTTCGGGTCGTGGAGTGCTGGCCATAAAAATGGCTATTGCGGCGCACTGGGTTAGATGCGGGGTGGCGCGTGCTGCTTTTTGCGCAGCAGGCTGTCAAGTATGACCAGTTCTGCTTCGCGGGTGAATTCACCCGCTTCAATCATGGACCACACATCTTTTACCGGTGTCAGCCGTATCTCACTGACTTCGCCATCTATATTGTGAGGCTGTACCGACTCTGGCAGTACGCATTCGCTGTTGAGTACATCTTCGACCTGATAGCCCTCGGGCAGACGGCGGTGCATACGTAAAATAATGTGTAGAGGCTCGCGGTCAGCCAGGTCAGCTTCGCACAGGCCAGCTTCCTCGTTGCTTTCTCGCAACAGTGATAGGTTCAGGTCTTCGTTCGTACAAGCGAGGCCGCCAACCAGGGTGTCCCACATGTTTGGATCAGTGCTTTTGCTGCTTGCCCTGCGTGCAATCCACATGCGCCCGTCAGGTGCCCAGGCAGTCAGGTGCACCGCTTTGGTAAGTAAGCCCAGTGGCCGTACGGCGGCACGTTCAATGGCACCCAGGCAGCGGCCTTCACCATATACGTCTAGCAGTTCGTTACGCCATCCGCGCAGGCAACCTGTATCTTTAAGGGACTCGGCAAGGTGCGCCAGTACAGCGTTAAGCGGCATCCGCCGCCGCGGTGCTGCGGTGATGTGTACGGCTTCAGGTTCGATGGTTATGCCAGGCAGACCATCGAGATATCGGATGGCTTTTGGGGACACCCACCCTGCTACGCGCCCAGAGACCGTGAGAGGGCGTGAACCGCTCGGAGGCAGTTGCTGTATGCGTCTGGTAAGCTGACGATAGCGCAATGAAAGCGCTTCGTCAGGCACGTGGGAAAGTGCGTTGTTCATTGAGCAATTGTAGGGTATGGACCATGGAGATTATGCTTATTTTACGCATGGCCGTTGCCCTAACCTGTAGCAAACGCCCCACTGGCACTTGAGTTCGTTATAATTCCGCCACTATAAGTAAAAATAGAGCAGGTAGGGTCAGCTTCCTACATTGTAAGCCTGCCATCCAATAATTCTGTGCTCTCCTGCGTTTTTTTCGATCTGTCGATTGATCAAAATCAACGTTTGGCGCAAAGCACGTCGCAATTCGAGGTCAGCATGAAGAAGTGGAGATGGTTACTGGGTATGGGGACGTTGCTCGCATGGGGCGCAGCCATAGCTCAGGTAAAAGACATGCCGGGTGGGCCACGGGTCAATCAGCTAAACCTCCATGAGGGGGTTACGCCGATAGCGCACGACATTATGTGGATCCACTGGATGATGCTCATCATCTGTGCGATCATTTTCGTTGGCGTGTTCGGGGTAATGTTTTACTCCATCATCTACCATCGCAAATCACGTGGGCACGTTGCGGCCAAGTTTCATGAACACCTGGGTATCGAGGTCGCCTGGACAATCATCCCGTTTCTTATTGTCATTGGTATGGCGTTGCCGGCCACGCGCACGGTTGTTGCCATGAAAGACACCTCCAGTGCCGATCTTACGGTAAAGGTAACGGGTTACCAATGGAAGTGGGGGTACGAATACATTGATGGTCCTGCACAGGGCGTCAAGTTTTTGTCTAATCTCGCCACACCACGCGCCCAGATCGAAAACAAAGAGCCCAAAGGTGAGTTTTACCTCATGGAAGTCGACAAGCCATTGGTCGTGCCGGTCGATAAAAAAGTGCGGATCGTGCTCACCTCTACCGACGTCATCCACTCATGGATGGTGCCCGAATTTGGCGTGAAGCAAGATGCGATGCCAGGCTTTTTGCGCGACACATGGTTTCGTGCAGACAAAGTCGGCAGCTACCGCGGTCAGTGCGCCGAGCTCTGTGGTAAAGATCACGCCTTCATGCCCATTGTGGTCGACGTGGTCTCACAGGCCGACTATGATAAATGGGCAGCAGACCAGAAGAAACTGCTGGCTTCAGCGGCTGACGACCCCACCAAAGACATGACCAAAGACCAGATGATGGCTCGTGGTGAAAAAGTTTACGCAGCCAACTGTGTGGCCTGTCATCAGGCCAATGGCAAGGGGCTTCCAGGTACCTTCCCGGCGCTTGATGGTGGCCCTATCGTAATGGGCCCTCAGAAAGACCAGATTCTCACTGAGCTCAACGGTCATCCGGGTACGGCGATGGCGGCATTTCGTGATGTGCTGAACGATGTCGAACTTGCCTCCGTCATCACCTATACACGCCATGCGTGGGGTAATGAGGGCAAGGGTAAAGATCCGGTGGTTCAACCCTCGGCTGTTACAGCCCTGCGTTGAATCAGGCAAGCGTAAAACAAATTCGAATTTATTTGCCCAGCTGCCTGATCAGGCGGCTGGGTGAGACAGGAAGGAGCACATCATGAGCAGTGTCACTGCCGATCACGTACCAGCGAGCCACTCGCACGACGATCACGACCACAAGCCGCACGGCTGGCGTCGGTGGCTGTTTGCCACCAACCACAAAGATATCGGTACCATGTACCTGATCTTTTCTTTCTGCATGCTGCTTGAGGGCGGGGTACTTGCGTTATTGCTGCGTACAGAGCTTTTTGCACCCGGGTTGCAGTTTTTCCAGCCTGAACTGTTTAACCAGTTCACCACCATGCATGGTTTGATCATGATCTTCGGCGCCATCATGCCGGCGTTCGTGGGCTTTGCAAACTGGATGATCCCGTTGCAAATTGGCGCCTCAGACATGGCGTTTGCACGTATGAACAACTTCAGCTTCTGGCTGTTGCCCATCGGCGCCATTCTGTTTACGGTGTCGTTTTTTGTTCCTGGCGGCGCCAACGCTTCTGGTTGGACCATGTACGCACCCCTGTCCATACAGATGGGGCCGGGCATGGACTTCAACATCTTTGCCGTCCACATTCTTGGCGCGTCTTCGATCATGGGCGCCATCAACATCATTGTCACGGTGCTAAATATGCGCGCACCGGGCATGACCTTGATGAAAATGCCTCTGTTCTGCTGGACCTGGCTGATCACGGCTTACCTGCTTCTGGCTATCATGCCTGTGTTGGCTGCTGCGGTCACCATGCTGCTTACTGATCGCCATTTTGGCACCGGCTTTTTCAATGCGGCAGCAGGTGGTGATCCTGTGCTGTATCAGCACGTGTTCTGGTTCTTCGGTCACCCGGAAGTGTACGTAATGATTTTGCCGGCTTTTGGCATTGTCTCGTCGGTGATACCTGCGTTTTCACGCAAGCTGCTGTTTGGTTACGCATCCATGGTTTATGCCACGGCGGCCATTGCTATTCTGTCTTTCCTGGTTTGGGCGCACCACATGTTCGCCACAGGCATGCCGGTTACGGGACAGCTGTACTTCATGTACGCCACCATGCTTATTTCCATACCTACCGGGGTCAAGGTGTTTAACTGGGTAGCCACCATGTGGCGCGGGTCGCTCAGTTTCGAAACCCCCATGCTGTTTGCCATCGGGTTTATCTTTGTATTTACCATTGGTGGGTTCACCGGCCTGATCCTGGCCATTGCGCCTATCGACATCGCTGTGCACGATACCTATTACGTGATTGGTCACTTCCATTACGTCATGGTGGCAGGCTCGCTGTTTGGCATGTATTCCGGGGCCTATTACTGGCTGCCTAAATGGACCGGCCGCATGTACGACGAAAGACTGGGCAAATGGCACTTCTGGTCCAGCATGATTTCGTTCAACATCACTTTCTTTCCCATGCACTTCCTGGGGTTGGCGGGTATGCCACGACGTTATGCCGATTATGCTGCGCAGTTCACCAACTTCAACGAAATTGCTACCATCGGGGCCTTCTTCTTCGGGTTCTCGCAGCTGATCTTTCTGTGGCTCGCGCTTAAAGCCTGGAATGGCAAGGGCGAACCTGCGCCCGCCAAGCCATGGGAAGGCGCAACCGGCCTCGAATGGACTGTGCCTTCACCCGCACCATTCCATACTTTTGTTATACCTCCGATCGTCAAATAAGGTTACGTAATGACACCCGATCAACGCCGCAAGAACCGCAATACCGCAATCGTACTGGTGATCTTTGTGGTCGCGGTGATTGGCTGGACGTTCTGGCGTGGCGCGAACCTGGGGGGTTAGGGCCGAATGTCCAAAGACATCAAAAAACTCGCCGAACGCAGGCTTAATTTTTTTCAGACCATGAAAGCGGTGGCCTGGGGGTTTTTTGGTGTCAGAAAGAACAGGGGGTACGACGAAGACATTGCCCGGATTAACCCGGTGCACCTGATCATCGCCGGTATTCTTTCGGCCATTGTTTTTGTTGTGGGGCTGGTCATGATCGCCCGTTGGTTAACTGGCAGTTTGGCCTGATAGCGTTTTTCTATTCTAATAAATTTGCAGGAGAAGACCATGGGTGCAAGTCACTCGGCTCAGGTTAAAGAGGCACCGTACTACTATGTGCCTGCTGATTCAGTCCATCCGGTACGCGCAAGCTTTTCGTTGCTGCTCACCTTGCTGGGCGCCGCACTCTGGATCAATAGTTACGAACCAGGCTTCTGGCTGTTCATTGTGGGCATCCTCAGTCTGTTTGTTGTGCTGTATGGCTGGTTTGGCGACGCCATTCGTGAATCCGAAAATGGCATAAACAGCCAACGGGTTGATCATTCTTATCGCTGGAGCATGGCTTGGTTTATATTTTCTGAGGTCATGTTCTTTGCAGCGTTTTTTGGCTCGCTTTGGTATGCGCGTGAAATCACAACGCCCATGCTCAGCAACTTTGACCATCAGACGCTGTTGTGGCCCAATTTCTCTGGTGCCTGGCCCAACCTGGGGCCCGCTGGCGTGGTGCCTGAGTTCAAAACGGTAGGCCCATTCTGGCTGCCCACGATTAATACCGCGCTGCTGCTCACCTCGGGGCTGACGCTAACTATCTCGCACCACGCGCTGCGTGGAAACAATCGTGGCAAGGCCATTTTCTGGCTGGCGCTTACGGTGATTCTTGGTTTTAGCTTTGTGGCCTGTCAGGCCTATGAGTATCACCATGCATACGATGCGCTAAATCTGCGTTTTGATTCAGGTGTTTACGGTTCGCTGTTTTATATGCTTACCGGTTTCCATGGTTTTCACGTTATTCTGGGCGCAACCTTTCTGACGGTGATACTGTTTCGCCTGATCAGGGGACACTTCACCGCAGAGCACCACTTTGGGTTTGAGGGTGCTGCATGGTACTGGCACTTTGTTGACGTGGTCTGGCTGGGCTTGTACCTGTTCGTATACTGGTTCTAACCTGGGCAGGGTAGCGCTCACAACCAGAAAAGGCTGGCGTTGCCAGCCTTTTTTTGGCCCGCCGTGCGGCGATGCCGCACGGATCCTGCAGCACAGTATGTGCGGGAGCCATATGGTTACGGGCTTTTTGGCGCAGCGCTAGCGCGCGACGAAGCCGGTACTTTGGATCCACCCCATATGGTGGGCAAACAGTACGAACAGAAACAGCGCAATAGACAGGCCTATGCGTACGGTTAATGCGTTGACGGTGCGGTTGGTGCCGCCCTTGTCGGTCATGAGGTAGTACAGGGCAGAAAACAGGCTCCCGATAATACCCAAGAACGCTAAGATTACTATGATACGCATTTGGCCTCCGGGAAAAACCGAATTATCGCAGACATGGCACGTCCTTCTTTTTCTTATCGCACGCTGGCCGCATTAATTTTGCTGGCTGTGCTGGCCGTTGTGTGTACCTCGCTGGGCAATTGGCAGCTGGACAGGGCTGCCGAGCGCGACTCCATCCGCGCATCCATTGAACAGGGGCGGAGCCGCACACCTCTGCAACTCGCTGCAGACACGCCTGTACAGGCGCTTACGCCCTGGCGTGCTGCCACAGCGCAGGGTACTTGGCGTCCAGACCTTACAGTACTGCTGGAGAACCGTAATTATCAAGGTAAACCGGGTTATTGGGTTGCTACGCCTTTGCTCTTGCAGCAACCTGCCGACACCGCTGTGTTGGTGTTGAGAGGTTGGTTGCCCAGAGAGGCGCTGGCGGTGGCAGGTGGCTCGCAACAGGGCCAGGGCGCATCAGGCCTGCCTCCAGGGGCATCGGCGTCGGGCACCGTGCAGGGCGCACTCAAGAGGCTTGCGTTGCCTCAGGGGGAGCGCATGGTTCAGGGTGAGCTATTGCAGCATGTGCCGCGCCTGTTTGATCTGGGTGAGTGGGGCGCGGGCAAGCACGCAACCCACCTGCCGTCTACCTTACCGCTCGAAGAGGGCAGTTTGCCGGCAGTGCAAAACCTGGAAATCAATGACTACGCGGCAGCAACTGGTTTAACCTTTATACCCATTGTGCTCGCGCAGACCGCAGCAGGCCGTGCCGCTGGCGCTGCTGCACAACCAAACGCGGCCAGGCCCTCAGAAGATGACCCGGCTTCTCAATCCCACTACAGTCAGGCGCAACACGCTGACGCCCCCGCAGACGCAGTGGCCGCCCAGGCAACTGACCCAGCATCCAACCAGGCGGTCAACGCAAGCCTGGTCTACGATTGGCCGACGCCATCGCTCGATTCTGACCAGAATCGGGGCTATGCACTGCAATGGTTCGGCTTTGCCGCCATTGCAGCCATTGCCTGGCTGGTAGTCGCCGGGCGCGCATTGCGTCGTAAGAAAAACTCATGAATCACAAGGATACATCTGTGCCAAGCACACCTTCCGTTTCTGGCGCTGAACGCCAGCGCCCACGTTCAAATTGGCCTCTATACTTGATTGTTGCAATGTGCCTGGCACCCGTGGTGTTTGCAGTGCTTGCTTATTATGTGCCGGCACTGGGCCTGCGGCCCGAGGGGCATACCAATTATGGTGCACTGATACAGCCGCAACGGCCCATGCCCGATAGCAAAGCCTTACCATTGCATACGCTGGACGGCAAACCGTTTGATCTTCAGAGCCTGCGGGGCCAATGGTTGCTTGTCAGTGCCGATGACGCTGCCTGCCCCGAATCCTGCGTCAAGAAGCTGTTCATCTTGCGTAACTCGCACGCCAGCCAGGGCAAAGAAGTGGAAAGACTGTCACGCGTCTGGTTTGTCACGGACAAAGCACCTGTATCCGAAGAGATATTGGAGTTTTATCGAGGCACTAATATGTTGAGGGCTGATCCTGCTGTATTGGCCGCCTTTCTGGCACCGAAGGCCACGCCACAGGAAAGAGAAGCTGCGCTCAAGCAGCCCATGTGGATTATTGACCCGCTGGGCAACCTGATGATGCAGTTTCCTGCCGATGCTGACCCTATCGAGGTCAGGGACGATATCCGCAAGCTATTGAAAAACTCGCGTATAGGTTAGCCTGGCATGACTGGACGCATCGTAGCTCGCTATCGGAAGCTGGTCTTTTTTACCTGGTTTCTGACGCTGGACTTGATCATGTTCGGCGCTTTCGTGCGCCTGACCGATTCAGGTCTGGGCTGCCCAGACTGGCCTGGTTGCTACGGCAAGATCACGCCCGTGGGAGCCAGTGCGCACATTGAGCAGGCACTTAGCTCAATGCCATATGGGGCGGTCAGTTTTTCCAAAGCCTGGATAGAAATGGTTCACCGCTATGTGGGTTCTATTCTGGGCATGCTCATTATCGCTATTGTCTACTTTTCCTGGCGCTATCGGCGCGAACTGGGGCATTCTCTCAGACTGGCGGTGGTTACATTGGTTGCCGTGTGTGTGCAGGGCGCATTTGGCGCATGGACGGTCACTCATCAGCTTATGCCGCTGGTCGTGACTTCACATCTGCTGGGCGGCATGTTGTTGCTGGCCTTGATGACGTGGCTGGCCGCCCGTGAGAAAACACACGCGCCCGTGTCAGCGCTAGCTGTGCGTTGGCGTCCCTGGATGATCTGTGGTCTGGCACTTTTGTTTATCCAGATTGCCCTGGGTGGCTGGGTAAGTACCAACTATGCCGCGCTGGCCTGCATGGACTTCCCAACCTGCCACGGGCAATGGGTGCCTGATATGGACTTTCGCAACGGCTACTCGCTGGTGCGTGGCCTGGGGGTGCTGCCTTCGGGCGAGATGATTTCACAACAGGCACTTACAGCCATACACTGGGTACATCGCAATTTCGCCTTGCTGGTGTTTGTTTACCTGGGGTTGCTTGGCTGGAAGATGCGCACTGACCCTGGTCTGCGAGGGCCTGCGCATTTGTTGCTGGCGTTGCTTGCGGCGCAGTTGCTGACCGGCTTGACCACCATTTTTTTCCAGTGGCCGCTGCTGATTGCAGTGCTGCACAATGGCGGCGCGGCAGGGCTTACCCTTGTCTGCGTCACGTTACTGGTGCGTCTTGCGCGCGCCAAGGATAGAATACCAACATGACGACCGCTATCGCTCACTCCCCGTCTTTACTCCGCCAATATCTGGTCCTGACCAAACCTCGGGTCACGCAGCTGGCGGTGTTCTGTGCCGTTATTGGCATGTTTCTGGCCAGCCCCGGTCTGCCAGATATGGGCCTTGTGGTGGCGGGTACGGTGGGTATCTGGCTGCTCGCAGCGGCGGCATTTGCCATTAATTGCCTTATTGAGCACGAGGTCGACGCACGCATGTTGCGCACCAAACGGCGTGGTACGGCGCAGGGCACCATAAGCACCTTGCACGTTCTCATGATGTCAGGCCTGCTGGGCGGGTTGGGCATGCTGGTGCTTTACCACCTGGTCAACCCACTGACCATGTGGCTTACGCTTGCCACGTTTGTGGGCTATGCCGTTATTTATACGGCAGTGTTAAAACCGCTTACCCCACAAAACATTGTCATTGGTGGGTTGTCGGGCGCCATGCCCCCTGCACTGGGCTGGGCCACGGTGGCTAACTCCGTGCCTGCCGAGGCGTGGTTGCTTGTACTCATTATCTTTATCTGGACACCGCCTCATTTCTGGGCGCTGGCCCTGTATCGCAATCACGACTACGAAAAAGCGGGCCTGCCCATGTTGCCCGTTACACATGGCAAGCGGTTTACGCGCCTGCACATCCTGCTTTACAGCGTGGTACTGTTCGCGGCGACACTGCTGCCTTTTGTTATTCGCATGAGTGGCGTGTTTTACCTGGCATCGGCCATTGTGCTCAGTGGTATGTTCGTCAGGTATTCATGGATGCTGTATAAAGAGTATTCTGACGAGTTGTCCCGCAAGCTGTTCCGGTTTTCAATCTTGTACCTTGCCCTGCTGTTCGGTGCGCTGCTTGTCGATCACTGGATCCGCCTTATTTAAGCTGTTTTTTGGTAGTTTTTATGTTTGCTTTCTCAATCAAGCGTCGCCGCATCATGGCTCTTTCGGCCGCTGTGGCGCTTTCTGCAACCCTTGTCGCATGCGGCGACAAGCAGGTTGAATTCAAGGGTTCTGATATTTCCGGCACCCATCTCGGCAAAGAGATGGTTATGCAAGACGCTTCAGGTCAAAAGCGCACCTTGGCCGATTACAAGGGCAAAGTCAAAGTTATCTTCTTTGGCTATACACAGTGCCCTGATGTGTGCCCCACCTCCATGGCCGAGCTGGCTGCAACCATGGAACTGCTGGGTGATGACGCCGATAAGGTGCAGGTTATTATGATCAGCGTTGACCCAGACCGTGATACGCCTGAAATTCTGGCGGCCTACACCAGTGCCTTTAACCCAGGTTTCATTGGTCTTAGCGGCACGCACCAACAGCTGGCCAGCACAGCAAAGTCGTTCAAGGCGTACTACGCCAAATCAGCGGGCCCTACGCCTGAGCAGTACACCATGGACCACGCCGCCTCGTTCTATATTCTCGATAAAGAAGGTGAGGCGCGTGTTCTGGTATCTGGCAACGCCAGTGCCGATGATATTGCCAGCGACATAAAGCAGCTTCTGTAGGCTGTTGGGCCTTATATGGGCCGGGGTAGTGCGTCTTCCCCGGTATCATCTCGCTGCTCATCGGGTCCGGTACCTGTGTTTGTCAGATCAGGCAAAGGCTCGTGTGAGCGTTTGCCTGACTCAAACTCTTCCCATACCTGCAAGGCGCGCAAACGCTGATTGACCACTGTAGTAATGGCGTCGCGCAAGACAGGTTCTCGGGCCATCAATTTGTCGATGTCGCGCTCCCGCAACATAAGCAAACGGCTGTAGCCCAGCGACGTGGCCTTGTAGGTAAAGTCGCGCCCCGTCATCAGGCTCATTTCGCCAAAGAATTCGCCAGTACCCAGTTCGACGGTTGTGTTGTCTGGCAGGTGAATAATGACGGCGCCGGATGCAACAATGTACATGACGTGGCCTCTGCGATGATGCATCGGGATTTCCTGGTCTGGCAATGCCAGACGAGGTTTGAGCAGACGGCAGACCGATTTCATTGAGTCGGCGTCCAGCCCTTCAAACAAGGGCACGCGCTTGACCAGGTCTACCGTGCTCAGCGCCATATCCAACGCGGGGTGCTGCTGCACGTGCAGCCATTTAAGGTTTGTTTGCTTTATAAGATCGGCATACATCTCACCTGTAATCAGAGACTGCGTCAGCATGTCGCGGTAGCGTAGGCGCTCTAGCGCTCGCGCCATGCGCCCCAGGTAGGCCTCCTGTAGCCAACGGGCAAATTCAGGGTACTGAAGAGTCATGGCTTGCAACGATTTTTCGGTTTGGGTCAGCCGATAATGATGTGCGTCGACAATGATCTGGGTTGCTTCCGGGCCGAGTAAGGGTTGTATCTCTTTTTCAGCAAACTGGATAAGAGACCGTGCAACCGTCCGCTTGTTCATGAGGTTGATGAATCGCTTGGCGAGCTCGCTGGCCAGCCAGCCCTGATAACCAAACAAAATGTGCACGCGAAGTGCCATGCGGAATGCGGTCGAATAGCGTAGATCGGCCGTAATGGCGCTGCGAAAGCCGTTAAGACCGCCTGCTCGAATGGCGTCGCTGAGGCGCTCTGCACGTGCCAGCAAAGATTCGGCAGCGCGCCAGTCTACGACTTGGGCCTTCAGGGTGTCAAAGAACATCTCTTCTTCGCGGGCTGCGACGATGGCCAAGCCTATTGAAACTTTCTGGTCGAGCGTAAGCTGCGCCGCACTGCCGCCATCAATACCAGCCTGCGCCGCATCGAATACCGCATTGATCTTGCTGCAGGCTTCGCCGCCAATTTGTTCGTTGTCGGCAATGGCTTGGGTGCGCTCGCGCACGTCATCAAGCGCGATTACCACAGCTTGGTTGCGCAAGAGTCGCTCAAACAGTGGCAGTTGATCCAGGCCAAGCCGACGGATGAGCGTGCGCAAGCTAATGCCGTTGATCAGCAACGTCATCAATACGAAGCCCGTGGTGGCGACAGCCACAAACTGGCGTGCTTCATACGGTACGTTGTGCTGTTCAGTGACCGCCAGTGCCAGAGCCAGTGAGACGGCACCGCGCAACCCGCCCCACCACATGACGATGCGGTATGACGGGCTGACGCGGGTGCCAAAGCGTGTGAGGCCGAGCAAGGGCAGCATGCCAAAAACCATGGCCGCCCTGGCGATGAGGGTGACGACAAACACGACAATGATTAAACCTACCTGCACCCAGGTGATGTCGGCCATCATGCGGGGAATCAGCATGGCGGCAAATACGAAAATAAGCGAACTTGCCCAGAAACCAAACTGTGACCACGCACCGGACAGTTGCTCGAACGTGGCGGGCGACATACGGGTGCGCCCTGTTGAGCCAACGACCAATCCGGCGATTACGGTTGCCACTACCCCCGAGACGCCAAGATAGTGATCAGACACATAAAAGGTAAGGTAGGCCAGCGCGACGGTAAGTGTGATTTCGGCCGTTGGCCAGCCGCGTAGCCAGATAAACAGCCCACTTGCCAGCCTGCCCATGAGAAAGCCAGCGAGGCCGCCACCGATGAAGGAGAACAAGAAATTGTTGAATACTTTGCCGGTGGAAAGCGCCTCGCCGCCAAACAAGACGGAAAGCAGCACCGAGTACAGTGCGATGGACGCGGCGTCATTAAACAGCGATTCGCCCTCGACCAACGTGGTGAGCCGCTTTGGTGCACCCACATCACGAAAGATGCCGACGACGGCTGCCGGATCGGTCGTGGCGACAATGGCGCCCAGCATCAGGCAGACGACCAGTCCATAGTCAGAGATATAGCTGAGGGTGAATCCGACAGCCAGAGTGCAGACCACCACCGCCACGATGGCCATCATGAGAATGGGGCCAATATCGTCCAGCAGTCGCCGAACGTTCATGGACAATGCCGTCTCGAACAGTAGAACGGGCAGGAAGACAAACAGAAACGTTTCCGACGAGACTTCGAAGTTTTGCAGGGAATCGAGAAAGTCGGACATGACCATGGGCGCCCAGCCATGAACATGAATGATCAGCCCAAGAATAAAGCCAACGATGGCCAGAAGAACAGAATAGGGTAATTGCAGACGCCCGGCTATCGGTGGCATGAATGACACCAGAGCGAGCAAGCCCGCCAAGCCAAATACCACGTGTCCTACATCCATGAACGCCTCGTCACACCTTCAGAGCTTGGGAGTACTAAGAATACTTGATTTTGGTCGTGGCACTGGGTAGCTGGGACATGCCTGGGTGCTAATTTGTGTTTTTGACGTTGCGGGGTAATCAAGCTGGCTTGAAAACTGGAAGCAGGGTGGCTTAAGACGAAAAAAGGGACACCATTGTGGTGTCCCGAAACATCCGCTTCAATAGGGAGGGGAAGAGGAGAAGCCGAAGCGGATGATGAACGGGTGCTCACGCATGTTGAGAGCAAATTCCGCGTTCATGTAGCTTAGGGGTCGCCGTCGACGTTAAGTTCCCGCCTGAGAAACCAAGATGTATGTAATTGTGTCAGCAGTTGCCCCACCTGCCAGCGGCGGGCGGGGCGGGTATGAAATTATGACGCCAGTGCGACACGCAGTTTTTTGAAAGCGGCGGCTTCAATTTGGCGAATGCGCTCGGCCGAAACGCCGAATTCTGCCGCCAGGTCATGGAGGGTGGCTCCGCCTTCATCTTGCAGCCAGCGTGCCTGCACGATGCGTCGTGAGCGGTCGTCAAGCCCGTCAATGGCGTGGGTTAGCCCCTCGCTTTGCAGTGTGTCGTAAGCCTGGCGCTCAAGTACCCGGGAGGGCTCTTGCTGCCCTTCGTCTGACAGATAAGAGATGGGCGCGAAATCATTGTCGTCGCCTTCGCGGGCGTCAAGCGCCATTTCGCGGCCAGACATGCGCACTTCCATTTCGGCAACATCTTGCGGACGCACGTTGAGCTCTTGGGCGATGGCGTTTACCTGATCAGGATCAAGGCTTTGACCGCTGTCGTCAGGACGCATGCGGCGCAGGTTGAAAAACAACTTGCGCTGGGCCTTGGTGGTGGCCACTTTGACCAGACGCCAGTTGCGCACAATGTATTCGTGGATCTCGGCCTTGATCCAATGTACAGCGAAAGAAACCAGCCGTACGCCGCGCTCTGGATCAAAGCGCTTAACAGCCTTCATCAGACCTACGTTGCCTTCCTGAATAAGATCAGCGTGGGGTAGGCCATAGCCGAGATACTGGCGCGCTACAGATACCACCAGACGCAAGTGTGAGGTAATAAGCTGGCGGGCTGCGTCTAGGTCAGACTCGTCGCGCAACCGCTTTCCCAGTGATACCTCGTCAGCCGCTGTAAGCATGGGCAAACGATTGACAGCGCTGATATACGCCTCGATTGTGCCAAGGGCGCCTGGATTGGATACCGCTACTGCCAACTGTTGGTTGGTGAGTGCTAAGGATTGCGTGTTGTTTGTCATCGTATATTAACGATCCTTTGAAAGATACCTAACATTATTTTAGCACTGTAGCTCATAGAGTGCTAACGCCGAAAACATAGTGAAATTAGACGCTTATGTGTCCGGAAGGTTCCTTGTGGCCGGGCTTCGCTTACGTACTGCCGTGTCGGGTTGCGCTTGTGGCGGCCACGATGGGAAGCCGTTGAGCCCGGCCTGGTCGAGATAAGCACACCCGGAAGACCTGGCCGAATAGGATAAGGCTAATTTTCAGTTGCTGCCTTCTTCAAATTTGCTGCTCAGAAAATCAATGAAAGCGCGCGTTCGTGCCGGCATAAGTCGAGAGGAAAATAAGGCCATCAGCGGAATTGGAGCGAACTGCCAGTCGGGCAGTATCCGTGTGAGTGGCTCGACCCGGCCCAAGTGCGCCAGATCATTGAGCGACAGGGGAACAATACCAGCACCCAGACCCGCCATGCGCGACAGCATGATGACGTTGTTAAGGGCCATGCGGCCTCTGACCTGCACTTCTTGCATGATCTCCCCATTATAAAGCTGCCAGAGGGAGTCTTCACGGCTCGTTGATGTGCGCAGACACTCGTGGTGAACAAGCTCGGCAGGTGTAGTTGGCAAGCCGTGGATGGCCAAGTATTGCGTTGATGCATACAGCCCCAGACGGATGCTACCCATCTGGTGCGCCACAAGCCCGGAATCAGGTGCATTGCCGATGCGGATGAGAATATCTACGGGCTCGACAAGAAGATCAAGAGGTCTTATGCCCAGGTCGTACTCGCACTCAATGTCGGGATAACGCTGGGTAAACTCAAGCATTGCTGCGGGTAGGAACATAAGTGCAAAGCTCGAGGGCATGGAAATGCGTAAACGACCTTTGGGCTGGCTGACAGCTTCTATGAGTTGCTCGTGGGCAATACGTGCTTCGTCAACAATATGCTGGCAGCGCTCGAAGTAAACTGCACCGGCCTCGGTGAGCTCGACCCGGCGGGTACTGCGCTTGAGCAGACGTACTCCGATTGCGCGTTCGAGCAGGCTGATGCGACGTGACAGTGTAGACGCAGGCATATCAAGGGCGTCAGCACCGTGGGTAAAGCTTTTATGCCTGGCTACCGCAACAAACAGGGCAATGTCGTCAAGAGAGGTTGACTTGGATTGCATGGTTTGCATCAAATTTAATTGTAATGGTAGCAAGTGTTCTCGTGATACTCCATAGATTATTGATGTTTGTGGAAAAATGAATTCTGATTTCGTTATTTATCGGCCAACGCTTTTGTCACATACTAAATCTAATCTCAACACATAAATGTTTGTGGAAAAGACCTGAAAAGCCATTTGGTTTTTTACGTTTATTGGAGTTTTAGTATGAAAACCGTAATTTCCGCAGTGATGGTTGCTGTTGCCATGTCGGCGGGTATCACTGTCGCCCAGGCAGCCACCGAAACGCGTGCGCAAGTTGTGCAGCAATTACATCAGGCAGAGTCGCAAGGCCTGATCAGCGAAGGCGAACTTGGCTACCCAGTACAGCGTGCTCCAGGGCCAGAAGAAACGCATGCCCAGGTGCAGGCTCAGTTGCAAGCCGCGTTCAAGGACGGCGAGGTCAACGAATTCGGCATGGACAACCCCCCTCACATGGCTGTTAGTACCAAAACTCGCAGCCAGGTAGAGCTTGCTTTGCAGCAGTATGAAGCCACGCATCAAAATCAGTTTATTGAACACTAAGTTGTGGCGCCACTTTAAGACTTGTGCAACATACAGCACGCTATACTTCGACCTTCGAAGGGCTATCTCAAATCCAGCCACAAAATGGCGATACAGACGGCCCCGTGCTTCCAGTGCGGCGGCGTGAATGACCATGGGTTGGGTGCGTGATGGCAATCTCGAATGTAATAAAACTGGCCACGGCCGTTCTGGCATGTGGCCTGTTTGCTGCCTGTGCGTCTAACCGGCAGGGCGTGTCTTCTAATTTGGCCAAACAGCTTGTTGTACATGACATCGTCTTGCTGGGCGAAGTGCATGACAACGCGCAGGCGCATCGTCAACGAACCCAGGCTTTACAGCAGGCTATGCAAGACGGCTGGCGTCCGATTATTGCCATGGAGCAGTTCGATCGGCAGCAGCAGGCGAGACTGGATGAAGCCATGCAAACCTGCACCGATGCACAGTGCGTAATTCAGAAAGCTGCGCCTGACGCCAAAGGGTGGGAATGGGCTTATTACGAACCCGTGATCGATCTGGCGTTAAAGCATGGCTTGCGGGTTCTGGCGGCCAATCTTTCTCGCGCCGACGCTGCCAGTATTATGCAACATGGTTTTTCTTCCGTTTTCTCGGCTGAGGTCACGCACGAGCTCGGCTTAGATGCCCCGTTGCCGCTTGATTTACTGCAGGTGCAGGAACATGATGTGCAGCAGGGGCATTGCGGTTTGCTTCCTGAACAAATTGTAAATGGCATGGCGCAGGCCCAGATCGCGCGGGATGCAGTTATGGCTTTCATCGTGCGCCAGGCATCACAGGGTGGCCACAAACCTGTTGTTTTGCTGGCCGGCAATGGTCATATTCTCAAGCAGAGCGGCGTGCCCCGTTGGCTGGGACATGCCGATGTGTTTGCTGTGGGTTTTACTGAAACGCCAGCAGCCTCCGAAGACTATGACTATGATGTGGTCGTTCCTGCGTTTGACCGCACAGATCAGTGTGAAGCTTTGCGTCGCCGTTTTCCATCACAGTCTGCCTCTTAGCGCCAACACCCTGCATGCAGGGTCATTGTTCAGGCAGAGTTGGCGGCGCCCAGAATGCTTCAGTGATGGCCTGGGTATGCAGCAGCGGTGCCCAGCATGCCTCGGTGTTGGCCCAGGCATGCTGCAGCGGCGGCTAGCACGCTTGGGTATTGGCTCAGTCATCCAGCAGCGACACACGATACGCGTTGGTACTGGCCCAGGCATGCAGCAGCAACGCCCTGCACACTTCAGTTATTCATCCGAACATCAAGCCGTTCAGATAACCCCAGCGCTTCTTAGACGCTCAATGGCATTCTGGTCAAAGCCCAGTTCTGCCAATACCGACTCGGTATGCTCCCCCAGCGCCGGCCCCCCGCTGCTAAAGCTTCCTGGCGTGGCGCTAAGCTTTGGTACGACCCCGGGCACCTTGAGTGCAGAGCCGTCCGCAAGAGTAATGTTCTGGATCATCTCTCGCGCCTGGTACTGCCCGTCTTCCACAATGTCTTTTACCGTGTAGATTTTTCCTGCTGGCACACCTGCGCTTGCGAGCAAGGAAAGTGCGTCGTCCAGTGCGTGCTGACGGCTCCAGGCGGCGATGGCCTCGTCGATTTGAGCCATGGCAGCCACACGGCCGTGGTTGCGGGCTAGGGTGGGGTCGCTGCCAAGATCATCCCGATTGATGAGTGCCATCAAGCGTCTGAAAATGCTATCGCCGTTGCCGGCGATCAGTACATAGCTTCCATCAGCACAAGGGTAGGCGTTGGTGGGCGCGATACCCTGAATGGCGCTGCCAGCGGGTTCGCGCACCATGCCTAGCCGGTCATACTCGGGTACGGCGCCTTCCATCATGTTAAATACTGACTCATACAAGGCTACGTCAATGACTTGCCCCTTGCCTGAGCCGTTATCACGGTGGTAAAGCGCCATCATGATGCCGATAACACCATGCAGCGCTGATAATGAATCGCCAATGCTTATGCCTGGCCGCACCGGCGCTTTGCCTGGTTCGCCCGTGATATACCTGAACCCGCCCATGGCTTCGGCCACAACGCCGTATCCTGGCAGATCGCGCATGGGGCCAGTCTGGCCGTAGCCCGAGATGCGCAGCATGATGAGGCGAGGGTTCTGCACAGACAACGTCTCGTAGCCTAGCCCCCACTTTTCAAGCGTGCCAGGGCGAAAATTTTCGATGAGAATGTCGGCTTCCACGATGAGCCTGCGTGCAATGTCTTGCCCTTCTTTTTGGCGTAAGTCTAGCGCCAGTGATTTTTTGTTGCGGGCCTGCACATGCCACCACATCGAGGTTTCACCTGCAGGCGTGCGCCATGAGCGCAGTGGGTCGCCGCCCTCGGGTGGTTCGATTTTGATGACTTCTGCGCCAAAGTCGCCCAGTGTTTTGCCCGCAAAAGGGCCCGCGATCAGGCTGCCCATTTCGACGACACGAATGCCATCGAGAGGTCGTTGATTCATGCATATGCTCCGGAATGTCCCCTGATTCAAATGGGAGGGGCGTTCTTTTAAAGTTTTAGGGTGAAAATTAACGCCCCATCATATAGAAGCCCGAGTGTCTTTGTGAAGCGCGAGCCTGCTCACAATCCCTGCTAGAATTTGTTGCCGCCTTGTTCACAGTACTTTCAGGGTCATCCGCCCACTAGGCACTCATCATGAAAAAAACAGCAATAATTTATGCGCAGCTTGCGGTTGCGGTGCTGGTGCTTGGCTGTGCGGCGTCTGCTTGGGCCGAAACCAGCAGCGTGAGCCTGAGGGCCGGCTTAAACAACAATTATCAGCGTTATGAGCTTGCATGGGTGTCGCCGTCTGTATGGACGCACCGGTTCTCTGGAAACTGGGGCCGGCTGGATTTGGTCGGTGAGATGGGTGCAGCATACTGGCATGCTGATGGCGCACGTTCGCCGTCTAGTGTCTGGCAATTAAATGCAATTCCAATGCTGCGCTGGACGCTGCAAGACCGCTTTTACCTTGAGGTCGGCAGTGGCCCCACGCTCTTCTCGCGCACGCGGTTTGCTGATAAAACGTTAAGCACTGCTCTTCAGTTTGGCAGTCATGTTGGTGCAGGTGTCATGCTGTCCAGTGCCAGCAGCCTGGGGGTGCGACTCTCGCATTTTTCCAATGCCAATATCAAAAAGCCCAACCCTGGGCTTCAGGTTGTTCAACTGCAATACACTTATCGCTATTAAGCGTTAAACCGCGTCTTCGCTTCGAGCTTGGTGTGCAGTTGGCGCCAGTGCTAGTGACTCAATCTTCTCGAGGTCGAGCGTAGCCAACAGGTCCTGAATGCGATGAAAAAAAGGCGCGCAATCGGGTAGCGCTGCATGCATATTCATTAGCCACTCTTCAATTTCAGTAAGCTGGCCATCGCGTGCAAGTTTGGCAAGCGTCATGCGTTCGTAAGCGGGTGGCAATGGCGTTGACATGAGATGCTCAGTGGTTGCCGTGTTTTTGGTGATGACGTTGGCGGCGGACGGCATGGATTGCGACCATGCTACGGCGTCCCCGGTAGCAAGCGTCTTAATGCTAAAGCTGAACGTACTTCCGAGGCCAAGGGCACTGTCCAGTGATATCGTCCCGCCCATGTTCTCGACAATGCGTTGGGCAATGAACAGCCCCAGCCCAAGCCCGCCGTAGCTGGATCTTTCCTGGGTGAATGCCGAAAAAATGGTTGTCTGTTGCTCTGAGGCGATACCTATTCCAGAGTCGCTGACTGAGAATGTGAGGGTCCAGTGTTTGCGCCCATTGTCGACAGCACTCAGATTAAGGGCAATATGGCCATGCTGGGTGAATTTTGCTGCGTTTGACACCAGGTTTAACAGCACCTGCAGAAGTCTGCGCTGGTCAATGACAATCTGTGCCGGAATTGGGCTGGTGGCGGTGCAGGCGAAAGTATTGTTGTGCTGGGCACTCAGCGCGGCCATATAGTTGGTGACATCTTCCAGCAGGCAGGTGAGTGATGTGGGTTCGGGGTTGAGATTGAGAGGGTGCAGCTCATTTTTTGCGTAATCGAGCAGTTCGTCGATCAGTGTGAGCTGGTATTGTGCGCTGCGCTCAATGGCGCGAATGTACTGCGCTTGCGAAGGCTTTTTGTCGATATCCAGCAATTGGGCGTACCCGGCGATGGTCGCCAGCGGCGCCCGCAGATCATGGCCTATGTAGCTTAACGTCTCAGTTTTCTGCTGATTTTTTTCATTGGCATATTGCAGCGCAGAGTTTAACGCTTCCGTCTGTCGTTCCACCTCTGTCTGCAGGCGATTTTTCGCCTGTGTCTGGTGCTCCAGCAACGCCCGCTCGGCCCGACGGCGTTGCTTGGCGACGATGACGATCCAGGCGGCCAGAAAAGCCAGGTTAATGTAAAGACCAAGCAGGCCAGTCACAGGATTGCTGGTAGAGTCTCTCATGTTCAGCACGGTGACCCATTCGGGCAGAAAGCTGGCATCTCCTGAAAAACGAAGCGCGGTTTGCAATGTAAAGAACAAAGTGATCATCAGCATGATCCGTCCCGCAGGTGCCGAACGCTTGATCAGCACGACCGCAATGACAATGGTTATGATAGCGTGCGCCACCATGACGAAGTACCCGAGCCGCACTGAGATATGCACTTGGCCCGTTGCCGCCAGCGCCGCCAGGCCCAATTCTAAGGTTACCAGCGCAACGAGCCACGCTTTGCCTGATAGTTTTATCTGGAGCAATCGCGCTCCGCTCATTACAAAAATCAGAAACATCGCCAGCGATGCATAACCAAACACAGGTGTGGCGCGCACAGCCCAGTCGGTACTTTCAGGCCATAGAAACAGCTTTGAATAGCCACGACCGCTCATTTCGTACAGAGCGATCACCAGCGAGAGTGCTGTTAGCCAGGCAAATGCCCGGCTGCGTGAAAACACGGTGACATGCAAGGCGCCGACGGTCAGGGCCAGAAGGCCTCCTATAAGTAGACCATTCCACAATGACAGGCTGGCTTCATGCGCCGTAAAACTTTTTTCTGAATAAAGCCGCGGTGCGAGCATTAGGGCCTTGTCGCTCTGGATACGGACAAAAATAGTGGTTTGCTGGCCGGGCATCAGTACCACTGGGAATGCCTCGCGCCGGAAAACGCCGAGAGGTTGCTCTGATAAGGGCACAGCTTCGCCCGAATGTGTATGCGACCAACTGTTGCCGGTCATGCTTTGGAAGAAATCCAGATAAGTAATACTTGACGTGTCGCTGGCGAAACGCAAGGGCAGCGTTTCGCTGGTGTTGTTGACGAGGGTCAGTTTGAGCCACCAGGCCGAGCGCGAATAACGCGCACGGCTGGCATTGCCCTGCATGGGTACAAAGCCCTTGCTGGCCCCGACTGGCAGCTGCCGGATGTCATCAAAACCCATTTCTGCTGAAGCATCTTCGTACACCAAAGCGTTGTATTCGAGCGCTATTGGCTTGAAGTTTGGGTCAGTGATGTGCAGAACCCCTTGCGGACCGGCAGCTGAGGCCTGGGCGATGGCCCAGAGGCAAAGCAGTAGGCACAGCAGTGGCCGTGTCAGTAATAACCGCATCATGGCTTTTGGCCTCTCCTGTCACTGTTATCGGCTGTAAGCGCAGGGGTGGGGGCTATGGCTGCGCCTACGGAAGGTGGGGTTATTGCCAATTTTACGGGTATTGCTGTAATAATGTGTCAATCAGTGTTATTTTGCATCAAATTCAAGGTGATTGCGATGCATCGATTCAGGCTTTGTTCAGGTAACCCGACATGCTGCGATAGTAGTCTTTAACAGATTCAACAAGGAACAAGTCCCTGGTCACTTTGTTACGGCAGATTTCTGGGTTTTTAGCTGGTGCTGGGGCACTCCGACGACGCAGGCACGCAGACGTTGCGGTTGCATTACGCCACAGTGCAGGTAATTATCAATTACAAGATAGTGATTCCAATGTTTATGAAGCAATGGCCTGCAGGCTTTGGCATGCTCTGCATCTGGGTGGTGGCCAGCCAACTTATTGTGTCCGGTGCGCAGGCAGAAACGGGGTCTGAGAGGGCGTCACAACTCGACATAATCGTGATCACGCCTGAACGTATGTCGAAAGCCATCAGGGTTGACGATGTACGAGAGGCGTTGCGCTCTGTGCCGGGCAATGTCTCGGTTATCGACGGCGAGGACTATAGCGAGCGTACGGTAACAAGTCTTTCGGATGCGCTGTGGGGCGTGCCAGGGGTGCGCGCGCCCAGTGGCTCAGGCCAAGAAAGCGCTCGTGTATCGATACGCGGCTCGGGTCTTTCTTCGGGAGGCGTGCGTGGCCTGCGGCTTTTACGTGATGGCTTGCCCCTGGGAAGGCTAGATGATTTGGGCGATTCTATTTACGCTGACCCGGCAGGGGCAGATTACATGGAGGTGTTTCGCGGCGCCAACGCTATGGGATTGGGGGTCGCCACGCTAGGCGGTGCCATCAATCTGGTATCTCCTACAGGTTATTCGCGTCCAGGCGTAACCCTGCGTGTGGATGGTGGCACTCATGGTTACGCCAAAGGTGCGGCGACCATTGGGGAGGTTTTTGACAATGGCCTTGATTTTTACGCCTCAGCCAGCACCTTTCACTCAAATGGCGCGCGCGAGCATTCCGCGCAGACCCTATCCCGTTTTTATGGAAACGTGGGCTACCGTTTCAGCCCGACTTCGCGAGGGCGTCTGCACATGACCCGCGAGTTCTACAAGGTCGAGATGCCGGGGCCGCTTACGCGGTCGCAGTTGCAGAATGATCCGTCGCAAGCCAATGCAGACTATGTCGTGGCCGATTCACGCATACGCACGCATCCGCGCTGGCATACCGCATATGTTCATGAACTAGACCTTGGCGGCGATGACCATTTGTCGCTGGGCGCTTTTCACACAGGTACGAAGTTTGTCTCGCCTGGGACGGGCTATGTGAGCCACTATGATGCGACAGATTACGGCGTATCATGGCGCCATGAGATCAACCGTCGTCCGGGCGGACGGGATAACCAGTTTGTTTGGGGCGGCAACCTTGGCAGAGGGCGTAGTCATGACGCTGCCACGTGGCCAGACTATCTGGCCCCTCTGCCGTTCCCGCTGAGCGCAAATCTGGCTACGCTGGACGCGAAGCGCGCCAATCTGGAGCTCTTTGCCGAGAACACATATTGGGCTCGGCCCGATCTGGCATTGATCGTAGGGGCGCAGGCCACCAGGGTCTGGCGACGTACTGACAATCATGTCGCGCCACTGGCTGCTGCCTATTTTCCTGACGGTAGCGCAACGGCACGCTATTCGGGGCTCAGCCCCAGGTTGGGAATTGTGTGGGATGTAGCGAGCGATGCTCAGGTTTTTGCCAATGTGAGCCGTAGTTATGAGCCGCCCAACAGCCTCAATTTCTATACGTTTGAGGGCTTGCTGAAAGCGCAGCGCGCCACGACGGCAGAACTGGGCACACGTGGAGGAAGTGATGATCTGGGCTGGGAGCTGGCTGCCTATCATTCATGGGTGCGTGACGAGATTTTGCTGGCGGCTGATGCCGGGAACCCCTATCTGCCGGCGCGTGCGCACAACGCCAGAGCGACACGACATATGGGGCTTGAACTCGGTATCCACGGGCGTTGGCGCCCGACCGGGCTGCCTGGCTATCTGGATTGGCGGTTAGCCTACACATGGAGTCGTTTCCGGTTTTACGATGATGCCGTCTATGGCAACAATGCGATTCCGGGCGTGCCACCTCATATGGCGCAGCTCACTATGTTGTACCGACACCCCTCCGGGTTTTATGCGGGGCCAGGGATAGAAACAGCATCAGGGTGGTATGTGGATCAGGCGAACAGCGTGAAGGCACCGGGATATGGCGTTGTTAATTTCACTATGGGTTATGAGGCACCTGACGGAAAGTACCGTGTGGCGCTTGATGGTCGCAATCTGACGGGCAAACGTTATGCTGCCATGACTGAATATGTGCTTGACGCCCGCAAGATGGGTGATAAGCGCTACTTTACGCCGGGCCAGCAGCGCGCTGTTTTTTTATCGCTGCAGATGGGGTTTTGAACATGTATCTTTAAACGCAAGCTTGCGCTCTGCTGGAGGAGTTCGGCCTGGCCGTTCATTTTCTATAGTAATGAGTGCTCCTTGTGTAAGAAGCACTCCGGTCGCCGGACGAGGGGCTTCACCCGGTTTTGTCCGCAATTCGCAGGTGCTCAAGCGTATGTGACCAGTGCCGGGTTGTCGGCGTTTTCGAGTATTTTTCGAACCCGTTCCTGCCAGGCCTGGCCAAACTCTTCATTGCGAACGCTATCGCCTTGTCCTGCAATAATCGTGCGTAATGCCGGCATAAGCTCGGGACTGGGCGGCACAATGCTTGCGTGGTAACTGGTGGTAATGGCCGCGCCGGTATCGAGCCGCGTGTAGCGTATCTCGCCGGGTATGTCTACATTGAAAAACAGCAGACCGCGCCGGTCGTATTTTCCGCCTAAGCCTTTGAAACCTGTGTCAATGGTGGCACCGGTGATCATGCTGATGACATTGGCGATAACGCCTGTTACGCCATTGGTTTGGTCGTCCTGAAACTCTACCTTAATGTCGCCACGTTCTGGCAGATCATCACCATACAGCTTTTTTAGCGCATTGCGCGTCATGAGATAAGCCCCCGCCACAGTCGGACACGAGTGGCCGGCCAGCTTTACGATGTCTCCATAGCTGTATTCGATGATGCCATTGCGCGATGCGCCGAGCAGGTCGGCCAGCGGATCGCGAAGCGTGATGGTGGGAGCGGTGTCGAAAAATGCGGGAAAGCTCATGACAGAATCCTGAAAATAATGCGTCCTGTGTACGTCGTACTTTGTCTGCGTGTGTCGCTGCATGACGCCAGACACGAGGTGCGACAGGCAGGGTAAAGCGTATCGGCGTAAGGTGAGAGGCTACGGCTGATTGTAGTGGTTACAGTGAGCAGGCGATCGCTTAACCATGACGCCCGAGTGGCGATGCAAAAAGCAAGCATGCTGGCAGAACACCCGGCAAAGCGTGTAACATGATGACCATGTTCGGCGCGCCGATATGGGCCTGCAGCACACAGTACTGTGCCAGGGTTAGGGTGCCGCATTACAGTCCCTGAACGGTAACCGACCTTGCTTTGTCATTCATGCTGCAAGCGTTTCCGCTTCGCTGAACCAGCGGTTGCGGTACGGGGCAGATTCATTTCCGCAGGAGAAAAGCAATGAATAATCCCAACAGTTTCGGGGCCCGAGGGTCGCTGGATGTCGGCGGTAAAAAATATCAAATCTACAAGCTCGACGCGCTTCGCGATCAGGGCCTTGATGTGTCCAAGCTGCCATACGGGCTTAAGGTGCTGTTAGAGAACCTGTTGCGCAATGAAGGCCAAGGTTCGGTGTCTGCCGACGATGTTCGTGCGCTTGCACAATGGGATCCATCTTCACAGCCTAATCGCGAGATTGCTTTTACCCCTGCGCGCGTTGTGCTGCAAGACTTTACCGGCGTACCTGCTGTGGTCGACCTCGCCGCCATGCGCGAGGCCATGCAAGATCTGGGTGGGGATCCATCCCTCATCAACCCGTTGGCACCTGTTGAGCTGGTTATCGACCACTCGGTCATTGTTGACGCGTTTGGTACCGCCTCCGCCTTTGATCAAAACGTAGAAATTGAATACCAGCGCAACATCGAACGTTATCAGTTCTTGCGCTGGGGCCAGAGCGCCTTTGATGATTTCAAAGTTGTGCCTCCCGGCACAGGCATTGTCCATCAGGTTAACCTTGAGCATCTGTCCAGAGTCGTATTCACGCGCGAAACCGATGGCGAGTTGATCGCATACCCAGATACCTGTGTGGGCACTGACTCACATACCCCCATGGTCAACGGTCTGGGCGTTGTGGCCTGGGGTGTTGGCGGCATCGAGGCCGAAGCAGGCATGCTGGGGCAGCCCATCTCCATGCTTATACCGCGTGTTGTGGGGTTCAAACTTACGGGCTCGCTCCCTGAAGGGTCTACCGCCACCGACCTGGTGCTGACTATTACCGAAATGTTGCGCAAACATGGCGTGGTGGGCAAGTTTGTTGAGTTCTACGGCCCGGGTGTTGCTGCAGTGCCACTGGCCAACCGCGCCACGATTGGCAATATGAGCCCCGAGTATGGCTCCACAATCTCTATTTTCCCCATAGACCAGGTTACGCTTGACTACATGAGGCTCACAGGCCGCAGCGAAGACCAGATTGCACTGGTCGAGGCCTATGCCAAAGAGCAGGGCATGTGGCACGACCCTGAGCACGAGCCCAGCTATTCTGAAACACTTGAGCTTGACCTGTCGACAGTGCAACCGTCTATCGCTGGCCCCAAACGGCCGCAAGACCGTATTGCCCTGTCCAAGTCTCAAGAGGCCTTCCGGGGTGCGCTGGCTGCTCTGGTAGGCTTGCCCAAGCAAAAACCCCAGGGCTACGACAAGGGTGTGTTTGAGTCTTTCCCGGCCTCTGATCCTCCTTCGCAAAGCAAGTGGGAGGTACGCTCCGAAGAACCTACCAATCATGTAAGCGACGACACAGGTCCGGATGCGCAAATCTCCGACCCTGTTGCCATTACGCTCGCTGATGGCACGGCATGCAAAATTGATCATGGTGCTGTGGTTATTGCCGCCATTACTTCGTGTACCAATACTTCTAACCCGACAGTCATGATTGCTGCGGCGCTACTGGCCAAAAATGCCGTTGAGCGTGGCCTGAGCCGCAAGCCTTGGGTCAAGACCAGTCTGGCACCTGGGTCCAGAGTGGTCACAGACTACTACAACAAGGCCGGCCTTACCCCCTATCTGGAAGCGCTGGGCTTCAACCTGGTGGGCTATGGCTGTACCACATGTATTGGCAACTCTGGCCCGCTCATTCCCGAGGTAAGCCAGGCTGTTACTGGCCATGACCTGTCTGTGGTGTCGGTGCTGTCGGGCAATCGTAACTTCGAAGGCCGTATTCACGCCGAAGTTAAAATGAACTACCTGATGTCGCCGCCGCTGGTCGTCGCCTATGCTCTGGCCGGCACCATGAACATCGACCTGTTCAAGCAGCCGCTGGGCACTGGCAAAGACGGCAAGCCGGTCTTTCTTAAAGACATCTGGCCTTCGGCAGCCGAAGTTGCCGCCGTTGTTGAAAACTCCATTGCCTCTGACATGTACAAAAAAGGCTATGCCGATGTATTTGCGGGTGACGAGCGCTGGCAAGGTTTGCCTACGCCCGAAGGCAATATTTTTGAATGGGACGAGGCGTCTACTTACGTGCGTAAACCGCCGTATTTTGTCGATATGCCACGCGACCCTGCACCGGTTGGTGATATTTCAGGTGCGCGCGTACTGGCCCTGCTGGGCGATTCGGTAACTACCGACCATATCAGCCCGGCGGGTTCCATCTCCAAAACCTCACCTGCAGCTGCTTATCTTACCGAGCATGGCGTGGCGCCTAAAGATTTCAACTCGTATGGATCACGGCGGGGCAACCATGAGGTGATGATACGCGGCACGTTTGCCAACGTTCGCCTGCGCAACCAGCTGGCTCCAGGTACCGAAGGCGGGTTCACCCGCGACTTTACCCAGGGTGGCGGTCCGGTCACGACCATTTTTGACGCCTCGCGCAATTACATTGAAGCGGGCATCCCGCTGGTGATTCTGGCGGGCAAAGAATACGGCTCGGGGTCTTCGCGAGATTGGGCGGCCAAAGGCACGGTATTGCTAGGCGTGCGCGCGGTTATTGCTGAATCGTACGAGCGTATTCACAGGTCTAACTTGCTGGGTATGGGTGTGTTGCCACTGCAGTTTCCCGAAGGACAAAATGCCGAGACATTGGGGCTTACGGGTGAAGAGGTATTCACCATTACGGGCATTACCGGGCTAAACCAAGGTGGCATCCCGGCAACCGTGCGTGTACTGGCTGGTAGCGTGGCTTTTGATGCAGTCGTACGTATCGACACCCCGACCGAGGCAGAGTACTACCGACACGGCGGTATTATGCAATTTGCCTTGCGTAATCTGCTGCAGTAGGCAGTCGACCATGCTGTACTGCCGCCCTTGCAGGCGGCAGTTTATTTCACTATTTTGGGTGTGCTGTGTCAGATCAGGATCGTCTCATAGAAATTGAAATTAAGCTGACGCAGCAGGAAGACCTGGTGCACGAGCTGAATCGACAGGTTTACGCGCAGCAACGGCAAATTGCCGAACTGCGTGCGCTGTGCACAAGCCTTGCCAAGCGTCTGGGCCAGATGGCTGCCGACAGTGACGGGCCTGAGCCCTACACCGAAGAGCGTCCTCCTCATTACTGAGCCTAAGGTTTGCTTTTACGTAGCCGGTTCGCCGGTGTAACAGGCCCGCTTTACGGGCCTGTTTTTCTTGGCGCCAGTGGTGTGCCATGGGCTGAGTGCGTTGCCGCGTGTGCATAGCGTATTGCTGCATGCTGCCGCGTGTTCAAGGCGTATCGCTGCCAGCTGGCGTGTTACTGCATGCTGGGGTATTGCCCGTCGCATACACTAGTGGGCCCCGGTTCGGGTCCGGGTCATTATCGGACAAGCGCGCAGCATCTTCGGGCTACATTCGCGAGCACGCAGGAGAAAATAATTGAAGCATTATGAGTCGTCCTGGAGCGAGCTGCTGCAGGGCCGTAACGGCCTACGCTCCCTCGCCCTGGCTGGTGGTGTGGCTGTACACGCCGTAAACGTGTATATCGTCACCACGATTCTGCCGTCTGTGGTTGAAGATATCGGCGGTCTGGCCTATTACGCATGGAACATGACGCTGTTTGTGGTCGCCTCCATCATCGGCTCAGCACTCTCGCCCAAAACCATGGATTCCATGGGGCTCAGGCACGCCTTTCTTTTTGCAATTTTTGCTTTTTCTCTTGGCACTATTGTTTGTGCTATGGCACCGACCATGCCCTGGCTGCTTGCAGGGCGTACAGCGCAAGGCTTGGGAGGCGGGCTGTTATTGGGCTTGAGTTATTCTGCCGTGCGTCTGGTGTTTGAGGAACGCCTGTGGTCGCGCGCCATGGTGTTGGTTTCCAGCATGTGGGGTGTAGCAACGCTCGCCGGGCCGGCCATAGGCGGTATATTTGCGCAAACAGGGCATTGGCGGCTGGCGTTCTGGGCCGTGCTGCCCATAGCAGGCTTGCTTGCCGTGTTGGTGCATACACAACTGCAACCGCGTTCGCGCACAGAGATGCAACGTGCACAGGCACCTTTCAGACGCATTATGCTGCTGGCCTTGTCGGTGTTGGTGGTGTCGATTGCAAGCGTGCCAGAAAGCCTGGCCTGGAATTCTGCCGGGGTGGCTGCCGGTGTATTACTGACCCTGTGGATTGCAAGATTAGACAAACGGGCCGCCATCCCATTGCTGCCCCGGGGCACGTATGCGTCTGGTACCGCGCTGGCCAGTCTTTATGCCTGCATTGCGTTATTAAGCATGGGGGTAACGACCGAAGTATATATTCCCTACTTTCTCCAAATTATTCACGGGAAAACGCCATTGGTCGCGGACTACTGGATGGCCCTGCTGTCTGCAGGGTGGACTGCCGGCTCCTTCGTAAGTTCAGGCAGGTCGACACGGGTTGTCAATATGCTGATCAGAATGGGGCCGGTTGTTTCGGCGCTCTCGCTGGCTTTGCTGGCAGTTCTGATGCCGCTTGGAGTACTGTCAGAGGGTGGGTCGGGCCTGGTCAATATACTGATGCTTCCGCTGTTCGGTGTTGGGTTGGGGGTGGGCATATGCTGGCCCAATCTGTTAACACGGGTATTTCGATCTGCTCCGAAAGGGCAGGAGAACATTGCGTCGGCAGGTATTACCACCTTGCAGCTTTACGCCATGGCAATGGGTGCGGCCCTGGCTGGCATGGTGGCCAATGCGGCCGGCTTAACCAGCCCGGGTGGCGTTTCTGGTACACAACACGCGGCGTTGGCGCTGTTTGCCGTATTCGCCTGCGCGCCTGGCCTGGCTATCTTTATGACGGGTGGTGCTCGCGCTGTGGCAGACCGGCGTGGTGCCACACCCAGCGGCAAGACAGCTACCTCGCCTTAATCCGGCGAGGCGGATCGCCGGGTTGTTGGGTAAGAGATCTGATCTGGTGGCATAAGCGTTATATGGACCACTGCTATATTGCTGCCCGCCGCAGCAGGCAGCCAGGTCAGACAAGAGGGCCGACCTGGTTGCACCAACCTTGTAGTGACCGTGCTATTTAGGCAAACGGAACAGGTCTGGGTCGGGGCCGCTGCGCCCGTCGGCCTTATCCAGGCTTGCGATGGCTGCCATATCTTGGTCGTCCAGAGCAAAATCGAAGCACTGCAAGTTTTCAACAATACGGCTGGGCGTTACTGACTTTGGGATCACCATATTGCCAAGCTGCAGATGCCAGCGCAGCAAAACCTGAGCGGCAGTGCGCTTATGCTTGCTTGCGATCTGCTTTAGGGTGGCATCTTCCCACAGCCTGCCTCGGCCCAATGGGCTCCACGCCTCGGTGATGATGTCATGTTCTGCATGAAACTCACGCAGAGCGGCCTGCTGAAAGTTGGGGTGCAACTCGATCTGGTTGACCACGGGTAACACACCCGTTTCGTCCAGCAGGCGCTCCAGGTGCGGAATATTAAAGTTGCACACGCCGATAGATTTGGCCAGGCCTTCATCGCGCAGTGAGATCATGGCCTCCCAGGCTTGTACATAAAGGTCGTTTTTTGGAACAGGCCAGTGGATAAGGTACAAGTCGACATAGTCAAGGCCAAGCTTTTCCAGGCTTTCCTGGAAAGCTGCTCGCGAGATGTCATGGCCGTGGCGATCATTCCAGAGCTTGGTCGCGATGAAGAGTTCATCACGTGCAACCCCCGACTGTGATATACCCTTGCCTACGCCGACTTCATTGCCGTAGATGGCCGCAGTGTCGATGGAGCGGTATCCGGCCTCGATGGCGGTCTGTACTACGGAAGTGACCTTGTCGTCATCGATCTGCCATGTTCCGAACCCAAGTTGCGGAGCGCTGCGGCCGTCATGGAATTCGATAATGTTTGGATGCACTGACATTTTTCCTCCTTGCTGATACACGTGAGTGCGGCAGGTGGACACGGGGCTGTGTCAGGCCGCAATATCTTTGGTTATACGATTGCTGCAATGCAAGGTAGTATATATATACAGGCTCCGTCGGGCCATCTGTGTAAAGGAGATCTACATGAGTGTTCATCGCCAGGCAAAACGTATAAGCGTGCCACAACTTATGGCCTACAAGGGCGAGCGCAAAATTGCCGCCCTGACGTCGTATAGCGCCCCTTTCGCGCGCTTGCTGGACGAAGCGCTGGATATGATACTAATCGGCGATTCGACTGCCATGGTGGCTTACGGTTTGCCAGACACACTATCGTTTACGGTTGAACAAATGGCTGCCCATGCCGCCGCAGTTGTGCGATCTACCGAGCATGCCTGCATTATTGCCGATATGCCGTTTGGTAGCTACCAGCAATCTCCTCAGCAGGCATTTGCCAGCGCTGCGCACATTCTGGCCGCCAGCGGCGCCGATGGTGTCAAGCTGGAAGGCGGCGTAACCATGGCTGAAACGACACGGTTTCTGGTTGAACGTGGCATACCGGTGCTCGCTCACGTAGGGCTAATGCCGCAGTACGTCAATACCATGGGGGGCTTCAAGGCCCAGGGCATGACCGACGAGTCGGCCGAACGCATTCTGCAGGACGCCATTGCGCATCAGCACGCGGGCGCATTTGGGGTTGTTCTTGAGGGTGTGGCTGAGGCATTGGGGCGGCGCATTACAGAAACGCTTGATATTCCAACCATTGGTATTGGCGCATCGCCGGCATGTGACGGCCAGATTCTGGTCACAGAAGACATTCTGGGCCTGAGCGGCGACCGCATCCCCAAGTTTGCCAGGCAATTTGCCGACATTGGTTCGCAGATACGTCTGGCTGTGGAGCAGTATGCCAATGAGGTGCGCGACGGAGAGTTTCCCCGGCTTGAAAACTGTTTTGGTGTGAAAAAGTAAACGGCAGTTGGTGCGCGGACATAACGCCTCGCGCACCTTGCGAGCAACATAAAAAGCCATTGCAAGCATCACCACAAACCAAGTTGCTAGGGAAATGACGGCGGGCCGTAGCCGTTTGTAAGCAACGCCCGCCACTTGGCAAGCTCGGTGCTTAGCCGCCTGTCGAATTCTTGTGGAGTGCCCCCTTGGACTATGGCACCCATAGAAGCTATGCGTGCCATGACATCAGGGTCAGCCAGCACCTCATTGAGGGCCGTATTGGCGCTCTTTATGGTTTCAGCAGGCGTTTCTTTGGGCGCCATAAGGCCGAGCCATAGTGCCTGCTGCAGCTCTGGGTGGCCCAGCTCAGTGGTGGTGGGCACGTGTGGCAAGCTGCTTAGCCTTTTGTTGCCCATGACTGCTAGTGCCTTTATCTTGTGCCGCTTTACCTGCTCAGCGATTTCGGGAGCCACATGGAACATAGACTGGATTTCTCCTGAAACCAGGTTGCTCGTGGCCTGGCTGGCAGAGCTGAACGTAACAGGCACCATATTGGTGTCGGTCAGGGTCATGAACAGCATGCTCGCCACATGAGAAACGCTGCCATTGCCGCTGGATGCCACGTTGACGACCCCCGGATTAAGGCGCAGATAGCGCGTGAACTCGTCAAGGTTGTTTACGGGCAATGCCTTGGTAACCGCAATGATAGTGGGAAACCGGGCCGCGAGACTGACAGGCATGTAGTGTTCGCGCGGGTCAAAGGGCATGGCTCTGTACATGCCTGGCCGGGTTGTCTGCATGCCTACGCCGGTTAAAACCAATTGCAAGGCTTTGTTGGGCTGAGAGGTGGTATGCGGCGGGGCGTGACCGATGAAGGTAAACGGTGTGTTCAGGTGTGTCGTTAGTTTTTGGGCGAGCAGCCTGGCAAGTGGCGCGTCGATGCCCCCACCGGCTGGCGAAAGTACTGCGATTTGTACTGGCTTGCCCGGCGGCGGCCATACGCTGCCAGCTGCGCTGACAGTGCACGAAACAACCAGTGCTGTCAGGCCTGCCATACGTAGAATGGTGTTGCGCATGATATCGTCCGTTGGCATTGCGGGGCGTAAAAGGCCGCCGCTGCAATAATGCGCCGTGAATGCTTGGTTCAGGGGTAATAATTTATCATGATGAAAGGCCTGCCGGTCTGCGAGTTTGCAAGATCGGCTTTATCCGTTAAATGGACAAAAAAACATGCAGCATCTTGCTTTTGGCGTAATGGAACTCGTGCTGGTACTGGCAGGCGTCGTGGCAGGCGGGGTGGTTGTCGCTATGTTTGCGCGATCACGCCTGGCTCGGGTCCACGCTGCCGAGGTGGCTGCAAGCGCGACGGCGGCACAGCACGCCGAGCAACGTGACGAGGCGCGCAGCCAGCTGCAAGCGTTGCGAGATACCATGGCGGAACATGAGCAGCTGCATGCGCATACCGACCGCACACTGGCTGCTGCCGAGTCTACCGTGCAAAACCTGCGCGAGCGGCTGGCTGAGGCCCACGCCAATCTTGATGCCCGCGAGCTCGACCGCAATCGTCTTGCATTGCAAGTTTCCACGCTTGAAAAATCTCTGGCCGAACTGCAGGCGGTGCATACCGAGAAACTTGCTGGCTTTCAGGAAATGAAAAAAGGGTTCGAACAGTCGCGAGCCCAGCTTAAAACCGAGTTTGAAAACCTGGCAAGCCAGATACTTGAAGAAAAGGGCAGGGTGTTTGCCCACAATAGCCGCGTCTCGCTTGATGCCATGCTTAAACCGTTGCGCGATCAGATCGACAGTTTTCAAAGCAGGGTCAACCAGGTTCATGATGAAACCGTGCGAGGCAACGCGTCGCTGGGGTCTGAAGTGCGCCGCGTCATGGAAATGGGGTTAAAGATTAGCGCAGAAGCCAATACCTTGGCCCAGGCGCTCAAGGGTGACAAGAAGACTACGGGCAATTGGGGTGAAATCCAGCTGGAAACCACGCTTGAGCTTGCTGGCCTGATGAAAGACGCGCACTTTAAGGCCCAACCGCGTTTCAAGGATGGCGAAGGCAATAGCCGTCAGCCTGATTTCGTGGTGACCTTGCCCGATCAAAAGCATATGGTCATCGACAGTAAGGTGTCGCTGGTTGACTACGAACGTGCCGTTGCCGCCACAGAGCTGGCTGACAGAGAGGCAGCACTTGATGCCCACGTCAAGGCCGTGCGCAACCATATTGATGACCTGGCGCGCAAAGACTATACCAATCTGGTCGGCATGCGCAGCCCCAGTTTTGTATTGATGTTCATGCCGATTGAGCCGGCGTATATTGAGGCGCTCAGGCATAGCCCTGACTTGTTTGAGTATGGTTACCGGTCCAGTGTGATTCTGGTCTCTCACACCACACTCATGCCCATATTAAAAACCGTTGCCAATTTGTGGATGATGGCGCACAGCAACGAAGAAGCTCAGGCGCTTAGTGATCGTGCCGGTGATGTTTACAACCAAGTGGTGGTGGTGGCAGAGCGACTGAAGAAACTGGGTGATACGCTCGAAACTGTGCGGCGGCAGTACAACAGTACCGTAACAGCCGTTGCGGGCCAGCAAGGCCTGCACGGGAAAGCGGCAAGGTTTGGCGAGCTGTCTTCAAAAGCCCACAAGCGCATGCCTGACGTTGAGCCGCTGCATGCCGACTTTGAAAGCGAACGACTCGATCTCATCGTAACGCCGGTGCCTGAGCCCGACACCGACCAGGCCTCAGGCCGTATCGTGGAATAAAACAGTGTCTACTCTGCCAAATTCAAGTACCTCCAGACCAGAGTTTCTGGTTGCCGTGCTGTCCGTTGCCATCCTGATTGTGCTGGTGCTTGTGGATATGTATGCCCGGCTGGTTGTCGATGACGCCAAACTGTTGGGGGCTGTGCGCTGGGGGTTTGTGGCGGCGGTTGCTACGAGTGTCGGGACGCTCCCTGTGGTGCTCTCAATCAAGTTTTCACAACGCGCCAATGACGCCATGCTGGGTTTTGGTGCGGGTGTCATGCTGGCGGCGAGTTCGTTTTCGCTAATTTTGCCTGCGCTCACCATTGCGGGCGAACAGGGGGCGGGCCCATGGCATGCCGGCGGTATCGTCAGCGCGGGCATTTTTTTTGGTGCCTTTGGTCTGCTTTTGCTCGACAGGGTTATGCCGCATGAGCATTTCGTCAAAGGGGTCGAAGGTGCCAGTACGCAAAAATTAAAGCGTGTCTGGCTGTTTGTATTTGCCATCTGTCTGCATAATTTCCCCGAGGGCTTGTCAATTGGTGTGGGCTTTGGTGGGCCAGATGACGTGGGCGCGCGGGTACTGGCCATAGGCATATCGGCGCAAGATATTCCAGAGGGGTTGGTCATTGCGCTGGCCTTGACCAGCGTGGGCTACGGCCGCTTGCTGGCAGTAGGTGTGGCTGTGCTGTCTGGCCTTATTGAGCCAATTGCCGCCATTATTGGCGTGGTCGTTGTTGGCCTGTCTGAAGCCATGCTGCCCTGGGGCCTTGCTGCGGCGGCAGGTGCCATGCTGTTTGTCATCAGCCATGAAATCATTCCCGAATCACACCGTCAGGGGCACGAGTCGGCCGCCACTCAGGGCCTGATCATTGGCTTTGTGCTAATGATGCTGCTGGACACCGCTTTGGGGTAGAGGCTGGCAGGTGGTTGCGCTGTTGTCTGACCAAACACTAAAACCGCGCTGAGGCTTTGCGTCGGGCAGCAGGCTGAAGGGCACATGCCTCCCGGTGTGCCCTTCAGCCTGCGTTTAGTCATTAACAGAATCACCACACTCTCCGTACAAACCCTCATGTAAACCTTTGTTCTTGCGCGAATAGTCGAGGTAGCATACGGGTCGGGGATACATCATGCGAGAAAATCGCTGTTCTTGTGGCCACACGCCGCACGTTTTGCAAGCATTTGGGCCAAACGCGCAAATGTGGCGCAACTGGCTGACATAAGTCGGCTTATTAGAAAGTATAGGGAGATCGTTATGCGTAAGTTTTTTCCGTCATCGCTCAATAAGCGGCTGGCACTCACGGCAGGGGCGGCAGCGATGTTTGCCGCCATGTTGTCACCATTGCCAGCAGCGGCCCAGCAAAAGTTCGTCAGTATCGGCACGGGCGGCGTAACGGGTGTGTATTATGCAGCGGGCGGGGCGATCTGCCGACTGGTCAATAAAGACCGTGCCAAACACGGCGTGCGTTGTTCCGTCGAGTCTACCGGCGGGTCGGTGTTCAACGTCAACACCATCAAGGCCGGCGAGCTTGACCTCGGCGTTGTGCAGTCTGACGTGGGCTACAACGCCTATAACGGTGAAGGTCAGTTCAAGGAAGCGGGAAAGTTCGAGAAACTGCGTTCGGTTTTCTCACTTCATCCCGAGCCCTTTACCGTTGTGGCACGCAAAGAAGCCAATATCAAGTCTTTTGATGATTTCAAAGGCAAGCGATTCAACGTCGGCAACCCCGGTTCTGGCACGCGCGCGTCCATGGATATGCTGCTGAAAGAGCGTGGCGCAGACTACTCCTTCTTTTCGCTGGCCTCCGAGTTGCGTCCTGATGAGCATGGCTCGGCATTGTGCGACGGCAAGATCGATGGCTTTTTCTATGGGGTAGGCCACCCATCTGCAAACATTCAGGATCCCACCACTACTTGCGCTGCTCAGCTCGTGTCGCTGACAGGCCCGGCCGTGGATGCCCTGGTTGATCGCTACCCGTACTATGCCAAGGTAGCCATACCGGCTGGCCTGTACCCCAACAACCCAAATGACACCGAAACCTACGGTGTGCTGGCAACCTTTGTAACGTCGTCAGACGTACCTGACGAAACCGTTTACCTGGTCGTCAAAGCGGTATTCGACAATCTTGAAGACTTCAAAAAGCTGCACCCTGCCTTTGGTCACCTTGAAGCCAAAGACATGGTCGGAAACGGTCTGTCGGCACCGCTGCATCCGGGTGCTGAGAAATACTTCAAAGAAAAAGGCCTGCTGTAAAGGTCAGAGGTTCGGGGCATAATGCCGTTTGGCACGCCCCGGTAAGCATTTCAATGGTTTTGCCATCGGGCGGCTGCAGGCCGCCCGTCGGTGTTCTAGGCCGGGCTGTCATGCCATGCTTTGGGGCCACGCCTGGCGGCAACGCCGCCATTTTCCGTGTGCTGCAATAACACCCGCATCAGTATGGTGCGCCTGTTGTCTGCAATGTGCTGACCAGAGCGCCAACAATACATCAGGAAAACATTCATGAGCACGATATCCGAGACGCAGGAGCAGGCTAATGCTCACCTGGAGCAACTCGTTGCTGACGTAGACCGGGGTGGACGCGACGTCGCCGGCATTGCTGGCGCGGTGCTTTTTGGTGGCGCTGTGCTCTGGTCGCTGTTTCAGCTCTGGTTCGCATCGCCGCTGCCGTTCACGTTCAGCTTTGGCATATTCAATGATACTGAGGCGCGCGCAATTCATCTGGGCATTGCTATGTTTCTTGGGTATATGGCCTATCCAGCACGCAAATCGTCACCACGCGATGTCATGCCATGGCATGACTGGGTGCTGGCCATTATTGCGGGGTTGTGCGGCTCATACCTGTTTCTCATGTACAACGAGCTTGCCATGCGCCCGGGCATCCCAACCACCATGGACATCACGGTGGCGGCCATAGGCTTGGTGCTGCTGCTTGAGGTAACACGGCGTTCGCTGGGTGCGCCCATGGCGATTCTGGGTATGGTGTTTATTGCCTATGTGTTTCTCGGCCCGTGGCTGCCCGATGCGCTGGCGCATCGCGGTGCTTCCATCGAGCGGCTGGTTTCCCATATGTGGCTGACGACAGAAGGGGTGTACGGCGTTGCCCTGGGTGTCTCGGTGTCTTATATATTTATTTTTGTGTTGCTGGGGTCATTGCTTGACCGCTGTGGTGCCGGCAATTACATGATGCAGGTCTCGTTTGCCTTGCTTGGCCATTTGCGTGGCGGCCCCGCAAAAGTGGCTGTCGTGTCGTCAGCAGTAAATGGCCTGGTTTCGGCGTCGTCGGTGGCCAACGTGGTAACTGGCGGTATTTTTACCATCCCGCTGATGAAGCGCGCGGGTTATGGTGGCATTCGTGCGGGTGCCATTGAAACCGCGTCGTCGGTCAATGGCCAGATTATGCCGCCCGTGATGGGGGCGGCGGCGTTCCTCATGATCGAGTACGTGGGCATACCGTATACCGATGTTATTCGTCATGCCTTGTTGCCAGCATCGATTTCTTATATTGCCCTGTTTTACATTGTGCACATTGAGGCGCTCAAGTTGGGCATACAGCCCATGATGGGCGCAGGCAAGCCTCGCACCATCTTGCAGAAGATGGCGGGCTGGGGCATGGGTATTGCCGGTACGCTTATTGTGATGGGCTTGATCTACTGGATAGGTATGGGCGTGCAGGCCGTTGCGGGTGCGGCGGCCATCTGGATTCTGCTTGGCATACTGCTGGTTCTGTATGTGTGGCTGCTCTACGTTGCCGCGTCGCATCCCGACCTGTCTACTGAAATAAGCATTACCAACCCAGTTCGCCCAGAGCCATGGCCTACCGTACGTGCCGGGCTTTATTACCTGATTCCTATCGGCATTCTGGTGTGGTGTCTGGCTATTGAAAACTTGTCGGCAGGGTTGTCCGCCTTTTGGGCTGTGGTCGCCATGCTGTTCCAGATGCTCACACAGCGTCCACTGATCGCCTGGTTTCGTAAACAGCAGGTTGCTCCGGCGATCAAAAAGGGGGTGTCGGAAGCCATTCTTGGTCTGCAAGAGGGCGCGCGCAACATGATAGGTATCGCCATTGCGTGCGGCACGGCGGGGCTTATTGTGGGCGCTATTACGCTCACAGGCCTTGGGCTGCGCATGACCTCGTTCGTGGAAATCATCTCCATGGGCAGCGTGCTGGCCATGCTGTTTTTTACAGCGGGTGTCTGCCTGATTCTGGGGTTGGGCATGCCCACCACAGCCAACTACATCCTGATGGCTACATTGATGGCGCCCGTCGTGGTGGAGTTGGGGGCGCAGAGCGGGCTGGTGATCCCACTTATTGCTGTTCACATGTTTGTCTTTTATTACGGCATTATGGCGGACATCACGCCGCCGGTTGGGCTGGCAACGTTTGCGGCGGCTGCCATCTCGGGTGAAGATCCCATCAAAACCGGTATTCAGGGCGTGACATACGCCATGCGTACTGCCGTGCTGCCGTTTATGTTTATCTTTAACCCCATGCTGCTGCTCATCGACGTCACAGGTTGGTGGGAGCTGTTTCTTGTTGTCAGCGGGGCAACCATTGCGTCATTGACCTTTGCGGCGGCGACCATGGGGTGGATGCGCATCAAGGCAACTGTCATTGAAATCGCGTTGCTGTTGCTGGTTACCTTTGCCCTGTTCAGGCCAGACTGGTTCATGAACCAACTTTACGACAAATACACCGCTGAGCCGGCTTCGCAGCTGCTCCAGATCGTTGCTGATATGCCGGCCAAAGGCCGCCTGGTTGCCGTGCTCAAAGGTATGAACATTGAAGGTGACGAGCTTGAAAAAACAGTCGCAGTGCCGGTGCCTTTGTTGCCTGAAGCCAGCTCCGCCACGGGTGACAGCGCTGCGCAGCAACGTCTGATGGCAGCGGGGCTTACGGTCATGGCGTTTGGTGATCAGGCTCAAATAGCGTCGGTACGGTTTGGGAGCCAGGCGCGGCGGGCTGGTTGGGAGCAAGGTTGGGACATTGCCCAAGTGCTGGTGCCTAACCAGGCGAGGCCCTCCGAGTTCTGGGTATATATACCGGCACTGGCTCTTTTGATGCTGGTTTGGTTCAGGCAGGGCGGGCGCGAGCAGCGTCGTCGTATTGGCGCCGAGCAGCCCAGTGTTGCCTGACGCAGCATGAGTGTGCCCGACAAGGCTGCGTCTACGCCCCCTTTGCCTGTGCGCGAAGGGGTGGCACCCAGCCGGGTTTTTTTGCCTAAGGGACCTTGGCTATTGTTGCGTGACTTTCTGGTGCAGCGGTTTCCGTATATGCCGGCACAGGTGTTGCTCGACAGGCTGGCGCGCGGCGAGATCGTTGATGGGGACGGCACCGCACAGCACTTCGACAGCCCCTACATGCCTTTGCACTGGCTGTGGTACTACCGAGAGGTGCTCGCCGAAGTCAGCATCCCTTTTGATCTGCCTGTTTTGTATCGCGATGATTGCCTGGTGGTTGTGGACAAGCCCCATTTTCTTGCAAGCATACCGGGTGGACGCCATCTGAAAGAAACCGCGCTGACACGTTTACGGCAGTCGCTTGACCTGCCGCTACTTAGCCCTCTGCACAGGCTGGATCGTGATACGGCAGGGGTGCTGATGTTTTGCATTGATCCGCAGCATCGTGGTGCGTACCAAAGTCTTTTTCAACAGCGTGCGGTGCAAAAAGAGTACGAGGCCATTGCGCCCATCAGGCCTGATCTGTCGCTGCCAATGGTGTATCGCAGTCGTTTGCAGGCCAAGGTGGACGAGTTTGTTGTGGAAGAGATTGAGGGCGAACCCAATAGCGAAACCCTTATTGATCTGGCTGAGCATCGCTCGGCGCTGGGCCTGTATCGCCTTTACCCGCATACCGGGCGCAAGCACCAGTTGCGTGTGCACATGAGTGCGTTGGGCATACCCATATGTAATGACGGGTTTTACCCTGTGCTGCGCGAGTATGCGCAAGCTGATGATTTCAGCAGGCCACTGCAGTTGTTGTCTCGTGCCATCGAGTTTAAAGACCCCTATACGGGAAGCATGCGCCGCTTTGAGAGTCAGCGTTCGCTCGACTGGGACAAGGCGGGCTGAGCAGGCGTTTTCCGTTCAGGACGCGGCCAGACACATTTGTACAGCGGTGCAACCAGACAACTTTGTAAAGCGGCGTAAACAGACATCTTTGTATGGCGGTACGACCAGATATATTTGTAAATCGACGCGACCAGGCATGTTTGCTAAGTGACACGCCCGGCTTAGCGGTGATCGAACCACGCTTGTATGGTGCGGCAATCTGTGGTGCGAGTAAGTGACAGCATAAGCAATAGACGCGCTTTTTGCGGGTTAAGTGAATTGGCCGCTACCCAGTTGTAGCGGCTGTCATCGGGCGCGCAAGACACCATGCCAGAGCCGGTGCGACTGGCACGCACACATACAATGCCGTGCTTTGCCGCCATACGTAAACCGAGGGACGCGCGGGGCGTGAGCCCACCATTACCGCATGCGGCAACGACCATGCCCTGTACGCCAGCTTTGATCGATGCTTCATAAAGGTGGCGTCCGGCGTCTTGATGGTCGTACAAAATATCCACGCGGGGTAGTTGCCGCAGGCCCGTCAGATCAAAGCCTTCTTCAGGCGACACAGCCAGCGGCCAGCCGCGCACAGGAAGCTGATCAAACTGCACGATACCGTTGTGAATGGTACCGAGGGCGCCTTGCTGGCCTGAGCTGAAGGCATCAACACGCGTTGTATTTGTCTTGCTTACATAACGAGCTGCATGGATTTCATCATTAAGCGTTACCACAACGCCCAGACCACGTGCACCGGGTGACGCTGCCACGAGTACAGCATTAAGCAGATTAAGTGGACCGTCGGCACTAATGGCCGATGCCGGACGCATGGCACCTACCAGCACAACCGGTTTTTCGCTGCGCACGACCAGGCTAAGGAAATACGCGGTTTCTTCGAGCGTGTCTGTGCCATGCGTGATGACCACACCATCGATATCGGGCTGTGCCAGGGTACGACGTACTGATCTGGCCAGACGCAGCAGCATGGTGCTGGTGATTTCCCGACTGTCCACGTTAAATGCCTGCTGTGTTCGTATGGAAGCGACTGCAGAGATTTGCGGTACAGCGTGCAGCAACGCATTGACGGGTTCAGTGACGGTGTAGTTCGAAAGCTGAGTGCGTGTATCAGCCGTAGCCGCAATGGTGCCACCGGTACCAATCAGGGCGATAACGGGCAATGAGGGGCGTTGCATGGCGGTTTCCTTTTTATCGGCAACCGTCATTTTGCCATCTTCATCGTTTTGAATCTTCGGCTCTTGCGGGAGCAAGAGCGCTTTAAGGGGCCCGACGCAGCTCTGCCGGTGGGTACTTGATCTGGGCGCGGTATTTTGACACGGTGCGACGCGCCACGACAATGCCTTCGCGCGCCAGTTGGCTGGCCAGGGTTACATCCGAAAGTGGTTCTTTTGGGTTTTCTGCGTCAATCATTTCCTGTATTAATGCTCGCACGGCACCTGCTGAACAGGTGCCGCCCGAGCGCGTCGATAGCTCGCGCGAAAAGAAATGCTTGAATTCAAATACCCCTCGCGGCGATGCCAGGTATTTGTGGCTGGTTGCCCGTGAAACGGTAGATTCATGCATGCCGAGCTCTTCTGCAATTTCACTGAGCATGAGCGGGCGCAACGCAATCTCACCGTAGTCAAAAAATGTCTGCTGGCGGGCAACAATAGCTTGGGCCACACGTTGTATGGTTTGCGAACGTTGCTCCAGGCTTCGCATAAGCCAACGTGCCTCTTGCAAAGCCTGTGCCATCAACGCTCGTTCGTCATAGCGTGTTTTACGGAACATCTGGGCATAGGCATGGTTTAGGCGGGCCTGCGGTGCCGCTTCCCTGTTGTTGGTGGCGACCCACAAACGCCCGACTTTGCGCACGATAACGTCCGGAATAATGTAGGTCGAAGGGTCTATAGCTGTATGTTTTTGGCCTGGACGAGGGCTAAGTTGCCGTATGAGCATGCCGGCTTCGCGCGCCTCATCTTCTGTGCATCCTGCAAAACGTGCCAGACCCGCATAGTCACACCTGCCCAAGCGCTCAAGCTCGCCATCAACAATACGCAAGGCCGCATCGCGCCCTGCTGTGTCGTCGGGCATGGCCTCAAGTTGCAAGGTCAGGCATTCTGTTAAAGAACGTGCAGCGATACCAGGTGTTGTTAAATGCTGAACCAGCGAAAGCGCGCATTCCCATTCGTGGGATTGGACGGGAGGCTGAAACTGAGAGGGGGCGGCGAGCTCTTCAAATGGAACCCTTAAATACCCATCATCGTCGATGGCTTCAATTATATAGAGTGCCAGAAGGTGATCGCGCTCGCTGAGTGCGCGGCCGGTCAAGTCAGCCAGCAGGGCTTCCTGCAGGCTGGTCTCACTGCGAGCCCACTCGCCCACATCGCTGCCGGCGCCGTCATGGCTTTGTCGGCTGGTCGATGGGTAGTCCCCCGAATACTCAGTGGGGCCGTCGGTCGAAGCTTCGATTTGCTGTATCTCTGGCTGATCTGACGACCCCAGGTTTTCAGCGTTGTCTCGGCCGTTTGTGTCGTGAGCGCTGTCAAACTCGGCAGAAGTCGCGCTGTCGTCGACGCTTACGTCTTCGGATGCGGAAGCCGTAGCCTCTTCATCGGGCTCTTCAAGAAAAGGATTGCTTGCCAATGCCTGAAGCACTTCACGGTTGAAGTCTAGCGTAGACATCTGCAGCAGCTTGACAGACTGTTGGAGGCGCGGCGTCAGCGAAGTTTGCTGACGTGCCTGCAGTTCATGGCTTATTTGTGCCAATTTGTATCTCCTGTGTTTTCTGAATGACAAAAAGCGATGTCTATTAGTACATCAAGCAATAATCATGCCAATTTTTATTTCAGAGAAACCAAGGGATAACGCATGAAAACAGGTGTCAAGAAGGCATATATTTACCGATTGGTGTAAGAAATGCCAATCGAAACATAAGTAATTTTGAAATGATTTTTAATCTTTGCTTGCATTGTGAGGCTGGCCCAGTCGGTTGTACAACGTTTTGGTACTTATGCCCAGTGCTAATGCAGCGCGCCGCTTGTCACCATCGTAGTGTTCCAGGGTGGCGGCAACGATGGCTTGTTGGGCGTCATTCAGTGGGGTGCCAATAGGTATCTTCAGGTAGCCGTGTTTGACTTCGGGAGGGGTGGCGCTAAATACAGGGTTTATGGGCGCAATGACCAGCTTGTCATCTGCCATAATGAACGCGCGCATTACTGTATTTTTGAGCTCGCGTATATTGCCGGGCCAGTTATACGCCTCCAGGTTTTGAAGCGCGTCGGCGGAAAACGTCTTTTGCGTGTTTTCTTGAAGGTTGAATTCGTCGAGAAATCGCTGTGCCAGGTAAGCAATATCAGGTTTACGTTCGCGCAGCGAAGGCACCCTGATCGGAAAGACCGCAAGCCGGTACAGAAGATCAGACCTGAATATCCCCGCCTGAATTGCCTCTTTGGGGTCTCGGTTGGTCGCGGCAATAATGCGCACGTTCACTTCCTGCAGTGTTGAACCGCCCACGCGGTGGTAGGTGCCGCTTTCCAGCACGCGCAGCAACAGCACTTGCATGGCGAGTGGCATTTCGGTTACTTCGTCCAGAAAAAGCGTGCCGTTGTTGGCCCGCTCAAAGCAGCCAATGCTGGTAGCGGCTGCTCCGGTAAAGCTGCCTTTTTCGTGCCCGAACAGTTCACTCTCGGCCAGCGTCGGTGTGATGGCGCCGCAGTTTATGGCCACAAAAGCTTGTTCGCTTCGGTTGCTACGGTTATGCAGTGCACGGGCAACGATTTCTTTGCCTGTGCCACTTTCACCAATAATTAGTACACTCGCGTCGGTGGGTGCCGCTTTTACAATCGCCCTTGCCAGGTCGAATGCAGCGGCTGATCGGCCCAATATCTTAGAAGATTTGATCATATGTTTTATCTTTGATGGGAAAGCGCTAATTGTTGTATCAGAATTCGCTTTTTCTTACAATTTTCAAGGTTGGCTTGCCATTACAAAGTGCAAACCGCGTACGATATGTGTAATGGTAGTTGTGTTGCAATCAATAAAGCAGGCGGAACGCTTAGGCTTACATTTTTTAAAGCCTTGCAGGTAAAGTAAGCGGTATTTTCCGCCAAGGAGAAGTTTTTTCAAGAAGATAATATGGCTCACCTCTTAATTGTGGATGACGACACCGCCATCAGAGAACTGATCGCTGAGATAGCAAACGATGAAAGCTATACCACTGCGATGGCCGGAGATATCCGCCAAGCCCGTATACAAATAGAGCGACAGCAGCCAGACGTCATCTTGCTTGATATGAATTTGCCCGATGGCAATGGCATGGAGTTCTGGCAGGGCCTTGATTTGGTGGGTACCCAGGTCGTGTTTATGACAGGCCATTCCAGCGTTGACAGTGCCATAGAGGCTCTGCGCTGCGGTGCTGCTGATTATCTGCTCAAGCCCGTCAGCCTCAGACGTTTGCGTACTACCCTCGACAATCTCAAGTCGTTTGTGTCCACGCCCGCCCCAGGCAGTGGCGAAGCATTCGCCAAAATGATAGGCGCCTCTCGGGCCATGCAGTTGCTGCGCACGTACATTGAAAAAGTGGCGCCTACGCAGGCGACGGTGCTGCTGGTGGGCGAAAGCGGCACCGGAAAAGAGCTGGCCGCCGAAGCCATACACTTGGCCAGCCCCCGGCACGACAAACCCTTTTTGCCGATCAACTGTGGCGCAATCTCGCCCAACTTGATCGAAAGTGAGCTGTTCGGGCACGAGAAAGGCAGCTTTACCGGCGCTGATCGTCAGCACAAGGGGTACTTTGAGCGCGCTCGCGGCGGTACCGTCTTTCTCGACGAAATTACCGAAATGTCGATGGAGCTTCAGGTCAGGTTGCTGCGTGTGCTCGAAACCGGGCGTTTCATGCGTGTGGGTACACACGAAGAAATCGAAGCCGACGTCCGTATTGTTGCGGCCACCAACCGCAGCCCCGAGCAGGCCGTAGACAGCGGTGTACTGCGCGAAGACCTTTACCACAGGCTTAGCGTATTTCCGCTGGAGCTTCCTCCGTTGCGCGAACGTGATGGCGACGTGGTGATGCTGGCCGAGCATTTTTTGGCCCGAATCAATGAAGAGCATAAAACCCGCAAGCGATTTGCCCCCGAAACCATCGAGGCCATTCAGGCTTATTCGTGGCCGGGAAATATCCGCGAATTGCGTAATTACGTGTATCGCAACTACATACTTAGCGATGAACTCATAAAAAGCGATGCCAACTTCTTTGGTCTTGGCGAATACGCGCCAGCCCGTGATAACGATGTCATGGTTGCCGTGGGTGTTTCGTTGGCTGAAGCCAACCGTCAGCTCATTCTTGCAACGCTCAAGCAGTGTGGCGGCGTCAAGAAAACAGCCGCCAAGATGCTCGGGATCAGCCTCAAGACGCTTTACAACCGTCTTGAAGAGTACGGGAGCGACGAAGACGACATCCAGGAAGCCTCTGGCATCCGCTAAATAGGTCATCTCATTTTGCCGGGTTGCGGATCGTTGATCCGCTCAGGAGCCTCTCGCGGGGGAAGGTCCACTTCCCTGTCCGGGGCTGGCTGAGGTGGTTGTTCAGGAGGAACCTCCGGGTTTGAGTCCGGCGGCTCGGGCACATGTGCCTGCAAAAAGTCTACGTGTGGCCGCGTCTTATGGTTGGGCTGTAAATGTTCCTGCATGGCTGTGCCTCCCGAAAAAAATGCCGCGTCGATGGATCATCGGCCGAATCCTGATGTCAGCCTTGATCGCGTCCTGTTCTGCAGGCAAGTTGCATGCCCAACTTCAGGCCTGAGGGCTTTCACCCATGGGATATGGCATTTCATACAGTTACTCCCGTCTCATTTGCGTGTAATGAGTGCGCTGGGCATGTGCGCTGAAGTCATCATGGCACGTGAAAGCATCGCTGGAGGGAGCCCACCTTAAAGCATCGCAGTGGGGAGCGCACACGCATCTCCTTCGCAGGTGAATCTGCGTCTTCCTGAAAACAATTAAAGCACTGCCCGACGTGCGTTCAATCGTCACCCGGCATGAATCTTGCTTGATACCAGGTATACAACTGTCGCCCCGCATAAAGGGACGTATTGCCTCGACAGCTTTTACGTTACCGGTAATTTTTGCAGAAATTGTGCAGCCGAGGGGAAAAGCTCAGACACCTGGGCAGGCGTGATGTCTTAGGCGACCCATAGCATCCGGCGACATTCGTGGCTATTGATGCCTAAACAGGAGAATAATCGTGACACTAAAAGTATTGGCTGTGAGTGCCGAGGCTTACCCCCTCGCAAAAACAGGGGGTCTCGGCGATGCCGTGAGTGGCATGCTCTATGCGTTGGCTGAGGATGGAGTAGATGTACGCCTGCTCTTGCCCGCCTACAGGGGCGTGGTGGAGCAACTGGAGCGCGTACATGAAGTCGCGCAACTGTGTGGTCTGCCGGGTGGTGATGCAGTATTGCTGTCTGGCGATTGCCCTGAGCTGGGTATACCTGTGCTGGCACTGGTGAACGACGCCCTGTATGACCGCGATATGCTATATGTTGGGCCTGATGGCGAAGGCTTTGATGACAACGACTTACGTTATGCCGCACTGTCATGCGCTGCGGCGCGGCTTGCGCGCGGCATTGCTTCGGTACCGCGCCCCCACGTGGTACATGCTCATGATTGGCATGCCGCACTGACGCCGCTATTTATGCGTCAGCTGCGTGTGGATGACGTTCGTTCTGTGCTTACCTTGCACAATCTTGCTTTTCAGGGAGACTTTTCTGTCGATCGTGCATCACGTATAGGCATAAACGAAGATTCCTTGCTGCAGGAAGCATGTCTGGATCACAATGGACGTATTAATTTTCTTAAGGCAGGCATACGTTGCTCGGACCTGATCACGGTTGTGAGCCATCAATATGCCAGAGAGATTCTCACCCCTGACTTTGGGTGCGGGCTTCAGGAAGATCTACTACACAGACGGTCGCAGACCATTGCCATTCCCAACGGCATAGACATGGCATTGTGGAACCCTCAGGCTGACCGATATTTGAAGAATCGACCATTTTCAATCCGACATATGGAAAACAAGTCTTTCTGCAAAGCTGAATTGCAGCGGGTGTTTGATGTTGATGAGGATAGCTCGCGTATTGTTCTGATAATGGGCAGTCGTCTGACAACACAAAAGATGGCAGATGTAGCGCTGCACGCTTTGCCCATGGCGCTGGATGCCCATCCGCGCCTGCAGGTCTGCCTTATGGGGCAAGGCGACAAGGCTATTGAGCGGGCGCTGCAGGAAATGGCTGAGCGATACCCAGGGCGGTGTGGTGTGCGTATAGGCTTTAACGAGCAGCGTGCACATTTGCTGCACGCAGGGGGTGATATCTTGCTCCATGGCAGCCGGTTCGAACCGTTTGGGCTCACCCCGCTGTATTCGATGCGCTACGGCACTATCCCGATAGGCTCGCGTGTCGGGGGTATGGTCGATACCATACGTGACCCCGGCCCAGAGTGCGCGGTGCCGTCGATGCAGGCGGCGACCGGCGTGCTGTTTAGCGGAGACCGGCCAGATGACATGATGAGTGCCATAAGCCGGGCGGTGGGGCTGTATGACCGGCCAGCTATCTGGCGGGCGATGCAGGCCAATGGTATGCGTCTTGATTTCAGCTGGAGTCGGGTGGCACCTGCCTACCTAAGTGCTTACCAGAGCTTACGGCCTGACGTGGCTCTGGATCGCATTCCAGAACGTCGGCGTGGTATTTTTTCTGCTCGCAACTGGCAGTTGGGAAAGGCCTCATCTTCGCTCGTTGCCGTGCCATCGTCGCAGAGTGGTGCTGCGGCATTGGCATCGCGCCGAATCTCACACGGCATAAGGTCAGATTCGATAGCAGACCGCGGCCCGTCTGTCGCCTGATAAATAAACTGAAAGGCGCAGAGCACTATGTCATTGCGAGCAGTAAGCAAACCGCTACATGTTTCTGGCGTGGTTTCCACGTTGCCATGCTATGAGTACACGCACGGGCCGGTCATTCAGGCCGACGGTCGGGTGCGTTTCAGGCTGTGGGCTCCCGATGCGTCTGGCGTTGCGCTTGAGGTAGCGGGTGGTAAGACGATTCCCATGTGTGACGTGGGTGCCGGCATGTACGAAGTTCACGTCAACTGTGCGCCGGGCACCAAGTATAGTTTTCGTCTCGACAGCGGTCTTGCCGTGCCTGACCCGGCCTCTCGTCTGCAGGACGGCGACCCGCAGGACGCTAGCGTAGTCGTGGATGTGGCTGATTATGCCTGGCGTAATGCTGGCTGGATGGGGCGTCCATGGTCTGAAACCGTGCTTTATGAAGTGCACGTCGGTTTGCTCGGCGGGTTTCGTGGGCTGCAAGAGCGTCTGCCTGATCTTGCTGATCTTGGAGTTACCGCAATAGAACTGATGCCAATTGCTGATTTTCCAGGTGCGCGCAATTGGGGTTATGACGGTGTGCTGCCTTTTGCGCCAGAAAATTCGTATGGCAGCCCCGGCGAACTGAAAGAACTGATTGATACGGCACACGGCCTGGGCATACAGGTGTTTCTCGATGTGGTCTACAACCATTTCGGCCCCGAAGGAAATTTTCTTCATACCTACGCGGCTGCCTTTTTTCGGGATGATATCCAGACTCCCTGGGGCCCCGCCATTGATTTTCGCCAGCCCCAGGTGCGTGCATTTTTTGCCGAGAACGCGCTGTATTGGCTGCGAGAGTACCGTTTTGATGGCCTGCGCCTTGATGCCGTGCATGCAATTGAGGGCCACGACTGGCTGCTTGAAATGGCGGCGTTCGTACGCCGCGAAATCGCCGCCATCGTGCCCGGGCGTCATGTGCATTTGGTTGTTGAGAACGATGACAACTCCGCGTCGCTGCTGCAGGCTGGCTTCGATGCGCAATGGAATGATGATGAGCACCATGTGCTGCACCACATGCTTACCGGCGAAGCGCAAAGCTATTACGCTGATTATGCCGACGAGCCTGCCTCCCGTCTGGCTAGATGTCTGGCCCAAGGGTTTGACTACCAAGGCCAGCCCAGCCCGTTTCGTGCAGGCCGCCCACGCGGCGAGCCGTCGGCAGGCTTGCCGCCGACCTCGTTTGTTTTCTTTCTGCAAAACCATGATCAAACGGGCAACCGGCCATGGGGTGAGCGCTTGCGAACATTATGTGCTCACAATGAAGATGCGCTCAGGGCGGCAATAGCCCTGCAATTGCTGACACCCCAGATACCACTGCTTTTTATGGGCGAAGAGTACGGCGCATTGGCCCCTTTTCTTTATTTCACCAGTTTCAAGAATGAAGGGTTGGTACAAGCCATACGAGAAGGCCGTCAGCGCGAGCATGCCGACGCCACGCATCGGGATGGTGCACCACTTGGCTTGCCTGACCCCAATGACAAGAAAACGTGGGACGCCTGCATGGCACTTCCGGGCCTGTCAGTGGAGCGCAATCGGGAGTGGCGTACGCTGTATGGCCAATTGCTAGGTGTGCGCCATGCATTCATCATTCCTTATTTGGACGGTGCCTGCAGCCTGTCGGCGCGGGTGCTTGGCCCCATGGCAGTGCAGGCTTCCTGGCAACTGAATAACGGCACAGTCTTGAGTGTGTACTGCAATCTTTCTAATGCAGACGTAGCCATAGCAGCAGCTAGCCTGGATGAAATCGTGGTTTTTGAGGGGCCTCGCCAGTGCGACACGCGTAACCGTACACTGCGAGCGTGCTCCACACTGGCAACCATTGTGCCGGAGCAACTATGAGTCTTGTCAGAGCCACATTAAGGCTACAACTAAGCGCAGGCTTCACATTTGCCGACGTTCGTCAGCATCTGAGCTATTTTTCATCGCTGGGCATTAGCCATTTGTACCTGTCACCGGTTTCCACAGCGCGCCCAGGTTCAACCCATGGCTATGATGTGATCGATCACAGCGCAGTAAGCCCGGCGCTTGGCGGCGAGCACGGCCTGCGTGCCCTGGCCGAGTCAGCGCGCGCGTTCGATATCGGAATTGTTCTGGATATCGTGCCTAACCATATGGCGGCGCATCCCGACAATGTCTGGTGGGCAGACGTGTTGCGTCACGGTCTCGACAGCCCCTATGCCAGTTGGTTCGATATCGACTGGTCGCCGCCTGTGCATACCTTGCAGGGGCGTGTGCTCGCCCCGTTTCTGTCTGGCTCTTGCCGCAGCGTGCTGGCTGCTGGCCGCATACGCCTGGCTCTGGACGAGTACGACGAAACCTTTTTTATCGAGGCCGAGGGCATGCGTTACCCGATTGCACCGGGCTCGCTCGAAGAGAATGGAGAGTTCCCGCAAGATACGCTGAAACTTTACGAAAACAATACCCTTGCCAATCGCCACCGGCTTGAAGCGCTATTGGCGCGTCAGCATTACCGTTTGTCAGGCTGGCGTCTCGCCGCGCGCTGCATCAATTGGCGACGTTTTTTCGAAATTAACGACCTTATCGGCGTGCGTGTTGAGGAACCGTCTGTATTTGATGCCGTGCATGCGTTGACGCTGCGGCTGTATGAAGAGGGTGTTATTGATGGTGTCCGCATTGATCATGTTGATGGGCTGGCTGACCCGTCCGGTTACTGTCGGCGCCTGCGGGAGGCGCTTGATGTGCGCACGCCAGGCCGGCCTGAGGGGCGGCGCCATCAACAGGTGTGGCTAGTGGTTGAAAAAATCCTGGCAGCTGATGAACACCTGCCGGATAGCTGGAAGGCTGACGGCACCACTGGCTACGATTTTATGGATCAGGTTTCTGCGGTGTTGCATGATGCCTGCAGTGAAACCGCGCTTACTCATGCCTGGCAAGAGGTGTCCGGAGACCCATGCAACGCCGCCGAGCAGGTCTGGCAGGTGCGCAGGCGCTTGCTGCGACGTCACTTTGTGGCCGAACGCCGTACGCTGTTGAAAAACATTGAAGCGTCCAAGCGTTTCGGTGGCCCGGCGCTCCCGTGGGGGCCGTCCCTGACGGCTGCCATGCTTGATGGGGTGTTGTGTACCTTACCGGTATATCGCAGCTACATAGATCTGAATACTATGCCGCCTGGACCGCAGCGTGAGGCCGTCAAGCGCTTTCAGCAGCTGACGCCGCCCCTGGCAGCAAAGTCGCAGGAAGATACCGTGTTTTATCGGTATGGAAGGCTTATTTCGCGCAATGAAGTGGGTTCCGATCCAGATACCATTGCCTTGTCGCCGTCCGCTTTCCACTCGGCAAATGTATGGCGTGCGCGCCATGCGCCGCGCAGTATGCTGGCGACTGCTACGCATGATCACAAACGCGGTGAAGACGTGCGTGCCCGTCTGGCCGTGCTAAGCGAAATCCCCGCTGCCTGGATACAGGCCAGTCGCAGCTGGCTGCATCGCCCGGGTTTGGCATTTCCATTGACATCCAAGTTACAGGCGGGGGAGCGTTATATTCTTTTTCAGACCATGGTGGGTGCATGGCCGCTTGATCTGAGCCCGGATGATCATGCGGGTCTGCTTGCTTACGTGCAGCGTCTGGCACAATGGCGGCTCAAAGCCTTGCGCGAGGCCAAACAGAGTTCGGACTGGCTGGTGCCTGACCGATGGTATGAGCAAAAAGCAGAAGACTATCTGGTAAGCCTGGTGCTCGACCGCAGCGAACGGCCTCTTATTGGCGATATTGGGCGTTTTGCTGCCAGCATCGCGCCGTCTGGCGTCATGAACAGCCTGGCCCAGACCCTCTTGCGGCTTACTGTTCCCGGGGTGCCTGATTTGTATCAGGGGGCCGAAGGCTGGGACTTGAGTCTTGTCGATCCCGACAACCGTCGTCCCGTTGATTTTACGGCGCGCTCAGCCATGTTGGCATTGTTGGACGCGACGACTGATCTGGCGCAGCTACTGCCTGAGTGGCGTACGGGAGCCATCAAACAGGCGCTGATTGCCCGCGTGCTGGGCTTGCGTCGCAAGCAGCCCGAGCTTTTTGATGTGGGCGGTTATTTGCCGCTTGACGTGTCCGGCGCACGCAAAGAGCATGCACTGGCCTTTTTACGTACCTGGCGTGATCAGAGTGTTGTGGTTATTGTGCCGCGCGTATGTGCAGAGGCTGTCATGGCCAGAGTGCCGGCATTGCCGATGCCAGAACCTGCCTGGTGGCAAGATACCGCTGTGACACCTCCCACCCAGCTTAAAGGTGCACGGTTTGCGGATGTGCTGGCAGGTAGTGCTGGCAAAGTCTTAACTGGCGTCGATGCCGATGGAAGGTTGTTGCTGTCTGATGTGTTGTCGGCCTTGCCTGTTGCCGTGCTGAGGCCAACAGCTGTTTAATGGCGTGTTGGCGACTTGGGGCCGGTGCGTGTTTGTGCTGCGTGTGATTGCGCTTAGTTTGCGCGGCGCTGGCATGCGGCCAGGCCGGCGCAACTAGCATGACGTAACGCATATGCTCGGTCCCCCGTCAGCGGGGTGGCGTAAACCGCCCCGCTGGTTGATCAGGGGTACAGACCGCGTACTTCGCGAGCTTCGAGAATGCGTGTGCAGGCCGTAATAAACGCGGCGGTGCGCAAACTGACCGCATGTTCTTTGGCCACGGCCGAAACAGACGTGTACGCCGTGCGCATCATGGCCTCAAGCCTGTGATTGATTTCGGGTTCTGTCCAGAAAAAGCTGGAAAAATCTTGCACCCATTCAAAATAGCTGACGGTAACGCCGCCGGCGTTGGCCAGTACGTCGGGAACAATGATGGTGCCTTTGCTGGTGAGAATGTCGTCGGCATCAGGTGTGGTGGGGCCGTTGGCGCCTTCAACAACGATTTTGGCCCGGACGGTGTTGGCGTTTTCGAGGTTGATCTGGCTTTCAAGTGCCGCCGGGATCAGCAGCTCGGTTTCGAGTGCCCAGAAGTCAGCGGGGCTGATTTGCTCGGCATCGGGCGCGCCTGCGATACCGCCGGTTTCTTCCGCATGCTTGGTCAGGGCCAGGACATCAAGACCATTGGCGTTATGCAAGGCACCTGTGTGGTCCTGGATAGCGATCACTTTAGCGCCTGCATCATAAAACAGCCGCGCGGCTGTGCCGCCTACGTTGCCAAACCCTTGGATGACAATGCGAGCGCCTTCTATGGCGATACCGGCATCGTGTGCGGCTTCGCAGCCCACCACATAGACACCACGCCCCGTAGCCTCAACGCGGCCCAGGCTGCCACCCAGTGATACCGGTTTTCCGGTAACCACACCCGTGGTGGTGCCACCTTCGTTCATGGAGTACGTGTCCATCATCCAGGCCATGGTTTGGGCATTGGTATTGACGTCGGGGGCGGGAATGTCTTTGTTGGGCCCGATGATGGAGCCGATTTCGCTGGTGTAGCGACGCGTGATGCGTTCAAGTTCGCCCCGGGAATAGTTGCGCGGGTCGATGCGTATGCCGCCTTTGGCACCACCGAAAGGCAGGCTGACGGCGGCGCATTTTACCGACATCCATGCTGCCAGCGCCATGACTTCGGATAGCGTGACTTCTTGATGGAACCGTACACCACCTTTGCCAGGCCCGCGCGACGTATTGTGCTGAACACGGTAGCCCTCAAAGTGGGCGATGGTGCCGTTGTCGAGTTCTACGGGTATGTCTACGATCAGCGAGCGCTTTGGCCTTTTCAGGGTTTCGACCCATTTGGACAGCTTGCCGAGATAGGGGGTGACGCGTTCTACCTGTTCGAGGTAGCTGCCCCACGGCCCCAGAGCCTCTGCATTCAGATAGGAAGGGATGGCGTGCGTCGGATGTTCTGTCATGACTTGACCTTGCGCGATGTTGGAGATGGAAGAATTGCTGTATGACCCACTTGGCTACCCACCAGGGGGGATTGCGAGTATTTTAGGACAAGCTGCGCTATTGCGTCCCCTGTTTTCTGATTGCTGTCATATTAGGGTCGTATCGATGGTCTGCATGACAGCTAGAGAGCAGGTTGTAACCGATCTGTGTGGCAGTTGGCGAGCACGCTGTAACGGATCTGTGTGACGGTCTGCGAGTGCGTTGTAACGGGTTTGTGTGGCAATTAGAGCGCACGCTGCAATGGGGCGTGTACAGTCGGAGAGTACGTCGCAACGGGTTTGTAGGGCACAGTCGGCGTGCACGTTGTATTAAGGCCATTAAAGGCCATATTGCTTCAGCCCCTCTAAATTCAGAACATGAACCGCGCCGTATTCAACTTTGACCAGCCTGGCATCTTCGAGCGTGCGCAACGCCCGGTTGGTGCGTTGGCGCGAGGTACGGGCCAGGTAGCCGATTTCTTCCTGGGTAATGTCCAGCCGCATGTTTTTGCCAGGGTAAAGCAGCGGGTTGAATAGTTCTGCAAGACAGCGGGCTACCCGAGCATCTGCCTCAAGCAGGCGGTCGTATTCGGCCTTGCCAATGAATTGGCCAACACGTTCGTTTAACTGGTGCAGTAAATAGCGATTAAATGGAATACTATTGTCGAGCAACCAGTTGAAGGTGGCAACAGGGAGGCGCGCGATGGCGCAGTCGCGCAGTGCAACCACATCGTACTTGCGCTCTTCCGACTTTAACAACGAGCCTTCGCCTATCCACCCGCCCGGCGGCACCCCGGTCAGCGACGCCATCTTGCCCTCGCGGCTGCCAACCGACACTTTGACCAGGCCGCTGAGCACACCCATCCATGCGTAGGCTTTTTCGCCTTTGCGCTCAATGATTACTCCCGCAGGGTAGCGTGTCACCGTGACGTCGCTCAATACCCGGTCTTGCTGGCTTGCATCAAGCAAACTGAACCAGGCCGCGTTATCAGGCAGACAGTCTTTCAGAAGCATGGGGATTTACCCTTGAAAAAGCGTGAATGTCATGTTGGAGACAGTTAAGGATACGACAACCCGTTAACTTACATGAAGCCAAGACGATAACCGCCTGGCTAACGAAAACCACAGCCCTGCAAAAGGGCGGATTACTGGCTGGAGGAGACACCGTGGCGCAGACTCTGCCTACGCAAGACACACAAGTCAGACCGCAGACATTTCCTGCGCTGGTCATGCATCATGCACGAGTACGGGGCAATCGCCCAGCCATGCGTGAAAAAGATCTTGGAATCTGGCAGACCATGACTTGGGCCGAACTGGCCCAGCAAGTACGAGCGCTTGCCAATGGCCTTGCAGCACTGGATGTCAAGCCCGGCCATCACGTGGCTATTGTAGGTGAGAATCGCCCGCGTCTGTACTTGTCGATGATGGCGGCTCAATGCCTGGGCGCCATACCAGTGCCTCTGTATCAGGACGCCGTGGCCCAGGAAATGCTTTACGTGCTGCAGGATGCGGAAGTCCGTGTCACTGTGGTCGAAGATCAGGAGCAGGTCGACAAAATGCTGGAAGTGGCAGAGCAATGCCCTTCGTTAACATATGTTGTATACGACGATCCACGCGGACTTCGTCATTACGATAAAGAAAAGCTGTTTTCCTTCGAGCGCCTGATTGAGCTGGGTCAGGAGTTCGCGGCGTCACATCCCGATTACATTGATGCAGCGATCGCAGCCATAGACCCCAGCGATACGGCGGCCATGTTTTATACATCAGGCACCACCGGCAAGCCCAAGGGGGTGGTGTTGTCGCACCATGCGCTGATCGATCGCGCCGAGGCCATCCAGGACCTCGAAGGGCTTACTGATCATGAGGATGTGCTGGCGTATCTGCCGCCCGCCTGGATAGGCCAGAACATGTTTTCGTATACGCAGTTTCTGGTGTCAGGCTTTACGGTTAACCATCCTGAGTCGCCTGAAACCGTCGCCATCGACATGCATGACATCGGCCCTACTTACTATTTTGCGCCACCGCGCGTGCTTGAAGAGCTGCTCACTCATGTGATGATTCGCATGGAAGATGCCAGCGCCATCAAGCGCAAGATGTTTCAAGTATTTATGGGTCTGGCGCAACGTGTAGGTGTACGCATCCTCGATAAAGACCCGGGCATTGGCCTATGGGACCGCCTTCTTTATGGCATAGGCAACTTGATGGTGTATGGACCGCTGCGCAATGCCCTGGGCATGAGCCGCGTGCGCGTCGCGTATACCGCTGGCGAGGCCATAGGGCCTGACCTGTTCGTCTTTTATCGCTCTATTGGCGTCAACCTGAAGCAGTTGTACGGCTCTACAGAAACCTCGGTATTTGTATGTGTGCAGGAAAATGGCCAAGTGCGTTCAGACACTGTTGGGCCACCCGTACGAGGTGTGGAAATTAGAGTTGCCGCCAACGGTGAGATCCAGGTTAAAAGCCCTGGTCTGTTTTCAGGCTATTACCAAAACCCTGAGGCGACCGCGGAGTCGTATACCGAAGACGGTTGGTATCACACCGGTGACGCGGGTTACCTCGATGACGATGGGCAGCTAAAAATTATTGACCGCGCCAAAGATGTGGGCAAGCTTGCTGATGGCAGCCTGTTCGCGCCCAAGTACATCGAAAACAAGCTCAAGTTTTTTCAGCACATCAAAGAAGTGGTGGCATTTGGTAATGGCATGACTGAGGTGTGTGCGTTTATCAATATCGACCTTGAGGCCGTGGGTAACTGGGCAGAGCGCCGTGGGCTTGCTTACGCTGGGTATACCGATCTTGCTGCCAAGCCTGAGGTCTATGAGCTTATCCGTGACTGTGTCGATCAGGTTAATGCTGACCTGGCGCAAGACCCCATGCTGGCGGGTTCACAGGTGGCCCGTTTTCTGATTCTGCACAAAGAACTGGATCCTGATGATGACGAACTGACCCGTACCCGCAAAGTGCGCCGGGGCTTTATTGCCCAGAAATATGGCGTGCTGGTGGACGCATTGTTCGAAGGCAAGGCAAACCAGTACATCGAAACGGAAGTGAAATTCGAAGATGGCAGGTCTGGCCATATATCGGCTGATCTGAAAATCATGCCCGCAACCAGAGTGCCCGTGCACGATGCCACCAGGAAGGCTGCGTAATGAGTCAAGACGTACGAGATCAACGAATCGGCGATGTCATTCTCGATCTGAACAATATTTCACTGGCGTTTGGTGGCGTCAAGGCGTTGACCGACATCTCGTTCGACGTAAGAGAGCATGAAATTCGCGCCATTATCGGGCCGAACGGCGCAGGTAAGAGCTCCATGCTTAACGTGATTAATGGGGTATATACGCCGCAGCAGGGCGAGATTACGCTCGATGGTGCGAGTTTTGCGAAGATGAACTCACGTCGTGCGGCAGAAATGGGTATTGCCCGCACGTTTCAGAATCTGGCGCTGTTCAAAGGCATGAGTGTGCTGGATAACATCATGACGGGTCGCAACCTGCACATGAAGAGCGGTGTGCTGGCGCAGGCTTTCAGGCTGGGTTCGGCAGAACGAGAAGAAATCAAGAATCGCGAGTTCGTCGAAAATATTATTGATTTTCTCGAGATCCAGGCCTTTCGCAAGACACCGGTGGGGCGGCTGCCCTATGGCTTGCAGAAACGGGTCGACCTGGGGCGGGCGCTGGCGATGGAGCCACGCATCCTGCTTCTGGATGAACCCATGGCAGGTATGAACATCGAAGAAAAGCAGGACATGAGCCGCTTCATCCTGGATGTAAACGATGAATATGGCACCACCATTGTGCTGATCGAGCACGATATGGGCGTGGTTATGGACATCTCCGATCGCGTCGTGGTGCTCGATTACGGCAAGAAGATCGGCGACGGCATACCCGACCAGGTTCGTCAGAACCCAGACGTCATTCGCGCCTATCTGGGCGCCGGCCACTAAACAAGGAAAAAGAACATGGCTTTTTTTCTGGAAACCCTGTTTGGCGGCCTGATGTCAGGCATGCTTTATTCGCTGGTGGCGCTGGGTTTTGTACTCATTTTCAAGGCATCAGGCGTATTTAACTTTGCGCAGGGCGCCATGGTGCTCATTGCCGCACTGTGCATGGCGCGATTTTCGGTCTGGATTCCCGTCTGGCTGGGCATAGAGGAAGGGCTGCTGGGCAATATATTGGCGTTTGTGGTCAGTGGCCTGTTCATGTGGCTGATTGCCGTCGTCATTGAGCGTTGGGTACTGCGTTTTCTGGTCAACCAGGAACCCACCACCTTGCTCATGGCTACCATAGGCATAAGCTATTTTCTCGATGGCATGGGTCAGCTCATTTTTGGCAGCAGCGTCTACACCATTGATGTCGGCATGCCCAAAGACCCGGCATTCATTCTGGAGTCCATGTTCGAAGGCGGCATTCTTATCAGCCTCGAAGATCTGACCGCAGCGGGAGTTTCAGCTTTGCTCGTGGTGGCGCTGGCCTTCTTCTTTCAGTACACGTCTACAGGCCGGGCATTGCGTGCCGTCGCCGACGATCACCAGGCGGCGCAATCAATAGGTATTCCGCTTAACAGGATCTGGGTGGTTGTCTGGACCGTGGCCGGGTTGGTGGCGCTGGTGGCCGGTATTATCTGGGGCTCTAAGTTCGGTGTGCAGTTTACGTTGTCGACAGCCGCCTTGCGCGCCCTGCCAGTGGTGATTTTGGGCGGGTTGACCTCGGTACCTGGCGCGATTGTCGGTGGCTTGATTATTGGTGTGGGCGAGAAACTGTCAGAGGTCTATCTTGGACCGTTTGTCGGCGGTGGTATCGAGATCTGGTTCGCTTATATGCTGGCTCTGGTGTTCTTGTTGTTCCGGCCCCAGGGTTTGTTTGGCGAAAAAATCATTGACCGCGTCTAACGACATAAGATCAGGAATAGACTATGTTTTATCGTGAAAACGGCCAATTCAAGAGTACATACCGTGCTGATCAGCAGATCTTCCCGATCCGTCAGGACAGGGTGTTCATGCTGCTGGTGCTGGCGCTGGCATTTATTGCAACGCCACTGCTTGCGTCCAGTTACTTCTTGCAGGCCATACTTATTCCCTTTCTGATACTGTCGCTGGCAGCGATCGGTCTGAATATTCTTGTGGGGTATTGCGGCCAGATCTCTATCGGGTCGGGCGCCTTCATGGCCGTGGGTGCGTATGCAGCCTGGAACTTCGGCGTACGCATTCCGGCTATGCCGCTGGTGCTGCAGATACTGCTTGGTGGTGTGTTTGCCACCCTGGCTGGCGTCGTGTTCGGCGTACCCAGTCTGCGCATCCGCGGTCTGTACCTGGCCGTGACCACACTGGCAGCCCAGTTTTTCATGGACTGGGCGTTTCTGCGCATTCCTTATTTCACCAACTATTCTTCGTCAGGCAACGTGTCGGTTCCCGCGCTGTATGCGTTCGGGTTGCCCGTGCAGACGCCCGTACAGCGATATATGTTTGTGCTGATCTTTGTTGTCGTGTTTGCACTTCTGGCCAAGAACCTGGTGCGCGGCGCCATCGGACGGCAGTGGATGGCCATACGTGACATGGACGTGGCGGCTTCCGTTATCGGCATACGCCCCATGTATGCCAAGCTGACCGCGTTTGCCGTAAGTTCGTTCATTATCGGTGTGGCGGGCGCTTTGTGGGCATTCGTTCACCTGGGTTCGTGGGAGCCGCTGGCGTTTGATCTGACACGTTCGCTGCAGTTACTGTTCATTGTCATTATCGGCGGGCTGGGATCCATTGTTGGCAGCTTCTTCGGAGCGGCTTTTATGGTGCTGCTGCCTGTGTTTCTTACCAACGTCCCGCATCTGTTCGGTCTTAACCTGGGCGTAGACACTGCTTCGCATATTGAACACATGGTGTTCGGTGCATTGATTGTGTTCTTCCTTATTGTTGAACCGCACGGCCTCGCCCGACTCTGGAGCATAGGAAAAGAAAAACTGAGACTCTGGCCTTTTCCGCACTAACCGGCGTTTATGGGCCATCACCTACCAGCCCTGTCAGTCATTACGCAGTTCAGTTACGTTTTTTAAAGCAGTCTGTAAGGCAGTAACCCGGCCGGGCCATCCCGGATCGACCGGCCACATATAAACGGTGCATTGAGACACCTTCAGGAGGACCAGGAGATGAAACTATCTATTAAATTGGCAGTAGCTCTGCTTGCCGTTGGTGGCACGCTGGCCACGGCCTCGTTGCCGGCCGCCGCAGCCGACGAGCAGTTTATACCGCTGCTCGCTTACCGCACAGGTTCGTTCGCACCACTGGGCATACCTTGGGCGGACGGCAAAATGGATTACCTCAAGCTTGTCAACGCACGTGACGGTGGTATTAACGGCGTCAAAATTGTCTACGAAGAGTGCGAAACCGCATACGCTACAGACAAAGGCGTTGAGTGCTACGAAAGACTAAAAGACAAGAATGGCGGGGCATCGAGCTTTGATACCCAGTCCACAGGCATTACCTTTGCCGTGACCGATAAGGCCTTTAACGATCATGTTTCTGTGGTCACCATGGGCTATGGTCTGTCGCAGTCTGCAGACGGTACGGTGTTCAAGTGGAACTTTCCCTTGCTGGGCTCATACTGGACGGCCGCCGACGTCATGATCCAGGACATTGCCAAGAAGGTCGGGGGTGAAGACAAACTCAAGGGCAAGAAGATTGCGCTGGTTTATCACGACTCGCCCTATGGTAAAGAGCCTATTCATTTGTTGAAGGCCCGTTCGGAGAAAAATGGTTTTGATCTCTTGCTGTATCCGGTAACCGCACCTGGTGTGGAGCAAAAATCAACCTGGTTGCAGATCCGCAAAGAGCGTCCTGATTACGTGCTGCTGTGGAGTGCTGGCATCATGACACCTACGGCAATCCGTGAGGCGCAGGCCGTGGGCTATCCGCGCGACAAAATGTATGCGATTTGGTGGGCCAGTTCTGAAAACGACGTGCAGGATCTGGGTGACGTTGCCAAGGGCTATAACGGCATCACCATTCACAACAGTGCCGAGCATGGCCGAGTGCATGAAGACCTGAAAAAGTATGTCTACGACAAGGGTCAGGGCACAGATGATGATGGCAAGTACTTTGGCACCATCGCCTACACCCGCGGCCTCATGATCTCAATGCTGCAGGTTGAAGCCATACGCACGGCACAAGAGAAGTACGGCAAGGGCAAGCACATGACGCCTGAGCAGGTGCAGTGGGGCATGGAAAACCTCAACCTCACCAAAGAGCGTCTCGATGAACTGGGTTTTGGCAAGCTGATGCAGCCAGTCAAGACGACATGCGCCGACCACATGGGTGACGACTGGGCGCGCATTATTCAGTGGGACGGCAAGAAGTTCAACGTGGTTTCTGACTGGTATCAGTCCGACAAGAAATATGTCGATCCGCTGATCAAAGACCTGAGCGCCAAATACGCTCAGGAAAAGAAGCTGACAGTACGCGACTGCGCAAGCGAAGGCTAGGCTGACGCGCTGAACCAGCCGCCGGGATTTTCCGGCGGCTGGTCGAATCAACGGCAGGAACCCAAATCATGAATGCGAATGTCGAGACGCCGGAGCAGACTATTCTGCTGAACGTCAACGGGATCGAAGTCATCTACAACCACGTTATCCTGGTGCTTAAAGGCGTATCGCTGTGCGTGCCTGAAGGCAAGATTGTTGCCTTGCTGGGCGCCAATGGTGCAGGCAAGACTACGACACTGCGCGCAGTGTCCAATTTGCTGCGTGCGGAACGGGGTGATGTCACCAAGGGCACTATCGATTATCGGGGCGAGCGCATCGATAAGCTGACGCCTGCCGACCTGGTCAAACGCGGTGTCGTGCAAGTGATGGAAGGGCGTCATTGCTTTGGCCATTTGACCATTGAAGAAAACCTGTACACCGGTGCGTACACGCGCAAAATCAGCCGGGGCGAGCTGAGTGCATCGCTGGACAAGGTGTATCAGTATTTTCCGCGGCTAAAGCAGCGCAGAACCAGCCAGGCCGGTTACACCTCAGGGGGCGAACAGCAAATGACGGCAATTGGCCGTGCGCTGATGGCTAACCCCAACATGATTTTGCTTGATGAACCCTCTATGGGGTTGGCCCCACAAATTGTCGAAGAAATCTTCGAAATTGTGCGAGACCTTAACCAGCGTGAGCGCGTCAGCTTTCTGCTGGCCGAGCAGAACACAAATATTGCGCTGCGCTATTCAGACTACGGCTACATCCTTGAAAACGGCCGTGTAATGATGGACGGTGAAGCAAAAGAGCTGGCCGAAAATGAAGACGTAAAAGAATTCTATCTCGGTGTGTCCAGCGGCGAACGCAAGAGTTTCCGCGACACCAAGTTCTATCGACGACGCAAACGCTGGCTAGCCTAGCGACAGGAATGAGCATGGGACATTTTTTTGAGGAGCGCGAAGCCGCTCCCTTGGACGAGCGCGAGCGTTTGCTGTTTGAACGCCTTCCTGCAGCACTGCAGCGCGCCAAGAAACGTGCGCCAGCGATTGCGCAGCAACTTCAGGGCGTTGACCCAGAGACCATACGACAGCGGTCTGATCTGCATCGTATCCCGGTTATCCGCAAGAGCGAGTTGCTCCAGGCACAGCTGGCGGCAAGGCAGGGCGCAGGCGCGGCCGAGTTGCCCGAAGCAGGGCGGATTTTTGGCGGGTTCTCGGCCATAGGCTGGGGCGAAGCCGCTCGCGTGTTTGCCTCGCCAGGCCCTATTTATGAGCCTGAAAGCCATCGCCCCGATTATTGGGGGTTTGCGCGGGCATTGCATGCGGCGGGCTTTGAACATGGTGGTCTGGTTTATAACTGCTTCTCTTATCACTTCACGCCTGCGGGGTCGATGATGGAGACCGCCGCCCATGCGTTGGGCTGTACTGTTTTTCCGGGCGGAGTGGGGCAAACTGAATTGCAGGTCCAGGCAATTGCTGATCTGGCGCCTGCCGCCTATACCGGTACGCCAAGCTTTCTGAAAATCATCATGGAAAAGGCTGCACAAATGCAGGTGGAGCTGCCGTCGTTAAAACGCGCGCTGTTTTCCGGCGAAGCTTTTCCACCGTCGTTGTGTGCCTGGTTCGCAGAGCATGGCATAGAGGGCTATCAGGCCTATGGCAGCGCGGACCTGGGCATGATGGCCTACGAAACAGAAGCACGGGAAGGGCTGGTGGTTAATGAAGACATCATTCTGGAAATTGTGCGGCCCGGTACGGGTGAGCCAGTGCCAGACGGTGAGGTAGGCGAGGTGGTTGTTACAACGCTCAACCCTGATTACCCTCTGGTGCGCTTTGGCACGGGCGATTTGTCGGCCATTTTGCAGGGTGCATCGCCCTGCGGGCGATCCAACCTGCGTATCAAGGGCTGGATGGGTAGGGCAGACCAGACCACCAAGGTGCGGGGTATGTTCGTGCATCCTGGGCAAGTGGCAGGCGTTCTTAAGCGCCATCCCGAAGTACTCAAGGCTCGTCTGGTGGTCAGTGGCAGCATGGGTAATGACGTTATGGTGCTCAAGGCCGAGCTTGACGGCGTCAAGCCTGAAACCCTCGATCATCTGGCAGAATCGGTGCGCGAACTGACCAAGTTGCGCGTCAACATTGAGCCCGTGGCAGTAGGCAGTCTGCCTAACGACGGCAAGGTCATTGACGACGTCAGAAGCTACGAATAAGTGCCCGCGGCGTCTTCGGCCCGTGGCATAAGCTTATAAACTGTCGGCCCGGGCCGATTGAAGTAACATTCAGGAAAACTTTCGTGTTTTCAAAAAAGGGGAATGTTATGCGCTATTTCAGGTATGCCGTGGGCGCTGTCGCGCTGCTGGCTGGCTTTCAGGCGGCACAGGCCGACACACTCGACGTTGTTAAAAGCCGCGGCGTTCTGCATTGCGGGGTAACAACCGGCTTTGCGGGTTTCTCTGCGCCCGATGCAAAAGGCGAATGGCAGGGGCTAGACATCGATATGTGTCGCGCGGTGGCGGCTGCGGTGCTGGGCGATGCTGCCAAGTTCAAGGCCGTACCTCTTAATTCGCAGCAACGCTTTACGGCCCTGCAGTCTGGCGAGATCGATCTGCTGACGCGCAACACCACGGTAACGCAGCAGCGTGATACCGCACTGGGCGCCATCGCAGCCGGCGTCAACTTCTATGACGGCCAGGGCTTTCTGGTTAACAAGTCGCTGGGCGTGAAGAGCGCCAAAGAGCTTGACGGTGCGTCAGTGTGCATGCAGACGGGCACCTCCAACGAAAACACCATGGCCGACTGGGCGCGCGCCAATAATGTCAAATACCAGCCCGTGGTCATTGAGCAATTCAATGAAGTGGTGAGCGCGTTCGCCGCCGGGCGATGTGATGTCTTTACCACCGATGCCTCTGGCCTAGCGTCTATTCGTATTTCAAAAATGTCCAGCCCCGATGACTACCAGGTGCTGCCCGAAATTATTTCAAAAGAACCGCTGGGACCATTTGTGCGTCAGGGCGATGACCGCTGGCTCAATATCGTAAAGTGGTCGCTCAATGCCATGATTAACGCTGAAGAGTACGGCGTTACTTCCAAAAATGTCGATGAGCAGCTTAAAAGCACCAACCCCAATATCATGCGTCTGCTCGGGGTTACTGAAGGCGCTGGCAAAAACATGGGCGTTGACGAAAAATGGGCTTACAACATCGTCAAGCAGGTTGGCAATTATGGCGAGAGCTTTGATCGAACCGTAGGCTTGGGTAGCCCGCTTAAAATACAGCGTGGCCTGAATGCCTTATGGACAGACGGCGGGCTTATGTACGGCCTGCCCATCAGGTAACGCAGCGCTTCGTTATTTGCTACCGGCGTGGCCTAGCGGCGACGCCGGTATACCAGCGAAATATAGGCAAAGGCGGTCTGCAATTCGCGCGTGCCTGCCTGAAAACTTACCGGGCGGCCCCGGCGGGTAAAGCAAATCAGTCGCTTCGATGCCAGCAGCGGCACAAATTTGGCAAACTGAATGTCTTCCCAGACCACTTCGCGACGGCCCAGCCACGATTGCTCTATGCCGGTTTCGGTAATTGTGGTTTCGGAAACCAGTATGTAGCGGGTAAGCACGACCAGGCCCAGAAAGCACAAAATAATACTGCCAGACACCATCGGGCTGACGCTGCGCCCGATGGGGCCGGAGGCCGTATACACAATCTGAAAACCTATTAGCACCATAATAGCGACAGCCAGGGCCTTGATCCACGTGGGCCAGGCTTTGCCCTTGATAGGCAGAGGCCCAATCTGCTCAAGCAATTGGGCGTGTTCGTCGGCAAGAGGGCCGGGCGGGTGCGGATGCATACGTGATTAGGCCGCTTTTTTGGCTGCCATTGCGTTGCCTGCGCGGCTGGCGGGCTTTTTGCCGACATGACCAGAAATCCATTGGCCAATGTCGATGACGGCGTCAAGATCAACGCCGGTTTCTATGCCCATGCCGTGCAGCATGTACAACACGTCTTCGGTGGCGACGTTGCCCGTCGCACCCTTGGCATAGGGGCATCCGCCAAGGCCAGCCACTGAGCTGTGAAAAATTTGTATGCCAACTTGCATGGCGGCCAAAATGTTTGCCAATGCCTGCCCGTAGGTGTCATGAAAATGACCGGCGACGCGTGAGGCATCGACCACTTCGGTAACGGCACGCATTACTTCGCCCACGCGGCGGGCCGTGCCCACCCCTATGGTGTCGGCCACGTCGATTTCGTCGCAGCCCAGCGCCAGAAAGCGGCGGGCAACATTAACCGTGGATGCGATCGGGGTTTCGCCCTGGTAGGGGCAGCCCAGCGCACAGCTGATGCTGCCGCGCAAGCGCAGGCCGGCTTCTTTGGCAGCATGGGCTACCGGCTCAAACCGGGCGATGGATTCTTCAATGCTGCAGTTAATGTTTTTTTGCGAAAACGCTTCGCTGGCGGCACCAAAAATAACCACCTCATCCACGCCAGCAGCCAAAGCTGCCTCCAGGCCGCGCATATTGGGCGTTAGGGCTGAGTAAATCGTGCCAGGGCGGCGGTGTATACCGGCCATGACCTCGGCCCCGTCAGCCATTTGCGGCACCCACTTGGGAGAAACAAATGATACAGCTTCGACGTTGGCGAACCCTGCCTGTGAAAGCCGGTTTACCAGTTCAATTTTTATAGCGGTGTCGATGAAGTTTTTTTCGTTTTGCAGGCCATCGCGCGGCGACACCTCGACAATTTTGACTTTATCCGGCAATGACATGGTTGTATTCCTTTAATAATGCGGTGCTGCGGGTGTCTCGAGCCCGCCTGAGCTGATTTTAGCCCGTAAGTGAGGTACAGGCCGCCGTAAGGGGGTGTGCAGGCCGCTGCTGGCCATTCCTGGCTTTACGCTGCGGCCCGTTTGAAGGCCTCGGGGCTGACGCCACCCTTTTGACTATGCCGGCGGTTACGGTTGTAGATCACTTCAATGTAATCGAAGGCATAGGCATTGCATTTGGCCTGCGGTGTTGTCGTCGGGGCAGCTTGATCTGTGGACTGAGATGGCATTGAGCATGGGGCTTGGGCAATAGGCCACAAAGGCTGCTGCGGCAGGTACAGGCACGTTGGCGTTTCAGGGCTGCCTGCGTTGGTAGCGGCCATCTTGCAGGCGTGCCACGGCATCAGACAGCTCAAGCTTTAGCAATGCTGCCTGCAGTTCGGGCAGAGCAAGCCCTGTGCGCGTGGCCAGAAGATCTACATGCACGGGGTCATGCCCCAGCGCTTCAAGAACCTGGGCCGGTACTGAAGCCGGTGCATAGTCAGAAGGGGTGGCTGCCCTGGCCGGGGTTGCGTGCTGGCGGGGCTGCCTGCCAGATTTGTTGTGGCCAGCGCCTGGATCGCGCGGCAGGGTGTTGCCACCGGGCTGACCGAGTTCATCTTGTATGTCGCGGCCTGATTCGACCAGCTTTGCGCCTTGGCGGATGAGGGCATGGCAACCGCGCGATAGCGGAGAGTGAATCGACCCGGGTATGGCAAACACCTCGCGTCCTAGTTCTCCGGCCAGACGCGCGGTAATCAGCGAACCACTTTGCCTGGCCGCTTCAACCACCAGTACGCCGCGGGCCATGCCGGCAACCAGCCGGTTGCGTCGTGGGAACTGATGTTTGATGGCTCGGGTGCCCAACGGAAACTCAGACACCAACGCGCCGTGCTCGGCAATCTGGTGAGCCAGACGCAAATTGCGCGCCGGATACACAATGTCTATGCCGGTGCCCAAGACCGCAACCGTGGTACCGCCTTCGCGGCCGGCCAGCAGAGCACCCTCGTGAGCGGCTGCATCGATGCCTTCTGCCAGACCGCTGATAATGCACCAGCCCTCAGCCGCCAGAAATTGGGCGAAAGCGCGGGCGTTGTCTTGGCCTGCGGGGCTGGCACTGCGCGCGCCTACAATGGCAATGGCCGGGCGTGAAAGCAGGGCAGGGTCGCCGTTAACATATAGCAGCAAGGGCGGGTCATGGGTGTCGAGCAAACTGGTTGGGTAACTGGCGTCGGCCAGCGTCAGCATATGGTGGCGCGGCTTGGCTAGCCAGGCCAGCGTGGCGTCTATGGTGGCCAGCGTACGTGCGTCAGGGCTGCTTGCCAGCTGCCGGGCCATGGCCTCAGGTACGGCTTTGGATAGCGCCGCTGCCGATTGGGCATACACGTCATGCGGCAAGCCGGCCGTGGCCAGTAGCTGCCTGGCTTGGACGGGGCCAAGCCCCGGCTCAAGCGAAAGACGTATCCAGGCGCGAAGCTCTTCGATGGGCAAATGAACAGGCATGGCTTTTTGAGGTGTGAGTATGTCTAAGTGTGACACATACAAGCGCCAGCGAGCATGCTGACTATGAACTTCTTGCGTACTGTCCAGTCAAAAGTTGAAGTTTGATTTATCATATAAGCGTAAATTACCTGCATTATCGAGACTTTTAAATGGCTATTCTTCCTGTTCTTCGCTACCCTGATGCGCGCCTGCACAAGGTTGCCCGCCCGGTTGAGGTGGTTGACGACCGCATTCGCCAACTGGTGCGTGACATGGCTGAAACCATGTACGATGCGCCTGGCGTCGGCCTGGCCGCAACCCAGGTTGATGTGCACGAGCGCGTGGTAGTCATTGATGTGTCTGAAAATGGCGACGACCTGCGTGTTCTCATCAACCCTGAAATTACCTGGAAAAGCGACGACGTTCAGGTTTACGAAGAGGGTTGTCTGTCGGTGCCCGGTATATACGACGAGGTTGAGCGTGCGGCCAGCGTTCGCGTCAAGGCACTTAACGAAAAAGGCGAGCCCTTCGAGTTCGAGGCTGACGGCCTGCTGGCCGTATGTGTGCAGCATGAGCTCGATCATCTTTTGGGCAAAGTGTTTGTTGAGTATCTTTCCGTACTCAAACAAAACCGCATCAAGACGCGTCTGCGCAAGCAAGAGCGCGAGGCCTTAAAGGCCTGACGCTGGCGTGTGGCGCCATGGCTGCAAGCCGTTTCGGCCCACACCTGTGTCCATGCTTGGTAATATGACTGGTTCATCACCATGAACCGGTTTTTATATTATGCGTATCGTATTTGCAGGCACACCTGAATTCGCACGGATAGCGCTCAGTGCCCTGCTCGACGCGGGCCACGAGGTACCGCTGGTATTAACGCAACCCGATCGTCCTTCTGGTCGTGGCCTCAAGCTTACGCCCAGCGCCGTTAAGCAGGCGGCAACAGCTGCAGCCATTCCTGTCTGCCAGCCTCGCAGTTTGCGGCTTGATGGCAAGTATCCTGACGATGCAATGTTGGCACAGCAGGCACTGCACGAAGCGCGCCCCGACCTCATGGTAGTGGCTGCATATGGCCTTATTTTGCCGTCGTGGGTGCTCACGCTGCCAACATACGGCTGCTTCAATATTCATGCCAGCCTGTTGCCGCGCTGGCGCGGGGCTGCACCTATTCAGCGCGCTATTGAGGCGGGCGATACGCATACAGGCATCACCATTATGCAAATGGATCAGGGCCTGGACACCGGAGACATGCTTTTGCGGCGTGAAATCCCCATCTCTGACCAACACACAGCGGCCCTACTGCACGATGAACTGGCGGCCGAAGGCGCGCGGGCCATTGTTGAAGCGGTTCAGGCACTGGCGCACGGCAAATTGGTGGCCGTCCCACAACCTCAGCAGGGGGTGACGTACGCCGACAAGCTGAGCAAGCTTGAGTCGCCGCTAGACGTCTCGCAGCCCGCACATGAATTGGCACGGCGAGTCCGGGCATTTAATCCTGTGCCCGGCGCAACGCTGCATCTGCCGGGCATCCCCGAGCCCGTCAAAGTTTGGAATGCTGTGGCGCTAGACGCGTCATGCGATGCTCCCCTGGTTCACGGTGCGTCCTCATCAGCCACCACATCTGCAGACCCCGTTGCTGACGTGGCAGCAGGAGTGGTAGGGGCAGCAGGAACAGCAGCCGCCGCTGCTGAGGCAGCCTCTTGCTCCGGGGCCGCCACAAATAAAAACGCGACCCCGGGCAGTGTGGCGCAGGCCGGGCCTGATGGCATAGACATCGTCACGGCTGATGGCCTGTTGCGCCTGCTGGAGCTTCAGAAGGCCGGTGGTAAGCGTCAGCCCGCCCGAGTATTCGTGCAGGGCTGGCAACATCGGCCTTGAAGATGGTTTACGCGTTGCTTGGCGCGTGCCCTGCAGTGCCTGCAAATGATAAAGTGCAGGACCCACTTACTTTTTTCAGGTTTCCCGTGTCTGACCCCTCTCCCGGTTCATCTCGCAGTGCCGCGCTCTCCGACATCATCCTGGCCAGCGCCCGCAATGTGCATGCGGTGCTGGACGGCCGGTCGTTGTCGGACAGCCTGGCTGACACACCCGCCACGCTGCGCGCGCCCGCGCAAGCCGTGTCTTTTCATGTCATGCGGCAATTAGGGCGAGCAAGGGCTTTTCGGTCTGAACTGGTCAAGCGCACACCACCCAACCCCTTGTTTGACGCCTTGCTGCTTACGGCGCTGGCGCTGCTTGATGCCGCCGTCCACTTTCAGCACGAGGCCGCTGCTGATGCGCCCGAACGGCGTTATACGCCGATTTATGCGCCTCATACGGTGGTTGATCAGGCGGTTACCGCGGCAGACGGGCAACGGCAGCTCAAGCCCTACAAGGCCTTGTTAAATGGGGTGTTGCGCACTTTTTTGCGTGAACGGCCTGGCTTGCTTGAGCGTATTCAAAATCAGCCCGAAGCCGTGTACAACCACCCACACTGGTGGGTGAAGCGTTTGCGCCGTGCTTATCCAGCGCAATGGCAGTCTTTGTTATTGGCCGCGAATATTCCGGGGCCCATGGTTTTGCGCGTTAATCGTCGCCGTGCTCAGGTGGGCGACGTCATGCGTGCGCTCACGGCGGCCGGCATAGGGGTGGCTGATGCTGGCCATGATGCACTGGTGCTGACGCAACCCAAGCCGGTGCACGACATACCCGGCTTTGAAGAGGGGTGGTGGTCTGTACAAGATCTGGCGGCGCAACAGGCGGCCAGGTTGTTGCCGCTGCAGTCGGGCATGCGTGTGCTTGATGCCTGCGCCGCGCCAGGCGGAAAAACGGCCCATATGCTTGAGCGCGCCGACGTTATCATGACGGCGCTCGACGCCGACGCTCAGCGTCTTGAAAAGGTGTCGCTTACGCTCACGCGGCTGGGCCTGGACGCGCAGGGTCGTGTCGATGTGCGATGCGCCGATGCCGCTGATCTTTCGTCGTGGTGGGATGGCACACCGTTTGATGCCGTACTGGCCGATGTGCCTTGCACCGCGTCCGGTGTTGTGCGCAGGCATCCCGACATACGCTGGCTGCGCCGCGAAGCCGATATCGCCCGAACCGTCGCCCTGCAGCGCACCATTGCCAGTGCTCTGTGGCACACTGTCAAGGTGGGCGGTCATATGCTTTACGCCACATGTTCCATTTTTCCTGAAGAAGGCGAGCGGCAGGCCTCCTGGTTCGTACAGCATCATTCCGATGCTGTACGTTTGTCGGCGCCTGGCCAGCTATTACCGCTTAATGATGGCACAGGGGTTACACATGACGGCTTTTTTTATGCCTTGTTTGCCAAGCAGGCCTGACTCGTCAAAAATAACGGTTTGGCCCCGTTTAGTCTTTTGGTGATTAGTTGATGCTGCGACTGTTGCTTTCCGTCTTGCTTACGCTGTGCGTGGCGACTTATGCAGGCGCTGATAGTCCGTCGCAAAGCGAAAAGGGCGAACAGGGCGAGCATGTAGTGCGGGTCGAGCCGGTTGTTGAAGACGGCAAGCTTTATATCAATGCTGATATCGACTTCGACGTAACCGGCGATCTGCGCAATGTGGCGGCGCGAGGCGTGCCCATTTATTTCACCGCCGATCTCAAAATCGTTACCGGACGCTGGTGGTGGTTTGATAAAACGGTTGTCGACGAGCAGGTTACCTGGCGTATTGTGTACAACGCGCTTACGCGGCAATGGCGTGCCGGCTCGGGTGAGCTCTCTCTGCCTGAATCGTCGCTCGATGACGCGCTGTCGGTGGTGCGGCACATCCGTGGCTGGGCGGTTGCCGATACCGCTGACCTCGAGGTCGGAAAAGAATACCAAGGCCGCATACGCTTGCGTCTGGATACGTCGATGCTGGCGCGTCCGTTCCAGATAGATGCCTTTAACAGTAGTGCCTGGTCACTGGCCACTCCATGGAAAAACTTCACCTTTTCGATCTCCGTCGACGAGCCCCAGCACTAGTGCGCTGGGCTCTGCGTATTGCGCTTGTTGTCGCGGGCTGTAGCGCGCTGGCTCTGCTGGTCATGCTGGTGTGGTCGACCGGCAACGCCTCGCGTTACGCGCAGCAGTACGACACTTTGCTCCTGCTCAATGCCGTGCTGGCTGTGGCGCTGGTTACTTGGGTGGTTGCGCTCGCCGCACGCCTGCTCAACCAGATTCGCAAGCGGCAGTTCGGTGCCCGGCTGACCGGGCGGTTTGCGCTTTACTTTGCTCTCATCGGCGTGTTGCCTGGCGCAATTATTTACCTGCTCTCGGTGCAGTTCATGTCGCGCTCCATCGAGTCGTGGTTTAACGTGCGCGTCGACACAGCGCTGGAAGCGGGGCTTAATTTGGGTCGTGCTGCCCTTGACGCCCAGCTGGGTAAGCTCGAGGGGCGCGCCCGCGAAATGGCGCTGCGTCTGGGCAAATCCAGCGACTCCGAGATGGCACTGGTTATTACGCAGCTGCGCGAAAGCAGTGGGGTTTCGGAGGCCATGGCATTTACTGGAAACGGTCGACTGGTGGCGTTTTCGTCATCCGCCTATGGCCAGTTGCTGCCCGACATGCCTCCCTCCAGTGTACTGAACCAGTTGCGCGTTTCAGGCAGTTATGCGGCTGCCGAGGCTGACGAAAACCCTGAACCTGCAGACTCCGACGGGCCGGCTTCTACAGGCCTGCACCTTCGTGTTGTCGTGCCCATAGATACGCCTGATCGGCTTGTTGCCAATTTGGGGGTGTCGACAGACACGCGCTGGCTGCAGGTTATAGAGGCTGTGCCCGAGCAGATCGCCCGTAATGCCAACCAGGTACAGCAAGGTTTTCGCGATTATCAAGAACTGGCGCTGTCCCGGCTTGGGCTGCGCAAACTGTACGGTATTACGCTAACGTTGGGCCTCATTCTTGCCGTGTTCGCGGCCATGGTGGTTGCCCTGTCGGTGTCACGCCGATTGGTCCGCCCCTTGCTGACACTGGCAGCGGGCACACAGGCTGTGGGCGTGGGCGACTACAGGCCACTGCCAGAGCCGCCCGAAAAAGACGAGGTGGGGCAGCTTACGCGTTCATTCAATGCGATGACGCGACAGCTCGACGAAGCCCGTCAAATGGTCGAAAACAACCGGCAGCAAATCGAGCGCTCCAACGTTTATCTCGAATCAGTCCTGAGCCACATGTCGTCAGGTGTGCTGGTGTTCGACGAAACCTTCCGCGTAACCCTGTTCAACCAGGGAGCACAAGATATTCTTCATGTCGATTTGCGCTCGGTGAAAGGGCGTCCGCTTGAGACTGTTGACGGTGCCTTCGATTTATCGCAACTTATACGTCGGGCGTTTGCCGCCCATGCCGCCGTAGGCTCAGAACGTCATTTTTGGCAGCAACAATTTGAACTTGAGCGCGATGTCGCTACCGACAACGAAAGCAAAAAGCATGTGGTCACACTGCTGGCACGGGGCACGCACCTTACTGTAGACGGGCGTGGCACAGGCTACCTGGTGGTGTTTGATGACATCAGCGAGGTTATTTCGGCCAACCGCACCGTGGCCTGGGGTGAGGTTGCCAGACGATTGGCACATGAGATCAAAAACCCGCTAACGCCCATACAGCTTTCGGCCGAACGTCTGGCCATGAAACTAGCCGACCGCCTTGGTGAGGATGACAGGGCCATGCTTGTGCGATCTACCAATACCATCGTTAATCAGGTCGCGTCACTCAAGCAGATGGTCGATGACTTCCGCGAGTATGCGCGCACACCGCCAGCGCAAATGCTGCCTGTTGACCTCAATGCACTGGTGTCCGATGTGCTGGCGCTTTATGGGTGGGATCCCGTGGGCGGCATGGCACGCGACCACGGCCAGAGCGTGCACATTGAACCTCATTTGGACGAAGCGCTGCCGTTGGTATTGGGCGATCTGACACAATTGCGTCAGATCATTCATAATCTGCTTGCCAATGCGCGTGACGCAGCGACACAAGACCGACCGGCTGACGAGGCGTACGTGTATGTAAGCACGACACTAACTCACTCGAAAGGCGAGGATGAATCCAGCTTGCTGGCGGTACGGCTAACCGTTGCCGACAACGGCTCCGGGTTCGCGCCGCAAGTGTTGACGAGGGTATTCGAGCCCTACGTAACCACCAAAGCAAGCGGAACAGGCCTTGGTCTTGCTATAGTTAAAAAAATTGTCGAGGAGCACGGAGGGCGTATCGACATTTCAAACCGTCGTGAAGGGGGGGCGCGAGTCTCTATTCTCTTTACACGGCTTGCCGATACAGGCTCTTCGCTGGACGAACAAACGCAGGGGTACGATAATGCGAAAAATAGATAGGGTGATGCCATATGGCCAGAATTCTGGTTGTTGATGATGAAATCGGTATTCGTGAGCTGTTGTCAGAAATTCTGTACGACGAAGGTCATACCGTAGAGCTGGCCGAGAACGCCGCGCAGGCACGTGCAGCACGCTTGCGATCGCGTCCTGATCTTGTGCTGTTGGACATCTGGATGCCCGACACAGACGGGGTCAGCTTGCTTAAAGAATGGAACTCTCAAGGCTTGCTCGACATGCCGGTTGTCATGATGAGTGGGCATGCCACGGTTGACACTGCGGTCGAGGCTACGCGCATTGGCGCTGTAGACTTCCTCGAAAAGCCCATTACCTTGCAAAAGCTGCTTAAAACCATCTCCAGTGCGCTGGCGCGCCCGGTAGTGTCGCCCATGGCAGCGAGCACGGTTTCCATTCCTGACCAGCGTAGCACCGGCGTTAACCAGCCGCTAACCACCACGCCCATCAGTGCTGGTCATACAGAACCGGTGGCTGAGGTCGATAACTCCAAGCTGGGCAGCATTCCGCTTGACCAGCCGCTGCGCGAGGCGCGCGATGAATTCGAGCGCATTTATTTCGAATACCACTTGGGGCGTGAAAACCACAGCATGACCAGGGTGTCCGAAAAAACCGGGCTTGAGCGTACACACCTTTATCGCAAGCTAAAGCAGCTTGGCATTGACTCTTCGCGCAAGCGCAATACCAATCAATAGCGCGATAATGGCCTGTACATAAGCGCGTGTGCCGCTCGCCGCGCTGTCGTCGGGGGCTGCAACAACAGGCACCATTATGGTGTCTGTGTTCTGCCGCGGCGGTTCGTGGGTGGGCGAAAAATAGCAGCAAAATGGTGGGTTGGCGCGTCGGCCGGCCCGTTTTCCTAGTTGCTGTCGGCGTCGCGTGGCCGCACTGTTGGGCCATCCGGGCCTTTTCGGCCTTTCGACCCTGCTGAACCGTCTGCCCCGCCAAATGGCGTAAATTTGGCATCGGTACGCCAAGCATGGCCATATGCGACCTCAAGGGTAAGGTGTATGGTGCCGTCCAGATTGCGCCGCGCATTTAGTGCGTCAAGCAGGCGTTGTTTCCATTTTCGCCCTGCCAGCCCCCTGCGGCGGTTGGCGCTGGCGTTGCCACCCAAAGCTTTAATGTCTTCTAGCAGTTTTTCGGGTGTGCGGTACGTCAGGGTGATAATTTCTTGATCCATGACGGGGTCGGCAAAGCCGTTTACTAGCATGAGGTCGCCAAAATCGTGCATGTCGACGAATTCCATTGCCGTGGTGTCAACATGCGCGTCAGTAACCGCCTGGCGCAGTTCAATTAATGAGCCTGGGCCCAGGCACGAATACATGGCCAGGCCACCCGGGCGCAGAATGCGGCGCCATTCTGCCAGTACGCGATGGGGCTCGGCATGCCAGTGCAAGGCCATATTTGACCAGACCAGATCAGTATGTTCTGAGGGTAGCCCGGTATCGGCCAGATCTGCCTGCATAAAATGCACGGGAAGCGTGGGCTTGTTGCGTAGTTTCTGCCAGAAGCTGGGCCTGGTCTCATACCGCTCACGTGCAACCTCAAGCAAGGGGGCGCAGGCATCAAGGCCGGTGTAGTCCATGCCCGGATAGCGGGCGCGCAGGGGCTCAATAGCATGCCCGGCCCCACACCCCGCATCGAGTACGCAGGTAGGTGTAAGACGTATATAACTTAGCCGCTGCAGCATGCGCTGTGCGATTTCTCCGTACAGAAACTGGGCGGCATCCAGCGGCCGGCGCCGACTAAACTGCAGATTGACGTGGCGTGGATCGATGGGTAAAGAGGGGGGTAGTGACATGTATGACTACAAAGGGATGGTGCCACTGACACATGATGTGTTCTTATAACGGCTGGCTCGCCTTGGCAAAACGCTTATTATGGCCCATCTTACTGTCTTGCGCGAATGCGCACGCCGCCTTGCTGACCGGGCTATGCCCGGCCGGTCTCCCGCCATGCCTGGTGAGCCAGGCAGCAACCACGTACTGCCTGCAGACGCCTATTTGTACCGGGCCTGGCGGCGCATTATCTCCAGCATCCCCACCGAATGCAGCCTGTGTCAGTGCACGTCGCGCGGTGGCGGGCTGTGCCAGCAGTGCGAAACAGATGTACTTTACTCGTTGCGCGACGCATCGACTTCGCGCTGTACCGTATGCGCGCTGGCCCTGAACCCAGACGGAAGTTGCCCCGACTGTCAGGCGCGTCGCCCAGCCTTTGATCGGGTTATTGCGGCTTTCGACTACGACAACCCGGGTGATCTGCTGATCCAGCGCTTCAAGCGTGGCTGTTTTGTTGACGCACCCATGCTGGCGGGGCTGTTGGCAGATGCCGTGCGCACTGCAGCACCACCACTACCTCGCTCTACAATACTGGTGCCGGTACCGTCTAGCCGTGCCGCCATCCGTCGGCGTGGTTTTAACCCCGCCGCCGAAGTTGCGCGTTATCTGGCCCGCGATCTCGGCCTTGCATGCAAGCCTTCGTTGCTGCAACGTAGCCGCGAAGGCGTTCGCCAGGCTTATTTACCCAAGCGTGAGCGCATGCGCGGCGTGGAGCATTTATACTGCTGCCCGGTCAGCGTGCCACACGCCGACATTGCCGTGGTTGACGATGTCATCACCACAGGCAGCACGCTGCACGCGATTGCGGCTCTGCTCAAGCGCGCTGGCGCGGCAACCGTGTATGGCCTGGCGCTCGCCCGCACGCCTCGCCCTCCTGCACGCATAGAATAACTGGATTACCCATGTTTCATATTGTTCTGGTTTCACCTGAAATCCCGCCGAATACTGGTAACGTCATACGACTGGCTGCCAATACCGGGGCCTATCTGCACCTGGTCAAGCCATTGGGCTTTGAGCTTGACGACAAAAAGCTCAAGCGGGCGGGGCTTGACTACCACGAGTGGGCAAGGCTGCAGGTGCATGAGTCACTCGAAGCCGCGCTCAGCAGTCTGGGTGTGCCGTCTGAGCGCTGCTTTGCACTCACCACCAAAGCAGAGCAACGCCTGGGCGAAACACCGCTGCGGCCGGGCGATGTGTTTGTGTTTGGTCGCGAAACGGCGGGCTTATCGGCTGAGCAGCTTGCGCTGTTTGCGCCCGAGCAGCGTCTGCGCCTGCCCATGGTGCCGCAGCAGCGCAGCCTCAATCTATCCAATGCCGTCGCCGTAACGGTGTTCGAAGCCTGGCGTCAGGCCGATTACGCTGGCTCCGTATAGGTGTTTGCACTAGAAGCCTGAGCCATCACGGGATCTGAACCGTGTTTGGCGCGAGGCTGCGGGCGCATCGTGGCCCGTGCCAGACGCACACTTATTTGTTACATCATCGAAACCAGGCCTTCTTGGGAGTCGGTAGTCCGTAGCCATTGGCTCTTAGGCCATCGTTCATAGTGCACCACCCTAGGCCCCCAAGCTTCCAAGCCCTCCATTGGTTGCATTGAATAAGCTAGATTATCTAGATAACACGGTTTTGTTATTCCTTCTGGTTATAAGTATTGGTTCAGTAAATCGTGGCCCATTTCTCTGACGCCTGTTAATGTTGCATCTTCATTCAATTTGATCTGTGTCAAGAACCTAAAAATGGCTACCTCATCCTCTGGCTCTACCAAAACACTCTCCCGACTTCCCCGGCTTGCCAAACAGCTCACCGCAGTTGCCGCCTTGTGTGCAAGCACGGCCAGCTTTGCGGCCACCTGGCCTGACCACCCCATTACCCTCATGATGGGGTTCTCAGCGGGTTCAGGCGTGGACGTTATTGCGCGCAGCATACAAGAGCCCTTACAGGAGGCGCTGGGTGTGCCAGTGGTCATTGATTACCGCCCCGGTGCTGGTGGCAATCTGGCATCGGCCGCAGTCGCACGCGCCGCACCCGATGGTTACACGCTTTTGCTGGGCACGGCTGCAACGCACGGTATTAACCCGGCAATCTACAAAGACCTGCCCTTTGATGTCGAAGACGATTTCACACCCATCGCGCCCCTGGTAGATGTGTCAAATGTGCTGACCATTAACCCCAAGGTTATCGACGTCAATACGGTTGGTGAGTTTATCGCCGAAGTAAAGGCCAACCCTGATAAGTATTACTTTGCATCCACAGGTATAGGTACAGGTACTCAACTGGCCTTCGAAGAGTTCAACGCCCGGGCGGGTCTGAAAATGGTGCATGTGCCCTACAAGGGCGGTCCTGAGGCGCTGCAGTCGGTGGTCAAGGGTGAAACCTGCTGTATTTTCAATCAGGTGCAGACGGTATTGGGTCAGCATAAGGCCGGCACAGTGCGTTTGTTAGGCGTTTCGACGGCCAAGCGCATCGATGTCGTCAAAGAAGTGCCCACGATTGCAGAGCAGGCCATTGATGGCTTTGACAGCTACATATGGTTTGGGCTTTTTGGTCCCAAAGGCATGAGCCCCGAGTTGGTAACCAAAATCAACGCGGCGGCCACCCAGGCCCTGAAGAACCCCGATGTTGCCACGCGTCTTGTGAGTACAGGCAATACGGTTCATGTCTCGTCGCCTGACGCATTTCGCGACTTGGTGCATAAAAACCGCAGCAAGTGGGCTGGGGTCGTTGAGGCTGCAGGCCTCACGCCCCAGTAAACGGTTGGGTTCAGTCGGCAGCCTGTTCTTGCGGGAACACTGGCTCGCCCAGATTGAGCATCAAACGGTTTGCCCAGGCAAAAATGGCATCCGCATGCAGCAGGTCCAGTATTTCGGCATCATCCAGGCCCACGTTTTTCAGGGCCTGGATGTCTTGCGGGGCGATGTTTTCGGGTTCTTCGGTAATTCGCACAGAAAACGCCACAATGGCTTGCTCGCGCTCGTTGGTTCCAGCCGTACGCGGGTTGTCAAAAACCTGCTCTACGGTGTCGGCACGTTTGGCTAGCTGCTCGAATCGCTGTGCGTGTACCGATGCGCAGTAAACGCAGCCGTTAATGCACGACACAACCAGTGAGCCCAGTTCGCGTTCTGCCCTGGGTAAGCCGCCAGGTGCATACATGATGGCATTGAAGGCTTCTGACCGTTGTTTCAGAATGGCCGGCTGGTGCACCAGAAACAGGTAGTAGTCTGAAACCTTGGCCTTGGGGTGGCTCATTTCGAGTACGCTGACCTGCTCAGCGGTGGCCGTATTCGGGTCAACCACATCCAGCCATGCTTTCCAGTCTAGCGTTTCGTTGGTAAACCCGTTTTTCTTGATAATCGTGGTCATGCTGACTCCAGTGCTTTCATGGCTGACAAGCCTGCAACAACGCGAATTTGATAGGAAAGATAGGCGACCAGTTGTGCGAGCGTCACGATGTCGGGTGTAGAAACGCCTGCCTCGCGCAATGTCGTCAGAGCAGCCTTGTCGCCGTCGATGGGGCGGGTAATAAGTGTTCGCGTAAATACCAGCATTGCCTTTATGCGAGAGGCCGGCAGCCAGTCGACTGTGTCGGCCTCAACGGCGTCGGACACGACGGTGGCCGCGTCTGAATCAGCGAGTTCCTGTCTGTAATACGTCGCCATGGCGTGTGAGCGCGAGAGCAGGCTGGCATACAGTGCAATCAAAAGGCGTTCGTGCCGTGGCAGGCTGTCGGTGTGCGACGAAAAGAACAAGACTTGACTGGCTTGAGTGGCATTGACGACCTTATGCCGGGCATGCCGCGTGGCATACAGAGCACTGGCAGGGTCAAGGCCTACCAGGGTGTCGATCAGGTCTGCTCCAATGGTCTGGGGCGGGCTGGATGGCGTGGACGTCGTGGTCATGAAACCCTTCCTGAAAAAAAATTAAGCGGTGTCGTTAGCCCGCCGGTACCCATTCATCGCCGAACACTTCAGGGTCGGCGTAGGCGGTCAGCAGGTCAAAGTGTGTGTCGATGTCTTCATTGAGCAGCAGGCTGGCCATACCGCGTGCCAGTCGTTGCGCGCCATCACTGATGGCCGGGATATCGCCTGACACCGTGCCGTGAGTAAGGGTTGCCGGGTAGCAGAAACAATGCACCCGTGATAAACCCGGCATGGTACCCGGGGTTTTTTCCTGAAACTCAAACACGGTGCCAAGATCGGGTGAGTCGCGCAACTCTGCATCGTCTGCGCCTTCGTCTGGCTCGAAGCGGTCAGACCAGACGCGTAAGTGCGCAGCGATGTTTGCATACTCGGGCCGACGGCTCCAGTCGATGCGAAAGCCGGTGGATAGAACCAGAAAGTCAAACTCAAAACTTTTGTGTGGTGTCGTGACCGTTAGCGTGCTGCCGTTATCTTTTACCGATAGTATTGGCGACGCAAAATGGAAATAGGCGTTGTCATGGCGCGATACGCGCAACACACTGGCGCGTGGTGGTGGCACCTGCTTAACATTGATGTAATGCCGCAGGCGCCACTTCCAGTGGTCGGGCAGGTCAACAAAGCCCTGTACATAGCCAGCGTGCCCGGCTCCCTTGCTTTTGTTGACGCGGGGCAGATCAGGGCGGCGTATAAGCAGATCAACACGCCCGGCGCCGTGCTCCAGTGCGGTGCCGGCACTGTCCATGGCCGATGCGCCAGCGCCCACGACGCCAACACGCAAGCCGCGCAGTGCGGCGTAATCGGTGTCGTCCGAGGAGTGCGCCCAACGTGAGCGGGCTATACCCTGGATGAAATCGGGGACACTGGCCCCACCCAGCCCGGCGCGGCCGGTGGCCAGCACGACCCGGCGTGCATAAACAGACCTGCTGCCTTGTGGCGTTTGTACGTCTAGCTGCACGTAGTCGGCGTGCGGGGTAATGTTGACCACCTGGTGTTCGTTGTGCATATCAATGCGCATAACGCGTCGATACCACCGCAAGTAGTCCATCCATTGCAGGCGCGGGATCTTGTCCAGTTCTGCCCAGGCTTGCAGGCCAAACTGTGCCTCGTACCAGGCACGAAAGGTCAGGGCTGGCAAACCCATTGCAGGCCCTGTGAGCTGCTTGGGCGAGCGCAGCGTTTCCATGCGGGCTGTCGTGGCCCAGGGGCCTTCGTAGCCCTCAGGTGCACCGTCAAAAATGGGCGCTCGTACGCCTATGTTGGTTAATGCTACCGAAACCGCCAGGCCAGCCATGCCGCCACCAATAATGACGGCGTCCAGCAAGGGTTGGCCATGAACGGATTTTTGAGGTACCCAGGGCTGCGCTGGCAGCTCCAGCCATGCCAGATCTTGCGCCAGACGTTGTTCCAGCGCGTCCAGGCCTGTGGTCTCAACCGGGGATTGCGTATCGAGGGTCATGATGCGATGTATAAGGCCAATGCGCGAGGCTATTGACTGGGTTTGAATAAATAGGTGAAGGCTTGATCCGGCGAGGGATCAAAGCCTTAGGGTAGCAGCAGACTCAGGCTTTGTACTGGTGGCAGACGTAGGCTTGAGTCCGTCAACAGGCGCCGGTTTTAGTGCAGCGGCCAATTAAGTTCTTGGCCGCTGCACTGGCTCAGGCGGTGGTTTGGTCGTAAACGCCGGCCTGCGCTTGTAGCCGGATCAGGCCTTAATCCAGCGACAGGTTCAGCCGATCTATGACCTCGCCCCAGCGGGCTGTTTCGTCAATAATCAGCTTGGTAAGTGCTTGGGGTGTGCCGCCAGCGGGTGTGAAGTACAGCGTTGCCATTTGCCGGCGCACATCGTCGCGCTCGAGCGCCTTGGTAATAGAGGTGTTCAACCGGGTGATGATGTCGTCGGGCGTGCCAGCAGGTGCAAACATGGCATCCCACGATATAGACTCAAAGCCGGGGTAACCTTCTGCCGACATGGTGGGAATGTTGGGCAACACATCGCTGGGCTCCAGGCTGGTTACGGCAAGTGCCCTGACTTTTCCGGCGCTGACCTGCGGCATGGCAATGCCCGGCACCATGAACCCGGCCTGTACATCGCCGGACACGATGGCGGTGATCACTTGCGGGAAACCCTGGTAAGGAATTTGCTGCAACTGAATGCCCGCCTGGTGTTCAAGCATGGCCATACCCAGATGCGACGAGCTGCCCGGGCCCACCGTACCATAGTTGAGCGCGCCCGGCTTCTCTTTGGCCAGGGCAGTGAACTGCTTAACATTTTTTACTGGGAGAGCCTCGGGAACCACCAGTACGTTGGGGCTGGTGCCGATCAGGCTGATGGGTGCAAGGTCTTTCAGCGGGTCGTAGCCCAGTGTTTTTTTGTACAGGGCGGGTGCAGTCACCATTGGCCCGTTAATCGTCAGCAATATAGTGTAGCCGTCGGGCTTGGCACGGCTGACGTAGCGGGTGCCGATATTACCGCCCGCTCCGGGCTTGTTTTCAACCACAACAGGCTGGCCCAGATCTTTAGACAGTGGCTCGGCGATGGCGCGCGCCAGAACGTCGGGTGAAGAGCCAGGAGGAAACGGTACGACCATTTGAATGGGCCGTGAAGGCCACGATGCCGCATGTGCCGAAAGCGACATCATCAGTGCGCTGGCACCTGCCACGCCCACCAGCAGCCTGGATAGCCGACGAAAGGAAGAAAGGGATCCAGCCATGGTTGTTCCTTGAGTGTAGGGGTAATCAGTGGGGTATTTCAGATTTGGCTTCACGTGCGAGCAGGCCTGAGACAGCCTGTTGCGGGGCCAGGCCTTCGAACAGAATGCGGCAGACTGCTTCAGTGATGGGCAGATCGATGCCATAGCGATGGCCTAGCGCCAGTGCTGCCTGCGCACAACGAACACCTTCGGCGGTAACACCTCCGTGCAGTGCCTGCTCCAGAGTTTTGCCCTGGCCGATGGCCAGGCCTACCTGCCGGTTGCGTGACAGGGGCCCGGTCGCCGTTAGCACCAGGTCGCCCAGACCGGTAAGGCCTGAAAACGTTTCTGCCTTGCCGCCCATGGCAAGCCCTAGGCGTTGAATTTCTGCCAGGCCGCGCGTAATGAGTGCTGCACGAGCATTGGTGCCCAGGCCCAGCCCGTCAGACACCCCGCAGGCGATGGCCATGATGTTTTTAAGGGCACCGCCCACTTCGACGCCGATGAGGTCGTGGCTGCTGTATATGCGGGCAAGGGTGCCATGTAATGCGGCGATGGTGGCGTGCGCTGTGGCGTCGCTTTGCGTGGCAATAGTGAGCGCAACAGGCAGACCCTGAGCTACTTCACGCGCGAATGAAGGACCAGATAAAATACCCAGGCCGACGCCTGGCAGCGCGGCGAATGCATTTTGTGCGATTTCATGCGGTAGTTGGCCACTTTCTGGCTGAAAACCTTTGCATGTCCAGACAACATGTGCCGCACAGTCAGGCCGCAAGGCGAGTAGGCCAGCGAGCTCATGACAGGTGTCAGCCAGGCCGACTACAGGAACGCCAAGAATAATGAGGCCAGCAGGCATGGACGGCGTGCAGACGTGGTCAATGGCCTGTGCGAGGTCAGTTGTGGCCTGCAAGGTTGACGGCAGGACGACGCCTTCAAGATAGCGTGGGTTGGCATGAGCCTGATTGATGGCGTCAGCCACCTGAGCGCGCCGGGCCCACACCAGCGTGTCAGCCTGGGCGCAGGCCAGGACAGCGAGGGCGGTGCCCCAGCTGCCTGCCCCAAGAACCGCCACGCGCGGTCGCGATACCTGGGTGCTCATACCTTGCTGCCTTTATTGACGTGTAGCGCCAGGAGGCACGTAAAGCCCGGAGTCTTTTTCTTCTTCTTGCGCTTGGCCGGCCTCTGCCAGGCGTTGCTCGTACAGCGCCTGGAAGTTGACTTCGGTGAGGTGCAGGGCAGGCAACGAAGTGCGGTTAATGGCGTCAGCGATCGTGGCACGCAGGTAAGGGTAGAGCATGGTGGGGCACACAATGCCGATGAGCGGGTCGAGCTGGTCTGCAGGAATGTTGGCGGCTTCGAAGATGCCTGCCTGCGTTGCCTCGACAAGATACAGCACCTTGTCTTGAATGCGTGTGGTGACGGTGGCGGTAACCGCTGCTTCGTAGACGGTTTCGGCCAGGCGCTGACCGGACACATTAATAGAAACCTCGACGGCCGGCGCTTCCTGCTCAAGGAAGATCTGTGGCGCGTTGGGCATTTCTATGGACAGGTCTTTTACGTAAGTACGCTGCAGGCTGAAGCTGGGGGCGTTGTTTTCTTGATCCTGGCTGTTGGGTTGCTGTTCGGCCATGGTGTTTCCGTTTTAAATGTTAATAAATTAGTGAGAATGCGCGCGGCGTTATCCGGCAAGCAGAGCCTCGAGCTTGCCGGCGCGGTCAAGCGCAGCGAGGTCATCATAGCCGCCCACATGCGTGTCACCAATAAAAAGCTGGGGCACAGTGCGACGCCCCGTGCGTTGCATCATGGCATCGCGCTGCGTGGGGTCGATATCGATGCGGATTTTCTGAATTTCGGTCACGCCCCGCTGCTTGAGCAGCATTTCTGCGCGTATGCAGTATGGGCAGACGGCGGTGCTATACATAGTTACGTTGGCCATTTACTTCCTTGTGGGCGCAATGGGTAGTGAGGTTTGTATGTGTCAGTGCTTTTTTGATACCGGCATGCCTGCCGACATCCAGGCGCGCAGGCCACCTTCGAGGCTGACTGCCTGATCATAGCCCTGCTTGCGCAGAGAGCCCGCCACGTTCGTGGAGTCGCGCCCCTGTTCGCAAACAATGATAATAGGCTTGTCTTTGGGCAGTGAAGCCAGTTTAGCCTGAATGTCGGCCGCGGGCACATTACGCGCCTGAGGTATGCTGCCAGCTTTAAAGGCCTCTTGAGGGCGGACGTCGATAAAGATGCCCTGACTTTGGTTGGTGAGCTGTACGGCTTGTTGTACGCCTACGGATTTGGCGTTGCCCTTGAGGATGGTTGGAAGAAGCAGCATGATGCCAGCTGCGACCGCAACAAATACCAAAAGGAGGTTGGTTTGTTCAAGAAAAAAGTCCACGATTGTTCCCAAATATGCCCCTGAAACCGGAGCAGAATCAGAGAATTATAAAATGGACTGAGAATTTCAACTTTTAGGCGAATTTTTATCATGTACAAACTTGTTTTGATGCGGCACGGCGAGAGCCAGTGGAACCTCGAGAACCGCTTTACAGGCTGGAAAGATGTTGACCTTTCCGAGGCCGGTCGCGAGCAGGCCTGGAAGGCTGGTCAGCTGCTCAAAGAAAAAGGTTTTGAATTTGATCTGGCGTTTTCCTCAGTGCTTAAGCGTGCCATACGCACACTCTGGATTTCGCTTGATGCCATGGATGCCATGTATACGCCCATAGGCCTCAGTTGGCGTCTTAACGAACGCCATTACGGTGCGCTGCAGGGCCTGAACAAGGCCGAGACGGCTGCAAAGTTCGGTGAAGAGCAAGTGTTGGTATGGCGACGCTCTTACGACACCCCGCCAGAGGCAATGGCGATCGACGACCCGCGCCATCCGCGTTTTGACAGCCGGTATGCCAAAGTTGACCCGGCCCGGCTGCCAGCAACCGAGTGCCTGAAAGACACCGTGGAGCGCGTGTTGCCCTTCTGGAATGATTCCATTGCCCCCGCCATTAAGTCTGGGCGTAGAATCATTGTTGCCGCGCACGGGAACAGCCTCAGAGCGCTTATCAAGCATCTTGACGCTATTTCTGACGAAGACATCGCGGGGCTAAATATCCCCACAGGCCAGCCACTGGTGTACGAACTCGACGAAAACCTCAAGCCTTTGCGTCACTACTATCTGGCTGATGCAGCCGAAATTGATGCTGCCACCGCCGCCGTCGCCAGCCAGGGCAAGGCTCAGGCTTAAGCATGCGCTATCGCTTCGGTGCAGTCATCGCAGTAATGTGGGTTGGTCTGGCTTGTGCGGCGGAACCCGGCCTGGCCGATAGGCAGGCCGAGGCACGTCGCCAGCAGGCTGACCTGCGGACACGCATCGAGGCGCTGCAAAAGCAGATAGACAGCCAGGAGTCCTCCCGTCGTGATGCCGCCAATGAACTGCGGGCGTCAGAGTCTGCCATTTCAGATATCAATCTAAGGCTGGCCGAGCTGGCTGCACGCGAGCGTGACATCGAGGCTGAACTTAAAGACATTGCGGCGCAAACCGTCCAGAGCAAGAAACAACTGGCCCAGCGCCAACACGAGCTTGCTGATCAGTTGCGCGCGCAGTATGCCGGAGGGCTGTCCCCCTGGACGGCCTTACTTTCTGGCAACGACCCCCAGGCCATAGGTCGTGAACTCAGTTATCTGGGCTATGTTACAGACGCCCAGGCCAACGCCGTGCGTGCTGTCACGCAGGTAATCGATAAACTCGCCGTTTTGCAGTCCCGGGCCCAAGAAGGCCATCAGGAACTCGCAGCAGTGCAGGAAAAAACCGTATCCGAGAAGCAGGCACTGGAAACACAAAAAGCAGAGCGTCAAAAGGTACTGGCGCGCATTGAGGCAACGCTGGTGGCGCAGCGCGGGCAAGCCGAGCGCCTTACGCAAAATGACAAGCGTTTGGGGTCACTTATTGGCGATCTCGATATTGAGATTGCCCGACAAGCTGAAGAAGCCCGACTTCGTGCTGAAGAGGCCAGACGCAAGGCCGAGCAGGCCCGTCGTGAAGAAGAGGCCAGGCGCGCGGCTGAAGCGCAGCGCCTGGCAGACATAGAGCGCGCACGTGAGCAGGCTCGTGAAGCCGAGCTGGCGGCGCGCGCAGCCCAGGTACGGGCTCAGCGTGAAAAAGCCCAGAAAGAGGCAGAGCAGGCGCGACAACAGGTCGAGCAGGCGCGGGCCCGTCAACGTGAGGCCGAAGCCCAGGCACGCACGGCCCGGCGTGAGGCACAAGAACGCGAGCGAAAGGTAGCCGAACAGGCACCCACAAAAATTCGCGGTACCATAGCGGGCACGGGTGTCGGGTCTTCGCAACGTCTGGCGCCGCAAGGTGGGTTTCAGGGTTTGCCCAAAAACCTGCCTTACCCCGTCCAGGGCCAAGTCCAGGGGCGCTTCGGTGCCGAGCGGCCTGAAGGCGGCTTGTGGCGTGGCATTGTGTTACGCACTGCCGAGGGTACTTCGGTGCGCGCCATTGCAGCCGGGCGTGTCGTGTATGCAAACTGGCTCTCGGGGTTTGGAAACATCATGATTGTGGATCACGGCGCAGGCTATCTTAGCGTCTATGGCTATAACCAAAGCCTGCTGAAGAAAGTGGGTGATATCGTGGCAGCGGGTGATAATATCGCGACCGTTGGCGCAACAGGCGGGCAGGTCGAGCCGGGGTTGTATCTCGAAATACGCCATAAGGGCATACCCGTGAATCCTCTGCTTTGGATAACGCGCTAATTTCGTTACTATTTACCTAACACGCAGAATGCGTGATTTTTTGCAATTTTTCGGGAACGTGCATGGGCACTCGTAGGTTAGGCAAATTCGGATTGGTTCTGGTAGGGGCGCTGGGTGGTGTCTTGATCAGCCTTGGCTTGACGGCCGCAGCGCAGCGTGGCGGGCCTTTGCCGCTTAAAGAACTGCAGCAGTTTGCCAACGTCTTTGCCGCGATCAAAGGCAGCTACGTTGAGCCCGTAACCGATAAACAACTTATCAACGACGCCATCAAAGGCATGTTCAGCGATCTCGACCCGCATTCGTCTTACCTCGACGAAGATGCGTTTAAAGAGATGGAAGCCATTACGCAAGGTGGCTTCGGCGGGCTGGGCATAGAAATCGGCAGCGAAGATGGCATGCCCAAGGTCATCTCGCCCATTGAAGATACCCCCGCTGCACGGGCGGGCATCCTGGCCGGCGACGTTATCACCAAAATTGACGGCAAGCCCACCAAAGGCATGACGCTTAACGACGCCATCAAGCTTATGCGTGGCGAGCCCAATACCCGTATTGTGCTCACCATACAGCGCGCCGGTCGCGACAAGCCGCTTGAAGTGCCCATTGTGCGTGACATCATCAAGGTGCGCAGCGTGCGCAGCAAAATGCTGGCCGATGACATCGCCTACGTGCGCATTGCGCAATTCCAGGAACGCACGGTCGAAGACCTGACCAAGGCGCTGGGTACGCTCAGCGCAGACAAAAAGCCCAAAGGGCTTATTCTCGATCTGCGTAATGATCCAGGTGGTCTGCTCGATAGCGCCATCGGTGTGTCGTCCGCATTCTTGAAACCCGATGTGCTGGTGGTGTCGACCAAAGGTCGTATCCCTTCATCAAACAGAGAGTACTATGCCAAGCCTGCCGACTACATGCGTGGCTATTTCGACGACGCCGCGTCTAAATCGGGTGCCAAGGTTTCCGACTGGGCTAAAACGGTACCCATGGTTGTGCTGGTCAACGTAGGTTCTGCATCGGCTTCCGAAATTGTTGCAGGCGCACTGCAAGATCACCATCGCGCCAAAGTGCTTGGCAATCGTACCTTCGGCAAGGGCTCAGTGCAAAGCGTGCTGCCGCTCAGCGACGATACCGGCATTAAGCTGACAACAGCACGCTACTACACGCCATCGGGGCGCTCCATCCAGGTCACTGGGGTTGAGCCTGACGTAACGGTCGACGACACGGCAAAAGGCAATCTGTTCCGCCTGCCACGTGAGGTTGATCTCGAACGTCACCTGTCTAACGCCAGTTTTGCCGAGGGTGAAAACAAGACCCCCAGCGAAGACGCGCCTGAAGCCGAAGCCAAAATGTTTGAGTTCGGCGGCAGTGATGACTTCCAGCTGCAACAGGCCATTAATCTGCTCGAAGGGCGCGTTGTAATGCGCAATGATCCCAGTCTGGTTGCCAACGCCGACAAACCAAAAGCGGACGAGGCCAAGAGCAGCAAAGCCACTGACAAAGCCACTGACAAAGCCACTGATAAAGCCAAGGCAAAAGACAGCAAGAAATCTCAGGCGGCTGAAAAAAAAACGCCAATGACCGGCAACGGTGAGCAGATAGAGCGTTTTAAGATCACGCCAGACGGGCTGGTGCCCCTGCAGCAATGAACGACCAGCAGTTAATGCGGTATGCCCGCCACATCTTGCTCGATGAGTTTGGTGTGGAGGGCCAAGAGAAACTGCTGGCGGCCCGCGTGCTCATCGTGGGCGCCGGCGGCCTGGGCTCTCCGGCTGCCAGCTACCTGGCCGCTGCAGGTGTGGGCCAAATAGTGCTGGCAGATGATGATGACGTTGATCTGGGTAATCTGCAACGCCAGATTCTTCACACTACAGAGCGGCTGGGTTGGCCCAAGGCTGATTCGGGCCAGTACATGCTGCAACAAATTAACCCAGAGGTGCGTGTAACCCCTCTGGTTGAGCGGCTTGAAGGTCAGGCCATGGAGGATGCCGTAGCTCAGGCTGATCTCGTGCTTGACTGCTGTGACAACTTTGCCACACGCCATGCGGTCAACCGTGCCTGCGTCAAACACAGCAAGCCTCTGGTGTCAGGGGCAGCCATACGGTTTTCAGGGCAGGTTAGTGTTTATGACTCGCGCCAGCCTCAATCGCCTTGCTACCATTGCCTGTTTCCGGAAACGGACGGTGCACAAGAGCTGCGCTGCGCCACTACGGGTGTGCTGGGGCCGTTGGTAGGCATTATTGGCAGCATGCAGGCGGCCGAAGCGATCAAGCTTATTGCAGGTATGGGTGAACCCGCCGTCGGGCGGTTGTTATGCCTGGATGCCTTGTCCATGCAGTGGCAGACGGTGCGGTTTAAACGTGACCCATCATGCGCCGTATGCGGTGACCACCCTGGCCAGACAGCAGCTGCCCCACCGACGTAACGCGTACATCAACATACTGACTGCGCCCGTTATAGGGTGCCGAAAATGGCGTGCCCGCATGAAATACATGCACAGTACGCATGCCTACCTGACGTGCGCTGCGAAGATTGCGTAGCGTGTCTTCAACCAGCACAACCTGTTGTGCTGGTGCGCCGATTTTTGCCAGAATCTGCCGCATGAGGGCGGCCGAAGGCTTGGGGCGCAGGCGGCCCTGTAGCGCCATGTGGTCAATAGACCATACACACTCAAAATGCCGTGCAATGCCCAATGCCTTAAGCACACGCCAGGCATAATCAAGTGGCGCATTGGTCAGCAGAATTTTTCGCCCGGGCAGGCAGGCCAGTTTACGCTTCAGGCCATTTTCTGAATGGACCAGTGCAGCCACGTCAAAGTCATGGGTACGTTCGAGAAATACCGATGCCTTGACATCATGATGGCGCACCATACCGATAACCGTGGCGCCGTAGCGTTTCCAGTATTCTTTGCGTAATCGGTCGGCGGTGTCTGCGTCGACGTCCAGCATAGCTGCCACAGTGTGTGACATGGCACCGTCTATTGCACCGAAAATGCCTTTGGAGGCGTCGTGCAGAGTGTTGTCGAGGTCAAACAGCCAGATGGGTGCATGTGACCCGACGGCGGCTGGCATGCGGTGCAGCCGCCGTGGAACACGTAAGGTAGGCATAAGCTCAGTGCGAGCTGATCATGGTGCCGACGCCCTGGTCGGTAAGGATCTCTAGCAGCAGACAGTGTGGGACTCGGCCATCAACAACATGTACCGAATTGACGCCGTTACGGGCGGCATCGAGTGCAGATGAAATTTTTGGCAGCATACCGCCAGAAATTGTGCCATCTTCGAAGAGCTCGTCAATGGTCTGGGCGGAAAGACTGCGCAATAGTTCGCCGTTTTTATTGAGCACCCCTGGGGTGTTGGTCATCATGACGAGTTTTTCTGCGCCCAGCACCTCGGCCATTTTGCCCGCAACCACATCGGCATTGATATTGTAGGCACGACCGTCTTCGCCGTAACCTATGGACGAGATGACAGGTATGAACTGGTCGTCTTGCAACGCTTTGACGACGGCGGGTTCTACCCGTGTGATGTCGCCAACGTAGCCAATATCGAGCCACTGGCCGGGGTTGTCGGCATCAGCTATCATTTTTTTTCGGGCCTGAATAAGGCTACCGTCTTTGCCCGTGAGGCCTACGGCCTTGCCACCGGCCTCATTGATCATCATGACGATGTCTTGCTGTACCTGGCCGCCCAGCACCCATTCGACCACTTCCATGGTTTCGGCATCGGTGACGCGCATGCCCTGCACAAACGTACCTTCTTTGCCTATACGCTTGAGGGCGGCATTAATTTGAGGGCCGCCACCGTGGACGACAACAGGGTTGAGCCCTACCAGCTTGAGCAACACCACGTCGTGTGCAAAGCTGCGTTGAAGTGATTCTTCGGTCATGGCATTGCCGCCGTACTTGATGACGACAGTTTTGCCATGGAAACGGCGGATATAAGGCAGTGCTTCAGAAAGTACGTCTGCCTTGACGCTGGCGGGGTAACCGCCGGGGTCGGACGAAGATGTCATGTGCTTAGCTGGCCAATGCCTGTTTAACGGTTTTCATGAATGCTATCTCGTCATAATTGCCAAGATAGCGCTTGATGATATGCCCCTGCTTGTCGATGAGGAAAGCGGTGGGTGTAAGTTTTACGTCGCCAAAGGCCTTGGCGAGCTTTCCTTGGGCGTCAATGACGACAGGAAACGGAAGCTCGCGGGTGTCGGCGTAGTTTTTTACGTAATTGGGCGGGTCATACTGCATGGCGACCGCAATGATGTCGAAGCCTTGCGGCGACAGTTCTTTGTAACGTGCAATATTGCCCGGCATTTGCGCAATGCATGTAGTGCAGCTGGTGGCCCAGAACTTGACCAGCACCACCTTACCGCGCAGATCTTGCATGGTGATTTTTTGGCCGCTGAGCGAAGTAAATGTGACGTCGGGTGCGGCTTGCGCCGAGCCCTGAAACTGCCACAGGCCAGCAGCCACAATGGCAGCAACCGCGACAAGGCTTATAAGGATTTTTTTCATTGCACTGGCATTGATTGGACGTCTTCTGATGTCGCTTCAGGTGAAGCGCCGGAGTTGGCAGCCGGGGCCGGAGTAGCAGGAGCAAGAGGCTGGGCCAGGCTTTCTGCCGCAACGTATTCAAACAATTTTACTACCTTGTTGACGCCGCTGACGCGCGAGGCGGCGATGGCAGCGCGCTGCCCCTCGTCTTGAGTAACCTTGCCCAACAGATAGACGATACCTCTTTCGGTTTGCACGGTGATGGTACGGCTGGGGACTTCTTTGGTATTTATGAGCGTAGTGAGTACCTTGGAGGTGATCCAGGTGTCGTTGGAGCGCACGCTAAGCGATGCGAGTTCGCCGACGTGAAGTTCGTTAATGACTTTTTTAACCTTTTCGACACCCGCAGCGGCACTTTGCGCCTTTTGTTTGTCAGCCTCGGTTGGCACGTCACCCGTAAGCAGCACCAGGCCTGCATAAGACGTGGCTGCAACCCGTGCACGATCTTCGAACAGGCGGCGCATTTCGGCAGCGACTTTCAATTCTATGGATTGGTCTTCAACCTGCTCGCCTGTTGTGCGTCGGTCTGTGGCAACGACAGCAGTAGTCACCGCCGTACCGCCCACCACCAACAGGCCGCAGCCCGAGACGGTGGCCAGGGATGCAAAGGCAAGGCTGGCAAGAAGCAGACGTTGGGTGTTAGTGCGTGCAGGCATTAGAGGATATCTCCGAGAAGTAGCGCGTCGATGCCGTCGCAGAGCGCGTGCAGCAGGACAATATGAACCTCCTGGATGCGCATGGTGCGGTCATGCGGAACACATAAATGAATGTCAGTTTCGTAGAGCAGCTCGCTAATAAGGCCACCATTTTTGCCGGTAAGCGCCACGATGGACATTTCGCGGTCATGGGCCGCTTCGATGGCCTTGATGACATTGGGCGAGTTGCCGCTGGTGGAAATGGCCAGCAGCACGTCGCCAGGCTGGCCCAGGGCAGTGACCTGGCGCTCGAAGATGCTGTCAAAGCCGTAGTCGTTGCCCACTGCCGTGAGGATGGAGGTGTCTGTATTGAGTGCGATGCCTGCCAGCGGCAGACGGTCGCGCTCAAAACGCCCTACCAGTTCGGCAATAAAGTGCTGTGCGTCGGCCGCCGAACCGCCGTTGCCGCAAGCCAGTATTTTGGCATTGTTGGCAAGTGCGGAAAAAAGCATGTCGACAGCCGCAGCAAGCGGCGAAGCCAGTTCGGTGGCGCTCGCCTTGATTGTGTCGATTGCGTCATCGAAATGACTAGTCATATGAGAGGTCATGTCCATGTTTGACATTATCTCATGTTCAGCTAGAAACGGCTTTAAGAGTCGTAACGGAAAGCACAGAAGGGCTTGTGCTTATTCATTGAAAACATGCTGTAACCATGTCAGACCCCCGGGTTCGTCGCAAACCAGATCAAAACGGCAGCGAGGCATATGGCCACCAAAATGGCGTCTGGCCAGGGTGGGCAGAAAATAATGCGCTGCGCGTACGAGCCGCCGCTGCTTCTGAAGGTTTACACTGGCGGCGGCACTGCCAAACTGCAAATGGGTGCGATGTCGCACCTCGACGAACACCAGAGTGTTGCCGTCGGCGGCAACCAGGTCGATTTCACCACCCTTGCAACACAGGTTGCGCCCAAGTATGCGCAGCCCCTCTGCCTCGAGCAAGGCCAGTGCCCTGTCTTCTGCCTGGCGGCCTCGTCTTTGCGCGGGCGAGTACCCCCGTTCTTCAGGCGGGCGTTGTGGCGTTGCCCGCTGCTGCGGGCTGGCCAGGCTTTTGGGGCGTTTGCGCCGCTTTTTCTGACGTGCGGCCAGCGCCAACTGATACACAATTGCGTCGTCCGTCACCTTGCCGTGACTCCAGGTAGGCTACATTTCAATAGTATGAATGAACTCTCAGACAACATCGGCTCCGAATCGACATGGAATCGTCTCACCCAGCGCATGCACGACCAGCAATGGCCGGCGTCAACGCTTTATGTCGTGGCAACACCTATAGGCAATCTGGGTGATCTCACTATTCGGGCCTGGCAAACGCTGCTGCGCTGTGACGTGATTGCGGCCGAAGACACACGGTCAAGCCGTGCTTTATTAGACGCATGGGGTGTGTCAACACCGCTTGTTGCCGCGCATCGCCATAACGAAGCAGAAGCTGCACAGGCCATTTTGACGCGCTTGGGCGCAGGCGAGCGGGTGGCGCTGGTGTCGGATGCGGGTGCGCCTGCCGTCAGCGACCCTGGCGCACGCATTGTGAGGGCCGTGCGCGAGGCGGGTTATCGCGTAACGCCCATCCCGGGTGCCAGTGCTGTTATTGCTGCTCTGATGGGCTCGGGCGTTACCACCGATGAAAACCCGGCCTTTGTGTTTGCCGGGTTCATGCCCCCCAAGCCCACTGCACGACAAAAATGGCTACAACACTGGTGTGCCATTGCCGCACCCGTGGTCATGTTTGAGTCACCTCATCGGCTGGAAGCAGCCGTCAGAGACATCGCCAGTGTTTGCGGGCCTGACCGCAATATTACCTTTGCGCGTGAGCTCACCAAACGGTTTGAGCAAATCCATACCGTGCGGGCCGCTGATGCAGCAAGCTGGCTGGCGGAAGATGCCCATCGTAGCCAGGGCGAGTTTGTGCTTATTGTGCATCAGGCACCTGAGGCAGCCGTTGAGCACACGGATGCTTCGACGGTGGTGTTGATTGATGCGCTGCTTGAAAGCCTTTCGCTGCGGGATACTGCCCGGGTGGCCGCCAAGGTTACAGGCCTGCCCAGAGATACGTTGTATGCACTGGCGCTAAGCCGCAAGAGCAACGGGCACAAAAACGAAGACCTCGCCGACTGAGTGGGGGCGCAGCGTTGGCTCTTAGTCGCAAGGGCAACGGGCACAAAAAACGGAGGCGGTGTCGACTAAGTGCTGGCGCAGTTTTGGTGCTTACGCCCAAAGTACATCGAAAGAGACGGGTAACGACCGGGCGTGGGGCGTTAGCGCGACGCCATGGTCGACGTCATGCCAGTCGCTTGCTGAATACGCACAGCCGCGTTGACGGCGGCGGTACGCGACGGGTAAGGCCCTATGCGCACACGATAAAGGCTGCTGCCTGCTTGCACGGTTGCGTTGCGTGATTCCACCTGCGCAATCTGTGCATTTAGCTTGCTTGCCAGCTGGTCGGCCGACTGGGCTGCGCTGAATGCTCCGAATTGCAGGTAAAGCAGTTGATTGGCCTCGTTGTCATGCTGTGTGGCATCTCTGGCATTTTCTGGGGCATTGGCCAGCTTGCTTGTGGTCGCCGGCGCATTATTGCGTAATGCCATGCCGACGTGTGGTTCTGTGCCGGGCACAGAGACTATTGCCGTGGTCGATGAGGCTGTTGCAGCCACGTGATCGGGCCTTTCGGCACTGGTAACCGCTACGGTATCGGCTGTGGCGTTGGCCAGGGCGCTATTGCGCGCAGATAGCCATTGTGTCAGCGGGTCTGAATTTGGCGTACTGGATACACTGGCTGTGCTGGCGCTGGCCGGTGCATAGGGCTGCCCCGTCGTCCCAGTATGCACCGCCACATTGGTCGACGCATGTGGTTGGCTGCCTGAGTTACCCAGCTGGGGGCGTGCGGACGCTTCGCGGATACGCAGGCTTGGGGTGGGTGATGCGTCAGTAACCAGCGTTGGTGTGGGTAAGGGCATGGCGGGTGGAATAGGCGTGGCGCGCGGTACAGCACCTTGGCGAATGTCCTGGTTGGTGATGGCTTCGATGACGACTTTGTCGCTACCCGGTGCAATCAAGCCCAGTTTTGCAGCTGCTACATACGAAAGGTCAATAATGCGTGAACTGTGAAACGGCCCCCGGTCGTTGATGCGCACAATGACGGACCTGCCATTGGCGACACGAGTGACCCGTGCGTAGCTGGGCAAAGGCAGGGTGGGGTGTGCCGCCGTCATGGCATACATATCGTATTTTTCGCCGGTGGCGGTGTGCTGGCCATGAAATTTGCGTCCGTACCATGACGCATGGCCTGTCTGCCTGAAGGGCCGCTCATCGCTGACTGGCACATAGCGCTTGCCCAGCACGGTATAAGGCCTGAAGTTGGCAGGGCGGTGGGTTTCGACCTTGGGTACAGCATTAGGGATGGCCGCGATATTGGCAGGAATATGATCGCTAGGGCCGTCATCTTTGTAGTACCCCCCTCCAGATTTGCTGACCGTCCGCCCTTTGTTCGATGTGTCTGTGCCTGCGCACCCGGCCAAAATGGCCAGGCACAGAGATAGGCTGAAGGCGGAAAAAGGACGGATCAGCGTCATGGGGTTTCGGGCGGCGGCTGGTTGCGATGCCTTATCAACAGGGGTGAGTGGTCAGAAAAACGCAGGGCCAACTGTTCGGTTACGTAAACCGAGCGGTGCTTTCCTCCTGTACAGCCGATGGCGACAGTAAGGTAATTGCGGGTGTCCTGCATATACATGGGTAGCCAGCGGCGTATAAAGCCTGCAATGTCTTCAATCATGGTTTCGACACTGCCAAACTGCGCCAGCCACTGGGCCACAGGTGCGTCGCGCCCGGTGAGCGGGCGCAGATCGCGGTCATAGTGCGGGTTGGGCAGGCAGCGCACGTCAAAGACCAGGTCTGCATCGCCGGGGACCCCGCGCTTGTACGCGAACGACTCAAAGGTAAGCACGACGGGTGCTCGGTCTGCCTGGACCAAATCACGTATCCAGGCACGCAGTTGCCCCGGTGTGAGGTCTGAGGTGTCGATGACGTGTTCCTGCTCGCGTAGGGGGGCGAGCATCTCACGCTCCCGGTCTATGCATTCTTGCAGTGAGGGAGATTTTTCGCCGGTTCTGAGGCGATCGGTAAGGGGGTGCCGACGTCGGCTTTCAGAATAGCGTTGGATCAGCGTGTGATCGTTGGCATCAAGGAAAATGACGCGAAACTCGGTGCCCATGGCACGCAGACTGGTAATAACACCTGGCAATTCGTCGAGCTCGCCGGGCGAACGCACGTCGATGGCGACGGCAACCCGTTCAAGCTCGCTGTCGCGCGTATTGGCAATAAATTCCAGCAGGAAGCGTACTGGCAAATTGTCGACACAGGTGTAGCCTGCGTCTTCGAGCAGACGCAGTGCTACCGATTTGCCTGAGCCCGAGATACCTGTGATTAATACAACTTTCAACATGGTTAGAGGGGCGCTCCGGTGAGCGGGGCACAGGAGGTACCCCGCGGACTTTTTCATGTAACGCTGCTCTGTCAGTTGACAGGCAGGTGTTATTCGTTGCGGCTGTTTTCCATAATGGCAAGCGCCTGGCGTTCTATAAAGTCGCCCATGGTATCTATGCCGCGCAGTGCGAGTATGGTGTTTCGCACTGCCGCTTCGACCAATACGGCGAGGTTACGGCCCGCAGCCACTTGCAGCATGACTCGACGTATGCCTATGCCTAGTATATCTTCGGTTTGGTCCTGGACGGGTAGCCGCTCGAATGCATCAGGTGTTGATCGGATCAGGTGCACGATCAGCTTGAGATTCATTTTACGTCGAACTGAAGTTTCTCCGAAAATGGTGCGGATATCGAGCAGACCCAAACCGCGTACTTCGAGAAGATTTTGCAGCAATGCCGGGCACTGCCCTTCAATGACGTTAGGTGCCGTGCGCGAGAGTTCGACGGCGTCATCTGCCACCAGACCATGCCCTCGCGATATGAGCTCGAGTGCGAGTTCGCTTTTGCCCAGGCCTGATTCGCCCGTGATCAGCACGCCTACGCCCAGTACGTCCATGAAGACGCCATGCACGGTGGTGCGGGGCGCCAGCCGTTTACCCAGGTAAATACGCAGCAGGTCGATTAGCTGTGCCGCCTCAATGGAGGTGGACAGCAAGGGTATTTTCTGTTCATCGCAAAACTGAATGAGGTCGTCTGGCGGGCGAATATTTTCGGCCAGCAACAGGGCAGGCACCCCGCCAGTTACCAGGTCATCCAGGTGATGAATACGTCTTTTGGCATCGAAGCGCTCGTAATACGAGAGCTCTTCGCGGCCGAAGACTTGTATGCGTGAAGGGTGGATGAGGTTCAGGTGACCCACCAGGTCGGCCGCTGCCATGCCCAAGTCTGGGATAAGCCGATGTGCGGCCATTTGCCCCGCGATCCAGGTGAACGGGATTTTGTCGGCGTTGTCACTGACGAGTTCTTGGATAGTAAGCATGGCCGGCTTGTCAGGAAGGGCTGGTGAGCAGCCTGTGGATGACTTTGGGGTCGGTTTCGGTTGCGAGTGCCTGGCGTAGATGGGCGTCGGACATTAAGCGAGCGATTTCGGCCAGCAGGTCAAGGTGAAGTTGCGTTGCGGTTTCGGGTACGAGCAAGATGAACAGCAGATTGGCCATGCGACCATCTGTAGCGTCAAAGCGCACTGGATCGCCCAGACGGATGAACGCCGCGCAGGGTTCTTTAAGATCTTTGATGCGGCCATGCGGAACGGCGACGTGGTGCCCCAGTGCGGTGGACCCCAGGCGCTCACGTGAGATGAGGCTATGGAATACAGCCGTCCGGGCAATACCCTGATTATTCTCGAAAAGCAGACCGGCCTGTTCGAAAGCCCGTTTTTTGCTGGTGGCCGGCAGGTCGAGAACGATATTCGACAGCGGCAAGATACGCGACATTAATTCCATAAACACCGATATTTGAACTGGGTGCCAACGCAATACAGTACCACAAAGCGCGAGGGGTCACGCTCAGACAGCTTACGGTGCATTATGGTGCAGTCGTGCGCCTGCTGGCATTGTGGCCTTGAACCAGAAATGCCTATGGTTTCATCTTGAGTGGTTTTGCGAGCCGCCGCCTGGTTACGACCCTGGTTACCGATGACTTAGCGGGCAAACCAGCGACTGAAAACACAGAGGCCCCAATCACAAGTATGACTGAGGCCCGACGTGGTCTGCTCCTGAGTTCATGCCGTGCTTAGACAGCTATGGACGCAGGCCTGCAGCGCAAGCTATTCGCTTGCTGGTATCTCTAGTTTTTTTACAGGTTGAGGCTGGGTGTAATCTTGCACCTTGCTCTTGTACTTGATGACCTGGCGGTCGATTTTATCGGCCAGCAGATCGATGGCGGCGTAAAGGTTTTCGTCGGTGGCGGCGCAGTGTATGTCTTTGCCCCTCAGACGCATCGTGATTTCAGCCGTATGTTTTAAACGCTCGATTGAGAGTATGACCTGTGTGTCGATAACATTATCGAAATGCCGCGTGACCCTTGCCATTTTGTTAAGTACATATTCACGTATGGCGGGGGTTAATTCGAGGTGACGACCAGTGATGCTCAGGTTCATAAAAGACTCTCCTTGCAATGGGAATAGGGGTGCGCGGAATGCGCTGAAAGCTGCCTTGTGGTTCTCCTTGTAGTGCGTTGGTAATGATTTCAGTGTATAGAATATGCCAAACAAATCAAGTGGCGCGAGCAGGTTTTTGATGGGACTTATGCGTTTGCTCAAACATGTATTTGCCATAGCGCCGCCGCCGGCAGGGGCATGCACCAGCCCATGCGCCATGGTTTTCGTAAGCGGTTAGCCTGACGCCGTGTGGTGCCAGGCAGTACACAATTACATACGAAAATTCTTGCCTAAATACACTTTGCGTACGGCTTCGTTGTCGATGATTTCGCTGGGATGGCCATTGGTAAGCACTTTGCCTTCACTGATAATGTAAGCACGGTCACAAATGCCCAGGGTTTCACGCACATTGTGGTCGGTGATCAGCACGCCGATATTGCGGCCCTTCAGAAAGTGCACAATGCGTTGGATCTCAATGACCGCAATGGGGTCTACCCCCGCAAAGGGTTCGTCCAGCAAGATAAAGCGCGGGTTGGTTGCCAGCGCGCGTGAGATCTCTACCCGACGACGTTCCCCGCCCGACAGCGAAATGGCTGTGTTACGTCGTATATGCCCGATTTGCAGCTCATCAAGCAGCAGCTCAAGGTTTTCGCCGATCTTGGCAGAACTGAGCGAGTGGCCGTATTCGTCGACCTGAAGCTCGAGCACGGCACGAATGTTTTCTTCGACGGTAAGGCGGCGAAATACCGACGCATCTTGCGGCAGGTACGAAAGCCCTAGCCGTGCACGTTTGTGCATGGGCATGCTGGTGATGTCGGTGCCGTCGATCTCGATACGACCGGTATCGGTGGGCACAATGCCCACAATCATGTAAAAGCTGGTCGTTTTGCCGGCCCCGTTGGGGCCAAGCAGGCCTACGACTTCGCCGCTGTCAACCGATAGTGATACATCGTGTACGACGGTGCGCTTGCCGTAGGTTTTGCCCAGGCCCGTCGCACGCAGACTGCCCGGCGTGGCGCTAAGTGGGCGAAGGGCGCCGGATTTCGGCGCATTTGAATGAAACATAGGCAACAGGTGTCAGGCGTTTATTGGGTGGAGGCGGATTTTTTCTGGCACTCAGCAACGGCTGCGTCGGTTTTTGTCTTTGGCTGAGCCACTGAGCGTACACGACCTCCGTGGGCGGCCGATTGTGGCCCTCCGAATGCCTCGTAGGTGCCGGTTTTTTGATGATAAATAACGCGTTCGCCCTTGACGTTGTCAAAGGGTTTGCCACAGACATAGCGCGTTACGACAGCCTGACCAATCATTTCGATTTGTTCTTTTTTTCCATCGTATTCGCCGCGCAGGCCGAGTGCTTCTAAAACTTCAAATTTTTCGGGGTTTTCCTGGCGGATCTTGACCAGCTTGCCTGGCGCAACCGTGGCCGTGCCAAACTGATTGCCATCGGCGTCTTCGTTGAGCACCAGCTTATCGGCCGTGAGGGTCATGAGACCTCGCGTCATGATGACGTTGCCGGTAAAGACGCTTTGCTTCTTGACGTCATCGTAGGTAAGTGTGTCGGAAAGAATAATAGTGTCTGGATCTTGCGCGTCGTCTTTCGACGCGGCGGCCGGGGCGGCAGAGGGCACCTTGCCATTGGACTGGCTAGCTGCGGGGGCTTTGCCGGGGGAGGGTTGCGCCGCCGTGGCGGACGGCTGGGCAACTGCGGGGGCAGTGCTGCTCTGGGCCCATGCCAGCCCCGTCATGCAGGCCAGCACGAGGCCGGCAAGGCGGGCCAAATAAGTGGATGAGCGCAATATTGTCATGGTTATTTTGTGCCATTGGCTTTGGAGGAGGACGACTTCGGTTGTGACTCTTCGCCTGATATCTTTACATCAGTGGAAGAAAACACCTGAAGCTGGCGGGTCTTGTTATCGTAGCGCATACCGGTACCGTTCATGGTGGATTTGCCATGAACAACCAGTGCCGGAAGGTTTGTATAGACTACGTCCTGGTCAGGAAGCAGTGTCAACTGATCGCTGGTAACGTCAAGTGGCGGGTTATCGGCATCTGGCATTCTGTGTATATGGGCATGGCCTTTCATGATAATGCGTGTTGCCTTATCGTTGGCATTGTCATCCATGACGGCGGTGTCTGAAGTGCCGACCGTAATGGGTGAGCCCGGCTGTTGCCCTATGGCGCGAACATGCGTAATTTCGTACGAGTCATCATCAGGGAAGTGGTGCATCTCGTCGCCTTCGAGCCGATTTATGGCCACACCGTGTTCGTCGGTACGCACCATGAAAAAATTGGTGGCCCAGGCGTCAGGCTCGTGGGTAACCCGTCGTGGCGGTTCGAAGGCGATGGCGCGTTGTGCGTAGTCAGCGGCCCACCACGTACCCGCCACCAGGACAAGAAGCAGAAAAAGGGCAACCAGGGCTGGGGCGCGTTCTTTCATGAGCTATTGGATGGCTCCGCTCATGGACATCGCATTGGGTGTAAAAAAGACGCCAAGCTTGCCTTGTGCTGCCAGGATAAGGTCGCAGCATTCGCGTGCTGCACCAGCCCCCCCTTGCAGTGACGATACCCAGTGTGCTGTTTGCGTTATATAGGCGGGAGCATTGGGCACGCTAGCGGCGAACCCGGCCCGCTGCATGGCGGCCAGATCAATGATGTCGTCGCCCATATACCCGGTTTCGGCCAGTGTGCAGCCATGGCTTTGTGCAAGCTCTGTCAGGGCCTGTGCCTTGTCGCGCACGCCCTGTTGCACCAGCGGGATACCCAGTTCGGCTGCGCGCCGGTCAACAATAGGGCCCTCGCGGCCCGTGATGAGGGCAACGGTAATGCCGCTTTCACGTAGCAGCCGCAGGCCATGACCGTCCAGGGCATTGAAGCGTTTTATCTGCTCGCCGTGCTCACCGTACCAGAGGCTACCGTCAGTGAGAACGCCATCTACGTCAAACGCCATGAGTTTGATCTGGCGGGCACGGGCGACGACGGCAGGAGCCACTTTGGCGAGAATCAGGGCTTCGACGGGATGAGAAATATGAGAGAGAGTCATTAAAGTACCTTGGCCGCGAGCAGGTCATGCATATGTAAAGCACCCAATAATAGCCCGGCTTCATCGACCACGAGCATTTGGCTGAGTTGCCCGGCATCCATGAGCGTGGCAGCTTCGACGGCAAGAGAACCCGGCGGAATGGTTTTGGGATGGGCCGTCATGCCGTCGGCAACCGTCAGCGCGCGGATGTCACCTTGTCTGACGATGAGGCGGCGCAAGTCACCGTCGGTGAATATACCAACCGGTTTTCTTTCTGCGTCTACGACGATGGTCATGCCCATGCCTTTGGCCGACATTTCTTCGAGCGCGTTGGGGATGGCCGTATGTGCGTGCACAATGGGCAGCGCATCGCCTTTGCGCATAACGTCGCGTACAAACGTGAGCAAACGGCGACCCAACGCGCCGCCAGGGTGGGAGCGGGCGAAATCTTCACGACTGAAGCCGCGCGCTTCCAGACAGGCCACTGCCAGCGCATCGCCCAGAACCAGTGCGGCTGTTGTACTGGCCGTAGGGGCCAGGTTGAGTGGACACGCCTCTTGCGCCACATGGGCGTCAAGGTGCAGGTTAGCGTTGCGGGCCAGTTCGGAGTCGGGGTGACCCGTTATGGCGATAAGGCGAGCCCCCATGCGTTTGGTGATGGTAAGCACAGTGATGAGTTCACGCGCTTCGCCTGAGTAGGAAAGCGCCAAAACGATGTCTTGCCGTGTCAGCATGCCGAGGTCGCCGTGAATGGCCTCGGCGCCATGCATGAAAAAAGCCGGTGTTCCGGTGGAGGCCAGCGTGGAGGCGATTTTTCGACCAATATGGCCAGACTTGCCTATGCCTGTGACGACCACCCGCCCCTGACACGCCAGTATCATGTCGACGGCTTCTTCAAATGTGCCATTGAGGCGTGTATCCAGGGCTTGAAGTGCCTGGATTTCAATGGCGAAACTGCGGTGGGCCGAGGCGAGAATATCGCCTTTGGCGGGCGTGGGGTTTGGTTCCATCCACCGATTTTAAACAATACTTTCATACCGTGCGCGTATCATTTAGAGTGATGCTGGCTGTGGCCTTCAGATGGCTGGCAGAAACATGCTCGCAGTAGCTGGTAACTTGGTAAACTGCGTGTAATGCCGGAAGCGTATAGTGTGGGCTTCCGGCTTTTTTCTGTTTCTGGCAAAGCAAATGCATACTGATCCTGCAGACTACGTACGCAAAACCATACGTAGCGTACCCGACTGGCCGAAGCCCGGCGTCATGTTCCGAGATATTACTCCCGTGCTCCAGGATCCGCGTTCCTTTCGCGTACTGGTCGATCTGTTTGTGTACCGTTACATGCGGCACCGTCTTGATCTGGTGGCGGGCGTGGACGCCAGGGGTTTCATCCTGGGGTCGGTGCTGGCTTACGAGCTAAATTTGGGCTTTGTACCTGTTCGCAAAAAAGGCAAGCTGCCGTTTCGTACCGTTGCTGAAGAATATACGCTCGAGTACGGAAATGCGTCGGTCGAAATGCATACTGATGCAGTGCGGCCAGGGCAACGTGTGCTGCTTATTGACGATTTGATTGCGACGGGCGGCACCATGGTGGCGGCGTCCAAACTGTTGCAACGTCTCGGCGCCAATGTTATTGAGGCTGCAGCCATTATCGACCTGCCTTATCTTGGCGGATCCAAAGCCTTGAAAGAAACAGGCCTTCCGTTGTATACGGTATGTCAGTTTGATGCGGCAGACAGCGCCGACTGCACGACCCAAGACGAATAAGAAGAACAGGGCGCACACGCGGCTTGACTGCGTGTCGTGCCAACAGCGTCGCCCACAAGCGGCGCAATAGATTGTCGTCCGCGCATGCGCGACAACTTTCTCCGACCGGTGCTGTCGCGATGGGCAGCACCGTTTTTTTTTTGCCCGAGGGCGCACCATGCGCCTGCCGCTGGCCGTTTGCTGTTAGATCAGTACGCGCTCTATGCCGCCCTCGTTGGCATCACGCACGTAATTGGGCAACCAGTCGGCGCCCAGTATGTGACGCGCCATTTCGACCACGATGTAATCGGCGTCCATGCCGGTATCTTGCTCATAACGCGACAAACCCTGCAGGCACGAAGGACAGGATGTCAACATCTTGATTTCGCCGCTATAACCGTCTTCGCGCAGCGTGGCCGTATTTTTGGCCAGCTCTTCTTCTTTGCGAAAGCGTACCTGCGTTGAAATGTCTGGCCTTGATACCGCCAGCGTGCCTGACTCACCGCAGCAGCGGTCGGTCTTGATCGCCCCTTCGCCCACCAGGCTCTTGACGGTTTTCATGGGGTCCTGCAATTTCATGGGCGAGTGACAGGGGTCATGGTACATGTAGCGTACGCCTTTCACGTCATGCAGTTGTATGCCTTTTTCGAGCAGATATTCATGGATATCGATCAATCTGCAGCCCGGAAAGATTTTTTCAAACTCGTAACCGGCCAGCTGGTCGTAGCAGGTACCACAACTTACGACAATGGTTTTGATGTCAAGGTAGTTCAGTGACGTGGCCATGCGTGAAAACAGCACGCGATTGTCGGTAATAATCTTCTCGGCTTTGTCGGTCATGCCGTTGCCGCGCTGCGGGTAGCCACAGCACAGATAGCCGGGCGGCAGCACAGTTTGTACGCCGGCATGCCAGAGCATGGCCTGCGTGGCCAGGCCCACTTGTGAAAATAAACGTTCAGAGCCGCAGCCAGGAAAATAAAACACGGCCTCGGTATCGGGAGAAGTGCGCGCGGGGTTACGGATAATCGGTATGTAGCTGGCATCTTCGATGTCCAGCAGTTTGCGTGCGGTCTGTTTGGGCAGGCCACCCGGCATTTTTTTGTTGATGAAATGGATAACCTGTTCGCGTATGGGCGCCTTGCCCACGGTGGCGGGCGGGTGATCAGCCTGTTTGCGCGCAGGGCGGGCAAGCAAGTCGTGAGCGATCCGCTGTGCCTTGTAACCTATGTCTATCATGCCTTTGCGCGTGGCGTTGATAACACGTGGGTCTTTGGCGTTCAGGAAGAACATGGCAGCGGTGGTACCGGGGTTGAATGATTTTTTATTCATTCGACGCAGCAGTGCACGCATCTCCATCGAGACGTCGCCAAAGTCAATGTCGACCGGACAGGGGTTGTAGCATTTGTGGCAAACCGTGCAGTGGTCGGCCACGTCTTCAAATTCTTCCCAGTGCTTTAAGCTAATGCCGCGACGTGTCTGTTCTTCATACAGAAAGCCTTCAATCAGCAAGGAGGTTGCCAGTATTTTGTTGCGGGGCGAGTAAAGCAGGTTGGCACGAGGTACGTGGGTTGCACACACAGGCTTGCACTTGCCGCAACGCAGGCAGTCTTTGATGGCGTTCGAAATTGAACCGATCTCACTGCGCTGCATGATCAGTGATTCGTGGCCCAGCAAATTGAAGCTTGGTGTCCAGGCATGGCGCAAGTCTGCGCCTGGCAGCAGTTTGCCGGCATTAAAGTGGCCATTGGGGTCAATGCGCTGCTTGTAGCCTTGAAAGGGGGCGAGTTCTTCTTGCGTCAGGTACTCATATTTGGTCAGGCCTATGCCGTGTTCGCCCGAGATGACGCCATCAAGACTGCGTGCGATTTGCATAATGCGGGCAACCGCCTCATTGGCTTCGCGCAGCATCTCGTAGTCGTCAGAGTTGACGGGGATATTGGTGTGTACGTTGCCATCGCCGGCATGCATATGCAGGGCAATAAAAACGCGGCTTCTTAGCACCCGGTCATGAATGGCCTGGATCTCGGCCAGAATGGCTGCGTGATCGGCGCCGGCAAAGCAGCGCTCCATTTCGGCGCGCACTTCGGTTTTCCAGGAAACCCGTATGGTGTGATCCTGAACAATATCGAAGACCGTGGCGTCAGGCTGGCCTGACAGGCGTTCTTGCAGCGCGGGCAGTGTGTCGGTTAGGCCAAGTGCACCCAGCGTATCGAGGGCGTCAGCCAGTGGCAGGTCAAGATTGTTAAGTAACCAGTGCCAGCGCTGGCCCACCTGCGTCAGCGCCGCGTGTGCGTCACGAGTTCGGTCGGCAAGGGCTTCTTCGTGGGCCTGGTCAGCGCCGTCGTCGACCGTGATCTTGCCGACAGGCAGTTCACCCTGCAGAAACGTGTTCAGCTCATCGAGTAACCGCAGTTTGTTGCGGGTGGACAGTTCGATGTTGATGCGCTCAATGGCGTCGGTGTACTCGCCCATGCGGGCCAGCGGAATAACGACGTCTTCGTTAATTTTGAAGGCGTTGGTGTGGCGTGCGATGGCTGCCGTGCGTGCGCGGTCAAGCCAGAATTTTTTACGCGCCTCGGGGCTTACCGCTACAAAACCCTCGCCATGGCGTGAGTTGGCGATACGAACCACTTCACTGGCCGCCAGTGCAACAGCGTCTGCGTCGTCACCCACGATATCACCGATAAGCACCATTTTGGGCAAGCCGCCGCGCTTGCTTTTGGTGGCATAACCCACGGCGCGCAGATAGCGTTCGTCGAGGTGCTCCAGCCCGGCCAGAATGGCACCGCGTTCACGGCCCGGGCCATCAAGGTAGTTTTTGACTTCGACAATAGATGGCACGGCATTGCGTGCCTGCCCGAAAAACTCCATACAGACGGTACGCGTATGGGCAGGCATGCGATGCAGAATCCAGCGCGCCGAGGTGATCAGGCCGTCGCAGCCTTCTTTCTGAACCCCAGGCAGGCCCGCAAGAAATTTGTCTGTGACGTCTTTGCCCAAGCCTACTTTGCGAAAGCGCGAGCCTTCGACGTTAAGCTCTTCTTGGCGCAGCAGCACGGCACCTGGTGTGGCAGCGCCATCAAACCATTTGAGCTCGAAGCGGGCTTGGTCGACATCGTGGATTTTGCCCAGATTGTGGTCGAGGCGGGTAACCTCAAGCCAGTTGCCCTGTGGGTCAACCATGCGCCACCAGGCCAGGTTGTCGAGGGCCGTGCCCCATAGCACTGCTTTTTTGCCCCCCGCGTTCATGGATACGTTGCCGCCCACACAGGAGGCGTCGGCCGAGGTGGGGTCAACGGCGAATACATGACCGGCCGCTTCGGCGGCTTCGGCGACACGACGCGTAACCACACCTGCGCCGGTCAACACAGTGCGCACAGGCTGCGCCACCCCAGGCAGCGTGGTGGCCTCGACCGGCCCGATGGCATCAAGTTTTTCGGTATTGATGACCGCAGAAAGCGGTGTAAGTGGAATGGCGCCGCCTGTGTAGCCGGTGCCACCCCCACGCGGGATAATGGTCAGCCCCAACTCAATACAGGCCCGTACCAGTGCGGCCATTTCATTTTCGTGATCGGGGGTAAGCACCACAAAAGGGTATTCGACCCGCCAGTCAGTGGCATCAGTAACGTGTGACACGCGCGACAGGCCATCAAACTTTATGTTGTCTTTGTGGGTAATGCGCGAAAGCACACGCACCGCCAGTTTGCGCCGCTGACGTGTTTGCTCGAACAAGGCTTCGAAATCTGCCACGGCGGTGCGTGCTGCGTGCAGCAGGCGTGCCACCTTGCTGTCGCGATCGGCAACCTCGGCATTGCGACGCTGGTCAATGGCGTTGAGTCGGTTTTCAAGCACTTCAACCAGCAAATGCAGCCGCTTGGGGTTGTTGAGCAAGTCGTCGAACAAGTACGGGTTGCGCCTGACCACCCAGATATTGCCCAGCACCTCGAAGAGCATAAGGGCGGAGCGCCCAGTGCGGCGCTCGCCGCGCAACTGGCAAATCAGTTGCCAGGATTCTTCGCCCAGCAGGCGATGAACAACCTCGCGATCTGAGTAAGACGTATAGTTGTAGGGGATTTCGCGAAGGCGGGCTGCGGTCTGGGAGACGTCAGCGGCTAACAGGTGGCTGGCTAGGGGGGCGTTCATGAGCGGAGAAAAAAAGAGAACCCTTAAAGAGGCAGTGTACGGGGAACTGCGTTTTTAATCTATTGGAATGTCTGCGATCTGGCTGTAGGCGTGGCCTTGCGGGCAAGGTTGCTAAGCATCGATAGCTGGTGCCGTGGATGACAGGAGGTTTGGCCATTGCTAAAACGTGGTTTAAATCTGTTGCGGGAAGATCCACAGTAGCCCGGCAGTCATGACCAGATAACGCAAAAATTTACCGATGGCGATATACACCATGCTGCGCCAGAAGGGCATGCGCAACCAGCCTGCCACCGCGCACAGAGGGTCGCCCACCACAGGCAGCCACGAGAAAAGCAGTGCAGGCGGGCCCATGCGTTTTAGCCAATAACCAATGTAATCATGCCACCGCCCACCGGCCTTGGTGCGCGGCTGATAAGGGTGTTTTTCTCGCCAGCGTTCATAGGCTTTGTCGGCACCCAGCCCCATGGCGTAACTGATCGCGCCGCCAATCGTGTTGCCGGCTGTGGCCACCAGTACGGCCGGCCAGAACATATCAGGCGCAATCTTCACGTAGCCGAATACGGCTGGCTCGGAGCCCAGCGGCAATAGCGTGGCAGATATCAGGCTGACGAAGAATATGGCGCTCAGGCCTACACTTGGCAACGCGAACGTTGCCAATAGCCAGGTAATTGATGCATGCAGCCAAGCTTCCATAGCGCGCTAGTGTAATGGTATTCTGTCTGACTTGAGCTTTTTCTTGAGCGCTTTTGCTCCGCGCCGTTCTCATCGCCCCTCATACATGTCTACCGACTACCTAAAGCGCATACTTACCTCCAAGGTTTACGACGTTGCGGTCGAGTCTCCGCTCGATCTGGCCAGCCAGGTTTCTGCCCGTATCCAGAACACCGTGTTGCTGAAACGCGAAGATACCCAGCCCGTTTTCAGCTTTAAACTTCGCGGGGCCTATAACAAAATGGCCAACCTGTCCGCCGCCGACCTCAAGCGTGGTGTTATCGCCGCATCGGCCGGCAACCATGCTCAAGGGGTTGCGCTGTCAGCCAAACGCCTGGGGTGCAGGGCAGTTATCGTCATGCCTGTTACCACGCCTTCGGTCAAAATTGATGCTGTGCGTGCGCTGGGTGGCGAAGTAGTGTTGTTTGGGGACAGCTTTACTGATTCAGCCGCGCATGCCAAAGAGATCGAAAAGAAAGAAAAACTCACCTTTGTGCACCCCTTTGATGACCCTGATGTCATTGCCGGGCAGGGCACGGTCGGCATGGAAATCCTGCGCCAGCACCCAGGGCCCATTGATGCCATTTTTGTTGCCATTGGCGGCGGTGGCCTTATAAGCGGCGTGGCGGCGTATGTAAAGCAACTGCGACCAGACATTAAAATTATTGGTGTGCAAACCTTTGACTCAGACGCCATGATCCGCAGCATTAAGGCCGGCAGGCGTATTACGCTTACCGACGTTGGGCTTTTTTCAGACGGTACGGCGGTAAAGCAGGTGGGGCTTGAAACCTTCAAGCTTGCCCGCGAGTACGTCGATGACTACGTACAGGTCGATACCGACGCCATCTGTGCCGCAATCAAAGACGTGTTCCAGGATACCCGTAGCGTACTTGAGCCCGCCGGAGCGCTGGCGCTCGCCGGGGCCAAACGTTACGCTGCGCTCCACAAATGGAAAGGCAAAACGCTGGTTGCCATTACCTGTGGTGCCAACATGAATTTCGACCGCCTGCGCTTTGTGGCAGAGCGGGCCGACGTTGGCGAGGCGCGCGAAGCCTTGTTTGCGCTCTCCATACCTGAGCAGCGCGGCAGCTTTTTGCGCTTGTGCGAGGCAGTGGGTGATCGCAGTGTTACCGAGTTTAATTACCGCATTTCCGAAGCCGAGCAGGCACATGTTTTTGTAGGCCTGCAAATACGCTCAGAGGCCGAGCAGCATAAGCTGGCTGCCAATTTTCAGAAAAAAGGCTTTCCTACGCTTGACCTGACAGGCAATGAAATGGCCAAAACCCACCTGCGCTACATGGTGGGGGGGCGTTCGGTGCTGGCCAAGCATGAAATGTTGTTTCGTTTTGAGTTTCCTGAGCGTCCCGGCGCACTCACAAGGTTTCTTTCCAACATGAGCCCCAACTGGAACATCAGCCTGTTCCATTACCGCAACCAGGGCGACGACTACGGTCGTATTCTGGTGGGTATACAGGTTCCGCCCGAAGACAAAAAAGAGTTTCGGGCATTTCTTGATGGCCTGGGCTACATCTACTGGAACGAAACCGATAACCCGGCCTACAAGCTGTTTTTGTAGGCTGATCGGCAGCAAACTCCTGTGTAAAACCAAGAATCGCTCTATTTGTCGTGTTCAGCCTCGCATTTAGCGGCGAGGCTGGATAGCGGAGCGAGTTAACGGGTGGCGGGGTTTCAGCTTGCCGACCCGCCATTTAATAGTGCCCGTACCGGTGCTAGCATTTGATTCAATTGTTCAAACGCAGCCTCGCGCTGGGCATCCAGCCGTTGGGCCTGCTCTAGCGTGCATTCGGTAAATTTCAGCTTCTCGCCGGGCAGGCATTGCGCAACCAGCGGCAGGTCAACGGTGGCAACATGGCCGATCTTGGCATAGCCGCCTGTGGTCTGCCGGTCCGCCATCAAAATAATAGGTTGCCCGTCGGCCGGCACCTGGATGGCACCAAAGCTGGTTGGCTCAGACAGCAACTGGGTCGCTTGCTTCAGTGGCAATAATGGCCCCTGCAGGCGATAGCCCATGCGTTCAGAATCAGGGCTGACGCGGTACTCGGCTGAAAACAGGGTATCTATGGCTGCCTCGGTAAACAGGCCAGTATGAGGGCCGCGCAGTAGCCGCAAGGCCGCACGCGGCTGCAGGCCGAGTATGGCGGGCAGGTATATTTTTATGTGCCAAAGCTCGCGGTCCAGGGCTTGCAGGTCGTGCTGCTGCAGCGAGCGGCGTAGCGTCAGCGTATCGCCTTTTTTTAGCGCGCGCCCATCAAGCCCACCAAAGCCGCCACGTACATAGGTGCTGCGACTTCCCAGCACAGGCAGAATCTCTACACCACCATGCCACGCCAGATAAGCGCGAACGCCTGATTGGCGCGCACCGAACGTCAGCCTGTCGCCGGCGCTTACGACCAGAGGGCGGTCATTGGGTACAGCCTGCCCGTTAAGACACGGGCCTAATCTTGCACCACTGATGGCTATGCAGGCGGGCGCATCAAAGTGCAGTTCAGGCCCGGTCAGTGTGATTTCAAGCGTGGCTTCATCGGCGTTGTTGCCCGCCAGCAAATTGGCAAGACGATGGGCACGCGTGTCCATGGCACCGCTTACAGGTACGCCCAAGTGCTGATGACCCAGACGGCCACCGTCTTGGAATGTGGACAGCAGGCCCGGTTTGATTACCGTAATGCTCATGACTGGCCACCTTTAATCGCAAGAAACTCCTCGGCCGACACAGGGATAAACCGCAGCATGTCGCCGGGAGAGAGCAGCGTGGGCGGGTTTTCAACGGGGTTGAACAGCGTGACAGGCGTTGCGCCAATAATATGCCAGCCACCCGGCGAGGCATTGGGGTAGATCATGGTTTGGCGGTTGGCGATGGCGACGGAGCCCGCCGGCAGTCGCGTGCGGGGTGTGGGCCGACGCCCTATATCGAGCCGGACATCATGCACGCCCAGATAGGGAGCACCGGGTGCAAAACCCAGCATAAAGACATAACAAGGCTCTGCACTGTGCAGGCGTATGACTTCGTCGGTGCTCAGGCCCGTATGTGCTGCCACGTCGGCCAGGTCAGGGCCATATTCTGCGCCGTAGCAGACGGGTATGTCCACTTGCTTTCCGTGTGTGGCTGTGGTTTGGTCGGCGAGTTCGCTGGCGAGTACCTGCTCGATCTCGCTGGCGAGCCGGCTCAGGCTATTGCCACGGTCGGCGACTTGCGGCTGATAATGTACAGCCAGCGTGGTAAAGGCAGGAACAATATCGGTAACGCCCAGAAGGTTAGCCTGTCGCAGTGCCCAGGCTGCAGCGGCGCAACGCTTTCCGACGGCAACATCAATGGTTTCGCCAAAAGTGAGTATGAGGCAGCGGTCGCCCTGCGGGGCGAGTGCCCATGGCGGGCAGGCGTGTTTTGTCGCTGCAGGCATGGGGGTCTCCATTCGTTATTGTTTAATGCGCGCGTCAGATATTGTGCCTGATTTTAAGGCAGCAGGGCTTGATCGGCATGCCCAATGTGCCCTCGTGCCTGCCTGGCTGTCTTTAGTGCATGCGCCGCAGCGGGCTGCCTATGCAAAGGCCGTTTGGCTAGCGCGCTGTGCTCAGGCGCGAAGAAGGGAAGATAAGCGAAAACGTGCTGCCAGCCCCTAGCCGGCTGTGTATGGTTAATTCGGCGTTGTGACGCAGGGCCACGTGCCTTGTGATGGCAAGGCCCAGGCCGGTGCCGCCGGTGGCACGTGAACGGCCACGATCTACACGGTAGAAGCGCTCTGTCAGGCGAGGAATGTCTTGGGCTGCAATGCCGATGCCGGTGTCCTGGACGCTGTAACAGGCGTGGCCATCTTCAGTCATAAACCAGCTTACGGTAATGGTTCCGTCTTTAGGGGTGTAGCGAATGGCATTGGTCAGCAGGTTGGAGACGGCTGAGGCCAGCTCGGTTTCGCTGCCGGTCACGCAGATATCGTGAGCGATGTTCTCTACAAACACGTGCTGCCCACCCGACAAAATACGTGCTTGTTGCAGGGCTTCGTGTACCACCTGACCAAGCTGGATGGGCCGTCCGCCCGCTTGCGGTGAGGATTCAAGCGCCGAGAGTGTCAGCAGATCAGCCACGATGGCCTGCATGCGCTGAGCCTGCTCCAGCATCAGCCGCTGGTAGTGGTCGCGCTGTGCCTGGCTGAATGCCTCGGGCGGCATGTCGCAAAGGGTTTCCAGAAAGCCTGCCAATACCGTAAGCGGCGTGCGTAATTCGTGCGACACGTTGGCCACAAAATCTTTGCGGGTGGTTTCCAGCTTTTCGACTTGTGTCACGTCGCGGGTTACCAGCAGAAACTGGCCTACGCCATATTGGGTCAACTGCGCCAGCAGGCTTTTTTCGTGTCCATCGTAGGTAAGATGAAGCAGCACGGGGCCTGGCCATTTGTTCTGGCGGGCGTAGCGGGCAAACTCAGGCTCGCGCAAAATGTTCAGAATGCTGTGGTTGCGGTCGGTTTCCAGATTTAACCCAATGTGCTCGCTGGCAGTTTGATTGCACCACGTTACCTGCATGGCCTCGTCGAGTGTGATGGCACCATCGGGCAAGGCCTCAGCTGCCTGCATCAGGCTGTCGAGATTACGCTTTAGCAGGCCCATTTCGCGGGTTGAGTTGCGCAGCTTGCGATAAATAGGCGCCAGAATATCGTCCCATGGGCCCATAGAGGGCGGGGGCGGGTCATCAACGTTTTTGGCCCAGTGAGCGATGCGTGACAACTGCCAGCCGCTGACCAGTATCATGATCAGCAGACCGAGCGAGAACAGACCCCAGCCAACCTTTGGCCCCAGCCATGAACCGACAAGCCAGCCTAATAGCGCCCAGGCGCCGATGGAAAACAAGGTTTTGGTCATGACTTCATATCTCTGGAACCACCGCAGCCATGGGGCATGTGTTTGTTCAGTCTTTTTTTACAGGGTTTGCAGTAAAGCGGTAGCCCGCGCCACGAACGGTTTCTATACGGTTATCGTGGCCGCCGGGCTCCAGCGCTTTGCGCAGACGTCGAATATGCACGTCTACCGTACGTTCTTCGACGAAAACATGGTCGCCCCAGACTTGGTCAAGAAGCTGCGCACGTGAGAACACTCTTTCAGTGTGCGTCATGAAAAAGTGTAGCAGGCGGAACTCGGTGGGACCCACGGTGAGCGCCAGGCCATCACTGGTAACCCGGTGGGTGGTTGGGTCAAGGGCAAGTGTGCCCATTGTAATAATGTCATCAGTTAGCTGGGGGGCCCGTCGGCGCAGCACCGCCTTAATGCGTGCCACCAGTTCTTTGGGTGAAAAGGGCTTGGTAATGTAATCGTCGGCACCCGCCTCCAGGCCTTCGACCTTGTCGTGCTCAGCCCCTTTTGCGGTCAGCATGATAACCGGCACATTGCGGGTGCGTTCATCGCTGCGCAACGTGCGCGCCAGGGTAATGCCCGAGGCGCCCGGCAGCATCCAGTCAAGCAATATCAGGTCGGGTAGCTCGGCCCGGATGAGCGTCTGCGCCTGTTCGGCATCGAAAGCGCGCAATACCTTGTGCCCGGCAAACGATAGATTGACCGAGATCAGTTCCTGAATGGCGGGTTCATCTTCTACGACAAGGATTGTTGTGCTCATGGTGCGGGATGATAGTAGTTTTTCATGACATGCATCATATGTCGCGAATATGTCAGGTTTGTGAAAATGGAGCCGACTTTCAATAATGATGTACGATTATCTAATCATGCAAAATACCACTTCTTCCCCAGAAGACCGGGCCCGGTCCGAAGGCGCGGCTGCCGACGCCGTCAATCGCTTTTCTGCCGAGGGTGCGTCCACGCATCAGCAGGCCAGCACGCACTTTGGCTTTAAAACGGTTGCAGAAGGCGAAAAAGCCAGCAAGGTTGCCCAGGTGTTCCATTCGGTAGCAAGTCGCTACGACGTCATGAACGACCTGATGTCGGGCGGCCTGCATCGTATCTGGAAGGCGTTTACCATCCGTCAGGCTGATGTACGTTCGGGCATGAAGGTGCTCGACATTGCTGGCGGCACCGGTGATCTGGCACGTGCGTTTGCCAAGCGTGCCGGTCAAACCGGCGAGGTGTGGCTCACTGACATTAATGAGTCTATGTTGCGGGTTGGCCGTGACCGGCTGGCTGATCGGGGCATGCTTTTGCCCGTATCTGTCTGCGACGCCGAGAAGCTGCCGTTTCCCGATGCGTATTTTGACCGGGTCAGCGTAGCCTTTGGCCTGCGCAACATGACTCATAAAGAGCTTGCGCTGGCCGAAATGCGTCGCGTGCTCAAGCCGGGTGGCAAGCTGCTTGTGCTTGAGTTCTCCCACATCGCGCGGCCTCTGGCTCCAGTCTACGACTGGTACTCGTTTAACGTGTTGCCGTGGCTGGGTGGCAAGGTAGCGGGTGACGAAGAAAGCTATCGTTATCTGGCCGAGTCTATTCGCATGCATCCTGATCAGGAAACCCTGGCAGGCATGTTGCGTGACGCCGGGCTGTCACGTGTACGGTATTTCAATCTCAACGCCGGGCTTGTGGCCCTGCATGAGGGTGTCCGGCTCGATTGAACCGGCTTGCGCCTGGTTGCAGGGTTATGCAGCCAGGCAAAACAATATCGTCCTTCCATTCGCGGCGCGCCTGTTCATGCGGGCAATGTATCGTTTGATGCAAAATTCATTCCCGCCGCCGCCCACTTTATGATAATGTTCAGGTTCTCGTAAGGTTGCCGGAGCCTGGCGCATAGTCGTTCTGTTGCTGCCTTACCAAGACCATACATTCAATCTGGTGGCGCGTTGGTATGCGCGCCATATACAGGAGCACTAAATGTTTAACAAAGGTTCACGTCTGCTGGCCGCGCTCTTGCTCGTGGTTACCGCTGGCGCCATGCTTACGGTCTCATTCGATGCAGAAGCTCGCCGCATGGGCGGCGGCAGAAGCTTCGGCAAGCAGTCCAGCAATATCATGAAACAGCGTCAGGCTGCCAAGCCGCCTGCCGCCGCCTCCTCCGCACAACGCAGCGCCGCACCGGCCGCTGGTGCTGCAGCTGCCGGTGCCGCTGCAAAAAGTGGCATGTCCCGGTGGCTTGGCCCTCTCGCCGGCATAGCCGCCGGCTTGGGCATTGCGGCCCTGCTTTCCAGCATGGGGCTGTCCGGTGCCTTCCTCGAGTTCATGTCCAGTATGCTGCTCATAGGCTTGGTGGTGTTCGCTGTCATCTTCCTGGTACGCAAACTGCGTGGGGGCATGGCGCGGCCTGCCATGCAGCAGTCCGGCCACGGCGCGCATGGGGCCAGCCCCATGCAACGGCAAGGTCTTGCACAACAAGACCGTGCAGCTACGCCTCCGCTGGCTGCCGTCCCCGCTGCGTCTTCAGTGGCGGCGGTACCCGCACCTCCCGTAGATGAGTCCTGGTTTATTCCCGGCGACTTCGACACGGCAACCTTTCTGGGCAACGCCAAGGCGCAGTTCATTAAAATCCAATCGGTCTGGGACAGCGGCAATCTTGATGAGCTTCGCGACTACATGACTGACGACCTCATTGCCGAGGTCAAGCCAGAGCTCATGCAGCGCGATGCCGGCAATGTCACCGAGGTGGTGCTGCTTAATGCCGAGCTGCTTGGTATTGAAACCGTTTCAGGTGGTCATCTGGCCAGCGTCCGTTACTCTGGCATGCTGCGCGAGTCACCCAATACCGAGGCCTTCCGTTTCGAAGAAGTCTGGAATCTCTACAAGGCTGACGGCGCTGGCTGGCTGCTTGCGGGCATTCAGCAAATACCCCTCGATAACGCCAGTTAAGCCCAAGTGGGCAAGGGGCGGGCAAGCTGGCCTATGCCCCTGAAAGCCTGTACAGGGCTGGGCGTTGGCGGGTTGTTTGTCAGGGCTCTGCCTGGCGCTGGCGGCAACCCGTTAATCCGTCTGAAGGCGGCCGTACACCTCGTGCGGCCGCCTTCAGACCTTATCGTTTTGGTTTGTATCTCTCAGTTGCGTGTAAAACCGTTAAACTTGACGTCTTGCTATACAGGCTAATTCGATTTCGGCACTGCCGCCCGCGCCAAACATGTTTTCTTTGCCTTTTCTGCCCAAACCCGCCCAACTGCCCGTTTCTGCGTTGAACGCTTTGCTTCGGCGCGAGCCGTGGGCGCGCGAACGCCTGGAGCCCCATGCGGGTAAATCAGTGCGTTTCATCGTTGGCCCTGGAATAGTCAATCTGTCTATTCAGGGCTCGGGGTTTGTGGCGACGTCTGACCCCGCCATTGTCCCCAATGCCACGTTTACCATCCCGGTCGCCCGGCTTGCCAGCCTTCCCGGGGTGCTGCGCAGCCGTGATCCGTCGGCACTAACGGCGTTGCTGCATGTGGAAGGCGACGCGGCGCTGGCTCAGGTGGTTTCTGACCTGGCACGCAGTTTGCGATGGGATCTGCAAAACGATCTTTCGCGCGTCGTGGGCGATGTGGCTACCGCTCGCCTGGTGGGGGCCGGCAAACTGGCGGCCAGCGGTATGGAGCAGGCCGCCGAACGTCTTGCAGGCAATGTCTCCGAGTATATGACCGAAGAAAGCGGCCTGATGACAGGGCGTGCGGCGTTTCAGGGGTTGTCGGCCGATATGCGCTCCATGCTGCAGCGGCTTGAGTTGCTTGAAGCGCGTGTAGGCGCGCTCAACCCCGCCCAGAGGGGCACCCCCTCGGCAAAGGCCTGATACATGTTTATATTTTTTCGTCTTTTTCGCATCGTCTGGGTAGCACTACGCTACCGACTCGATGAGCTGGTGCTGTCCAGTATCAAGCACCCGATGGCCTATAGCCTGTTGCGTGTCGTGCGGTTTGGGCGGGCTCCGCGCACACCCCGAGGTGTTCGTTTGCGGATGGCGCTTGAAGAGCTTGGCCCAATTTTCGTCAAGTTTGGGCAAGTCCTTTCCACGCGCCGCGATCTCATCCCTCTGGACGTTGCCATTGAGCTTGCACTGCTGCAAGACAGCGTGCCGCCGTTTCCGTCAGAACAGGCAGCCGCCTCCATCGAGGCCGCGCTCGGGGCATCGCCCTACACACTGTTCAAGCATTTTGAAACCGACCCCGTGGCGTCCGCGTCGATTGCCCAGGTGCATTTTGCCGTACTGCACGATGGTCGTGATGTCGCCGTCAAAGTGCTCAGGCCCGGCATGCGCGACATTATTGAAAAAGATCTGGCGCTCATGGGTGTTCTGGCCGGGCTGGTAGAGCGCCTGGCTGCTGACGGGCGCAGGCTTAAGCCGCGTCAGGTCGTTGCCGAGTTTGATAACTATCTGCATGATGAGCTCGACCTTATTCGTGAAGCATCCAACTGCAGCCAGTTGCGCCGTAACTTTGCGCCCGAAACCGGGCGCGAACACTTGCTTATGGTTCCAGAGGTGGTGTGGGAGTACTGCACCACAACCATCTTTACTATGGAGCGTATGCGTGGCATTCCGGTCAGTCACATGGACCGGCTCAAGGCGGCAGGCATTGATACACGCGAGCTGGGTCGCAAAGGCGTCGAAATATTTTTCATGCAGGTGTTTAGCGATGGCTTTTTCCACGCCGACATGCACCCTGGCAATATTTTTGTGTCTGATCAACCTGAAAGCCTCGGTCGCTATATTGCGCTCGACTTCGGTATCGTAGGTTCGCTGTCTGAGTTTGACAAAAATTATTTGGCACAAAACTTTCTTGCCTTCTTCCGTCGCGATTATCATCGAGTCGCGCAACTGCATATTGAGTCAGGCTGGGTGCCTGCGACCACGCGCGAAGAAGAGCTCGAGGGGGCGGTACGCGCCGTATGCGAACCCTATTTCGACCGCCCGCTCTCCGAAATTTCGCTTGGTCAGGTGTTGCTGCGACTATTCCAGACCTCACGTCGTTTCAATGTCGAGATTCAGCCGCAACTTGTGTTATTGCAAAAAACACTGCTAAATGTCGAAGGTATGGGGCGCGAGCTGGATCCTGAGCTTGATCTCTGGAAAACTGCCAAGCCCTACCTCGAAAAATGGATGCACGAACGGGTAGGGCTAACTGGGGTGCGCAAGCAGCTGGAGAAAGAAGCGGGGCAATGGTCGCAACTTTTGCCGCAGATCCCCAGACTGGTGCACGCACACCTTAGCAAGCCTTCGTTTGCACCTGAGTTACACTCACAGATGGAGCGCATGCGTCGTACCCAAGAGCAAACCAACCGGCTGCTCATGACCGTGTGCGCTATCCTCGCCGTGGCGGTAGGTGTCGCCATATGGGCCCTTACGCGGGTGTAATAGTCAGGTAATCATTGCTCAGGTAATATTTCCACATACACCCGCAGGCTCGCCCACCCTTTAACACGCCGCCCCAAGCCGCCTGTATACCATACTGGCCTGCGGTGCCCCGGACCAAAGAGAGAATTCCATGCTTTATCCTGAATTATTCAAATCAATGGAAGCCGTGCGTTGGAACATGCACGCCGACATCCCATGGGATGATTTCGACCGTTCCAAGCTTACGGATGACCAGGCATACACCATCAAAATGAATGCCATCACTGAGTGGGCGGCGTTGCCGGCCACTGAAATGTTTCTGCGCGATTTTCGCGACGACAGTGATTTCTCGGCATTTATGTCAATCTGGTTTTTTGAAGAACAAAAGCACTCGCTCGTACTTATGGAGTACTTGCGTCGCTTTTACCCAGATCTGGTGCCTACCGAAGAAGAGCTGCACAAGGTGCGTTTTGAGTTTGATCCGGCGCCCGCCATGGAAACCCTCATGCTGCATTTTTGCGGCGAGATACGGCTCAACCACTGGTACCGCCGCGCGGCCGACTGGCACACTGAGCCGGTCATCAAGGCTATTTACAAAATTGTGGCACAAGATGAAGCACGTCACGCCGGTGCCTACCTGCGCTACATGAAGCGTGCGTTAATGCATCAGGGGCAAGAATACGGTCAGCAGGCACGCATGGCATTTGCCAAAATTGGCGTGTTGATGGCATCAGCCCACCGTACGCCCCAGGCTTTGCACCCCACCAATCTGCACGTCAACAAAGAACTCTACCCGATGGATACCGTGCAGTCTCAACTGCCGTCTCCGGGTTGGCTTGAAAACTGGCTTGATAACCAGATTCATTTTGATAAAGAATGGGAAGGCAAAGTTAGCTCACGCATTTTGCACAATATGTCATTGCTAATGGACAACACCTTTAATACGGTGCAAGACCTTAACCGCTATCGCAAACAGCTGAACAAAGATCTGGTTCCTGCTGCCTGAACATACACTAACAAGCCTGCCATGACTGCACGTTTTGAATCCAAAATTTTGTCGCGTCAGGCGTGTATCGATGCGGTACGCAGCGGTCGCTTGCCCCGACCGCTTATCTTTACCAATGGTGTGTTCGATATTCTGCATCGCGGTCATGTCACCTATCTTGATGAGGCGGCGCAGTTGGGCGCAAGCTTGATCGTGGCGATCAATACTGATGCTTCGGTGCGGCGCTTGGGCAAGGGCGACGACAGGCCGTTAAACACCCTGGCCGATAGGGCGGCGCTGCTGGCGTCACTTGAAAGTGTCGGGCTGGTAACGTCTTTTGATGAAGACACGCCCCAGGCCCTTATTGAGCAGCTAAGGCCTGATGTCATTGTCAAAGGTGGCGACTACATTATGTCAGAGCTGCCTGAAACGGCCAGCGTTGAAAGCTGGGGCGGGCGTGCGGTAGCCATACCGTTTCGGCACCAGCGATCCACCACCGCTCTATTGAGCAAAATACGGGGCAGTTGAGGGCGCGGTTTGCGGGCTGTGACGTTTACGGTTTACCGCTGTGTGTCAGTAGTTGGTTGATGGCCACGATGTCGGCGTCAGTCAAAATGCCGCTCGCCGCTTTCAGACGCAGGCTGTCCATGAGCGTGTTGTAGCGGGCCAGCGCAAGGTTACGCTGGGTTTCATACAGTTGCTGCTGGGCATTGAGCACGTCTATGTTTACCCGCACACCCAATTCGTATCCGGTCTGATTGGCCTGTAACGCGGCCAGGCTGGATTTTTCTGCTGCCTGCAAGGCCTCCACCCGGGCCAGCCCTGACGTAACACCCGAAAAATACCGCTGTGTCGAAGCAACTGCCACACGGCGTGCATCTTCGAGCTCGTAACGCGCCTGTTGCAGGCGTGAGGTTTGCTCTCGTACCGTGGAAGAGATTTCTCCACCAGCGTAAATCGGGATGGATAACTGCAGCCCTATCGAACTGTTGAGTGATCGGGGGCCGCTGCGATCTGCATTAATGCCCTGGTCTGAAGCGCTGCCTGTTTGGGCCTGCAAAGACAGGCGGGGGTAATGATTGCTTTTGGCTATGTCGATTTGCTTTTCAACAATGCGCGTGGCGAGCTCGGCGCGGGCGACTGCAAGGTTGGCCTGTGCCGATTGCGTTGTCCAGTTTTCGAGACGATTGGGCTCTGGGGCGGGCAGTTGGGTACTGGCCGCTAGTTCGGCCAGCTGTTGTGGCCTTTCGGCAATAATGCGCGCCAGCTGATCTTGGGTGACTTGCAGTATATTGCGCGCCAGAATTTCTTGAGCGTTAATAAGATCGAGTCGCGCCTGAGCCTCTTGCGCGTCAGTAATGGTGACGCCGCCGAGCTCAAAGCCGAGCTGGGCCGCCTGCAATTGTGTTTTTATGGCTGACTTTTCAGCCATAAGCGCACGCAGGGTGTCTTGCGCCGCCAGGATATCAAAATACGCTTGCGTGACGCGCAGGATTAAATCCTGGTAAGCCCCCGCCTGGGCCACGTCAGCGGAGCTGGCGATGTACTCAGATTGTTTCAGAGAATTCCACGCACCCACGTCAATAATGGGTTGGGTGAGTGTCAGTGCCCACAGGGCGCGGCGATCGGTACGATGCCTGTGCAGGCCTCGTGTGCGCCGGGCTTCATCCGCTTCAGCTGCCGCGCCGGCGGTAATGTACGGAAGCAGGCGTGCACGGGCCTGGGGTACAACTTCCTGGTCTGCCAGGCGGCCAGCGCCTGCAGCGGCATAGATGGGGTCGCGCGCTTTGGCCATTTGCCAGACCTCGAGAAGGTCTTGGCCATGACAGAGGGGCAATGTGCCTGCTGACAGCAGCAGGGCCAGCCCGGTGCGTGCAGCCCAGGGGTTCATTTAAAACTTGAAGTGTGACACCGCCACGCCACGAAGCGGTTTGATGACCGTATCGAACAGCTTTTCGGTTTCGAAACTGGCTGCGCTGGTGCGCGTAATGCGACAGGCTGTCATGATGGGGTTTTGACCCACAATGACGACCAGGCGGCCGCCAATGCACAGTTGGTACTTGAACGCGTCGGGCAACACAGGCACAGAGCCGGTTACGAGAATGGCGTCGAACTCTGCGGTGCCCCAGCCTTCGTGTGCATCACCGAGCTCAACTTTGACATTGCCAACCTGGTTGCGTTGCAGGTTTTCTTGCGCAAAGGCTGCAAGGCGGCTGTCGACTTCGATACTGGTTACCTGTTGTGCAAGCTGCCCAAGCAGGGCAGCCTGATAGCCCGAGCCTGTGCCGATCTCAAGCACGCAATCAGTGGGTTTGAGCTGCAGCTCTTGCGTAAGACGGGCTTCGAGCTTGGGTGTGAGCATGGTTTCGCGCGTATCAACCGAGTTGATCACCAAGGGCAGCTCGACGTCAGAAAATGCCAGCCCTTGTAGCTGGGCCGGCACAAAACGCTCGCGCGGCACCTGGAAGAGCGCCTGAAGCACGTCTTCATCGAGCACATCCCACGGACGAATTTGTTGCTCGACCATGTTGAACCGGGCCTGTTCGATTTCTGAAAGGGCAGTGACGTTCATAGTGTCTTGAGAAAAACAGAAGAATAGAAATTTTAGTGCAAAGGCGTGTGGTGCCTGTTGCAGGCGCGGCTGCGCCCATCGAAAGCTACTATAGCTTATTTGACTATGGTGCGCGGCACGCCCCGTGTTTCAGGGGCATTGACGAATAAATATAGCCTGATTGCTTGTGAGCGTGTTTGGGATGGATCAAGTTTGGTCTGGTTGAGGCCACCAGGCGTGAAAATGTTGTACCGGGCCGTGACCGCTGCCTACCGATAGATCGCCTGAGCGTGCAATGGCTTTAACCAGATAATCTTTGGCTTGCGCTGCGGCCTCAGGCACACTGGCGCAGCGGGGCAGTAGCGCAGCAAGTGCTGCCGATAGCGTGCAGCCGGTGCCGTGTGTATTGCGGGTTTCAATGCGTCTGCCGGGCAGCTCAATAAGCTTGTCACCATTGTGCAGCACGTCAACCGTATCATTGCCTGGCAGGTGCCCGCCCTTCAAAAATACCCAACGATCGCCATCATCAGCGAGTAGCCGGCGCAGTTTTTCTGCTGCACGTCGCATGTCTTTCAAAGAGTCGACGGGGGAGGTGCCAAGCAGCACGCCCGCCTCAGGCAGGTTGGGTGTAATCATGGTTGCCTGGGGGATCAGGCTTTCACGCAGCTCATTGACCGCAGCCCGTTCGAGCAGATGGTCGCCGCTTTTGGCGACCATGACGGGGTCGAGCACCAGGTGGGCCGGCCGCCAACGCGCCATGGCGTCGGCAACAGCCCGAATGACAGCCTGCTGTCCCAACATGCCGATTTTGACGGCGTCTATGCGCACATCGTCAAACAGGGTGTTGATCTGTTGTGTGACAAATTCAGCGGGAACAGGCGAAATTTCGGTAACACCCAGCGTGTTCTGGGCGGTAAGGGCGGCAATAACGGCCGTGCCATATGCGCCCAGGGCACTCATGGCTTTGATGTCGGCCAGTACACCGGCCCCGCCTGAAGGGTCTACACCGGCGATCGTAAGCGTGTTGGGAATCATGGCTCTCAGCAATATGCAGTGTGATCAAACATGGAAGAATAATCCATTTCCTCGTCCAGACGCAGGCTTGCCCCTGGATGACGAGCCATGAGATGACCCGTCATGTACCCGTACAGACGTTCGGTACGCGCTGCAAGACACGAAAGCTTAGCGCGCCGCGTCGAGCAACGTGCACAATCTTTGTGTCGCGTCGATCAGGCGCGGCCCCGGCCGAAAAAGCTGGTCGGCATTGATGGCATAGACCTTGCCATCGCGTGCAGCGCCCAGGCCCAGGCCTGCCCAACGGGTGCGCAATGCCTGGAGGCGTTGTGTGTCAGTTTGGGGCGTAATAACGACATCGGGTTGTTTCAGCAGCACACTTTCGCGGCTGACTTGTGCGGCTTCGGTCGCGAGGCCTGCGAAGATATTGTTGCCCCCGCAAGCCTTTAATGCGTCATTCAACACAGGGTCACTACCAATGGTGAATAACGGCGGGTCGCCGATCTGGATGAAAACGCTCAGAGGCCTGCGCTGGCCATACTGGCTACGCAAACTGTCGATGTGCTGCTGCAGCGCCTGCGCCCGGGCGTTGGCGTGGTGCTCCGTGCCAAACAGACGGCCCAGACGCTCGACCTGTTTTGGGATGTCATCCAGGCTGCGTGGCGCGACATAGACGATAGGAATATCCAGACGATCTGCCAGAGGCTTGAGCGTGCTGGAGGCGCCCGAAGGCCGCCAATCGAGAATAATGTCAGGGCGCGCAGAGAACGAGGCTTCCGCGCTGACGCTGATGCCATCGCCAACCCGGGGTATAGCCAGAGCCTGGCTGGGGAAGTCGCTGCGGTCTATGGTGGCCACAATATACTGGCCTGCGCCGGCGGCGTACATGAGTTCGGCAATATGCGGTGCCAGCACGAGAGCGCGTCGGGGCGTCGTGCTGGTGGCGTCGCTGGTCGCTGCATGGCTAGTCTGCCCTCTGGGCGCAGTGGCCTCTTGAGGCAAACGGGTGCTCTCAGCGCGGGCTGTTCCCGAGGCGACGGCCATCAAGACACAGGCAAGCAGCATGGCTGTCGACCTGCCTGCGAACAGGATGGCGTTCATGGCATTACATCTTTAATGCGAAGTTTACGAAGACGCTGGAACCTGGCATGTTGTATCCGTAGGCATTTTGGTAATACTTGTCGAAGACGTTGTTCCAGCGAACCTGCACAGCGACGTTTTTACTTACCTCGTAGGCACCCGTCAGGTTAAACAGCCCATACCCGCCAAGGCTGACGGTGTTGTCAACGTCTTCATAACGTTTGCCGATAAACTGATACTCAGCCCCCACGTTAAAGGCACCAATGCGGTGATCGGCGCTCAGGTTGTACACCTGTTTGGCGCGTCGGATCAGCTGTTTGCCCGTACCGTTGTTACGTGGCCGCATGAAGTCGGCACTTGCGTGCAAGGTGGTGTTGCCAAACTGCTGCGAAGCGGTAAGCGTTAAACCCCGTATGGTGGCATCGTCAACGTTTTTGGCCGTGCAGTCCCAGGTGACGGGGTCACAGACATAGCCCTCAATAAGGTTGCGGATCTTGTTCTGGTACGCGACCAGCCCGATGCGGGTGGTGTCGGTTGCGTACTGAATGTGGGCCTCGATATTGCGCGACTTTTCGGGTTTCAGATCAGGGTTGCCCTGAAAGCCCCAGTTAAGTGGCGAGTACATGTCGGCAAACGTAGGTGCCCGGAAGCCGGTATTGCCGGCCAGGCCGATGGTCCAGTGGGGGTCAAGGTCAAAGTCATAGCCAAGCCCGCCCGTGGTTTCGTCACCGTAGCCGGTAATGTCGTCATTGCGCACGCTGGCCTGCAGATGGTGGGGGCCGAAATCACCGCGATAAGTAAGGCCGACCGAGTTGGTGTTGCGTCGATTGGTCGTATACGAAGAGGTTGCGCGGGGGCGTTCTTCAAGGCGCTCGAGTATCACGCCAAGTTTCTGGTTCTGACCCAGCGCGAAATTGTTCTGCCACGCGTAGTTGCGCTGCAGCGTGCCATAAGCGGCGCTATCAGTGCCGTAGCGGCTTTCGCCATAGTCTTTCGAAAACCCATAGCGCAGCACGCTTTCCCACCATGAGGTAATTTCATTGGTGCTGGTTAGTGTATAAGCCTGCTGGCGCGTCAGTGAGTATGCCGGGTGTGAGAACTCGCCGGCGTCGTAGTCGCCATTTATGTAGCCGTTGTAGGCGGTCAGGCCAATATGCTGGCCGGGTGCCCATCGGTAACCCAGAGAGCCAGAAAGTGCATGCTGGTCGTAGCCGTCTTTGTCAGCGTTGTAGCCAAAGGCATTGTGCCGGTTGGTGGCATTAAACCCCTCACTTTGTGCCTTGCTGGCGGCCAGTGCGTAATCCCAGCCCTGAGCGGCACCCGAAATACCCGCGCTGGTTTTGAATGTGTCGTAGGTGCCCATGCCTACGTTGGCCCAGGCTGACAGCGGGCGATCACCGTCTTTCTTGGTGATAATGTTAATAACCCCGCCCAAGGCATTGGAACCATATAGGCTGCTGGCCGCACCACGCACAATCTCGATACGCTCGACCATGGCCGGATCAATGGCGTTCCAGGCAATACTGCCGGTGGCATTGCCATTAATACGCATGCCGTCAAGCAATACCAGAGTTTGCTGGGGCGCTGTGCCGCGCAGAAAAACGCTGGTAACGGTTTGAGGGCCACCCTGCGAAGAAAACTGCACACCAGGCTGGCGGCCCAGTATGTCGGCCACACTGTCGCTGCCCGCTTTTTGCAATGTTTCGTGATCGATTACGGTGATGTCGCCAATAACATCTTGTTCTGACTGGATCATGCGGCCAGGTGTAACCACGATGTTGTCAAGACTGGGGATGGTGTTGGTCTGCGCAAAGACGCTTGCGGTGGCAAAACAGGACAGTACGGCAAGTGTGTGCCGTTTAATGATGAAAGGCATGATGAACCTGGTAAGACGTGCGTCCCCGCACGTCGAAAGCGTAAAAATCGTGACGCGCCAGCGGCGGTGGCAGTGACCGCTACAAGAAGGAAATGGCGTGAAACGAACCCAAGGGGTGATCGAGGCCGGTGTCGGGCTGGCATGCAAGCATGCTTACCGTTGCGGGGGCAGCACAGTTTGGCGTTATAAATTAAGCGTCGCTGTTTCCCGTTTACCTTGCGAAGAGCGTTCCAGGCCAACTGTGTGGCGTGGGAGCGGCTGCGACAAGCACCTCTTTCGTGACGAAATATTAACACGGGGCCTTGCGTGGCAAAGAGCTTTCCCCGCTTGGCCGGGGCGGTGTCGCGGCATGCCGTCACGGGGTTTGAATGCCGACAGACATGCGCTTTCTGGCTCTCTGGGTTAGCCATGTGCACCCGGCCAGCATATTGGTCTGGCCGCCTGCAACGGCCACATAGAATAGATTCAGATCGGCCCGCTGGCCGGATCAGCAGGCAGTCCAGACTCTTGAACACTAAAGAATTGAGCGGGCGGCGATACAATAGAAGGCTTCACCCCAAAGCCTAGTCCATTCAGCAGGTATCCCGTGTCCTATCCTTCTTTGCCATATCCCCTCTCCGCCTACACCCACGGTCGCGACTTTGCACGCCTTTTGGGCGAGCGAATTCTGATTCTGGACGGCGCCATGGGCACCATGATTCAGCAGTGCAAACTGAGCGAGGCCGAATTTCGTGGTAGCCGTTTTGCAGAGCACAGCAAAGACGTCAAAGGTAACAACGAACTGCTGTCGCTGGTGCGGCCAGATATCATCAGTGACATCCACCGCCAGTATCTCGAGGCCGGCGCAGACGCCATCACCACAAATACCTTTGGCGCCACCGCCATTGCCCAGGGTGATTATGGCCTGCCAGAACTGGCGTACGAGCTCAATATACAGTCGGCGCGGCTGGCACGCGAAGCCTGTGATAGTTTCAGCACTCCTGAACGCCCGCGTTTCGTGGTCGGCGCCTTGGGCCCTCAGCCCAAGACGGCCTCTATTTCACCTGACGTCAATGACCCGGGCGCACGCAATGTCACCTTTGAACAACTGCGCGATGCCTATACCGATCAATTAAATGGTCTGCTCGATGGGGGTATTGATGTCGTACTGATCGAAACCATTTTCGATACGCTTAATGCCAAGGCGGCCATTTTTGCGGTTGAAACGGTGTTCGAAACGCGCGGTGTGCGTTTGCCCGTCATGATTTCAGGCACGGTTACCGACGCGTCAGGCCGTATTCTTTCGGGGCAGACCGTGGAGGCCTTCTGGAACTCCATGCGCCATGCTCGCCCCATTACTATAGGCCTGAACTGCGCACTGGGTGCTGCACTGATGCGGCCTTATGTGGCTGAGCTTTCCAAAATCTGCGACACCTACATTTGTGTCTACCCCAACGCCGGCTTGCCCAACCCCATGGCAGAAACCGGTTTTGACGAAACCCCTGAAGATACCTCGTCATTGCTTGAAGAATTTGCGCATTCGGGCTTGGTCAATATGGCGGGCGGGTGCTGTGGCACAACGCCCGAGCACATTAAAGCCATCTTCGACAAGGTGGCATCGCTTCCGGTGCGGGTTGTGCCTGAAGTGCCCATCAAAACCAGGCTGTCCGGGCTGGAGCCGCTGAACATTGACGCAGACAGTCTGTTCATCAACGTGGGCGAGCGTACCAATGTGACCGGCAGCAAGAAATTTTTGCGCCTGATCCGTGAAGATCTCTATGAAGAAGCGCTGTCTGTGGCGCGTGAGCAAGTAGAAAACGGGGCTCAGATTATTGACGTGAACATGGACGAGGGCATGCTCGACTCGGCCAAGTGCATGCGCCGTTTTCTGAACATGATCGCTTCCGAGCCTGACATCTCTCGTGTGCCCATCATGATCGACAGCTCCAAATGGGAGGTGATCGAGCAGGGCTTGCGCACGGTTCAGGGCAAGGCGGTGGTCAACTCAATCTCAATGAAGGAGGGCGAAGCGCTGTTTCTTGAGCATGCCCGTCTTTGCCGCAAGTATGGCGCAGCCGTCGTAGTGATGGCCTTTGACGAACAAGGTCAGGCCGACAATCTTGAAAAGCGCAAACTTATTTGCGAGCGGGCTTACCGCCTGCTGGTGGATGAGGTTAACTTTCCGCCTGAAGACATTATTTTTGATCCTAACGTTTTCGCCATCGCGACAGGTATCGACGAGCACAACCACTATGCCGTCGACTTTATCGAGGCCACGGGCTGGATCACCGAAAACCTTCCGCATGCGCGTGTATCGGGTGGTATTTCCAACGTCAGCTTCTCATTTCGCGGCAACGAGGCCATGCGCGAAGCCATCCATACCGTTTTTCTGTATTACGCCATCCAGAAAGGCCTGACCATGGGCATTGTTAATGCCGGTCAGCTGGGGGTGTATCAGGATATCGATAAAAAACTGCTCGACATGGTTGAAGACGTTGTGCTCGACCGCCCTGAGCCGTTGGGTAAAACCGACCCGTCCGATGAACTTACCTCCACCGAGCGCCTGGTCGAGCTTGCAGAAAGCGTCAAGGGGTCTGGTGCCAAAAAAGAAGAAGACCTGACCTGGCGCGAGCAATCGGTTGAAAAGCGGCTCTCGCATGCGCTGGTGCTAGGCATTACCAATTTTATTGTCGAAGACACTGAAGAGGTGCGTCAGAAGATCGCCGATGCCGGCGGTCGACCCATACAGGTGATTGAAGGCCCGTTGATGGACGGCATGAATATTGTGGGTGACCTGTTTGGCGCCGGCAAAATGTTCTTGCCGCAAGTGGTTAAGTCAGCCCGGGTTATGAAGCTTGCCGTGGCGCACCTGATTCCCTTTATCGAAGAAGAAAAAAGACAGATTGAAGCCGCGGGGGGCGATGTGCGCTCCAAAGGCAAAATCGTTATAGCCACGGTCAAGGGTGACGTTCACGATATTGGCAAAAATATTGTGTCCGTGGTGCTCGAGTGCAACAACTATGAAGTCGTCAACATGGGCGTCATGGTGCCTTGCGCCGAAATTTTGGCCAAGGCCAAGGAAGAAAACTGCAATATGGTGGGGTTGTCTGGCCTGATTACCCCCAGCCTCGAAGAAATGGCGTATGTGGCGTCAGAGATGCAGCGCGATCCTTATTTTAAGGAGCGCAACATACCGTTGCTGGTAGGAGGGGCCACGACCAGTCGGGTTCATACCGCCGTCAAAATTGCGCCCAACTATGATGGCCCGGTTATCTACGTACCCGATGCCAGCCGTTCGGTGGGTGTGGCCACCAACCTGATGTCGGATCAGGTCGACGAATATGTAGCCAGCGTGGCGCAAGAATATGAGCTGGTGCGCAAGCGCCATGCCAATCGCAAGTCAACGCCTATACTTCCGCTGGCCGAGGCTCGGGCGGCGCGTCCGGTCATTGACTGGTCGTCTTATACGCCTCCGCGCCCCAAGTTTCTGGGCCGACGTACATTTCAAAACTACGACCTGCGCGAAATCGAGCATTTCCTGGACTGGACACCGTTTTTCCAGACCTGGAGCCTGTTCGGGCAGTATCCGGCCATTCTGGACGACAAAGTGGTGGGCGAAGAGGCTCGCAAGCTGTTTGCCGAAGGCAAGGCCATGCTCAAGAAGGTTATTGAAGGGCGCTGGCTCACCGCCAGTGGTGTCGTGGCCTTTTACCCGGCCAACACCGTCAATGACGAAGACATCGAGGTTTACAGTGACGAGTCTCGTAGTGACGTGCTGTTTACATGGCGCAACGTACGCCAGCAAACGGGTAAACGCGAAGGCGTTGACAACAAGTGTCTGGCTGACTTTATTGCACCCAAGGACAGCGGCGTGGCCGATTACATTGGCATGTTTGCAGTGACCGGAGGCATAGGCATCGAGAAGTACGACAAGGCTTTTCTTGATGATATGGATGATTACTCCAGCATTATGCTCAAGTCCATCGGCGACAGGCTGGCCGAAGGTTTTGCTGAAACCCTGCACGCGCGTGTGCGGCGCGATCTGTGGGGGTATGTGCCAGATGAGTCGTTAACCAACGAAGAGATTGTCGCCGAAAAGTACCAAGGCATACGGCCGGCGCCTGGTTACCCCGCATGCCCGGAACACGTGGTAAAAAAGGATATGTTCAGGGTGCTCGATGCCGAAGAAATCGGCATGCAACTGACCGATAGCTTTGCCATGTACCCGGCATCCAGTGTCAGCGGGTTTTACCTCAGCCACCCTGACTCCAAGTACTTTAATGTGGGGCAGATCGGGGCAGACCAGCTGGCTGACTACGTACAGCGTAGCGGCCGCGACGAAGAAGACGTGCGCCGCACACTGGCCAGCGTGCTCGGGTAGGCCTGTGAGAACCCAGGGTCAATCATGCAGAAACCCCCATCCGTTTTGTCAGATTCTGCCGAGCACACCGGGTCACTGAGGCGCAAGGCGCTGGGCGACTTCCTGCGGCGGGTGCGGGGGCGAGTTCAGCCTGAAGAGGTCGGCCTGCCGCCTGGCGCAAGACGACGTACGCCTGGCCTGCGGCGCGAAGAAGTGGCGCAGTTGTGCGATATAAGTGTTACCTGGCTTACCTGGATTGAGCAGGGCAGAGACGTCTCTGTGTCTGCAGGTGTCTGGGCGCGACTGGCTTCAACGCTGCGTCTGTCGCGGGCGGAACGCCACTATCTTTTTGAACTGGCAGAGTGTGCCGACCCTGATCATGGAGGCAACCTTGTCACGCCATTGCCGCCTCGCCTGGCAGACTGCGTGCATGCCATTACGGCCCCGGCCTATATTCTGGATCGCTGTTGGAATGTGCTGGCCCAAAACAAGCCGTTGCTGCATCTTTTTGACGGGTGGCCAGCGCGCGATGAAACGCCTAACCTGTTGCGTTATGTGTTTCTGGACCCAGCCGCCCGCAAGCTGGTCATAAATTGGGAAGAGCGGGCCAGTCGTATCGTGGCAGAGTTTCGGGCTGATTCAGGCGCCTATGCCGAAGAGCGCGATGTGCAGGGTATTCGCGATGAGCTAAGGCAGGCAAGCAGTGTGTTTGCCCACTGGTGGACGCGTCATACGGTGGTTGACCGTGCCGGCGGTTTGCGTGAGTTCAGCCACCCCACCGATGGCACGCTGCGTTATCAGCAGATTACGTTTCGCCTGGCGACGCGGCCAGACTGCAAGCTGGTTATGTTGCTGGATGCTGACGCCGGTATAACGTAAGCCTGTGCCGGCGCCTGCCTGAGTGCGCACAGCCATCTGTACACAGTAAAATACCGGTAATCACGGTTTTTGGCTGCCAGGTTGCGGCCGTTCGGTGCGGGAGCGTTGGGTGAAGTACACTCAACCTTATTGGCTCAATCGCGTTTACAAGTAAACATTATGGCAAAAAATTACGAATCCGAGATTACCCAGTTTCTCAAAAAGTACAAAACCGACCATTCCGATACTGAAATGCGTCAACGCGAAGGTCGTGGTCGCCTCTGGGACAAACACGTAGACGCCGAGCAACAAGAAGGCTACAAGGCCGGCAAGGTGCCACAGCCCCCCTATGTGTACTACCCGATCGATTGATCATTACGCATGTCTTTGCCCAAGGACGCGGCCGCTGAGTTGAACGCATTGGTCGAGCCCAAGTTTGACAGTACGCCTGACGTCCTCGACAGCGTGGCGCTTGCACGTCTGTATGGCGAGCCTTTGTTCGCCTTGCCGCAAGACCTGTATATTCCGCCTGATGCGCTCGAAGTGTTTCTTGAAACCTTCGAAGGCCCGCTGGATCTGCTGCTGTACCTGATACGCAAGCAAAATTTCAATGTGCTTGACATACCCATGGCCGAGGTCACAAAACAGTACCTCTCGTATGTTCAGCAAATACGTAAGCACAATCTGGAATTGGCAGGCGAATATCTATTGATGGCTGCCATGCTTATCGAGATTAAGTCGCGCATGTTGCTGCCGGTCAAAAAATCAGATACTGACGAAGAAGTAGATGATCCGCGCGCCGAGCTGGTAAGGCGCTTGCTTGAATACGAACAAATGAAGCTTGCCGCCCAAAAACTTGACGCGTTACCGCAATTGGGCCGTGACTTTCACCGCACCCATGCATTGGCCAATGTAACGTTTGAGCAAACACTGCCAGAGGTTAATGCTGACGATTTGCGTGCGGCCTGGCAAGATATTATGCGTCGTGCACGTCTAAACGCCAATCATCGCATCACTCGTGAGCAGTTGTCGGTACGCGATCACATGAGCCAGATATTGCGCCAGCTTAATGATGTGCGGTTCATGGAATTTACCGATCTCTTTCTCGATCGTATACACGAGGGTGATGGGCCGGCTATTGTCGTCGTGCATTTTCTGGCCATGCTTGAGCTGGCACGTGAATCATTGCTCGAAATTACGCAGGCCGAGCCCTACGCCCCCATTTATGTGCGCCTTTCTTATTTGCGCGCCGCCGCCTGAGCGGTACCACCCTATCTATCCTGAACGGAGAGCTTCTTGAAAGTCGTTCACACCATCGAAGAGTTGCGTGCCCAGCTAAGCGGGCAATTACGCGTGGCGTTTGTTCCTACCATGGGCAATTTGCATGAGGCGCACCTATCGCTGATGAAGCTGGCACGAAAACACGGTGACCCCGTCGTGGCAAGTATTTTTGTGAATCGCCTGCAGTTTGGCCCCAGCGAAGACTTTGATCAGTATCCACGTACGCTCGCGCTAGACATAGAAAAGCTGGAGCGTGAACGCGATGTATACGTGCTCTTCGCACCCAATGAGCGCGAAATGTACCCGGAGCCGCAAAGCTACAAAATACTTCCTCCTTCAGATCTGGGCAGCATTCTGGAAGGCGAGTTCAGGCCTGATTTTTTTGTGGGCGTTACGACGGTTGTCATGAAACTGTTTGCGTGTGTGCAGCCTAGCGTGGCGGTATTCGGCAAGAAAGATTATCAGCAGCTCATGATTGTGCGCAATATGTGCAGGCAGTTTCAGTTGCCGGTTACCATTTATGCCCATGAGACCGTGCGCGATGCCGACGGTCTGGCGCTCTCATCGCGCAATCGGTTTCTTGCACCGGCCGAAAGAGCTGAGGCACCGCAGCTTTATGCAGCGCTGCAAAAAGTGCAGCAGCGCGTCAATTCAGGCGTTACTGATTTTGCCGATATAGAAGGTGAGGCAGTACAGCATCTTGCGACCAGAGGCTGGAAGGTCGATTACATTTCGCTGCGTCGCCAGAGTGATCTGGGTATTCCTGATCCAGCCCAGATTCGCGACGGCGAGCCCCTGGTTGTGCTGGCGGCAGCCAAACTGGGCAATACGCGGCTCATTGATAATCTGGAGATAACTGTCACTCCTGACACAAGACAGATGTAATAAGCTGTGACAATATGACGTCTCCTTTAACGTCTGTGAACAGGAGGCGTCATGAAGCAGTCAAGAAATCAGGACCATTCACCTTTTTCCGTGCTGACGGCGCGCGAGCGCGATGTTATGGCTTATGTTGCCAATGGCAAGGCCAACAAAGTGATCGCGGCAGAACTGGGCGTGTCTAGACGTACCGTTGAAGCGCACAGGGCCCGTATTTTCCATAAACTTCACGTGCGCAACGCCGTAGAACTGTCGCAGTGCGTTATGAGGTACGGCCAGCCGTCTGAGGCTGATTCCGGCGACAGTACTGTGCCGGGTTAAAGTAACGTGGTTAACCGGCCCGGGCGCATACGCTGCCTGGGCAGCGTATGCGCCCATCAGGGCGTTTTTTTATGCCGCCGGTGTCAGTTTATTTGACCGCAAGAAAGCGCAGGGCGGTCGGCCAGCTCTTTGATGGGGTCAACATCGGCCTGGCGGGTAAGGTGGTAATCAAGCGTTGGTTGGGCGCCATCAAGGCTGTTTATGCGCAAGACGTTGTCATTGACAAAGCTTAGGTCGGCCTTACTACCCTCTTTGTTGATGCGCAGCATGATGCGCAGTGGACGCGACCCGATCACTTCCCAGCACCCCTGTTCCAAACGCGTACCCCCAGCCGACGCATCGGTGACCGAAATGCTGCGAGCGCGCCATTCGCCCGTCGGAGCAAGCGTGAGGGTAATGCGCGAAGCCGGGCAGGCCATGTTTTTTTCGTTTAGGCAGGGCACCGTGCCCAGATAGGTTTTTGCTTCGGCAAGAGGGCGGGCCGGAACCCGAGCCGATGCGATCTGGGCTTCGCGTTGCATTTGTGCTGCCTCGTCGGGTGACTTGGCATCTGCTCCAAAACCAAATCGCAACTGTGAGGGCGGCTCACCCTTACTGCGGCCTTGTGCCTGAATGCGTGCGTCTGATTGGGTGCTGTCCCGAGGCGTGTCGTAATAGCCAGGGGCGCTAAGTTGCGCGCAGCCGGCCAATGCCATGGCCATCAGCGGCAGAACCAGGACTTTGCGGCTGAGAAGAGATCGAAGCGAAAACGTGCTGGACATGGTTAATTCCGGTAGCAGTAATGGACAATACAGGCATTCTACAGCCAGCCAGCGTAGGTCGGGCTACGCCGCCTGCTCGCTGGCAAGCGATGGCCAGTGTCACAGGACCGTGGTCTGAGTTACATTCAGTGTTTTGGGCACACGGGTAACCTTGCATGTACAAAATTGGATTGACCGGTGGAATAGGGTCTGGCAAAAGCCGGGTGGCTGACTTGTTGGCCGAATGGGGGGCTGCCATCATCGACACTGATGTCATTGCCCACGACCTCACGGCGCCTGGTGGCGCTGCCATTGAACCCATAAGCCAGCTATTTGGGCCTGACGTCATTGCGGCTACCGGCGCGCTCGATCGGCAGGCCATGCGCGATCTGGTGTTTGAAAGCCCCGAGGCACGACAGCAACTCGAAGCACTTTTACATCCAATGATAGGTGCCGTTACCAAACAGCGGGCCAGTTTGGCGCGGGGGTGTTATCTTGTTTATGTTGTGCCATTGCTGGTTGAGTCCGGTCACTGGCGCGATCGAGTCGACCGCATCTGTGTGGTTGACTGTGATATCGAAACGCAGTTCAAACGTGTACAGGCCCGCAGTGGGCTGACGCGCGAAGCTATTACGCGTATCATTAACGCGCAGGTCCCGCGGGAAACCCGCCTCGCGGCAGCCGACGATGTCATCATCAACGATGGCACTACGGGGGCTGACGAGCTGGTGCGTCGCACCCGGGTGTTGCATGATGGCTGGTGTGTGCAGGCGCGCCAAGGTTGCAGTCCTTCCTAGTCATTCAAAAAAGGTTTTTGGCCGCGTGATTCTTTATGAATATCCATGCAATGAGCGCGTAAGGTCCCTGTTGAGGGTAGAGCATCTTTTCGAGCGGCTTTTTTTCTTCGCCAAGGGATCAGACGTACATCATCATCAGGTGTCTATCGCCACGCTGTTTGATTTGCTCGATATCTGTGATCGTACCGATCTGCGAGGTGCAGTTCTGCAAGATCTCGAGCGTCAACGCACGACACTCAATGCCCTGCGTCAGCATCCGGGGGTTGATGCCCGTGCGCTGGATGCTATGCTGGCTGAAATACAGGGTGCGGCCGCTGAGCTGGGCGCACAGGGGCGCATAGGCCAAGAGCTGCGCGACAATGAATGGCTGGCCAGTCTGCGGGGCAGGCTTGCCGTGCCGGGTGGGTCATCGCAGATCGACATGCCCTCGTATCACTCCTGGCAAATCAATCCGCCCGAAGTAAGGGCGCGGTATCTCAAAAACTGGATCACGCCTTTTTTACCCCTGTACAAGGGTCTGGCGCTTATATTGCGTGTTTTGCGCGACTCGGGCGACGTCGTTGACGTCGTGGCCCGCAGCGGGGCCTACCAGGAGATGCTGGGCGGTAAACTGTTTCAGCTATTGCGGGTGTGGATAGACGGAACGCATCATATATTCCCTGAAATGAGCGCCAACAAGTACGTGATCTGGGTACGTTTTTCGGCACAAGATGCAGATCTAAAGCCCCAGTCGGTCACGAGCGATGTGTCGTTTAAACTGGCGCGTTGCAACGTATAACTTTCTGAAAAGGCAGCAAAATATCGAACATTAACCTCCGATTCTGCTGGTCGGGTGGTCTCGATAGTTGTTGCATTCCATTTCATTTTCAATTTTTGAATGCCCCGCACTCGCGCGATGGGCGAAAATAGCGCCTGTTTCGTTCGAATCCGGAGAACCCTGTATGTCTGCACCTAGTGCCGAGGCTCATCGTCCGCGCTGGCGTACCGCACTGTCACTGGTGCTTGCCCTGCTGCTGATCGGAGGCGGCTACTGGCTGGCCACACGGCAGCCGGATGCGCCCGTTAAGTCTGGTGGCCGGTTTGGCCGCGGGATGACGGCGGGCATGGCGGTGCCGGTCAAGGTAGCCACGGCTGAGTCGGGGCCACTGCATTACGTCATGAAGGCCATAGGCACGGTAACCGCCTTTAACACGGTGACCGTGCGTAGCCAGGTCGATGGCGAGCTAATCCACATCGCCTTTGAAGAGGGGGCAGCCGTCAAACAGGGCGACGTGCTGGCCGAGATTGATCCTCGTGACTATCAGGTGCAGCTTGATCAGGCCCTGGGCCAGCAGGCTCAGAATGCGGCGCTGTTTCGCAATGCGCAGCGTGATCTGCAGCGCTATCAGCAACTGTTTAAGCAAAACTCTATCGCCCGCCAGCAGGTTGATACCCAGCAGGCACAGGTTGGCCAGCTGCAGGGTGCCGTAAAAAGCGATCAGGCTGCTGTCGACAGCGCCAAGCTCCAGCTGAGCTATACCAAGATTATTGCGCCTATTTCGGGGCGTGCCGGCCTGCGTAATGTGGACGCGGGTAACATCATTAACGCCTCCAATACAGAAGGACTGGTGGTCATTACCCAGACCCAGCCCATTGCCGTGATGTTTTCGCTGCCGCAGGTGCAATTGCCAGACGTTATGCAGAAACTGCGAGCGGGGAAGACGCTGGTGGTCGATGCCTATGATCGCGATGATGTTAATCGTCTTGCCAGTGGAACACTCGTCGCGGTTGATAACCAGATTGACGTGACAACAGGCACAGTCAAGCTCAAGGCGCGGTTTGACAACGACGATGAGCAGCTTTTTCCCAATCAGTTTGTCAATGTGCGTTTGCGGGTCGACACCACCGAGTCGCTGCAGGTGCCGGTTATCGCCGTGCAGCAGGGCACCATCGGTGCGTTTGTGTATCGTGTTGACGACGAAGACAAGGTGCATGTGCAAACCGTCAAGACGGGGCGCGTCGATGATGGCCAGATAGGTATTGTGTCAGGGCTTACTCAAGGGCAGCGCGTCGTGGTAGAAGGGGTTGACCGCCTGCGCGAAGGCGCAAAGGTGGAGGTCGTTAAGCCAGGTACCAATGCGCCGGCCACCTCTCTGCCCGCTACAGGGCCTGACGGTGCAAAGAGTCAGCCTGGCACGACAAGCCAGGTGGGCGCGAAAACTCAGCCGGGGCCTGCCAGTCAGTCGGGTACTGAAAGCCAGCCGGGTGCAAAGAGTCAGCCCGACACGGCAAGCCGCGTTGGCGCGACAACTCAGCCAGGGCCTTCCAGCCAATCGGGTACGGAAAGCCAGTCAGGTGCACAAGGTCAGCCCGGCACGAAAAATCAGGCGGATACGAAAAACCGCAGTGGCCAATAGGGCGCTGCCGTGAACTTATCCCGCCTGTTTATTCTTCGCCCTGTTGCCACGACGCTGGCGATGGTGGCGTTGTTGATATCAGGGCTTATTGCCTACCGCATGTTGCCGGTATCGGCATTGCCTCAGGTTGATTACCCGACGATACAGGTTACTACGCTGTACCCCGGCGCCAGTCCTGAGGTAATGACTGCGCTGGTTACCTCGCCGCTGGAGCGGGAGTTTGGCCAGATGCCGGGGCTTACCCAGATGACGTCCACCAGTTCAGGTGGTGCGTCGCTGATTACGCTGCAGTTCGATCTTGAACTGCCGCTCGATGTTGCTGAGCAAGAGGTGCAGGCGGCCATTAATGCCGCATCCAGCTTGATTCCCAGCGATCTGCCCACGCCACCCATTTATAACAAGGTTAACCCTGCTGACACGGCGGTCATCAGCCTGGCTGTTACCTCCCCGACACTGCCATTGCACCAGGTCAGAGACTTGATCGATGTGCGGGTCGCGCAGAAGCTGTCGCAAATCAATGGTGTCGGGCTGGTCAGTATTGCAGGTGGGCAGCGGCCCGCCGTTCGTATTCAGGCCAACCCGCAGGCGCTGGCGTCGCACGGGCTGACCCTGTCTGACCTGCGCACTGCGATTGTGAGCGCGAACGTCAATCAGCCCAAAGGCAATCTCGACGGGCCACAACGGTCTACCACCATTAATGTCAATGACCAGCTACGCTCCCGTGAAGACTACGAAAAGCTGATTGTTGCGTATCAGGATGGTGCGCCACTGCGTCTGCGCGACATCGCCACCGTGCGGGACGATGCCGAAAACCTTCGACAGGCGGCATGGGTGGGAAATACGCCGGCCATACTGCTGAATATTCAGCGTCAGCCGGGGGCCAACGTTATTGAGGTGGTCGATCGTGTAAAGGCGTTGCTGCCCAGCCTGCAAGAGGCGTTGCCGGTGGGGGTGGATGTAAGTGTGGCGACGGATCGTACGCAGACGATACGCGACGCGATTAATCACGTGCAGATCGAGATGCTGCTCGCCATTGCCCTTGTGGTACTGGTGACGTTTGTGTTTTTGCGCACATGGACGGCTACGCTAATCCCCAGTGTGGTGGTGCCGCTTTCCCTGGTTGGCACCTTTGGCATTATGTATCTGGCAGGCTTTAGCGTTAACAATCTGACGCTGATGGCTCTTACCATTGCAACGGGTTTTGTGGTCGACGATGCCATTGTCATGATCGAAAACATTGCCCGCTATATCGAGCGAGGCGACACGCCACTGAATGCTGCCCTCAAAGGGTCGCGCCAAATTGGCTTTACGCTGCTCTCCCTGACGCTGTCGCTGATTGCGGTGCTAATACCCCTGCTGTTCATGAGCGATGTAATTGGACGTCTGTTTCGTGAGTTCGCGATTACGCTGGCGGTGGCCATTTTGCTTTCACTGGTCATTTCTCTGACGCTAACGCCCATGATGTGCGCCCGTTTGCTCAAGCCCGAATCTCAGATCAAGCATTCCCGTTTTCAGATCAAGGCGGGGCTGTGGATGGACAACCTGATCAAGGGCTATGACCGCTGGCTTATCTGGGTACTCGCGCATCAGCGTCTGACGCTGTTGGTGGCACTGGGTACGCTGGTGCTCACAGGGCTTTTGTATGTGGCCGTACCCAAGGGTTTTTTTCCGCCACAAGACACCGGGATTATTCAGGCGATCAGTCAGGGGCCGCAGACCGTCTCGTTCTCTTCCATGGCAGACCGACAATTGCAGGCCGCTAGCGTGATCATGGAAGATCCTGATGTGCAGACCGTCACGTCATTTACCGGGATAGATGGCAACAATGCCACGCTTAACACGGGCAGCATGCAGATTGCCCTTAAGCCCATAAGCAGCCGCAGCAGCACTGCAACAGAGGTGATCAGGCGTCTGGATGAGCGGCTGGCCAGCCTGACAGACATCCGTGTTTACATGCAGCCCGTTCAGGACCTGACGATCGATGATCAGATCAGCCGCACGCAATACCAGATGACGCTGTCTGACCCTGACAGCGCAGTGCTTGCAGAATGGACACCCAAGTTGGTACAGGCCTTGCGCGAGTTGCCTGAGCTTGAGGATGTGGTGGACAGTTTGCAGAACAATGGGCTGCAAACCATGCTGGTTATAGACCGCGATGCGGCAGCGCGTCTGGGCGTGACCATGGGCATGATTGATGATGCGTTGTATGACGCATTTGGTCAGCGGCTGATATCGACCATATTTACGCAATCGGCACAATACCGCGTGGTACTGGAAGTGGCACCGTCGTTTCGCGCCGACCCGAACGCGCTGGACCAGGTGTATGTGAAGACGTCGTCGGGCACACCTGTGCCGGTCAGCAGTCTGGCACGCATCGAAGAGCACAGCACAGAACTGGCCATAGAGCGTTTGGGGCAGTTTCCGGCTACGACCGTTTCATTCAATCTAGCACCGGGAGCGGCACTGTCGGGTGCTGTCGATGCGGTCAGGGCGGCTCAGGCAGAGCTTGGCATGCCAGCCTCGCTTGACCTGCGCTTCCAGGGGGCAGCGCGCGCTTTCCAGATGTCGCTAACCAGCACGCTCTGGCTTCTGCTGGCTGCAGTAGCCACTATGTACATTGTGCTGGGGGTGCTGTATGAAAGTTACATTCACCCCATAACGATTCTCTCGACCCTGCCTTCGGCGGCCATTGGTGCCCTTCTGGCGTTGCTGATATCGGGTGGTGAACTCGACATGATAGGCATTATCGGCATTATTTTGCTGATCGGCATTGTCAAGAAAAACGCCATCATGATGATTGATTTTGCGCTGGATGCCGAGCGCCGGCGCGGGCTGAGCCCGACTGAAGCAATTCATGAAGCGGCATTACTGCGATTTCGGCCCATATTGATGACAACGCTGGCGGCTTTTTTCAGCGCCATCCCGCTCATGCTGGCGACGGGCTCGGGCGCTGAATTGCGTCATCCTCTTGGGCTGGTTATGGTAGGCGGGCTGCTCTGTAGCCAGTTGCTGACACTGTTCACCACACCGGTTATTTATCTGATGTTCGAACGCATGTCCAGCCGCGTCAAAGCCCGGCAGGGGGTACGCCCAGCCGAAGACGGGGTGGTGTAATGCGTATGCTCGCCGTGTTCGTCATGCGCCCGGTAGCCACCACTTTGCTTTGCGCGGCAATGGTGCTCGCCGGCGTGCTGGCGCTGTTGGTATTACCGGTGTCGCCTTTGCCGCAGATTGATTTTCCGATGATTTCGGTATCAGCCAGTATGTCCGGGGCCAGCCCGGAAACCATGGCGTCCAGTGTGGCAACGCCACTGGAGCAATCACTGGGCTCAATCGCAGGCATTAGTGAGATGAGTTCCCGCAGCTCTGAAGGGTCGACGCGCATTCAGCTCATGTTTGACCTTGACCGCAACATCAATGCGGCGGCCCGCGATGTTCAGGCCGCCATTAACGCGGCGCGCACGCTACTGCCTTCGGGGCTGCGCAACAATCCTACGTATCACAAAGTTAACCCGTCATCAGCACCCGTCATGGTGCTGGCACTGACATCGGCCACGGCGACTCAGGGGCAGTTGTATGACGTTGCTGACACCGTGCTTGCGCAGAAGTTGTCGCAGGTTGTGGGCGTTGGCGAGGTTGAGGTCGGGGGCAGCTCATTGCCGGCCGTTCGCGTCAGCCTGAACCCAAAGGCGCTCACGGCTGCAGGCGTTGCGCTGGATGAAGTGCGAACCACGCTGTCGCAGGCAAACAGCATGCGCCCCAATGGGGTGGTTGAAAACGATGAGTACAACTGGCAGTTGAATTCGGGCGGGCAACTGACCCGTGCTGAACAGTACAAACCATTGATTGTTGCCTGGCGTGACGGTGCACCCATCCGGGTTGAAGATGTTGCCCGTGTCGAGGATGCCGTTGAAAATGAGTTTAGCGTAGGGTTTTTCAATGGCCGTCCCGGCGTGCTGTTGCTGGTTCGCAGACAGGCGTCTGCCAACATCATTGAAACCGTTGATGCCATACGTGAACAGCTCCCGGCTTTCGAAGCCATGTTGCCTGCACACGTTACGCTGACCGTGGCCCAGGATCGATCGCCCAGCATACGCGCTTCGTTGCATGAGGCAGAGATTACGCTGCTGATTGCTGTCGTACTGGTGGTGCTGGTGGTGCTCTTGTTCTTGCGTAATATACGCGCGGCGCTGGTGCCGGCCATTGCGGTACCGGCTTCGCTAATTACCACCTTCGCGTTCATGCTTTGGGCGGGGTTCACGCTCAACACCGTGTCGCTGATGGCGTTGATCGTGGCCACCGGGTTTGTCGTCGACGATGCCATCGTGGTGCTCGAGAACATTATGCGCCACATGGAGCGTGGGGCAACACCACTGCGCGCCTCACTGCGAGGCCTTAGAGAAGTGGGTTTTACGGTACTGGCGATGAGTTTGTCGCTGGTGGCGGTGTTTATTCCCATGTTGTTCATGGGTGGCTTGATTGGCCGCCTGTTCAAAGAGTTTGCCGTCACGCTTTCGGTGGCTGTTTTGATTTCCCTGGTGATTTCAGTAACGGTTACGCCAATGATGTGTGCACAGCTGTTGCGACGCAGTGATACAGAACCCGCCCGAGCGGGCTTGCTGACACGGTTTTTCAACATGCTGGGTTCGATGGCATGGCGTGGATACCGGCGATCGCTTGGATGGGCGCTGGGGCATGGTCGGATCATGATGCTTTTGCTCGCCGCAACCGTGGGGCTTAACCTTTACCTGTACGCGGTGGTGCCCAAAGGCTTTTTGCCGCAACAAGATACGGGGCAGCTGCTAGGTTTTTTTCGGGTTGATCAGGGTACTTCTTTCAGGGCCATGCGCCCCCGTCTTGATCACTTTCGCGACATCCTGTTGCAGGATCCCGCCATTGAAACGGTAGCGGGCTTTGCGAGTGGGCGCGGGGGAAGCAACTCGTCGTTTCTGATGATTCAGCTCAAGCCCCTGTCCGAGCGCAAGCTTAGCGCGGCAGACGTGGTCAACCGATTGCGACCGAAATTTAGCGGTGTGCCGGGGGCGCGGCTCACCCTGATTCCTCAGCAAGATATTTTTGTGGGCGGCCCTCAAGGGGGCAGCGGGTCATACAGCTACACGCTAATGGGCAGCGACCTGTCTGTACTGAAAACCTGGTTGCCGCAGGTACAGCGTGCCATGGCGGGCCTGCCTGAGCTGGTTGATGTCGACTCTGACATTGAAGACAAAGGCAGGCGGGTTGAACTGGTTATTGATCGCGACGCCGCGACGCGACTGGGTGTTGATATGTCGCTGATTGCGTCCACACTGAACAACTCATTTAGCATGCGCCAGGTTTCGGTGATTTACGGGCCGCTGAATCAGTACCATGTGATTATGGGGGTGGATACGCCCTATGCACAGGATGCTGAATCGCTCAAGCAGGTTGAAGTGTTGACCGCGCAGGGCAATCGTGTGCCCTTATCGGCCTTTACGCGCTTTGAGGTGGGCAGTGCGCCGCTCAGCGTAAGGCATCAGGGCTTGCTGGCATCAGAAAGTATTTCTTTCAGCCTGGCACCCGGCGTGTCGCTGGACCAGGCAACGCAGGCCATCGATCAGGCTGTAGCGCGCACCGGCTTGCCTTCCGATCAGATTCAGGCGGGCTTTCTGGGCGAGGCGCAGATGCTGCAAGACACATTGTCGCGGCAACCCTGGCTGATTTTGGGGGCGCTGGTCACCATGTATATTGTGTTGGGCATGCTGTATGAGAGCTATGTGCACCCGATCACGATTCTGTCTACGCTGCCCTCGGCAGGCATTGGTGCGCTGCTTGCATTACTGTTGGTGGGCGAAGATTTTTCGCTGATTGCGCTGATCGGCATTTTTCTGCTTATCGGTATCGTCAAGAAGAACGCCATCATGATGGTCGACTATGCCTTGCTTGCGGAGCGGCGTGAGCGGCTGTCTTCCAGAGAGGCCATTTATCAGGCATGCCTGGTCAGATTCAGGCCCATTATGATGACTACACTGTCGGCTATTCTGGGGGCTTTACCGCTTATTCTGGCAACCGGCGCAGGCTCTGAAATGCGGCGCCCGCTTGGGGTCACCATTGTAGGAGGCCTGATTGTCAGCCAGATGCTTACGCTGTACACCACGCCGGTGGTGTATTTGTATCTGGACCAATTCCGCCTTTGGGTAAACCGTCGGCGCGGCAAAGTGAGCGCGGCGCAGATTCAGGAAGAGCAATGAAAATAAAGTCTGAACCCTACCGTCGTCTAGCCTTGCCTGCCCGGATGAGCATGGTGGCCATTACCTGTGCCGTGCTGGCAGCCTGTGCTGTTGGGCCGGATTACCAGCGGCCCGCGCTGGACGTGGGGGCTGTGTACAAAGAGGCGGCGCAGGCCAATGTAGATGGCCAGGTTAACAAAGGCTGGGTGCAGGCCCAGCCAGACGCTGCCACCTTGCGAAGCGACTGGTGGGTTTTGTTTAACGACCCGGTCCTCACCAACCTGATGCAAGTTCTGCAAGACGATAATCTCGATATCGCGCAGGCCGAGGCGCAGCACCGGCAGGCGCAGGCTTTGCTGCAGTCGGCCCGGTCAGGATTATTCCCGGTGATAGGTGCGTCGGGTTCAGGCACCCGCTCAGGTGGAGGCAACCAGACGGTCAGAGCTACGGGCGGCCCTTCCAACCAGTATCAATTTGGCGGCACTGTCAGTTGGGAACCAGACCTGTGGGGCGAGGTACGCCGATCGGTAGAGGCAAGCCGCGCAGGCGTGCAGGCCAGCGCCGCCGACGTTGCCAATGTACGGCTTAGCATGCAGTCTACGCTCGCCCAAACTTATTTCAACCTGCGTTTTGCTGATGCCCAGCAGCGTTTGCTGCGCCAAACCGTTGATGTCTACGAGCGTTCGCTTACCACCACACAGAACCGCCTGGCAGCAGGCGTTGCCGCGCAGGCGGATGTTGAGGCGTCTCGCACTCAGCTTGAAAATGCGCGTGTGCAGCTGCAGGCTCTAACCTGGCAGCGAGCGCAGTATGAGCATGCGATTGCCGTGCTGCAAGGGCTTGCGCCGTCGCAGTTTTCACTGGCCGAAACTCATGACACGCTGAAAGCGCCCGTGGTCCCGGTGGGTGTGCCAGCGCAGTTGCTGCAGCGGCGGCCAGATGTGGCGTCTGCAGAACGGCTCACGGCGCAGGCCAATGCCAACATCGGCGTGGCGCAGGCTGCCTGGTTTCCCGATTTGACGTTGTCGGCGCAAGGCGGGTTTCGCACTGCGCAGTGGGCCCAGTTACTGACGGCGCCGGCGCAGTTCTGGTCGCTCGGGCCGGCGCTGGCCTTGACGATTTTTGACGGCGGCGCACGCCAGGCACAGCTGGATCAAGCACGCGCTGCCTATGACGCCCAAACGGCATCATATCGTCAGACCGTACTGACTGCGTTGCGAGAGGTGGAAGATTATCTGGTGCAACTGGCGGTGATGGCTCAGCAACAGGCTACGCAGGGTCGGGCCCTTGCAGCCGCTCGTGAGTCGCTGCGCCTGACACAAAATCAGTATGACGCTGGCCTGATTGACTACCTGAGTGTGGTGCAAGTACAAACGGCAGCCCTGAATGCCGAACAATCGGCGCTCTCATTGCAGTCAGATCGTCTGGCGGCCAGCGTACTCTTAATTGCTGCGCTGGGGGGCGGCTGGGATGTGCAGCAGCTTGATGAGGCTGCAACGCCCAGCCAGCCGGGTTAGCCTGCCAGGTAGCGGATGCCTGCAATGCCGTGGGCGCCATGCTGCTGCGCCTCGGCCAAGGTTGCCGGTGATTGCCCGCCGATGGCAAAAGCCGGCAAGCCGGCCTCCTGCGCCAACTGGGCAAAGCGGGCCCAGCCTATGCCAGGTTCACCGGGGTGTGAGGGGGTGTCTAGCACATGACCGATCACTACAAAATCAGCATCCAATGCCAGTGCGGCATGTAGCTCTTCTTTTGTATGAGCAGAAACACCTGTCAAACGGTGGGTGGGAGCGGTGACGTCGGCGGCCACATCCCCTTCTTTGGTGTGGCGTGGGGTGTCTGCCGGGCTGTCTGTACGAGCAGGCGTGGCGGCAGCGGTGTAGCGACTGAGGGCATCAGCGGCTCTAAAATGCACGCCGTCTGCTTCGGCCCACCAGGCCTCGGGGTGTACGCTGTTGACGAGGCAGCGCGCACCGTAATGTCGGCAGCATTGCAATACCTGCACAAAAGCCTCGCGCAGTTGCTCTGCCGTCATGGTGCTGCGCGGTTCGCGGAACTGCACCAGCGCTATGCCGTTTTGCAGCACCTGCGACAAGGTTTCAAGATAGGCTGGCAGCCCGTCGTAGGTGTTGATGGCGGTGATCAGATAGCGTTCTGGCAGTCGCATCCATCGCAGCGGGGGCAGTGTGGCGGGCAGTAATGGCCCCACATTGAGCGTGGACAGCTTTGGGTTTACCCATGCCAGCGACTGACCCTCAAGGCCTTGAGGCTCGCCCTCCCACCCAGTAACGCGGCAAAAAGCCAGGCGCACAATGTTTTTGGGGTATTCATGGGTATAGGTGACCCAGGGTGTGGCTTCGGTAACCGTAATACCCAGCTCTTCGTTCAGCTCGCGTGCCAGCGCCTGCAGCACCGACTCGCCCTGTTCGATTTTGCCGCCGGGCAGTTCCCACCAGCCCGACCATGGCTTGCCTTCGGGGCGTTGCCCAAGCAACAGTGAACCGTCTGGCCGCAAGATCAGGCCTGCGGCAACATCAATAAATGGTTTGCTCATTGATAAACCTGCTCAAGCACTGAATTGTCGCGCTGCCCAGTCACGGGCAAACTGGCGGGCTACACGCCCTGAGCGTGATCCGCGCTCCAGCGCCCATTGCAGTGCTTCGGTACGCGATGTCGCAATGCTTTCCGGTGAGCAGCCATGAACACCCAGCCAGTAGTTGACGATGTCCAGGTAGTCATCCTGTTTGAAGGGGTAGAACGATAACCACAGACCGAACCGCTCAGACAGTGATATTTTTTCTTCTACCGTTTCGCCAGGGTGAATTTCGCCGTCAGTCTGGTGTTTTGCGGTTAGGTTCTCGCTCATGTATTCGGGCATCAGATGACGTCGGTTCGAGGTGGCATAGATGAGCACATTGTCACCGGAGGCACTGATTGATCCGTCGAGTACGGATTTGAGTGCCTTGTAGCCGGGCTCGCCTTCCTCAAACGACAGATCGTCGCAGAAGACGATAAAGCGTTCGGGGCGTTGGCTGACAAGGTCAACAATATCGCCCAGGTCACCCATATCGGACTTGTCGACCTCGATCAGCCGTAGGCCTTTTGCGCCGTATGCGGCCAGCATGGCCTTGACCAGCGAGCTTTTGCCTGTGCCGCGCGCACCCGTCATGAGCACGTTGTTGGCCGGTCTTTTTTCGAGAAAATGGCGTGTGTTGCGATCAATAATGTCTTTTTGGCGCTCTACATGCTGCAGGTCTTCAAGATTAATGCTGGATACATTGCGCACGGCGTCTAGCCAGCCGCGCGCGCCCCGTTTGCGCCACCGGTAGGCCTGGGCAGACCAGTCTATTTCGGGAGGGGCAGGGGGCAGCCAGGCCTCGAGCTGGGCGAGAACGCGCTCGGCTCGGCTGATCAGCGTGGACAGGTCGTATGAATTCACAGATGTCTCCAGCAGGATTTTTTCAGACAAAAGAAGCATTATCGCTAATTTGGCTCAGCTTATCTTGAGCTGCAGGTGTGGTGGGCAGAGTGGGCAAGGGCGCGCTCACGTATAATCCACCACTTGGTATGTCTAGCAACGTTCTATCCACTTCTCGCCGGACCATGTTTTGAGCCTCTCCGATTTAATGTCCCCCATTTCTGACGACATGAAGGCGGTTGACGCGGTCATCCGCGCCCGCCTCGATTCCGATGTCGTTCTTATCCGCACCATTGGTGAGTACATTGTCGGTGCTGGCGGCAAGCGCATGCGGCCAGCATTACTTTTGCTGGTGGCGAAGGCGCTGGGTTATCAAGGCAGTACGCATCATTTGTTGGCTGCGGTTGTCGAGTTTATTCACACCGCCACCCTGCTGCATGACGATGTGGTTGACGAGTCCGACTTGCGCCGGGGGCGCAGTACCGCCAATGCCATGTTTGGCAATGCGGCCAGCGTGCTGGTGGGTGACTACCTGTACTCGCGATCATTTGAGATGATGGTCGAGTCTGACTCCATGCACGCCATGTCGGTGCTGTCTGCAGCCACTACAGTCATCGCCGAGGGCGAGGTACTGCAACTGCTCAATGTGCATGACCCCGATGTCTCGCTTGATCGCTATTTGCAGGTGGTGCGCTATAAAACGGCCAAGCTCTTCGAGGCGGCAGCGCAGGTTGGCGCCATTGTCGCCGGCGCCAGCCAAGCTCAGCAAACCGCCGCAGCCACCTATGGCCGGCATATTGGCACCGCTTTTCAGTTGATTGACGATGTGCTCGATTACACCGGTGATGCCGAAGCATTGGGCAAAAACGTGGGTGACGATTTGCGCGAAGGTAAGCCTACCTTGCCCCTTATACGTGTCATGGAAATTGGCAACGCAGAACAGCGGCAACTGGTGCAAGACGCCATTCGCCACGGTGAGGGTGATTTCGCCGCTGTGGCGCAGGCCATTCGCGACACCGACGCCCTGGGTTATACGCGCGAGGCCGCCGTGGCTGAAGCCGAGCTGGCCCGCCAGGCCCTTGCTGAATTTCCGGCTTCTGCACACCAAGAAATGTTGCTTAGTTTTTGTGCCTTCGCCGTTGAACGTGATCGTTAATTAAGGCCATGTGTATTGTTGCCAGCGGCCTTTTTGGCCTTGGCAGTGGTGCACAGGCAGGCATCTGGTTCGCCTGTGCTGGCCAGCTTTGGTGAAAGCATTTGTTTGCGCCTGATCAAGCCTGTTGTTCCCACTTTTTACAAATTTTTGTTAAAATTTTATTCCTTCTTGGTCAAACATGGCTGATGAGGTTTTCCCGGGGCTGTCAGCCGTATTTCACAAGCTTTGCTGGCAGTTTAGCGCTCCCGTCGGGGCGTAGCTCAGCCTGGTAGAGTACTGCGTTCGGGACGCAGGAGTCGCATGTTCGAATCATGTCGCCCCGACCATTAGCTTTCTATTAAGCCCTTGTTTATCAGGGGCTTATGTTTTTTTTCCTAAACTTGCCATCGTGTTTCGATGCAACGCTTCACGCTAAACGTCTTGAGAGGCACCACCAGTTAGTCAGACCCAGAAAGAATGCCTGGGAACTGGATAGCTATACGCAGCCTAGCCAACTCATAGAACGTCATCGTGACTGCCTCGTATGGTGCTGGCCATAAAGGTAATCAGCACGGCCTGGACTTTTAAGGAGACAGCATGCTGAAGTCGCTTTCAACAAGAAACTTGACGGTGTTTCAGGACGTCGAGCTGAATTTCGCGCCAGGGCTTAATGTCATTGTCGGCGAGAATGGCTGCGGCAAGTCGCACCTGCTCAAAGTCGTCTATTCAGTAATGGCTGCGAGCGCGGAAGAAGCTAATGAATACGGGTACGCACATCGAGACCTTGCTTACGATAGGTCACTGGCTGGCGCACTGTCGGTACCGGGGGGGGCTGATGGTGCCGGGTATGCTCATGGCGCCGCTGCTGCGCTACATCAAAAAGCGTAGGCTCAATCGGGTTGCACGCTGAAGTTACGTGGCATGCTGTACTGTCCCGGCGAGGTTTCTTTAACCTTTGCCGGGTTTTTTTATTGTCACGGGACGACAGCATCCATAGGAGATTTGCGTCAGCAAGCAAACTGGTTGTCTGAGTGCCTGAGTGCCTGAGTGCCTGAGTGCCTGAATGCCTGAGTGCCTGAGTCCCAGCGTACCAAGTTCCCAAGTTCTCAAATTTCCAAGGCCTCAAGATCTCAATGTCTCAAAATCAAAGACCTCAAATCCCAAAGCCCCTGACAGCTTTGGCGTGCCCATAGCCCACCTTACTGCTGCGAAGCACCTTGAAGCGGGACGCGCACAATGCTGCCCGGGCCGCTGGCCGTGTACTTGGGTGTGAAAGGTGCTTTTACCGTTACATACAGGCTGTTTAGTTCGGGGATGCTGAGTAGGCTGTTGGGGTTTTGTTGCAGATGATACGTGGCCTTGACCTTGTAGGTTTCGGCATCGACAATGCTGACCGTGCCTTGATCGCGATGGCTGACATACAAGGTGTGGTTTGCAGCCTGATAGATGATGTCGAGCGAGTCGCCCAGGGGAAGGCGCTTAATAACCTTGCCTGTGCGGTCATCAAGAACCAGAACGGTTTTTAGTTTGGAATTGTCGGTGACATACAGCTTGTGGTTTGCCGCATCGTGAGCCATGTTCAGAAGCAGGGCAGCTTCATTGCCAGCAGGCTTCCAGCGCTGCTGGATCTGGTTGCTGTCTGTGTCGATAAGCAGAATTTCCCCGCCGCCATTGGCGGCATACAGATGCTTGGCATCAGGCACAGACAGCAGCCCGGTAACCCATTTTCCGGCGTTTTCGATTTTGGCGCGCAGGTTGAAACTGCCGGCATCTATAACCCAGATAATGCCGGGGTCGCCCACGCCGCTTACATACAATGTGTCTGTGCTGGGCTCGTACCGAACAGTGCGCGGGCCATAAGGCGTGCCGTCTTTACTGGTGTCAGTAAATTTGACGCGTGCTATGACTTTGCCGGTTTTCAAGTCAATTTTGCTGACTGCACCAGCCAGGCTGTGCGTTACATAAAGGGTGTCTCCGGCCGGGTTAATGGCCAGGCCAAAGCTTTTTTCGTCCAAATGGTAAAGCCCGGTGGTTTCGAGTGTTTCTGGGTTTAGCTGGTACACAACCCCACCGTGTACGTTTTCCATGGCTTCGCTTGATGCTACATAAATGGATTTTGTTAGCGGGCTGTAGGCCATTTGGTACACGCCGTGGGCAAGCTCGCGCCGCAGAGCCCCTTCGGCGGTTAGCTTGTAAGCCTGTTGGGCTTCGGGTATGACGGGAACCGTCAGGGCAGCTTGGTCAGCGTGGGCTGGCGCGGCCAAAACCGCCAATAAGGCCAATGACCCGAAAACCCGATGGGCAGTAAGCATATAGTTTCTCCAATGAAAGCGTGTGAAGCCGTGTCATGGTGCAGCATGACGCAGCGATTAAAAGTGAAGCCGTGTCATGGCGCAGCGATTAACAATTAGTGGCGGTGTGTCGTTTTGCCAGTAAGGCTGATTTGTGCGGTAAAGCTAATGATAATGATTCGCAAAAAGTATAACAGCACGATAATTGGTTTGTACTGGCCGACTGGCAAGTTAAAACACAAGTACAGTGGCATTGCAGCGGTATCATGCAAGCCATGTCCACACCTAACACTCATAAGCGACCTCGGTGCGAGCAATGCCTGCGGCCGGTCTCGTATTGCCTGTGCGAACACATTACTGTCGTGCCTAGCCGTACGCGTGTACTGATTTTGCAGCACCCCGACGAGCAAAGGCATGCATTAAATACAGGGCGTCTGGCCGTGTTGGGCTTGAAGCAAGCCGAGTTGCTGGTGGGCGAGCGGTTTGCGCAGCTGGGCTCATTGCTTGCCGCAGAAGCCCGCGTGTTTTTGCTGTTTCCTGGTGAGCAGGCCCAGACACCGCAGCCGCTGGCCGCTGGCCCCGAAGACGCTGCACCGTTGCTGATTGTGCTTGATGGCACTTGGCGCAAGGCCCGCAAGATTCTGCACGAAAACCCCGTGCTCAATAGCTTGCCGCGCCTTGCCCTTGAAGCAGGCCAACCTTCTACATACCGGATACGGCAAACGGGGGAATTTGCAGCAGTTTCCACCATAGAGGCAATCGTGCGCACGTTAACGGCCCTGGAGCCCGGGCAAGACTTCAGCCCGGTGCTCGCTCCGTTTGACGCGCTGATTGAGCAGCAGATTCAGGCCATGGGGGCCGATGTATACAGACATAATTACAAGACGGACGAAACTAAAAGGCCTGAGTCCGGTGCAATACCGAAATCAGGCCTTTGAGAAAGGTGAGGGAAATCTGGGCACGAAGTTGAGATAACACGTGTAAATTCGTGTCAGGAAGGTTAAGCCCTCTCCATTAATCCTTACTTTTTACTTTGCAACATCTTGAGTCAGTTCAGGCCCAGGTTTTTATATTTAGTACTTTTGCGTTTATCACGGGCACAGATGGTTGTCGCCGCCTTGTAACCTAACCTCGCCCGATATACGGCATCTTTGTTGCCATCACTGTCATGAACTGTACGTTCGCGTCGAGCGGCAGGCTGGCCATGTAGAGCACGGCTTTTGCGACATGGCTCACGTCCATAATCGGCTCGGGGCGCTCAGAGTGTATTACTTGCTTCTCATGGCTTGCGACCATTCCCACGCAGGATCACGCCGCAGCTTTTTATTGAGGGCGGCGGTGATCAGCATGGCGATCAGCGCGCCTAGCGCCGCGAGTGCCATGTCTTTATGTGCATCCCATATATCGCCTTGTGTGCCCAGGTATTGCATGCCCAGTTCGCCGCCGAATAGTTCGGCAGCAGCCCATTCAATGAGTTCGTACAGAGCTGACGTGCTGAGCGTGACGTCAAGTGGCAGAAAATAGGCCCAGAAGCCACGCACTTCGACCACGCGCAGAAAAAACTCGCGAATCGGGTACGCCAGCAGCAGGCCATATGAAAAGTGCACCAGTCGATCGTAATTATTGCGTTCCCAGCCCAATACACTGTTTAGCGTATGGCCCGTCAGTGCCTTCCACCACTGATCATAAGGCACCTCAGAATACGTATAGTGTGAGCCGACTGCGTGAAGGGCAAGAAACACAACAATCAATATTAGCGAGATATTTGAAAAGCGGAACTGCCGACGCATGGCCCACAAAACCAGAAAAAATGCCACGACAAGCGCATTTTCGAGCAGCCAGTCGGCGCGGTCGGAGGGCGCAATGGCCAGACTGGCCCACAACACCACATAGGCAATAACAACAAGGCGCAGAGCGGTCTGTGCAAAGTTCGGTGCGCGGCTTTCAGAGGTAGGTAATGCAGCTGGCATAGGTGTGATCCGGGAGAAGGCGGAAGACGAGGTGTTGCTCCGAGGCGCTGAAGACCATCGTGCGCTAAGTAAGAGATGATAGCGGATGCCCGGCCTGGCTCAGGGTTGACTTTGCCATGTAGGCGCATGCGTGCGCAATGCGGTTGCGGGGCTGTCCCAGTACAGCGGGACGTCATCGATGATGCACGGTGGCTTGAGGCGGTAGGCGGGACCCCAGCTTGTTGCTTCGCTGATCTGGGCCCAGTCATCCTCGCTCTCGGGAGCCAGGCCGTCTGCTGCCTGGGCAGGCTGCGACATAAGCAGGCAGGCCGTGCGGGCTAATGACAGGCGCGTGACGCAGCCACATTCTGTTCCCATTTGTTCTGACAAGGCACGCAGCACTGCAGCCGCCATCAGGTAGCCAGTGGCGTGATCCAGAGCCTGCAAGGGCAGCGGGGCTGGGGGCGATGCTTGCGTGCGGGTGTGCGAGGCCAAGCCGTCTTTGGTACGGCCGTCTGCGCCAGCCATGCCTGCCCAGGCAATGCCGCAACTCATCTGTACCAGGCTGTCAAAGCCGCGCCTGTGCTGCCAAGGCCCTGTCCAGCCATAGGCATCAAGGCAGACATCAATCAGGCCTGGCCGGATGGCCTGGCGTTCGGCCTCACCCAGGCCCAGGCGTGCAAGCGCGTCGGGGCGGTAGCCATGGACCAGTACATCGGCATCGGCCAGCAGGCTACGTAACTGCGCCATATGCGAGGGAATACGCAAGTCAAGGCTGGCGCAGCGCTTGCCAAGCGTCATCTCGGGTTCCAGACCGGGTTCGTTCCAGAAGGGGGGATCTATGCGCAGTATTTGCGCACCGTAACCTGCCAGGAAACGCGTACAAACCGGGCCTGCAAGCACGCGGGTGAGGTCAAGTACCCGTAGCCCTGCCAGGGGGCGATCGGGCGTGACAAGATCAACGGGTTTGTCGAGATGACGGTAATCACCAAAGGGGCTGTTGCTAAGAGCCGTACCCGCCGGGGCCAGCATGCCGTCGGTTTCATCAGGCGCAGTGTTGTGGCTGGCCGGTTGCGGCCGGGATGATGAGCGCGCTGGGTAACGTTGCACAGCAAAAACCGGCTCGGCAGCTACTGCCTTACCCTGGGGATGATCTGCCCACTCTTGGGGCGTTCGCATGGCGGCGGCACATGCGCCAGCAGCCACCAGCATATCTTCAAGCTCGCGTGCCTGGTAGCGGGATATAGCCTGACTGACGGCGCTTTGCTCGGGTGAGCACCCCAGTACTGCAAGGGCCGCGTCGCGGTGATGCGGGGCATTGGCATGCACACGTATCCATCCATCGCGAGTGGCATAGTCGCCGGTAATGGGGTCGCGCACACTGGGCGGCTGCCACCCTTGAGGCCGCAGCGTTGACGCAAACCAGAACGACGCCAGGCGTCGGTCTATCGTAACCTGGGGGGCATGCCCAAACTGCTGGCCCATGTAGTCAGAAAGTGCATGGGCAGCTGTCGCGATTGTGGCAACGGCCAGCTCCGTCACAGGATATACAGACGGTAAAGCGCCATTGCCGGTAACACGCAATGTGCTCAAATCATGTGCTGTATCGACGGTGTTTTCACCTGGTGGGCGCATGGCCCGGAGAAACGCCGCGATGACTGGATGCTGATCCATAATGCAACCCCGATTGTTCGCAGAGCCATAGGTCGACCGTGGCGGGCGACCCTGTCATATTGCTACTGTACACCAGTCAGACTAGACCTTAACCGGGTGCCAGCGTACAATGCATAACTTACACAGCTCTGTGCATGCCGTAATCGCGCGGCAATAAAGCCAGAGCGTTTTTTTGGGGTTTGCCCCCGTCTTAAGGCTGCTACGCAGCAGCCCGGCAACCGTGCCGAAACAATATGCCCGACCGTTTTCTGGTCGCGGAACAACCAGGTTGGTTGATGTTTAACCAACTTCGCAGATTCAAGCTTTCCTTAGGCGCCCGGCGTGGCCGGTTTTCGTCTATTGAATATCTGAAACTGCCCAAGGCACCAGACGTGTCTTTCAACAGGCTCACTATGGCATGGTGCCAGAGCGGGCCTGTGTGATTGCGCGCGTCCACAAAGTGCCCGCATGAAGGAAAAAGGAGAATTAAACCCATGCACGAGGGAGATTTTTTTCAACTTTCGACAACGACGGCGTTGCTGTTGCTCGCCGGTTTCTACGCCCTGACTTTTCTACTGACGCTACTGATCGGAAAGAAAAAAGAAAACGTAGATGGCTATATGGTGTCAAACAATGCCATTGGTTTTGGGCTTTCAGCCGCCAGCATGATCGCAACATGGATCTGGGCCGCCTCTTTTTATGCCAGCGCCACGTCCGGCTATAAATATGGCATTTCAGGGCCCATCCATTATGGGTTCTGGGGTGCGCTCATGATTTTGTTTATTTACCCGTTCGGGCGGAGATTCAGGGCGCTTGCGCCTAAAGCGCACACGCTGGCCGAAGTGATCCAGGCGCGCCATGGCACGTCAAGCCAGCTCATTATGGCGGGGTCCAATATCGTTGGTAGCTGTATAAGTTTAATGGTCAACTTTACGGCAGCGGGGGCGCTGGTATCGGTATTAAGCCCGCTCACGTTTATTCAGGGTGTGCTCATTGCCGGGCTGGGCGTGCTGTCATACACCTTGTGGTCAGGGTTTCGGGCGTCGGTAATGACCGACTTTGCGCAACTGATTGCCATGATTCTGGCTGCGGTTGTGATTATCCCGATGATTTTCTTTAAAGCCGGCGGTACAGACATGCTTATGGCCAACATGTCCAACCTGACCCTAGAGCAGAATAATTTCTTTTCGACCAAAGCCATTCTGGAGCAGGGTGCGCCCTATTTTGTGGCAGTACTTGCCTATGCCATCGGTAACCAGACCATTGCACAGCGGCTTTTTGCTGTTCGCGAAGACCTGATCAAGCCTACCTTTCTGACTGCGACGCTAGGCTATGGCGCCGTCGTGATTGGCCTGGGTATGCTGGGGATGCTCGCTTTGTTTGTGGGCATTGAGCCCGCAGGCGGCGACATGAACAATATTATTCCCCAGATGGCGTCCAAATACCTCTCGCCTGTTGGTATTGCGTTGTTCTTTGTATTGGTGATCGGGTCGCTGTCGTCAACGGCTGATTCTGACCTGTCGGCGCTGTCGGCCATTGTAATGACGGATATCTATGGCAAGAACCTGGCGCGTGGCAAGGTCAAACCTGAGCGTATGCTGTGGTGGGGTCGGGCGACCATGGTTGTCGCAACCATGCTTGGCGTCATTTTCGCCAGTTTGAAGCTTGATATTCTGGTCATGCTGGTGTTTGTGGGTGCACTGTGGGGAGCCATTGTGTTTCCGGTCATCGCGAGCTTTTATTGGGATCGCGTCACCAACAAGGCCTTTACTACCTCGGTGGTTATTGCTGTTCTGCTCTTTGCTACGGTGCGATTCGAGCTTCTTCCCATGGAAGGTCTGATAGGGCTGTTTTTTGAGCTGTGCGCTGTGGCCGGTATTACGGTTGTTGTTGGGCTGATGGCATTTGGCTTTTCAAACTTTCGCATAGGCCTGGCGATTGGGGTTTTGGCCGGTCTGATCGCCTTGCCGTTCATGGTGGGCTTTCTGCGTGACTATCTTGTGTTGCTAGCCTCATTGACGGCCTATGGTGTGAGCGCCATTGTGTGTTCTTTGATGAGCTGGCGCAGCCAGGAGCGCTTTGATTTTAGCGTTCTTGCTGAACGTGTCACGTCGTTTCACACAGAGCCTCAGCACGAAAAGCCGTCGGGCCGTGTTCCTTCGGGCAAGCTTGCGCCCGTTCGCAATTAAGGAGTAATGCTATGTCAGCCAATATGCTTACGTTGTACATTCTGATCTGGCCGGTACTCTCTGCCGGTGTTCTCGCACTGCTTGTTATTTCTCTGGTGCGAGATATGCGCAAGGCGCGTAAGAGTGGCAAAGATATGGTCTAGTCACTCGCACGTCATCTGCAAAAACGCGGCGAGGCCCTATGGGTATCGCCGCGTTTTTGTCTGGATGAGCGCGGGTGCCTGGGCAAGGCAGGCCACACCATGGCAGCTTTTCTTGAGCCGCCTGGCCTGCAGCCCACACAGCGGCCTCGCCCGCGTTGCATAGCCGGCCGCTACGACGGTTTATCCAGAGTTGCGCAGGCCTGCCGCCACACCGTTAATGGTCATGTGTATGGCGCGCTGGGTGCGCGTTTCTTCCTCATCATTATTGCCAGGTTTCTCTTGGCTGAGCCGGTATCGGCGAAGCAGCTCTACCTGCAAGTGGTTGAGCGGGTCAATATAGGCAAAGCGTTCACCCAAAGCCGCCTGCAACTGCTTGTCGTTGGCCAGCAGATCGTGCTGGCACACTTGCTTGAACAGGTCGAGCGTTAGCTCAAACTCTGCCTGTATGCGATTGAAAATTGTGTTGCGCAGCTTGCGATCAGGCACGAGGCTGGCATAGCGTTTTGCAATGCCCAGGTCAGTCTTGGCAAGCACCTGCTCCATATTGGACATAAGGGTTCTAAAGAATGGCCACACGTCGTTCATGGTGCGCAGCTGGGCCAGGCGTTTTGCGCGCGTGGTTGGGGCACCTTCACAACCTTGCTCTACATAGCTGTGCAGGGCGGAACCCATGCCGTACCAGCCTGTGAGCATGAGACGGCACTGCGCCCAGGAGAACCCCCAGGGTATGGCGCGCAAATCTTCGATCTTCTGGCTGGCTTTGCGTGATGCCGGGCGCGACCCAATGTTAAGGCCGGCGATTTCCAGGATGGGTGTGGAGGTAAAAAAGTACTCGGTAAAGCCCGGCGTTTCATAAACCAGGTCGCGATAGCTGTGCTGCGCCGCTTCAGACATGAAGTTTAATGCAGCGCCAAACTGTGCCATGTTTTCGTCTTCGGCCTTGGACAGGGATGTTGCTGGCGCGAGGCTTGCTTCAAGTGTGGCAGCGACAATGTTTTCAAGATGCCAGCGGCCCACCTCCGCGTTTTTGTACTTGCCTTGTATGATTTCACCCTGCTCAGTGAGCCGTATCTGGCCATTAACGGTGCCGGGTGGCTGCGCAAGAATGGCGTCAAAGCTTGGGCCACCGCCACGGGCCACCGATCCGCCGCGACCGTGAAACAGGCGCAGGCGTACCTTGCGTTTTCTGAAAACCTGAACCAACTGCCGCTCGGCACAATACAGCGCCCAGTTAGAGGTGAGGTAGCCACCATCTTTATTGCTGTCGGAATACCCCAGCATGACTTCTTGTATGCCTTGCTGCGCGTGGCGTACACGGCCCGATACTTCGGGCATGTCTAGCCACTGCGCCATGATCTCGGCGCCGCGCTCAAGGTCAGGAATGGTTTCGAACAGCGGTACAACCATAAGCCCTGCGCTGGACGGGTCGTCGCCGGTAGGGGAAATAAGCCCGGTTTCTTGTTGCAGTACCAGCACTTCAAGCAAGTCGCTCAGCGTTTCGGTGTGGGACACAACGCTTTGCTGGATGGCGGCAGCGCCAAACTTCTGGCGGCATGCTGCCGCCATGCGCAAGATAGCCAGTTCTTTTTCAGTTTCGTCCGAATAGCTGATCCAGGGTGATACCAGTGGCCGTACTTCGTGAACTTCCTGGCGCAGCAGGGTGATGCGATCCTCTTCACTCAAGGCCTTGTAATCAACCGCCTGGCCGTTTAGCGTGGCGCCCGTAGCGGCGAACAGCTCGGTCAGTACGCGCTCGTGTACGTCAGAGCTTTGGCGCAGATCAACCGTGGCCAGATGAAACCCAAAAATGCTTACCAGTTGCAGAAGGCCGGCCAGCCGCAATTGGCCAATGGGGCCGCCTTGGTGTAAGTCTAGGGAGTCAGCAACGACTTGCAGGTCATGTTGAAAGGCTTCTGGGGTTGGGTAGGCGGGCGCCGGGTAGGTAGGGCGCTCAGCCAGATTTTGCCCGGTCAGCTTGAGTGCGGTAGCGGCCATGCGGGCATAAATGTGTATGGCAGCCCTGCGGTAGGGTTCGTCAATACGGTGAGCAGAGGCGTCCTGGCTTGCCAGCGACAAAGCGAGCAGTTCAGGGCTGGTGGTACCCAGTGACCGCGACATTGAGAGCTCGGTGCCTAGCGCCTTGATCTCTTGCAGATAGTGCCGCAATACCAGACGAGACTGGCGCAACAAGGCCTGTTCAAGTGTGTTGGCATCAACGCTGGGGTTGCCGTCACGGTCGCCGCCTATCCAGCTGCCCATGCGCAAAAACGCAGGCAGTGGCTGCGTTTTAATGTCGAATGCCGTACCGCGTGCTGGCCGAAGCCGCTCTGCTAGATCGTGATACAGGCGCGGTATGGCAGTAAGAAACGTGCTGTTGTAATAGCTGAGTGCGTTGTCGATTTCATCAAGTACAGTTAGCTTTTCGCGCCGCAGCATGCGCGTTTGCCACAGTGTGGCGACCAGGCCGGTTAGCTGTTGTTCAAGTTTTTTGCGCTCAGTCGGTGTGAGGGTGTTGCCACTGTGCTCGACCAGATGGGCAATGTTGCGGTGTAGGTCAAGCGTGCTTTTTCGTTGCACCTCTGTAGGGTGTGCCGTAAGTACGGGCACGATGCAGGCTTGCTCAAGATGACGCAGCACCTTGCGAGGCGTTACGCCTTCGGCTTGCAGCAGGTCAAGCGCATGCTGAAGGCTGCCACGCATGGGCTCTTGGTCGGCAAGCTCATGATGGCGTTGTCGACGGTTTTGGTCTCTGTCTTCGGCAATATTGGAAAGATGTAGAAAATAACTGAATGCGCGCGCGACGGAGTTGGCTTCCTCGTCGGCCAGCCGGCTGATCTGGCGCTCAAGCACCTTGCCTTCTTTCAGATCGCCTTCGCGTCGAAACTTAACGGCGGCTCGCCGCAGTTTTTCGATGACATCGTAAATCGCCTTGCCTTCGCAGGCATTGATTACAGCCCCCAGCGTGCGTCCAAGCTGACGTATGTCGTTGCGTAATGCGCTTTGTTCAGTGTTGGAAGGTGCCGATGGGTTCACGTAGTCTCCTGCAGGGTTGCGGAATAGGGGCAAGCACTAACTATACGATGGTTTATTCTCGGAAGTATTGCGCATAGTCTTATTCCAGCGTCACTTTGTGCCGCGATATGGCGCTTTCAGGTCTGGTTGCGATATGGCGAGCGCAGCGCGAGATGGGTCGTAGCGCTGCTAAATCGCTTGGCGGCCCTGGCGGTTATGTGAGGCTCCCCGTCAGGATGTTTTGGCAAAATAAAAAGCACGACAAGGCCTGCGCATTATGACTACTGCGCAGAGCACTCGCGTCGTCCGGTTAATGCCAGAGGCCGTCGGCCTAAATGCCGCCAGCGCAGTTGAGCACTGTACCTGTCATATAGGACGCTTGCGGCGTAAGCAGCCAGACAATGGCCTCACCGATTTCTTCGGGCTGGGCCAGCCGCCCCATGGGAATGCGTGGTGCCACCCGCTGCGGGCGGCCTGGTTCGCCTGCCGTGGCATGGATGTCAGTCAGCGTTGAGCCCGGCGAAACAGCACAAACACGGATGTTTTCGACGGCGATCTCACGCGCCAGGCCTATGGTAAATGTCTCGACGGCCGCCTTGCTGGCCGCGTAGTGAACATATTCGCCCGGGCTGCCGGTGCGGGCGGCGGCCGATGAAACGTTAACAATAACGCCGTCAATATTGTTTTGTATGAAGCTTTCGATGGCGAGCCTGCAGCAATGCATTAGCCCCAGCACATTAACCTGAAAGACCTGCGCAATCATTTCGTCGGTGGTAGACGAAAATTGACCGATGGGGCCGGTGATGCCTGCATTGTTGACGAGTGCGCTAAGTGGGCCAAGGGCCTCTTCGGCCTGATGAATAATGCGTGGGATATCTGCCGGATTACCCATGTTGCCCTGTATGGCCACCGCTTTGCGGCCTCTGCGCTCGACGGCCTGTACGATCTGATGCGCGGCGGCGGCGTTGGTAAGGTAATTGACGGCGACGTCAAAGCCTTCACGCGCGGCGATTACGGCAGTCGCTGCGCCTATGCCGCGGCTGCCCCCAGTGATCAGGACGGTGTTGTTTGCTGGCGCCATGTGAGCCTCCGTGTGACAGTTCTCAAGCTTTATTATCACCGTAGGTGCGCAATTAAACTACCTGTTCATGCAAGGGGGGGCTGGCTCGCAGGCCATGGTGGCCCGCTGAGGGTGATTATCAGCGGGTGCGGTGTCTGCCTTTAAGCGTGCGTACCCTTAGGCAGAAGCAAACAGCATGGTGCATGCCGTGGCACATTAACCGGGTAAACACCTGGCACTCATCGCGTCAGCGACAGAAAGGAAATAGCTGCTGAGGCCGGTGATGCCGGCGCCGAGCCAAGGGCTTCGGGCCGGCCTTAAACACGGTGAGATCAGAACTGGTACTTGAGCCCCGCGCTGATGCTGCGGCCGTTGCCCGGCAAGAACCTTGGTTGCGCCGGTTTGTTCTGCCGGCCTATGCGATAGCTGCTGACATAGGTTTTATCGGTGAGGTTGTCAGCCTGCACCCATGCTGTCCAGTTTTTGCTGTGCTGGTACGCCACCTTGAAACCCAGTAGTGCATAAGACTTTTGCTCCATGCCTTGGGTATTCATATGGTCTGAATACGTGTCGGAAGGCATCCAGTGCACATTAGGGCCAATCTGCCATCCACCCAAACGATAAAGAATCTCGGCGCTGAGCACGTGACGGGGCACCCCGGCGATTCGGTTGCCGTCAAACTCACCGCCCCGGAAACGGAAGTCGCTGTACGTGTAAGCAAGCCGGTAATCGAACTTGCCGGCGCCGGGAGAGGGCAGGCTGCCGTTTAAGCCGGCTTCAATGCCTTGGTGAACGGTGCGGTCACTGTAGTTGTAAACGATGGATTTGGAGCCGCTAGGGTCGGTGGGGTCGGCAACTTCCATGAGTTCATCATCGACATTGCTGTGATAAAGGCTGATAGCCCAATTGACGGGATACAGCGTGTCGGCAAACAGGCGCCCGTCGCCGCCAATTTCGTAAGTGGTGGCACGCTGCAGGTCGAGCTCGTTGACGGCCGCACCTGACAGCAGCTCCCAATAGGTGGGGGCTTCATTGCTGCGGCTTATGTTTGCGTACCAGCGCATGGTGTCGGCGGGTTTCCAGACAATGCCTGCCTTGGGGCTGGCATACGACCATTTTTGGTCGCGCCCCATGCCGTTGTCGCGATTGCTGGCATCGCGTATTGCCTGCGTGTATTTAAGGTCACCCACCAGACTAAGTTGGGGCGTAAGGTGGTATTCAAGGCCCAGCAGAGCGCTGCGGTTTTCGGCTTGAAGGTGGAAGTCGGCGATGCGTGGCATGCGATTGCCTGTTACCGGGTTCTGGGGGGTAAGCTCGCGATCCATGTCGCTGCGCGCCCAGTCTAGGGCCACGCGGTAGTCAAGCGACTGCAGCTTGCCGGCCAGCTGCCATTGGGCTCCCCAGGTGTTGCCTGTGGTGGCGGTAGAACTAGATGGATCGGTAAATGTGTCGTCTATGGACTGCCAGTAAACGCCAAAGGTTTGATTCAGATTTTCGTTGCCCACGTAGGTTCGGTTGGCAAGGCGAAGTTGCCTGGTCTTGCGGTTGGGGTCACTGTTGTACACATTGGGCGCGTCGCCGGAGTAGTCGCCCATGACACTTTTGGGGTCGCTATAGGCGCGGTCGCGAGGTATGACGGTGGGGATGTCAAACTTAAGGTCGGTGTAAGACAGATACGTGCGGTTTTCAAAGTTGTCGCCACGCACGCCAAAGTTTGCCGATAGGTTGGTGCGCTCGCCGTCGGAGTGGTGCCGATAGCCATCAGACTTGTCGTGGCTGATGCTGAAGCGGCCATCAAGCTGATCACCTGTGAAACCTTTGGCTGCGTGCAGCCCCAGCCGCCCGAAACTGCCGCCTTCTACGCTGACGACATCGCCCTGCGTACCAATTAATGACTGGAAATCCATTTCGCCGCCCAACGTCGTGGCGCCGGCCGAGAGCGCATTGGCACCGCGTCGTACGCTGATCAGGCTGGCGTTACGCGGCTCAAGCAGGCCGATTACAAAGGAACCATCGGCTTCGTTAATGGGCAGACCGTCTTGCAGCAACAGTACACCGCGATTGACGGGGTTGCTCTGTATGCCAGAACCCCGGATGTTGATTCGGGGCTGGTCTATGCCGCCAAAAAACTCTTGCACGATAATGCCGGGCTGAAAATCTGTAACGTCGCGTAGTGTCGACGTGCCGATCTCGGTTTGGGGCGTGATCAAGTTGGTGCCGCCTGGCACGCGATCCAGCCGCAGCTGTTCTTGGTAAACGCTTGGCTGTAGCGGTGTGGCGGCCTCGCCGGTAACGGTAACCGTGGGTAGTGTGGCGACCGGGTCAGCACACAATGCCGGCAGAGAAAGGCAGCACAGCGCAGCGCCGACGGTAAATCGGCTGGGACGAAAAGAGTTGGGCATGAGCGAGAAGTATTAAGGGTGGTTGTGAACGAACCAATTGTTGCTGCTGATATTGATAATGGTTCGCATTTGTTAAGAATTGTCGCACGGCGGTTTGCTGATCAAGTTGATGTTAGTCAAGTTGCATGCACACCCTGTTGCAGGCGCACATCAGAGGGTAAACTGCAGGGTAGAGGTGCCTGCATTGGTACGCGGCCCCACCCACTAACAAAGGAAAATCATGAGCACTCCCCGACGCTTGCGTTCTGCCCACATCACACAAGGTGCAGAGCGCGCGCCTAACCGTTCGATGTATTACGCGATGGGCTATACCGAAGAAGATTTCTCCAAGCCTATGGTTGGCGTGGCAAATGGCTACAGCACCATTACGCCCTGTAACTCGGGCCTGCAAAAACTGGCGGATGCGGCAATTAACGCCATAGAAACTAACGGCGGTAACGCGCAGGTGTTTGGTACGCCCACGGTTTCCGATGGCATGGCCATGGGCACCGAGGGCATGAAGTACTCGCTGGTTTCGCGCGAAGTGATCTCCGACTGCGTTGAAACTTGCGTGCAGGGTCAGTGGATGGACGGTGCTGTTGTCATCGGCGGTTGCGACAAAAACATGCCAGGCGGCATGATGGGCATGTTGCGTGCCAATGTTCCGTCTATTTATGTATACGGTGGCACCATTTTGCCGGGCCGCCTTAACGGGCAAGATCTCAATATTGTCAGCGTGTTTGAGGCTGTGGGCGAAAACGCCGCCGGGCGCATGAGCGACGATCAGCTCAAAGAAATTGAAAAGCACGCCATTCCGGGCTGTGGCTCGTGTGGTGGCATGTACACCGCCAACACCATGAGTTCGGCCTTCGAAGCCATGGGCATGAGCCTGCCGTACTCATCCACCATGGCCAACGTTGAAGACGAAAAAACCGAATCGGCTGCAGAGTCGGCACGTGTTTTGCTCAAGGCCATAGAGATGGATCTTAAGCCGCGCGACATCGTTACGCGCAAGTCTATCGAAAACGCGGTGAGTGTCATCATGGCAACGGGCGGGTCTACCAATGCCGTGCTGCATTTTCTGGCTATCGCCCATGCTGCCGACGTCGAGTGGACCATTGATGACTTTGAGCGTGTACGTCAGCGCGTTCCCGTCATATGTGACCTTAAACCCAGCGGGCATTACCTGGCCATTGATCTGCACAGGGTGGGCGGCATACCCCAGGTCATGAAGCTGCTGCTTAACGCCGGCTTGCTGCATGGCGACTGCATCACCATTACTGGGCAAACCATTGCCGAGATGCTGGCTGATGTGCCCGACACGCCTCCTGCAGATCAGGACGTCATCCGCACCATTGATAAGGCGCTTTATGCCAAAGGCCACCTTGCCATACTGAAGGGCAATCTGTCCCCCGGCGGTGCCGTTGCCAAAATTACAGGTCTTAAAAACCCCGTCATTACAGGCCCTGCGCGCGTGTTTGATGACGAGCAGTCAGCACTCAAGGCCATTCTCGATGGCAAGATCAATGCCGGTGATGTCATGGTCTTGCGCTATCTTGGGCCCAAAGGTGGGCCAGGCATGCCAGAAATGCTGGCACCTACGGGTGCGCTCATTGGCGCAGGCCTGGGCGATTCCGTAGGCCTTATCACTGACGGCCGGTTCTCGGGCGGTACCTGGGGTATGGTGGTTGGTCATGTGTGCCCCGAAGCGGCAGTGGGCGGCACGATTGCATTGGTCGAAGAGGGTGATTCCATCACCATCGACGCGCACCAACTGGTGCTGCAGCTCAATGTGTCTGACGACACATTGTCTGCACGGCGGGCAAACTGGAAGGCACCAGAGCCTCGCTACATGCGGGGTGTACAAGCCAAGTTTGCGTTCAATGCATCGCCGGCCAGTAGCGGCGCCGTGCTGGATGCCTTCTAAGTAAGTACCCAGGCTAAGTACTCAGTCGCCCCTTCAGGGGCATCGCAGACTGCTGGTAAACCCCTCTGTTTTTGTACAGTGGGGTTTATTTTTTTGAGCGCTGGGTTTATGGTTTTTCAGGGACGGGCTGCAGCGATTCGGCCGGGCTCTGAAATGCGGTGCGAAAGCGCCACAGCAGCCACAGACACAACCCGCTGGGCACCACCAATGATGCGTAAGCCAGAGCGTAGCTACCCGACGCGCTGGCAATAAGGCCGAACAGGGGCGGGCCCACCACAACGCCCAGAAACGTCATTGAAAGCGTGCCCCCTGTGGCAATGCTGGCCTGGCCCGGTGGCGCCTGACGTGCAACCTCTGCCAGATATACGCCATTCCAGCCGATGGCACAGCTGCCGAACACGACCAGCAGCACCAGCAGCAACCCCATTGAGTCGACGGTAACAAATGGAAGCGCTGCGGCGCTGACAACAATCAGCAGGGCAAGCAGTGCCAGCGTTTTTACGGGGCCTGCAAAGCGATCAGACACATACCCCCACAATAGCCTGCCTGCCACGCCCGCAGCCTGGGCAACGGCCAGCATGAACCCGGCGGTCACAAGGCCCATGGCCATGTCTTCATGCAGATACGTCACCATGTAGGTGGTCAGTGAAAGTTGGGAAATGGAAAACAGAAATGATATGGCCGCCAGTACCGTGAGGCTGCGTCGGCTGAAGACCAGCCTGAGTGGCCCGGCAAGACCGTTGCCCAGCGAAATGCGTTGGGCCGGGTTTTTGTCGGCGTCAAACTCTGCACACAAAGGCTGAAGGCTTGCGGCACAGACCAGGCTGGCTACCGCGACAATGACAAAGGCCCATTGCCACGATGTGAAGTCGGACAGGCCGGGTACGATGGCCCCGGCCAATACGCCGCCAAGCGGCACACCCGTCTGCTTGATTGAAAACACAAATGACATGCGATGGGCCGGGGTGGTGCGTGCCAGCAGGTGGGAGCTCGCAGGAGTAATCGGACCATAGCCCAGACCGACCAGCAGAGCGCCAGCGGCGGTGGCTGCTACGTGCGGCAAGGTGCTGAGCACAAGGCCTACGGCGCATAGAACCAGCCCGGCCTGGCTGGCGCGTATGGCGCCGAAACGTCGTACAGCACCTCCCGCCGTCAGACTGGCAAACATGGCAGCAGCATAGGCCAGGGCGATATACAGCCCCACGTAGGCTGGAGACACACCGAGTGTCTGGGCTACCGCCGGAGCGACTACCGGCAGTGTGAGCAGGCTCATGGCGACGAGAGACTGCGCGGAAAGTGTGGCGGTAAGGACAATAAAGCCGGATGACAGTGGCGGCATGGCAGGATACGGTTAGTGTTGTGATGACACCGGTTAGAGGCAAGGCATTGCCGGTGTGCGAGATATATCAGAAACTTCTGTCGTATCATAAACCTGATGCTTGAGGCGGCAGCGTTTCGGGCCGATTTTCATTTATTTCATCCTTAGGATACATCGTGCTCACCTTCGACCAACGCGCCCGGCAGCGCGAAATTATTGCCGAGCTTGGCGTGACTGCGGTCTTTAACGCCAACGACGAGATCGAACAACGTGTCGCGTTTCTCGCCGGCTACCTGGTAAAAAGTCATGCTCGCGCATTGGTACTGGGCATAAGCGGTGGGGTCGATTCGCTGGTTGGCGGGTGTCTGGCGCAGCGTGCGGTTGAGCGTGTGCGGGCCGGGGGCGGCGATGCCGTCTTCGTGGCGATGCGCTTGCCTTACGGTGAACAAAAAGATGAGCCCGACGCCCAGGCTTCACTGCAGCTGATTCAGCCCGACAAAACCTTGACCGTAAATGTTGGCCCCGCCAGCGATGCCATGCTCGCGGCGCTGTTAAGTGCGCAGCTTGCGTTTCGCGATGCCCCACAGCAAGACTTTCTGCATGGCAACATCAAGGCGCGTCAACGCATGATTGCGCAATACGCCGTAGCGGGTGCACATGGCGGCCTTGTAGTGGGTACAGACCATGCTGCTGAGGCGTTAATGGGTTTTTTCACCAAGTTTGGTGATGGTGCGGCCGATGTCATGCCTTTGACGGGCCTTAATAAACGCCGTGTACGCGCCATGGCGGTGGCCATGGGAGCGCCACGGCCGCTGGCATTTAAAGTGCCTACTGCCGATCTTGAGTCGCTCTCGCCTCTGAAGCCTGACGAAGACGCATTTGGCGTCAGCTACGACATCATCGATGATTTTCTCGAGGGCAAAGACGTGGATGCCAAGGCGTATGAAATTATTGTCCGTACCCACGCAAACAGCGCTCATAAACGCGCGTTGCCGGCCGCGCCAGCCTGAGTATCACAAGGCGATTAGGCAGGATATGCTCCAATCGCTCATGTTTTACTTGAACTCAACGGCCTCTTGTACAGATGATTCTTGGGCAAGCCATTGGGCTGCTTCGACTGGCAATGTGTCAGTTCGAAGCAGGCCGTGTCGGAGCTCTTTGGCTGTTTGCCATCCAACGCGGTGAAGATTTATGCGGTTGCCTTGCGTGACAGCTGATACACAGCCGTATCCAGGCTGGTGAGGCCGCGCGCCTTAAACTTTGGCTCTTTCTCGAGAATGCTGCGACGGTCTGTCAGGCGTACAGCAGAGTGCTTGGAAAACAGCGCCTGCACTTCATCTTCAGCCACCGAAAAGGGCGGGCCGTCCATTTGTGACTGCTCGTATTCCAACGTCAGTAGCAGGCCTTGATAACTGTCGGCCAGCTGGCTGTATATATGCGTGACGTAGCGGGGGCGCATGTCTGCAGGCAAGGCAACCAGCGCAGCGCGATCGTACACGCCCACGCAGTTTGCCAGGGTTTGTGCATCCAGCCCGAAAATATCACCACAGATGATTTCTATCGCACCTGCGGTGTAATGCTTGCCAAATGGTGACGTGCTTACCTCGGGATGCAGTTTGTTTTCCTCAAAAAACGCCTCAACGGCAAGCTCTGAAAGCTCGACGCCCAGCACCTGAAAGCCCTGACCAGCCAGCCAGGCCATATCGAGCGACTTGCCGCACAAAGGGACCAATACACGACTGCCTGCCGGTATGGCCAGTGTGGGCCAGTACTTTTGCAATAAGGGCGTTACGCGCTGCAAGTGAAAGCCGGTTTGCCCTTCACGCCACCGTTCGAGCCAGAATTCTGCGTCCATCGTGTGTCTCTCTGTGTTTTGGTATGGCGTATTGTAGAGCTATCCAGCCTGTGCCTGAACGCCGAGGTTGGTCGAGCACTGGACGTGCCCAGGGCTGGCGATATAGTCCCAAGAGCAGTTGGATAGGGTCGCTGCAAAATTAATTTCGCGGCCCAGAAAGACCCTGATATCTACCCCCCCCCAGCCCAAATGTTTGACGTAGCGTTGCACTGAGCGGTTGAATCCGTCAGAACTGCTGCGGCGGTAGATGGCACGTGGCGAGAATGCATGCGTGGCCGTGACATACGCAGCATGGCCACAGCCTTACACGTTAAGTGAAAAAAATCGTGCTGCGTTGCCCGCCGTTATGGATTGCTTTTGCGCAGGCGTCAGTGACGGGTGCTCGTTGACCAGGCTGCCTATGTTTTGTTCGCCCAATGGAAACGGGTAGTCTGACCCCAACATCACTTGCTCGGCACCCATAACATCCACCAGCAGTCGCAGCGCACCGGGGTCGAAGACGGCGCTGTCCACGTAAAACCGGTTTACGTAGCTGGAAGGCAAAGAAGGGCAGTCTTGCCGTACGATGTCGCGGTGCTTCCAGGCATTGTCAACACGCCCCAGCAAGAAAGCGAAGCTGCCACCGCCATGAGCAAAGCACAGCTTGAGCGTAGTGGGTATACGCTCAAATGCTCCTGAAAGTATCAGCGACAGAATACCCAGTTGTGTCTCTGCAGGCATGGCCACCAGCCAAGGCAACATCCAGTTTTTCATGCGCCCGTCTGTCATCATGTCCCAGGGGTGCGCCAGAATTGGGATGTCATGGTTGGCACAGTGGATCAAAAATTGCACCAGATGCTCGTCGTCGAGATCACGAGGCCCCAAATGGTTGCCAATTTGCACGCCGACGTGACCACTTGCCTTGGCGCGTGATGCCTCGGCACAGGCCAGGTCAAGATCTTGCAAAGGCACCTGTGCCAGGGCCTTTAGCCTGCGCGGGTTGGCGGCGCACTGTTCCAGGGCCAGGTCATTCATGCGTTCGCACCACGATGCAGCGCGCACGGGGTCAAATTCATAGCCAAACATAATGGGCGTGGCAGAAATAATCTGTACAGACACGCCTTGCCGGTCCATTTCTTCAAGCCGCAAAGAAGAATCCCACAGCGCACGGTATACCGGCCTGAAAGGCTTATTTCCTTTCATGATCTGACCGGTTTCTCCCGAGCTGTCGATGGCTAGCCAGGGTGCCTTGTGCTCGTCGAGCAAAGCGGCATCCTGTTGCGTAATGGGTGGAAGAAAATGTGCATGTATATCGATTTTTGTCATGGCGGGGCTGAGGGCTCAGAAAAAATGATTGGGCCAGAGGGTGTGCTATCGCCCGGCCAGCGGCAGCGGTTTATTTGCCAGGATGAACGGTACCGCAGCCGGGGCAGCGGCGCTGTGTTTCAGAAGCATAAAAGGCATCAAACAGTTTGGGTAGGTCAGCAACAATGCTCTTGAGTTGGGTTTCTACCCTATGGACCAGGCTGCCACACCCCTCAGGGCCTTCGCAGTACCACTCAAACCCGTCCTTGACGCCCTCGGGGCGTTGCCGCTCAATGACCAGGCAGACACTGCCTGCCTCCGGGCGCTGGGGCGAATGACGCACATGGGGCGGCATTAAAAATATATCGCCTTCTTTCAGGTTGATGCGCTCGCGCTTGCCTTCGATCCAAAGGTTCAGAAAGGCATTGCCCCGCATCTGATAAAAAAACTCTTCATAGGGGTCGTCATGATAGTCGGTGCGGCGGTTGGGGCCTCCGACCACGGTAACAATGAAATCGCTGTCCTGCCAGATCTGCTGATTGCCGACAGGGGGTTGCAGCAAGTGTGCGTGCTCGTCTATCCAGCGAACAAAATTGAAGGGTTTTCCGTAGGCCAGCATCATGGTCTCCATGTGGGGGGAGGGGTTACAGGTTGTTTTTCTTTGCGGTGATGCCGGTGTTCTACGATGCTGCAGTCTGCGGACGCCATGCCACCGCCTTTATCTCCACAAGCAAGTGCGGGTGTGGCAATTGATGAACGGCAACCGTGGTGCGGGTAGGGCCGTCGGCGGTAAAAAACTGACCGTATACTTCGTTGTAACCACCGAAGTCATTCATGTTGACCAGAAAGGCCGAAACTTCGACCAGGTGTTCCAGCCCGGCGCCTTCGTTGGCCAGAATGTCGCGAATATTTTCGATGACGGCGCGCGTCTGTTCGCGTATATCGAGCTGTGTTGTGCCCATGGCGTCAGCCGTGGCACCTGCGATGCTGTTATCCGGGCGGCGCGCGCTGGTGCCCGACACAAATAAAAAGTCGCCAGCCCGCTTGATATGAGGGAAAGCCCCCCGTGGTGTGGCTTTGCCGCTTACCACGGTAGATTTTGCAGTGTTGTTCATGCGCGACTCCTTAAGCGGCACAAAATATCAGAGTTTTATGCACACGGTGCTCAGTTCAGAATAAAAATCAAGCGAGTAACGCCCGCCTTCACGACCCAGGCCCGACAGGCCTGTGCCACCAAATGGGGTGCGAAGGTCGCGTGTAAACCATGTGTTCACCCACACAATGCCTGTGTTCAGGCGGGCAGCCACCTGGTGTGCGCGCGAGAGCTTGGTCGACCAGATACAGGCCGCAAGGCCATAGGCGCTGTCGTTGACGCGCGCGATGACTTCGTCTTCCGTGTCAAACGGCGCCACGTGGCATACCGGCCCGAAAATCTCTTCGCGTACGCAGCGGGCCGAATCGGGAAGCCCCGCAAAAATGGTGGGCTGTACATAGGCGCCCTGATCGCGATCATCGCCAAATTCGGGTACGCCCCCACCACTGATGACGGTGGCACCTTCCTCTTGTGCAAGCTGGTAATACGACAGCACCTTGTCACGGTGTGCATGCGAAATTAGCGGGCCCATGTCGACATCGGGGTCTTGGGGGTAGCTAAGGACCAGCGCATCACAGCGTTTTTTCAGCTCGGCCAGAAAACGGGCGTAAATAGACCGCTCCACATACACGCGCTCGGAGCAGAGGCATACCTGGCCTGAGTTGGTAAAGCTGGAGCGCATCACCCCGGCAACAGCGGCTTCAAAATCGGCATCGGCAAACACCACGGCGGCGTTCTTGCCTCCCAACTCAAACGATACTTTTTTGATGCCTTCGGCGGCGGCCTTCATAATGGTCGTGCCCGTGCGGGATTCCCCTGTAAACGTAAGCGCGTCGATGTCTGGGCTGGTGCTGAGATACTCGCCAGCAGATTCAGGGCCGAAACCATGCACCAGGTTAAAAACCCCGTGGGGCAGGCCGGCCATTCTGATCACGTCGGCCAGCAAGGTTGCCGAAGAGGGGGTTTCTTCAGAAGGCTTGACCACAACACAGTTGCCCATAGCCAATGCGGGCGCGACCTTCCAGGTTAGCAGCAACAGCGGCAGATTCCATGGGCAAATAATGCCGACGGTGCCTACGGGTTTGCGATTCACGTAACTGATCACCCGCGCGCCATCAGGGGCGGTGCTGTCGTACATTTCACTGCCTGCCGTAGAAACAAGGTCAGCAAAAGTGCGAAAGTTGGCGATGCCGCGCGGCACATCGAGGGTGCGGGCCTGATGCACAGGCCGCCCGGTGTCCAGTACCTCGGCGGCCACAAATTCTTCGAAACGTTGTTCGATGCCGTCTGCAATGCGATGCAGTATGGCGGCACGCTGGTTGGCTGTCAGCGTCTTCCAGGGGCCTTGCCCGGCCGCACGCGCGGCCGCGACAGCGCGGCTTACCGTTTGGGCGTCTGCCTCGCACACATGGCTGACGACTTGCCCGTCGACGGGGTTTATATTGGGAAATCGCTGTTTGGTCGTGACCCATTGGCCATCGACAAAACAGCGCAATAACGGCGGCTTTGCCATGTTGTCTCCACCCACGTTGCAATCGCATTGCGCGGGCCGCTTTGGCCTTGGTTGAGCGACTGCGCCCTGGGGTTTGTCATTGTTCTGGTAGTTGTTATCTTTGCACACTAATGGCCAGAGCGTCCAATGCGCAGGGCCAGCCGAACCCGGATACGGTTTTATTCGCTTTGGGCCGCCCCGTTTTTCCGTGCACAGCGCGCGGCAGCCAGGTCCCATGCGGCGCAGCCTACGCTTTTGAACACCATGGGTTGGCCTTCAGCGGGGCCGTCGCGCAGGGCGCCGTCCAGGCTGCGCACTGTGTTCCAGTCTACATTTGCTTGTATGTAATCACCCGCTTCATGCCGCCCACCTGCGGGGTCATCAATATAAAGTACGCTGCCGCTCAGGGTGTCGGCACCGATCTCGGCAAGGTCTGGCCTGAATGCGCCTACGCCGATAATCAGGCGGTCAGGCCTTGCAACAGCGTTGTAAACGGGGGTGGCACTGGTGGTCAGCGTAATGATTACGTCTGCCTCGTCAGGGATGGTTGTGGCGGCTTCCAGCAGCAATGGCAGGTGCATGTGGTCGGCGATAAACGCTTCGGCCTTGCCTTCAGCATGCCCAATGATGACCGTACGCAAGCCAGGGTAAAGCGCGCTCAGGGCGTCCAGATGGCCTGAAGCCTGCCCCCCTGTACCAATCAACACCACACAGTGTGGTGTTCTTGCCAGCAGCGTCTTGAGCCCCAGCATCGATATTGCGGCCGTGCGCCGGGCCGTGACCGTGGGCCCGTCCAGCATGAATAGTGGGCACCCTGTTGCGCCGTCGTAAGCACTGACAACGCCATTAATCGTTGCAAGACCCCGTGCACGGTTTTCGCGTACTACGTTTACCAGTTTGTGAACGGCAATATCGTGCGCGGTGGCCGGCATAGAAAGCATAATGCCGCCTTGCGGAAACGCGACGGCCTGTCGCTCTGGAGCATGGATGCCGCCCTGTGCGTATTCGGGGACACTTTCGGCCAGCGTAGCAACCAGGCTCGGGAAATCAAGAAGTGCAGCCGTTTGCTCGGCATTGTGGACATTGATCGAAGACATAGACGGGCTCATGAAAAAGGATCAGGCTGGCTGATCAGGTTGCTGACTGACTGTGCTCGTGGACATCGGGCTTGGTGCTGACCCAAATGACTTCGGCGTCGTCATCGCTGCGGTTGATAACTCGGTGACGCATGCGACTGTCGATATAAAAGCAATCGCCAGCCTCAAGAATGGCAGGGGCATAGTATTCAGTGTGCAGCTCAATGACACCACTGAGCACGTAAACAAACTCTTCACCCTCATGGTGACTCCAGCCTTCGTTTTCCCCGATCTGGTGGGCCTTGATGCGTGTAAAGAAAGGCATCATGCGCTTATGCGAAAGCTGTGAACAGAGCAGGCGATGGTGATACAAAGGGGTTTTATGAACCTCACCGTGGCCTTTGCGCTCCACGCTGCGTCGCCCCGCACCCATATGCGCCTGAGCCGGTGCAAACAGCTCGGCGACATCGACGCCCAGGCCGTGTGCCAGTTTTAGCAGTACGTCGTAGGTGGGCGACATCAGGCCGTTTTCAATTTTTGAAAGCGTAGAGGTGGCAATGCCGCTGGCCTTGCTAACCTGCCCTTGCGTCCAGCCGCGCTGAACGCGCAGCATTTTCAGGCGGTCGGCGAGCGCTGATTCACTTTGTTGTAAGGCCGTTTCATTCACGGTCGGGTTTCCATAAAAATGCGGTTGTGGTCAGGCGGCTGCCTTCTTCTTGCCTAGATACGCTTCCCGCACGTGCGGGTCGTCAAGAAGTGCCGCGCCTGTGCCCGTAAGCGTGATGTGCCCATTGACCAGCACGTACCCCCGGTCGGCCATGCGCAGGGCGTGGTGTGCGTTCTGCTCCACCAGAAAAATCGTTTTGCCCAAACCAGCAATTTCTTTGAGTGTCTGGAGAATTTGCCGTGCCACCAACGGCGCCAGCCCAAGGCTGGGTTCATCGAGCAAAATGGTGTCGGGCCGACCCATGAGTGCCCGCGCAATGGCCAGCATCTGCTGTTCGCCGCCTGAAAGCGTACCTGCGCGCTGATTACGCCGTTCTTTGAGTCGCGGGAACATATCGAACATGGCCTGCCGGTCTTCGTCCACGTGTTTCATGCCTACAGGCAGAGTGCCGATAACGATGTTTTCTTCTACCGACATAGAGGGGAAAATATGCCGGCCCTCGGGAACCTGGGCTATGCCTTGCCGGGCAATATCGTGCGGCGGCAGGCTCGTCAGGTCGCGGCCATTGTACAAGATCGACCCTGACCAGGCCTTGGGGTTGCCGAAAATAGTCATGAGCAATGTGCTCTTGCCAGCGCCGTTGGCGCCGATCAGCGACACCACTTCGCCTTTGTTGATATGCAGGTTCACGTCATGCAAAACCTGAATAGATCCATAGCCTGAATTTAAGTTTTTCAGTTCGAGTACGGCTTGCGTCATAAGACCTCTTCGATGTCGGCACCCAGATAGGCCGTGATGACCTCAGGTGAGTTGCGTACGGTGTCGGGGTCACCACGAGCAATGACCTGGCCATGGTCGAGTACAACCACATGGTCTGAGATGTCCATGACCAGACCCATATCATGCTCGATCAGCAGCACCGTAACGTCATGATGTGCACGCAGTTCTAAAATAAGATCAGACAGCAGCTCGGTTTCGCTGGGGTTCAGGCCGGCGGCGGGTTCATCCAGGCAGATCAGCTGAGGCGCTGTGCACATGGCGCGGGCGATTTCCAGGCGGCGCTGACGCCCATATGAAAGCTCTCCTGCCAACCTGTTGGCTTCTGCCTGCAAGTCCATCACGTCGAGCCAGCGGTAAGCTTCATTTAGCGCATGGTTTTCACGCTGCATAAAATGCGGGCTGGCAATCATGCCGCGCAGCAAATTGCCGTCCATGCGCCGATGCTGGGCCACCAGCAGGTTTTCTACAACCGTCATCTCCTTGAACAGCCTGATGTTCTGGAAGGTTCGGGCGATACCTGCGCGAGCCACCAGGTGCGACCCCCCGATAAATGGCCGGTCGAGCAGCTTACCCACTTCAAGCTGTTTATCGCCATCGCGAAAGAAGATCTCGCCCTCCGAAGCACGGTAAAACCCCGTGACGCAGTTGAATACCGTTGTTTTGCCCGCACCATTTGGCCCTATGAGTGCCGTGATTGACCCTCGCGCTACTTCAAAGTTGATGTGATCGTTGGCAATAATGCCGCCAAACCGTTGCGTCAAATTCTTTACCTGCAACAAGGCCGGTGCGCTCATGACGGTTTCCCTCTTGAAAATACGGGGCGTTTGGGCCGGATCAGGCCATGCGGTCGCCAGATCATCATGATGATCATCAACACGCCAAACATCAGCACGCGGTAATCGGCAAAATCGCGCATTAGCTCTGGCAGTAGCGTCAGCGCCAGCGCGGCGATAATAATGCCTAGTGTGGAGCCCATGCCGCCCAGTACCACAATGCAGAGAATCAGCACGGATTCAAAAAAGTTGAAAGAAGACGGGTTGATGAAGCCCTGATAACTTGCGAAAAATACGCCGGCAATACCGCCCGTCATGGCTCCCATCATGAATGCCGAGAGCTTGACCGTCACATGGTTAATGCCCAGTGAGCGGCACGCAATCTCGTCTTCGCGCAAGGCTTCCCATGATCGGCCAATAGGCATGTGGCGCAAGCGGTTGAACAGCCGCAGCATAATCACCACCACCACGAACAGCGTCAGATAGATAAACAAGGCTTCGTAGTCGCGGCTGTACGAGATATTGAAAAACTCATGAAAAGGCGGGTTGCCTTCGCTGCCCCGTCGGCTGAAGGCGAGCCCAAAAAGCGTGGGGGCGGGCGCCGAGGCGCCGTTGGGGCCACCGGTAAAATCGATCCAGTTGGTTAGCACCAGCCTGATAATTTCTCCGAAGCCCAGGGTCACAATGGCCAGGTAGTCGCCATGCATGCGCAGTACCGGAAACCCCAGTATCGCGCCGCAAATTGCCGCCAGCAGGGGAGCGCAAAGCAGCGCTGTCCAGAAACCAATATCAAGGTACTGCGCGCCCAGCGCCAGAAAATATGCACCTACGGCATAGAACGCCACAAACCCTAGATCGAGCAGCCCGGCCAGGCCCACCACAATGTTTAGCCCCAGCCCCAGCAGCACATAAATAAGCGCCAGCGTCAGATTGCTGACCCACACCCTTGGAAGCACGCCTAACTGATTCAAAAGAATAGGCAGAATAAAGCCCGCCACAAAAAGCAGTGGGGTCAAATGCCGCCATATATTGAACTTGCCGGGTGTTTTCGGAATGCTCACGCCGTAGCTGAGCAACATGAAAACGACCAGCAGCACCAGAGCAAAGGCCGCGCCAACATGCATGACACCCGTAAGGCCCAGCGCCGCCAGCACCGCACAAAGCAGAGCGCTTAGACCCAGCAGGGCACCAGGCTTGTTCTTCAGCGTAAAACCTTTGTTTTCGGTCTGTACCTTACCCGACTTGCGCCCCACCACATTCAGCAAGTTCAGGCCAATCTTCGTCTGGGAAAACAGTGAAAAAACAAGCCGTCCGATGGCCACCACAACGCCCAGCATGATGCCGTTGACCAGAAGTGGGGTGCGCAGCAGTTCAAACCCGAACTCGTACTGATCCAGCACCAGATTGGTAATGGGGCCCAGCACCACCATTGTCAGCACGCCTGCAATGAGTGCGTCTTTAATCGAGTGCATGACATCGATGCGGGGCGTGTCAAACCTCTGTGGCGTGTCCAGCGTTTGGGTAGACTCGAGTGTCGTCATGTCATACCTTCTCTACGGCGGGTCGGCCGAGCAGGCCGCTGGGTTTGAAAATCAGCACAAGAACCAGCACCGAAAAAGAAAACACATCTTTGTAGTCGCTGCTGACATAGCCTGAAAACAGTGACTCAAGCGAACCTAGCAGCAGACCGCCCAGCATGGCGCCAGGTAGCGAGCCAATGCCACCGAGCACGGCGGCACTAAAGGCTTTGATGCCAATGATGAAGCCGACAAAAAAATCGAAAGAGCCATAATTCATGGTGACGAGCACGCCAGCAATGGCGGCCATGACGGAGCCCACGACAAACACCAGCGAGATGACGCGTGTCGTGTTGATACCCAGTATGGTGGCCATTTTCCGGTCTTGCTGTGTCGCACGACACTGCCGCCCAAGACTGGTGCCGTGTATTAGCCAGGTCAGCAGGGCCATGGCAAGCAGGCTGATCACAATAATCATCAGGCTCATGTATTTAATCTGAATAAAATGCTCAGCATCGCCCAGGCGCAGGCTTCCATTTATCAGCGTGGGTACGCCCTGTACATTCGGGCCTTGTGAAATCTGCACATAGTTCTGCAGCACCAGTGAAACCCCGATGGCGGTAATCAGCGGCGCGAGCCGGTTGGTGCCACGTAAAGGCCTGTACACGGTGCGCTCTATAGACCACCCGTAAAGCCCGGTAATAACCATAGTAATCACCAGTGTCACCAGCAGCGCGGCGGGCACTGAGTGCAGCCCAAAAAACGTAACAACCGCCAGGGTAATGGCGCTTACGTAGGCACTGATCATGTACACATCGCCATGGGCGAAATTAATCATGCCAATAATGCCGTACACCATGGTGTAGCCAATGGCGATCAGGCCGTAGATAGAGCCCAGCGTCAAGCCATTGATGAGCTGCTGGCCGAGAATGTAGCCATCCATTCATGCGCCTCTTTGTTCAAAGCAGGTTGCCGGGGCGAGGCCGCTCACGCGGTCATCGCCCGTCGTGCCTTACGGCGTTGTTCAGTAGGCAAACTCGGCATAGTTGCCGTCGGCGTCCCACTGGTACATCACATAGCTCGGAACGGTCAGGTCGCCCTTGTCATCCCACTCTTTGTCACCCAGTACGGTCGCAACTTTGTTTTTCTTCAGCCAGTCAGCCAGTTCAGTGCCGCTGGTGCTGTTGGTGGCGGCCAGGGCTGCTGCCACGGCCTCTACGGCTGAATAGGCATAAAGAACAAACCCATCCGCTTTCTTGCCTTCTTGCGTCAGCTTGGCCACGATGTCTTTGCTCGATGCAAGCTTGCGTGGGTCAGCGGGAAACGACATGTACACGTCTTTGGCGAACGGCTTGCCGCCGGCTGCAGTGACGAATGCAGGGTCAACAATGCCATCATCCGATACGTACGGTATGGTCAGACCCTGCTCGCGAATCTGACGTGCAAGTGTGCCGGCCTCGGCATACAGGCCGCCAAAGAACACGGCATCCACGTCGGCCGCCTTGATTTTGGTTACCAGCGCATTGAAGTCACGTTCGCCCCGGGTCACGCCGTCATACAGCACGGTCTCAACACCCAGGCGTTTGGCTTCTTCACGGGTTGCATCGGCAACACCGCGACCATAGGTGTCCTTGTCGTGAATAACGGCAATGCGCTTTGTTTTCAGATGATTGGCCAGAAAATCGGCGACCACACGCGCTTGCTGGTCATCGCGCCCGCAAATGCGGGTTACGGTCGGCAGGTCGCGCTCGGTGACCTCGGGGTTGGTTGACCCGGTTGCCATGGAGAGAATGTCAGCGTCATCGTAGATCTCTGAGGCGGGGATAGTGCTTGATGAACAAAAGTGCCCGACCACGGCGGCTACCTTGTCCTGATCAACCAGCCGGTTGGCTACAGCCACGGCCTGCTTGGGTTCGCAAGCGTCGTCTGCCTTGATCAACTCGATCTTCTTGCCGTTAATACCTCCTTTGCTATTAATGGCATCGGCGGCACCGGTAGCGCCTATCCACAGCTGCTCTCCAAATGCAGCGTTGGCGCCGGTGAACGGCCCTGCAACGCCTATCTTCACCACATCTGCGGCGTGTGCAGCAAAAGGCAGCGCGCTGGCGAGCGCGGTGACGGCAAGAAAGTGTCTGAGGTGATTTTTCATAGTAGTGTCTCCTGATGTTATTGGCTGGGGTTGCATACTCTGCTGTTGCGGGCTGCGCCCGTCTGAAGCACCCATCCTTTTTGGTTAAAGGCCTTTTCAGACCTGCAAACTACACAACGTTTTTTTCGATAATTGGTCTATTTTCCAGAATGCGGGTCCATCCCATGCGGTTCAGATCAAGCGTCTGGTACTGGCCATGCGTGATCAGCTCCGCCAGTGCCCGGCCTACGGCTGGCGACTGCTGCATGCCGTGGCCACTGAAACCATTGGCAAAATACATGTTATCGACGTCGGGGTGGAGTCCCAGAATGACGTTCTGGTCGATGATGTTCATGTCGTAATGGCCGGCCCAGCTACGTATGCAACGCAAGGCCTCAAAGGCAGGCACTCTATCGGCAAGCAGTGGCCACAGCACGTCATCGAACAGCTCGTGCTGCACCTCAAAATCGTCACACGGTGGGTCATTGTCTTCAGTGGGCGCGATGCCAGCGATATAACCCTGGCCTTCGGGCCTGAAGTACGCGCCACTGGGGTCAATAACCATGGGGCAGTTAGCGAGCGTTGCCGGGCTCGAAAAATAAAAAACGCTGCGCTTGCGGGACTCGACCGGCAATTGAATGCCGGCGGCTCTGGCCAGTGTGGCCGCACCGGTGCCGGCAGCGTTGATGACTGTGCCGCAGGCAACTGTGCTGCCGCTGGCCAGCTCTACACCCACGATGCGGTGACCATCACGCTTCAGACCTGTTACCTTGTCCTGAATATAGATTGCCCCCTGGGCGATGGCTTTTTTTCTGAACCCCTGCATCATGCCGTAGGCATCCAGCCAGCCTTCACCCGATAGGCCCAGCGCGCCTGCGGCGAGGTTGTCAGTGTTCATCCACGGATAGCGGCTGGCAAGTTCTGCCGCATCCATCAGGGCGATCTCGGCCCCTTCTGCCAGTTGCGTGATGTGGTTCTCGCGCAGGGTGTCCACGCCCTGACTCGTCGCGAGAAACAGGTAGCCGCCTTCGTGAAAAGCCGGATCAGGTTGCTCACCATTGACGGCCAGGCGCGAGCCAAACTGCCTCAAGAATGCCGTGCCAAATAACGACATGCGAATGTTTTCAGGTGTTGAAAACTGATGACGTATGGATGCGGCCGAAAGTGCGGTAGCGCAGTGCTGATAGCTTGGGTCGGGCTCTACCACCAGCACCGTGCCCTTGAAACCGCTGTCTGCAGTCAAAAAATAGGCAGCGGCGCTGCCGACCGCCGCGCCTCCTGCTATGACCACATCATATCGGCTGTTCTGCATACTGCTTGTCTCCTGTTGCGCGTTTGTGCACGGGCGTTGCAATGGCTCTTGGCTTTGTTTTGTTTATGGCACCGTGTCGCCTATTGTTCCAGAAAATTTCGCGTATCGACTTGGTGTTTTCCCTTAAGCCAAATAATTTCCTATCGGAAATATCTGTATGCTATGCTGGCTTTCGGCTAAATAGCGCGCGGCACGCAGTGTGGCCGGGCGCCCACTTTCTTGGGGACAAAACCATGGATACCAATCAACTGCTTCACGCTCTGGGTGTGGACGGCGCAACGCTCAAGGGGGGCTCGCTGGCAGTGCATTCGCCCATCGATGGCGCAGTTATTGCTCAGCTTCACCAACACTCTGCCCAGCAAACCCGCGATGCCATTGCCTCCGCCCATAAGGCGTTCGAGGCCTGGCGCCAGGTGCCCGCGCCCCGGCGTGGCGAGCTTGTGCGGTTGCTTGGCGAAGAGCTGCGCACGCATAAAGAGTCACTGGGTAAGCTGGTGTCGGTCGAAGCCGGCAAAATTCTGGCCGAAGGTTCGGGCGAAGTGCAAGAAATGATCGATATCTGTGATTTTGCTGTTGGTCTTTCGCGCCAGCTCTACGGCCTTACGATTGCATCAGAAAGGCCTGGTCACCGCATGATGGAAACCTGGCATCCGCTGGGTGTGGTTGGGGTTATTTCTGCCTTTAACTTCCCTGTGGCGGTTTGGTCATGGAATACCGCCCTGGCATTGGTGTGTGGCGACCCCATCGTCTGGAAACCATCTGAAAAATCACCACTTACCGCGCTTGCCTGCGAGGCGCTGTTCAAACGCGCGCTCGATAAGTTTGGCGATGCGCCTGAAGGCCTGTTGCATGTACTGGTGGGCGGTCGAGAGGTGGGTGAAGCCTTGGTTGAAGATACGCGCGTCGCGCTGGTGTCGGCCACAGGCTCCACGCGCATGGGCCGGCAAGTTGGCCCCCGTGTCGCCGAGCGCTTTGGCCGCAGCCTGCTTGAACTGGGTGGCAATAACGCCATTATCGTCACCCCCTCGGCAGATCTCGACATGGCCGCACGCGGTATTCTTTTTGGTGCCGTCGGCACAGCAGGGCAGCGCTGCACCAGCACGCGCCGCCTCATCGTGCACGCCAGCGTGGCTGACGACCTCGTCGCCCGGCTTAAAAAGGCCTATGGTAGCGCGCGCATCGGCAACCCGCTTAACGCCGACACGCTGGTTGGCCCACTTATTGACCGCGCCTCGTTTGAAGCCATGCAGGCTGCACTTGAACAGGCTCGTGCACAAGGCGGTACGGTATATGGTGGTGAGCGCCAGTTGGCTGATCAGTATCCTGACGCGTTTTATGTAAAGCCCGCGCTGGTCGAAATGCCCGCTCAGACCGAAGTCGTATGTAGCGAAACCTTTGCTCCCATTTTGTACGTCATGCGCTATGAGTCCTTTGATGACGCCATTGCCATGCATAACGACGTGCCTCAGGGGCTGTCCTCGGCCATCTTTACTACTGATTTGCGCGAGGCCGAGCAGTTTACGTCGGCCTCTGGGTCTGACTGCGGCATTGCCAACGTCAACATCGGTACCTCAGGCGCCGAGATTGGTGGCGCATTTGGTGGCGAGAAAGAAACCGGCGGTGGCCGCGAGTCTGGCTCTGACGCCTGGAAGGTCTACATGCGGCGTGCCACCAACACCATTAACTATTCGCGTGAACTACCCCTGGCTCAGGGCATCAAGTTTGGTGATGATTAATGCGTCAGCCAGCTAGCGCTGCGGCGTAAGTCGACGTAAATCGCGCTAGCTACTCGTGGCTCAGAGCAGTACAAGCTTGATGAATATTGGTGTTTCAATAAGATAAAGCTACGGCACGCGGCACTATAACGCCGCGTCCAGCGCGTTAGTCTGAAAAGCGCACTGGTTCTGTGGCACTCATAAACTCAAACCCCGCACAGTCAGAACAATGTCTGGTTGTGCGGGGTTTGGTTTTTTGCATGTGCCAAATGGCCTAGGGGTGGCAAAGTGGCTTGCCTACCCTGACTACAGGTTGCGGAGTTGCCTCAGCCTGCAGGGCCATCACCGGCCATCATGCGATGGCGGCGTGGCTGCTACTCAATGGCCTTGACCATATCCTCGATAACCTTTTTGGCATCGCCAAATACCATCATGGTTTTATCCATGTAGAACAGTTCGTTATCCAGCCCGGCGTAGCCAGAGGCCATTGAGCGTTTGTTGACGATGACGGTGCGTGCCTTGTAGGCCTCAAGTATGGGCATGCCTGCAATAGGCGAAGCCGGGTCGTTTTTGGCTGCAGGGTTAACCACGTCGTTGGCACCCAGTACCAGAACCACATCGGTCTGTGAGAACTCGCCGTTGATGTCATCCATCTCAAACACCTGGTCGTATGGCACTTCTGCCTCAGCCAGCAACACGTTCATATGCCCCGGCATGCGACCGGCCACCGGGTGAATGGCGTATTTAACCGTTACCCCATTGTCAGTCAGCTTTTCGGCAAGTTCTTTCAGGGCATGCTGGGCACGTGCAACTGCCAGCCCGTAGCCTGGAATAATCGTGACGGTTTCGGCATTGTTTAGCATGAAGGCCGCATCGTCAGGGCTGCCTGATTTCACATTGCGCTGGGCCTGGTCTGCCCCACCAGCGGCGGTGGCCCCTGCGCCGCCAAAACCGCCAAGAATCACGTTAAAGAAAGACCGGTTCATGGCCTTGCACATAATGTAGGACAGAATGGCACCGGATGACCCTACCAGCGAGCCGGCGATGATCAGCATGGGATTGTTGAGCGAAAACCCGATACCCGCCGCTGCCCAGCCAGAATAGCTGTTAAGCATGGATACCACGACCGGCATGTCAGCACCACCAATGGGGATGATGATCATGACACCCAGCACAAAGGCCAGCACTGTCATGATGATGAACGGCATCCATGCCTGGGTAGCCACAAACCATAAGCCGCAGGCCACCATGGCAATGGCCAGGCCCAGGTTGAACATGTGCTGGCCGGAGAACACCACCGGAGCGCCCTGAAACAGACGGAACTTGTACTTGCCAGACAGCTTGCCAAAAGCAATGACCGAGCCTGAGAAGGTAAGTGCTCCCACAAACGTGCCAATAAACAACTCAAGCCGGTTGCCCATGGGTATGGGGCCACCAGGAGCGGTGATATTGAACGCAGAAGGTTCGGCCACGATAGAAATGGCAATGGCTACTGCTGCCAGGCCTATCATGCTGTGCATAAAGGCCACTAACTCTGGCATTTTGGTCATTTCGACGCGCTTTGCCATGATGGTGCCGACAGTGCCACCAATGAGCAGCCCGATGATGACACGGCCAAGACCTATGCCCACTGTTCCTTCAACGGCCAGGCTGACAATGAGTGCTGCAGTGGTCAGCACTGCAATAGCCATGCCCACCATGCCAAATATATTGCCCTTTCGCGAAGTGGTCGGGTGTGACAGCCCCTTGAGGGCCTGTATGAAAAACACGGAGGCGACCAGGTACAGCAGGGTGACGAGATTCGCGGAAATCATGCTTTACCTCCCGTCTTCTTTTCTTTTTTCTTGAACATTTCAAGCATGCGCTGGGTGACGAGAAAGCCGCCAAACACGTTGACGGCCGCCAGTGCCACGGCAAAGATGCCCATGTAATGCGCCAGACTGTCTTGGGTGAGCGCGGCCGCCAGCATGGCGCCCACGATCACAATAGCTGAGATGGCATTGGTTACGGCCATCAGTGGCGTATGCAGTGCTGGCGTAACGTTCCAGACCACGTGAAACCCCACATACACGGCCAGCACAAAAATAATAAGATTGATCAGAGTTGGGTTAACCGCTTCCATCAGGCGCTCCTAAGTACGTTGCCGTCCTGGCAGACCAGGCAGGCGGCGATAATTTCGTCGTCTTTCTGTATGGCCAACTGGCCCTCTGCGTCAAAGATCAGTTTGCTGAAATCAAGAACGTTGCGGGAATACAGGGCCGAGGCGTCATGAGGAACCAGTGCGGGCAGGTTGCTTAACCCGATGAGTGACACACCGTTTATTTCGACGATTTTGTCTAGTTCTGACAGACGGCAGTTGCCGCCACGCTCGACCGCCAGATCAACAATGACCGAGCCAGGCTTCATGCCATGTACGGTTTCAGCGCTGATCAATTCGGGTGCGGGCCTGCCGGGTATGAGCGCCGTGCTGATCACAATGTCGGCCTGCTTGCACCGTTCGGCCACCAGTGCGGCCTGTCGGGCCATCCAGGCGGCCGGCATGGCGCGTGCATAGCCGCCAGTGCCTTCAGCGATCTCGCGCTCTTCGTCAGTTTCAAACGGTACGTCGATAAACTTGGCACCCAGTGAATGGACCTGCTCTTTAGCGGCCGGCCGTACGTCGGAGGCCTCAACAACCGCCCCCAGGCGTTTGGCCGTGGCGATGGCCTGCAAGCCTGCTACGCCAACGCCAAGTACAACTACACGGGCTGCCTTCAGCGTGCCTGCTGCCGTCATCATCATGGGGATGAGGCGCCCGTATTGATTGGCGGCCAGCAGCACCGCTTTATAGCCAGCGAGGTTGGCCTGGGATGACAGCACATCGAGGCTTTGCGCCCGGGTAATGCGCGGTGCGGCTTCAAGCGCAAAAGCAGTAAGCCCTGCGGCGGCCAGTTCAGCCAGCCCTTGGGCATTAAAGGGGTCAAGCATACCGACAAGCACTGTGCCTGGCTTCATCAGGGTGCGTTCGTCGGCGGACGGAGCGCGCACCTTGAACACCAGCGCCGAGCCTAGCGCTTGGGCCTGGTCGACGAGCTGTGCACCCGCTTGCGCATATTCGTCATCAGGAAAATGTGCCTGCGTTCCGGCGCCGCGTTCAACGACTACGGTATGCCCGGCAGCAATGTATTTTTTAACAGTTTCGGGCGTCGCGGCCACACGGGTTTCACCCGGCAGAGTTTCGCGGGGAATTCCTATCTGCATATGGCTCCTCTCGGTAAGTTAATTCTTAGTAATGCCAATAACTATACAGGATGTAAGGGCATTCTTTTTTAGTTGTAAACGCGTATCTTGAGCCTGGCTGTGCGTGAGCGGGCAAGGCGATGGAAGCGGGTGACGGACGAAGTTGAGCCAGTGTGCTTGCAAGCATGGGCAGGCGTCCGCATAGTAGGTACTGTGCAGTCGTCTGCCCATGGGGTAGGGTTAGTTAGCCTTTGCTGGCAACCAGAGCCTGTTCAATGTCGGCCAAAATGTCATCGATATGCTCAATGCCAACCGACAGCCTGATCAGGTCTTCGCCCACGCCCGCTGCCTCGAGCTCTTCGGGGCTGAGCTGACGATGGGTGGTTGAAGCAGGGTGGCAGGCAAGCGACTTGGCGTCGCCAATATTTACCAGCCTCAGGATAAGCTGCAGTGCGTCGATAAACCGTGCGCCGGCTTTGCTTCCGCCTTTGATGCCAAACGAAAGAATACTGGCAGGCTTGCCGCCAAAGTACTTTTGCGCCAGCGCGTGCTCGGGGTGGTCTGCAAGGCCTGCATATTGCACCCACGATACGAGTTCGTGATCTTTAAGGTATTGGGCAACGCGCAGGGCGTTTTCGGTATGACGCTCCATGCGCAAGGACAGCGTTTCAATACCTTGAAGAATCAAAAACGCATTGAATGGCGACAGCGCAGCACCGGTATTGCGCAGTGGCACGACGCGGCAACGTCCGATAAAGGCAGCGGGGCCAAATGCTTCGGTGTAGACGACACCGTGGTAAGAAGGGTCAGGTTCATTTAGTATGGCGAATCGGTCTTTGTGCTCAGCCCACGGAAACTTGCCTGAATCGACAATGGCACCGGCAATGCTGGTACCGTGCCCGCCCATGTATTTGGTAAGCGCATGTACGACGATGTCTGCACCATATTCAAAGGGTTTGCACAAGGCGGGCGAGGCAACGGTGTTATCCACAATTAGCGGTACGCCATGTCGGTGGGCGACTTCGGCGATGGCTTCGATGTCAACAATATTGCCGGCCGGGTTGCCGATGCTTTCGCAAAATACGGCGCGGGTGTTTTCATCGATAAGTGCTTCGATAGCCGCCACGTCATTGTGTGGCGCAAACTTAACGGTGATACCCTGGCGCGGATATGAATGAGCGAAAAGGTTATACGTGCCACCATATAGCTTGGCGACCGATACAATGTTGTCACCAGCTTGCGCAATGGTCTGGATCGCATAGTTAATTGCAGCCATACCCGATGCAACGGCCAGTGCGCCAACGCCGCCTTCCAGCGCTGCCACGCGCTCTTCGAGCACGGCATTGGTGGGGTTCATGATACGGGTATAGATGTTGCCAGGCACCTTCAGGTCAAACAAGTCAGCAGCGTGTTGGGTGCTGTCAAACGAATACGAGGTGGTTTGATAAATAGGCACCGCAACAGATTTGGTCGTGGGGTCGGACTTGAATCCGGCATGGACGGCAAGAGTTTCAAATTTCATGGCTTGTGGTTATGGTCTTGGAAAAGAATTGAAAAATGGGCGAGCATGTTGCATCGTAACGGGCATTGCACGCGAACCGATAGAAAATTGTTTTCTTTTGTTATAAGCCATAGTAATAAAGTAGTGTGCAGATTGCCAGTATCCTTGCATTAACCAGCGCCAGGCTTACAGCCTGACACGAAGTGGTTGCCTGCCTTCAGCGTGTACATTCAGTTTGGTTTTGCCTATCGTTTACCCCTATGATGGGTTAGCATTCTCGGTATTTGCCGTAACCGGCACCGGGGACCTCTCCGGTGGTTTTTGAGGCTGTTAATGAAATTCTGGTTGAAACGGGTACTAATTGGTATCGTCGCTCTGATGATCGTCGCGCTGGTAGGCATAGCGATCTTTCTGCTCACGTTCGATCCCAACGCGTACAAAAGTAAACTCGAAGAAATCGTCTACAACCGATTTCATCGCACGCTTACCATTAAGGGCGACATTCAGTTGTCGCTGTTTCCGCGTATCGGGCTTGCGGTCGAAGACGTGTCCCTGTCTGATCGCGAGGGCGAAGATACGTTTGCGTCCATTGATAGCGCGCGTTTTGCTGTCGCTATCTGGCCCTTGCTGTCCAATCGTCTGGTCGTCGATCATGTGGCCGTGTCCGGCTTTAAGGCATGGGTGCGCCGGAATGAGCATGGCAAGTTCAATTTTGACGACTTGCTCGGTCGCGCACCGGCAGCCGTATCTCTGGCGGCGCCCGGCAGCTTGGTAGGCGCTGCGGGTCATAAAAATAGCCAGGTACCTGCAGGCGTGGCGGCACAACCACAACTGGGCATCACGACGGCCGACGTTGCTCAGAGCCCCTCTGTAGGGGCTGCTCGCGATGAGGCGGCAGCGCAAGACCAGTCAGGTACCTTTGATTTGTCCAACCTTCTTGGGCGTTTGCTGCCGTTTTCAACTGTGAGTGCGCAAGACGGCGTTGAGCAAACCGATTTCCAGATAGACATCGCCGGGCTCGAAGTGAAAAACGGTGAGATCCATTTCTATGATGTGGCCTCTGGCACCGTGGGCCGTATTGAAAAACTAGAAGCGAACACCGGTCGCGTTACCTTCAATCAGGCATTTGACGTGGCCCTGAAAGGCCACCTGGTGGGCCAGTACCCCGCTGCCGATGCAGCGCTGGCCGGCCAGGCTCTGGTACGTTTTGATCCGGCAGAGCAAACCTACTCAGCACAAAAACTTAACTTGCAAGTGCAGGGCAAACTGGCAGACCTTGACGCCAAGTCGGCGACGCTTCGAGGCAATCTTGCCTATGAAGCCTTTTCGCGCATGCTTAACGTCAGCAACTTTGAGCTCTCTGTGCAGGGTGAGGTGGGTGGAGCATCCCCTATTACGGGGCTTGACACCACGTTGGTGGCACCCAAGCTCAAGATCGATCGCAGTCGTGCAGAGCTTAAAGTTGAAAAGCTCGCCTATCGCGCCAAAGGAAAACAGAAAGACCAGACCTTTGACATTGCGCTTGATGCGCCCAGTCTGGCAGTTTCGCCCGAAAGAGCTTCGGGCGAGCCTGTGCAGGCCACGTTTAAGCTGGTTGACCCCAAAGGTGTGCTCGGTGTCTCCATGGCCATGAACGGCCTGGGCGGAGACGCCAGCAAACTCACGCTTAAAGAGCTCAAGGTCGATGCCACCGATAAAAAAGGTGACCGGGTCGTGCGCTTGAAGATGACCTCGCCCGCCAGTTGGCAGGTGTTCCGAAAACTGGGAGGGCTATCGGCCATGCGGGGTGATATCCGTATTGAAGACAAGGCACTTCCGGGTGGCAATTTCGAGTTTCCCTTTATAGGCAGCTTGCAAGCTGACCTGTTCAAAGACCGGCTTGATACTGAGATCAATGCGGTGCTTAGTGGCAGTAAACTTAATTTCACACTCAACGCCACTCAGCTCAAAGATCCTAAGGTCAACTTCGCCTTGGTTGCCGATACGCTTGATTTCAATACGCTGTTTCCCTCAGCGGCTCTGGTGGAGGTCGAAAAGCCATCCCAAGAAGCTTCGGCATCTGAAAAACCTGCCGCCAAGCCTGCCCCCAAGCCGGCTCAGGCCAAGCCCGCCCAGGCTAAACCCGCTGCACCCCCAGAAAAATTTGACTTCGGGTTTCTCGATGCGGTTGATGTCTACGGCACGTTTGCCATAGACCAGCTCCAGGTCAAGGCGTTGCACGCCAGTAGTTTCAAGACAACACTGCAGGCCGCCGAGGGCAAGCTGCAACTTTCCGACATACATGCAACGCTTTATGACGGTGTGCTCAGTGGCATGGTTACCGCTACGTCAAAAAACAACATTGGCTTGAACCTTGAACTAAAAGATGTCGATGTTGGCGCGTTTTTGCACGACTACTCGGGCGAAGACCGTCTCGTGGGGCATGGCACTGTCAACCTTGACCTAACCTCGAAAGGGGCAACCACTGCGGCGCTTACGGCAGGGTTAACGGGCTCAACCAGTATCACGATGCGCGATGGCGCTGTCAGAGGGGTTGATCTGGCCAAAACGCTCAATGAGGTCAACGAAGTTGTACGCAATGTATTCAGCGGCCAGTTGCCTCAAGTGGTTTCGCAAGTTGATATGTCGCGTCAAACCGCTTTTAGTCTTCTTGACGCGCGTGTTGACTTCAGTCTGGGGCAGGGCAAGATCAGCAAGCTTGATGTCCAAGCACCGCCGCTGCGCATCACGCAGGGCACCCCCTCAACCCTCGATCTGGTTAACAGCCAGCTTGATGTGCTGGTTAATGTCCGAGTCACGGACAGCGGCAGCGACGAGGGCAAGCGCCTCGCAGACCTCAAAGGCGTAACCGTGCCGGTACGCATCTCGGGCAAGTTTTCCAAACCGTCTTATCAGGTGCAGTGGCAAGACATTCGCAGCAAGGTGGTCAAGCAAGCGGTTAAGGAAGGGCTCATCGATATGCTGTCCAACCAGAAAGCAAAAGCAGGTGCTGCCGAGGCTGAAGACGGGCCGGCGGCATCGGAAAAGCAATCAGACACGATCAAAAGTATCGGCGATGCACTAAAAGGGCTATTGGGGCAATGACAACAATGACTACTGATTATTTTCCAGTGGCTGGCTGCAGCGGTGTCGCCAGCGATGATGCCGCCAGCTATGACAGGCGCTGGATGGTTGTTGATCCGCAAGGCGTCTGGATGTCGCCGGTTCAGCAGCCAGATCTGGGTAAGATCAATGTACAGCTGCGGTTCGGGTATCTGGTCTTGCGCGCACCCGGCATGCTGCGCCTTGATATTCCCCTTGATGTCATCGAAGACGATGACAGTGTGCGCACAAAAGCGACGCTGGGGGCGCAGACACTCGATGTGGTTGATGAGGGCGAGATGGCGGCCGTGTGGTTTTCAACCTATCTGAAGCAGCCATGCCGGCTCATGAAGTTGCACCCTGATCAGAAACCAGTAACCTGGCCTGGCTAGCCGTTTAGGCTTCGGCGATTAGGTGTTCGTACTTGGCCTGCAACTGCTCGGGGCTTTCAGTGTGGTTTTCGTCGATAATAATGCACTCAACCGGGCATATTACCTGGCATTGGGGCTCATCAAAATGGCCCACGCATTCGGTGCACAGCGAAGGGTCGATCTCGTAGATCTCTTCGCCCATGTAAATCGCGGTGTTAGGGCATTGCGGCTCGCAGACATCGCAGTTGATGCATTCTTCGGTAATGCGAAGCGCCATGATGGTTTCCTGCAAAAGTGAAAAACAGCCGGAAGTCGGCAACTACACCTGATAGTGTAATGCCGATACGCGCCGGCGTCGCGATTACCCGTTGTCGTTCTGCTCTCGCTCAGTGCGCACTTGCTTGGCCTTGGTGTGCAGCCAGCGCTCCACTGACGGAAACACAAATTTGCTGACATCGCCGCCCAGCGTGGCAATTTCGCGCACAATCGTGCCCGAAATGAACTGGTATTGGTCGGAGGGTGTCATGAACAGGGTTTCGACCTCAGGCAACAGGTGGCGATTCATGCCGGCCATCTGAAATTCGTATTCGAAGTCAGACACCGCCCGCAAACCTCGCACAATCACGCGTCCATTTTGTTCGCGCACAAAGTCTTTAAGCAGGCCTGCAAAGCTGCGCACGTGAACATTTGGGTAATGGCTGAGGACTTCTTGGGCGATTTCTACCCGCTCATTGAGATTGAAAAAAGGCTTTTTGGCATGGCTGTGGGCAACACCGACTACCACCTGGTCGAAAAGACCAGCTGCCCTTCTGACCAGATCTTCATGTCCGCGTGTCATGGGGTCGAATGTGCCGGGGTAGATTGCAATGATCATGGGGTAGTGCGCTTTGAAAAATGTGTTGTCTCGCCACGATGGCAGCCCAGCGCAGGAAGATCCCGAGGCCGGGCCGATTTTAATTCTGACGGCTAATTATTGACTTTTTTTTGCAATGCAGCAAATCGCAGAAGTTGGAAATGCACTTGACCAGCCCGCGATTGGCGTAATACCTGGAAGTCTTCGGGTGGTATGAATGCCGCTTCTGACTCCACATATACAAGGCTATCAGGGTGTAGCACAGCGGGCAAGCGCGGCCAGAGGCGGTCTAGCCAAGCTTGACCAAAAGGAGGGTCAAGCAAAATCAGATCAAAAGGGGCACTGCTGCGGTCGAGAACCGTCAAGGCGTCACCCGCATGGATACGTACACAATCAGCCTTGAGTCGTGTGCGCAAGGCACGCAGGGCAGCTACCGCGGCAGGGTTGGTTTCAGCCATTTGTACATGCGCTACGCCGTGCGAAGCCGCTTCAAAGCCCAAAGCGCCTGTGCCGGCGAAAAGGTCTAATACACGCTTGTGCGTAAAATCATCAGCCCAGAAGTGGCGCAGCCAGTTAAACAGTGTTTCACGCACACGATCGGGAGTTGGTCGCAGGTCGGGGGCATCAATAACCGTAATGGGCGTTTTGCGATAATCACCGCCTACAATACGGACTACATGTTTTTTCATGCGTGGTCGGTTCTTCAGGCCCGGGCGTAATGCCGGGCCGAGTTGTATTTAATTGGGTAGTGTAAAACGTATGTTCAGTTTTTTTAAAAGAAAAAAGCGTGCGGCCTCTGAAAACGATGAGCACAAGGTAGACCCAGCGTCGGTTCCCGACGAGGGTGCACCTGCTGTTGGCCAGAGCGACCAATCCGCCACCGCACAGCCGACAACAGAGGCGGCAGAATCCGCCCATGTTGCCGATGACGCGGGAGCACGACAGGCCGAGGTAGAACGGCTGGCTGGCGTAGAGCGACAGGCGGGCGACGGGCTGCAGGCCGAGGTAGAGCGGTTGGCTGGGGTAGAGCAGCAGGCTGGAGCAGAACGTCAGGTTGAAGCAGAGCGGCAGGCAGAGATAGAACGTCTGGCTGGGGTAGGGCAGCAAATTGAGGCGGAACAGCAGGTTGAGGTAGAACGGCTGGCTGAAGCTGCACGACAGACCGAGGCAGAGCGGCAGGTTGATGTAGAGCGACGGGCTGAGGCGGAGCGCCAGGAAGAAGTAGAGCGTCAGGCAGCAGCAGAGCGACAAGCCGAAGCAGACCGTCAAGCCGAAGCAGACCGTCAAGCCGAAGCAGAACGTCAGGCCGAAGCAGAACGTCAGGCAGCAGCAGAACGACAGGCTGAGGCAGAACGTCAGGCCGAAGCAGAACGTCAGGCAGCAGCAGAACGACAGGCTGAGGCAGAACGACAGGCTGAGGCAGAACGACAGGCTGAGGCAGAACGACAGGCTGAGGCAGAACGTCAAGCCGAAGCAGAACGTCAAGCCGAAGCAGAGCGACAGGCTGAGGCAGAACGACAGGCAGCAGCAAAGCGACAAGCCGAAGCAGACCGACAGGCTGAAGCAGATCGACAGGCTGAAGCAGATCGACAGGCTGAAGCAGATCAACAGGCGGCAGCGCAGGCTGCGCCCGCAGCCCCCGTAAAAACTTCGTGGCTGGCGCGTCTGAAAAAAGGCCTGGCCCGTACAGGTCAGAGCATTGGTGGCCTTTTTGTGGGCGTAAAAGTCGACGAAAACCTGTTTGAAGAGCTCGAAACTGCACTCATCATGGCGGACGCGGGCATGGAGGCGACTGATAAATTGCTTGCGGCATTGCGTGCACGTGTTCGCAAAGAGCGGCTAGAGGACGCCGCCCAGGTAAAAAATGCACTGCGTGACATCTTGACCGATCACCTTGCACCGCTCGAAAAGGCCTTCCCGCTGGGGCAGGTTAAACCGCTAGTCATGATGATTGCCGGCGTGAACGGCGCGGGCAAAACAACGTCAATCGGCAAGCTTGCCTTCCTCTTTCAGGCCCAGAATGCCAAAGTTCTGCTTGCTGCCGGGGACACCTTCCGCGCCGCTGCACGAGAACAGCTAATGGAGTGGGGGGCGCGCAACAACGTGACCGTCATCGCACAAGAGGGCGGTGACCCCGCAGCTGTGGCGTTCGATGCGGTTAACGCGGGTCGTGCCCGTGAGGCCGATGTTGTCATGGTTGATACGGCCGGCAGGCTGCCCACGCAACTGCACTTGATGGAAGAGCTCAAAAAGATCAAGCGCGTCATTGGCAAGGCTGACGGCAGTGCGCCGCATGAGGTGCTGCTGGTGGTTGACGGCAACACCGGGCAAAATGCGCTCGCACAGATTCGCGCTTTTGATGCCGCCATCAACCTGACTGGCCTGGTAGTGACCAAGCTCGATGGTACGGCCAAAGGCGGCACCCTTGCCGCCGTTGCCGCAGGCAGTCAGGGAGTTCGCCCCATTCCGGTTTACTGGATAGGCGTGGGCGAAGGGTTAAATGACCTCCAGCCTTTTGTTGCAAGAGAATTTGCCGCAGCCCTGTTGGGTGACTGAGAGGTGGAAGAAGGGCAGCAGCAAGATTGCCACCGGGTCACAGTGAGGCAGCGGAGATACGGCAGGAGTACCGCAGGCTTTTTTGGCTAAGGCGTTTACCGCAGCCAAAAAAGCCTGCGGCAACATCAAGCCTGCGGCAACATCAAGCCTGCGGCAACATCAAGCCTGCGGCAACATCAAGCCTCGTCCGGTTCTTCTCCAAGAACTTCCCGGGTAAGCATCCTGAAATCCACCTCAATCTGGTGCTTTATCTGACTTTGCCTTTCTTTGGTCCAGCTCACTGCCTTGAACGCGGCTGCATCGGTGGTTGCCAGCCCCTGGTAGGCAACCTCAGCGTTATACAGGTCATTAAGATCACCCATGGTGTGCTGCATTTGTCTGAGCAAGGGGCGTAGCGCCACCAGTTTTGTGTCAGACAAGACAGACGAGGAAAGCTCTACACAATAGCGCAGTCGTTTGAGCTTTTTGCGCAAATCATGTTGGGCCTCTATAGCCAAGTGCTCAAAATGGACACCGCGCCGGCATATCTGTTTTAGCCATTTTTTCAGACGTTTGCCCAGCACGTCGCCCAGTTCCCGCTCGTCGACCTTTCTGGGCTTTTGCTGGTCGCCCAGCGAGAGCAAGGTTTCGAGCAAATCGAGCAGGTATAGCTGGAATGCAACATTGCCCGCGAGTTGGGCTGGCCCGGCCGAAGCGGTATAGACCGCAGGTAGTGATGTTTGTGTTTGCGGCGGCGCGCCATTCTTTGGCGCGTTCTGGTTTGCTCCCCGTGCTGCCGCTGAGCCTGTGGAGGTGTTCGCCGTTGCCGGCGCCGTAACGGGCACAGGCAGATCAGGCATACCTGCCTTAACCAGTTGTGGCGCAATGTGAAATCGCAGAACGTCCTGGTCGCGCACATCGCCCAGAAAATCAAAGTAATCACGCAGCCGCTGATCATTCAGCAGCTTGTTGACCTTTTCCCACTTGCCATAAAACTTAAGGCAAGAACGCAGGCGCCGCATGCCCACCCGCAAATACTGCGCGTACTCAAATTTTGCATGCGTGTCCGCCTCGGCGGTATCGACGCCAGCCAAACTGGTGGCATTGCGAATGATCTGGCTGACGCATTCTCCCAGGGATAGCGCATAGGCCTGCCGTACCGTCATGGTTTTTTCCAGCCTGACCTTGCCTGCGCGCTTGGGCGCTGGCATCGTAATAGCGCGTGCGAGCTGATCACCACGCTCGGCCTTGCTTCGCAGGTCAAGAATCAGGCCATACTGTTGCAGCCATTGCCTGGCAAGTGTAAATACGGCGCTCATATGCCCCGACACTTGCTCAAGCTCAAGTTCCCAGATCTCAAACACCAGCTTGCCTGATCTGACGACGCCACGGTCGCAGGCGAGTTCAACCACGCCGTGGCTGGTTTCCTGAACCAGCGTCAGGCGGTTGACATCGGTTTCGTAACGTACTTTGAGGGCATGCTCCAGGCCTGCCAACATAGGCTCTATAACGCTGTCTTTATAGAGCGTCAGATCGAGCTCTGAGTTGGGGCATGGGTGGTTTAACTCTATACGCGACAGCTCGTCAGGGCCGGGGGCTTTAATCGTTTGCACCCACTGGTCGCCTTCCAGGCGCAGCCGCAGCGCAACGCCAGCACGGGCCAGGTCGCGGTTTTGCGTGTCAAAGTAACGCGCACGCAGGCGCTGATCACGGGCACCCATATGGCGCAACGCGTTAGCTAGTGGCTCGCGACTGGGCCCTGGTACATGGAGTTTAAGTTCGCGCTCAAGCACGTTGGCACACTCCCGTGTACAGGCATCGGGCCCGCCAGCGTCCTTGCCGCCCTTGAAGTTTTGCGAAGTCAGCCATTTGTCCAAAGATGTCGTTGGGGTTGCGCCAGCACCCCCTGCGTTCAGAGCAAGGTTTTACGCGCGCGCGTTATGATCACTTCTGCAATGATAACAATGGCGAAGATCAATACGAGAATCAGCGAGACTTTGTCCCACTGAAACAAGTCCATGGCACTGTTAAGCGCCATGCCAATGCCGCCCGCGCCCACCAGCCCCAGCACCGCCGATTCGCGTACGTTGATGTCCCAGCGCAATAGCACGATAGACCAAAAGGCGGGCCTGATCTGCGGCCAGTAGCCATACAAAATAATAGACATTTTGCTGGCACCGGTTGCGGTCAAGGCCTCGACAGGGCCACGCTGGGCATCTTCAATGGCTTCGCCCAGAAGCTTGCCAATAAAGCCAATCGATCTGAAGGCAATGGCGATGGTACCGGCCAGTGCGCCCGGCCCAAACACGGCAATAAACAGTAAGGCCCACACCAGTGAATTGATGGAGCGGCTCGATACCAGAACAAGCCTGGCCAGAAAGTTGATGGCGCGATTCGGGGTAAGGTTAGTGGCCGCGGCCAGGCCTACAGGCACAGCCATGATGACAGCCAGGATGGTGCCCAGTGTGGCCATATGCAGGGTTTCGATCAGGGCGCTCTGGATTTCTCCCGGAAAGCTTCGCCACGACACAGGCCACATGCGATGCAGCAGATCGGCCATTTGCGTGGGCGCATCGTATAAAAACTCAGGGATAACATCGATCGAGCGTACAGATTGCACGACCGCCAGCACGAAGACCAGATACAGTGCGAAACGCAGCAGTCGCTGCCCAGGCGTGTATCGGATCCATACTTTGCTGCTCAGCCCAATGACGGCTGTTGCGCTACTCATGCATCATCTCCTTCGGGTCGCAAGGTGCTGGGTGCGCCGCGTGGGGCGCGCCGCAGCAACTGGCCTAGCGTCACGTTGTCGAGCAAGATGGCACGTACAATGCGAGCCAGCACCTCGCCCAGCATAATGATGGCAATGATGGTGATCAGTATGGTTGCAACAAAGTCATAATCAAAACGCTGAAAGGCCGAAAACAGCGTGCCGCCGATACCACCTGCACCCACAATACCTACCATGGTTGAGTTGCGCAGGTTGGAGTCAAGCTGGTAGGTCGAAAAACCCACAAAGCGCGCGAAAACCTGCGGTAGCACGCCAAAAGTAATCACGTTGGCAAAGGACGCGCCCGAAGCACGAATCGCTTCCACTTGCTTGAGGGAAATTTCTTCAATAGATTCGGTAAACAGCTTGCCGATAAAGCCTATTGATGCCACGGTAAGCGCCAACACGCCAGCCAGGGCGCCAAAGCCGACGGCTTTCACGAACAAAATTGCGACAATCACCGGGTGCAATGCCCGGCAAAGTGAAATCACCGCACGCGCAGGCCAGGTTGCCCAAACAGGCATTAAATTGCGTGCAGCCAGCAGGCTCAGGGGTAGTGACAGCAAAATACCTGCAGTAGAAGCCAGAACGGCGATCTCCAGGCTTTCGCTTATGCCTTGCCAAAGTATGCCCAAGCGTTCGGTGCTGGGTGGAAACATACGGGCCAGAAAGCGGGCGCCATGGCCCAGCCCGGCCTCAAACCGTTCCCACGAAAAACCCAGCTGCGTCGCGGCAAATATCGCATAAATGACAACCAGCACCAGCGCCAGCTTTGCTTTTGTGGAAAGGGCGAACGGGCGAGGGTGATCAAGGGTTGCTGGTGGCGTGTTTACTGCAGCCACGACTCGCCTCCATAGATCTGCTTGAGTACATCGCCACTCAGGCCGTCATGCTGACCATCGTACACAATATGCCCCCCCGACATCCCGACAATACGACTGGCATAGCGTTTGGCTAGCTCGACATCATGCATGTTTACGATGACCGGAATGCCGAAAGCGCGACCTTGCTCCAGCAATAACTCCATAATTTCTACAGAGGTCTTGGGGTCAAGCGATGAGGTGGGCTCGTCGGCCAGCAGCAGTTGCGGGCGTTGCATCAGGGCCCGCGCGATACCCACACGCTGGCGCTGCCCACCCGACAGTGCATCGGCCCGCTGGTTGGAAAACCCGCCCAGCCCCACGGTATTGAGCAGATCAAAGGCGTGCTCGATATCTTCTTTTTCAAAATGACGTCGCCAGGCATTGAACGCTGAGGTATATCCCAGCCGTCCCGTTAACAGATTTTCCATGACCGTCAGGCGCTCGACCAGGTTGTACTCCTGGAACACCATGCCGATATTGCGCCTTGCCTTGCGCAAGGCCGCGCCCCGAACCTTGGCAAGGTCGACGCGCGCGCCGCCGTAATCGAGCACAATGCTGCCCCGGGTGGGATCGACAAGACGATTCACACAGCGCAGCAGCGTGCTTTTCCCAGTGCCTGACGGACCAATAATGGCCGTCAGGCCCTCGCCGCTGATATCAAGGCTGATATCTTTGAGAACAGGGGTGTTAGCCCTGTATTCCTTGACCAGGTTTTTTATGTGCAGCGATGCCCCCATAATGCCTCAGTTCTTCTTCTTGGCGGCTTCGTCGTAGGCAGAGCGGGTAAAGCTCTCACCGGCCGATTGGGCCACTCGGCGCACAATTGCCCAGTCTTTTTCATACGTGACCGGGTAGAAGCGGTCTGCGCCACCGAAGGCTTCTTTCATTTCGGCGGGGAAGCGATAGTCGTAGAAGCACTTAAGCATGGTGTCACGGAACTCAGGTTTCAGATCGTAGGCATACGAAAACGAAGAGGTCGGAAACTTCTGGCTCGTATAAATGATGCGGAAATCATCTTCCTTGATCTGGCCGCGCTCTGCCATACGATGGAATACGTCAGATGCCACTGCAGCCGCATCATAGTCGCCCGAATTCACACCCATAACAGACTGGTCATGCTTGCCCGAGTACAAAAATTTGTAGTCTGTGCCTGGAACCAGCCCTTCTTCAGGAAATAGCGCAATCGGCGCCATATTGCCCGAGTTGGATGACGGCGACGTGTGCGCGACTTTCTTGCCTTTCAGGTCGCTAAGCTTCTGGAAGGGGCTATCTTTTTTAACGATCATGATCAGGTTGTAGCCCTGAAAACCATCGGCATAACCTTTAACCGCAAAGGGTACGGCGCCTGCCAGGTTCACCGCGAAGTTGGTTGGCCCGGTGGAGAAACCGCCCACATGCAGACGGTTTGAACGCATGGCTTCAATCTCGGCCGCATTGCTCTGTACCTGGTAGAAAACAACTTTGCGATCTACGCACTGAGACAGGTACTTGGTGAACGGTGAAAAAATGTCGGCATAAACGGCGGGGTCTTCAACTGGCGTGTAGGTGAACACCAGCGTGGACGGATCCTTCCATTTGGAAGGGTCTGTAGGAGCATCCGCAACCAGGTCCTTATTGGCGTCACAGTACATGGTGTCCAGATCGCCACGATTAGGGCAGTTGTCCTGCGCGCTGGCGGTGGCGGTAAGCCCGGAAAACGCGAAAAGCGCTGACAGCATCAGCGTGGTGCGAAGCTTCATGTTTTGTCTCCTGATGTAATTTTTTTATTAGGCATTATTTTTTATATGCCGTCGGAGCATGCTAACAAAATTAATCAGCCATGAATATGCATCGTGGCTGTGAGTTTACGGGGGTTATCCCGATGGCCTGTACCCTAGTTGCGCCGAAATATCGGCCGCGCAGGCTAGCAGGGCGCGCGCCAGTGGCCCGTTTTCGCTGGCATCAAACAGCGAGCTGGGGCCAAGGCTGGTCAGGGCCAGCACAATGTGGCCCGAGTGATCAAACACGGGTACCGAGAGCGCATCGATGCCCGGCAAGGGGTTGCCCAGAGCTTGCGCAAGGCCGGCGCGCCGCACGTTGGCGGCCAATGCCTGTAGCGCGTCGTCGTCGGGGCGATCAGGGCTGATGCTGGTTACCACAGCCAGATCGCCGATCTCGCGATCAATATAGTGCTTTGCCACCTTGTGCGGCAGCCACGCGGCAAAGACATGGCCGGTTGCGGTATGTCGCATGGACATCACCGTACCCTGGCGCATGTTGACGTGCACCGGATAGCTGGCCTCTGAGATATGGATCATGGTGGGGCCGTGCGAACCCAGCACAGCGATGGCCAGGGTGTGCCCTATTTGCCCGGCAAGGCGTTTTACATGGGGCAGGGCGACCCGCACGGGTTCTAGCCTTTGCAGGCTGATCAGGCCCATTTGCAAGGCAAAAGGGCCAAGTTCATACTGGCTGGTGACTGCATCTTGCTGCACTACCCCTACCCGCGTAAAGCTTACGAGATAAGGGTGTGCCTTGGCCGATGTCATGGCGGCCCGCGCGGCAAGGTCACGTAGGTTAAGCGGCACGGCGGCCTCGACCAGAGCTTGCAGAAGACGAAAGCCGGTCTCCACTGACTGGATGCTGCGTCGTCCGTCGTTGGTATCTGGTCTGGTTTCTTTCATTGTGGCAGAGCCCTTGCTGTGCGGCGCAGGGCTTGTTGTTATAGCGTTAAGCAGTGGCGCGGCTGCGCACTTTCTGGACTATACAACGCCCACAACAGCACGTCGCTCCGCGTCTTTACAGTGGCTTCGGGTATTCCCGCGGCTACGGGGTTAAAATGGCCCAACTTAGTTAACCGAGCGCTAGAGTAATGTCCACTTCCCCTGAAACCGTTGTTGATACAGACTTCGCCTGTGAGATTTCTCCCGTCGCCGAAATTGTGGCAGAGCTTCGAGCTGGCCGTATGGTCATTCTGGTGGATGAAGAAGACCGAGAAAACGAAGGTGACCTGCTCATGGCTGCCGAATTTGTTACCCCAGAAGCCATAAACTTTATGGTCACACATGCTCGGGGGCTGGTCTGTCTTACACTGACTGAAGAGCGCTGCCAGCAGCTAAACCTGCCGCTTATGGCGTCCAATAATGGTACGCGCTTTGGCACAAACTTCACTATGTCTATCGAAGCCGCCGAAGGCGTCGATACCGGCATATCGGCAGCCGACCGCGCACGCACCATACAGGCTGCCGTGGCTCGCGATGCCAAGCCCTCTGATCTGGTGCAACCAGGCCACATCTTTCCGGTGCAGGCGGTACGCGGTGGCGTTTTGGTGCGTGCCGGCCATACTGAAGCCGGCTGTGACCTTACCGCGCTTGGCGGCCTGACCCCCGCTGCAGCCATTTGTGAAATTCTCAAACCTGATGGCACCATGGCCAGGTTGCCCGACCTCATGGTGTTTGCCCGCGAGCATGGGCTTAAAATCGGCACTATCGCTGACCTCATTCAGTACCGCAGCGAGCATGAGTCTATGGTCGAACGACTGGCAAGTCGCGCGGTGCAAACCGTATGGGGCCCGTTCCAGGCGACAGCCTACCGCGATCTGGCCTCAGGAGCCCTGCATCTTGCACTGAGCCACGGTGAAATTCAGCCAGACACAGAAACACTGGTGCGCGTGCACGAGCCCACTACACTGGTTGATGTACTAATTGAAGACAGCAGTACGCATAGCTGGAGCATTCCGCGGGCACTTCAGAAAATTGCCGCTGCGCCTTCTGGTTTAATGATTATGCTTAACTGCCAAGAGTCTGCCGAATTGCTGTTTGGCCAGTTTGAAGCCTGGAATCTTGCTCATAACGCAGAAAACGTAATGTCCGACCGCGATAGCCGTTACGGGCTGCGCACATACGGCATTGGCGCGCAAATAATGCGCGACCTTAACGTGGGCAAGGCCAGACTGCTGGCTCGTCCCCGTAAAATGCCAAGCATGGCCGGCTTTTCCCTGACAATAACAGGTTACGATAGTGACCCTCTACCAACCGCCTGATAGGAACCTTCACCATGAACCCATATGTTTTGACTCCCGACCTGAACGGGGAAGGCTTGCACATCGGCATCGTGCGTGCCCGCTTTAACGAAGAAATCGGGCAGACCGAAATCGAGGCGTGTCTGGCTGAGCTGGCCGAGCTGGGCGTCGATGAGCGCGATATCATGGTTGTTTCAGTACCGGGCGCGCTCGAACTGGGTGTGACCCTGGCGCAAATGGCCGAAACCTTTGAGTTCGACGCTTTGATCGCGCTGGGCGCGGTAATCCGAGGCGAAACCTATCATTTCGAGATCGTTAGCAACGAAAGCGCATCAGCCATTAGTCGTGTTGCGCTTGAAACGGGTATTCCGGTTGCCAACGGTGTACTCACCACCGACACAGAAGAGCAGGCCCAGGCCCGTGCCGCTGAAAAAGGGCGTGATTGCGCACGCACTGCCATTGAAATGGCAAATCTTGTCGCCGCACTCGAGCCTGACTCTGAAGACGATGATGATTACGACGACGACGACGAAGATGACGACGAAGACGAGGACGAAGATCTTGACAAACGGTAAATCGCAGGGCGCTCGAGTAAACGCCCGTAGCGCGCGTCGTCGCGCGCGCGAGTTCGCCCTGCAGGGCGTTTATGCGTGGTTGTTGCATGGCGACGAAAGCATGCGCGAAGCGGGTGAAATCGACGCGCATCTGCGCGATGATCCTGAGTTTCATGAGGCTGACATGGCCTGGTACAGCACCCTGTTGCACGGTGTCATGCGTGAAGCGCCCGCATTGCGCGAACATTTCACGCCTTATCTAGACCGGCCTCTCGTAGAGCTTTCGCCCATTGAGCATGCTATTTTGCTCATCGGTAGCTTTGAGCTTGTCAATCATGTAGAAGTGCCTTACAAAGTGGCCATTAACGAAGCGGTAGAGTTGGCCAAATCATTTGGTGGCACCGATGGGTTCAAGTTCGTCAACGGTGTGCTCGATAAAATGGCGGCAGACGTGCGTAGTGCCGAGGTCAGTGCAGCGGCACGCCGTTAAAGCGGTATTTCGATGGAAAGCGAGTTCGGCCTGATAGGGCGCTATTTTTCCAGGCCCGCGCCTGCAGGTATGTTGGGCGTGGGTGATGATTGCGCGCTATTTACGGTCGAGCCCGGTTTCCAGCTTGCCACGAGTACAGACCTTCTCATTGAGGGGCGTCATTTCTTGCCTGAGGTTGATCCACAGGCGCTTGGTCACAAAGCGTTGGCCGTCAATCTGTCCGACCTGGCTGCCATGGGAGCAACGCCGCTGGCGTGCCTGCTTGGCCTTTCTCTGCCGGTTGTTGATCATCAATGGTTGGCGGCATTTTCCAAAGGTTTTTACCGTATTGCCGATGAAGCGGGTTGCCCTCTGGTGGGTGGCGACACCACGCGTAGCAATACAGGCATTGTCATAAGTGTCACCGTCATGGGGCAGGTTCGTGCCGAACAGGCGTTGCGCCGCAACGCTGCCCAGGTTAGTGACGACATCTGGGTGACGGGCACACTTGGAGCCCCCGATATCGCCCTGCGCATGCTGCAGGGGCGCCTGCCAGTCGACCATGCCATACTGGCCGCCGTACGGCCCAGCCTTGAACGGCCAGAGCCGCCACTGGCCTTTGCGGCGGGCCTGGCTGGCATAGCCAACGCGGCGCTTGATATTTCTGACGGCCTGCTGCAAGACTTGGGCCACATCCTGCAGTCCAGCCACTGTGGCGCCCAGTTGCAGTATCCAGCACTGCCTGTGCATGCCGACCTTAGCCGTGTGGATGCTGCCGTCGTACAAGATGCAGTGCTTGCGGGCGGCGACGTCTATCAATTATGCTTTACAGCGTTGCCTGGCCGGCGTAATGCCATCCAGGCGCTGGCTAGCCAAACGGCGACACGGGTTACCCGTATCGGCACCATTGTTCAGGGTTCAGGTACACAGGTGGTCAATTCGCAGGGGGCGCTTATGCAGTTGGGGGCGGCAGGCTTCGACCATTTTTCCTGATTCTTCGATTTCTCTTTTCGTAGCCGAAAGTGTCTATTTCATGCTCCATACCAGCAATTCTTCCGTTCCTGAACGCGGTTTTAAGCCACATGCTGGCTGGGTATTCCGGTCGTTTCCGCGCATAGTCGCATTTGGCTTCGGCAGTGGTCTGCTGCGACCAGCACCGGGCACCTGGGGCACGCTGGCCGGGTGGCTGTTGTGGTTTGTTGCCGTGTCGCGCCTGCCCGACACGCTCATTGGGGTGGTGCTGGCTCTTTCCTTTGCGCTGGGGTGCTGGGTTTGCCATCGTACCGGCAAAGAAATGGGGCAGCCCGATCATGGTGGCATGGTGTGGGACGAGATTGTCGCGTTCTGGATCGTGCTGTGGTTGACGCCATCGGCCATCGAGGCGCAGGTCGTGGCATTCGTGCTTTTTCGTGCCTTTGACATCGTCAAGCCGCCACCCATACGTTATTTTGACCGCCATTTAAAAAACGGCTTTGGCGTTATGTGGGATGATATCCTCGCTGCCGTCTACAGCTTGCTGGTTGTGGCTGTGCTGGTCAGGTTTGGGCTGCTGGGTTAACGTTTACCGAGGGTGTTGGCATGAACACAAACAATGACACGTCGCTTGCACCGCATCTGGGTCGGCTTCTGATCGATCGCGGCTGGATGTTCTCTTGCGCAGAGTCATGCACAGGCGGGCTGCTGGCCGCCGCCATGACAGAAACGCCGGGCTCCAGCCAGTGGTTTGATCGTGGCTTTATCACCTACAGCAATGCGGCAAAAGTAGAGCAATTGCTGGTCAATGAAGACACGCTTGATCGTTTTGGCGCCGTCAGCGAAGAAACCGCCATGGAAATGGCGGCGGGTGTGCTAACGACAACACAGCTGTCCAGCCTTGCCATCTCGATCACCGGCATTGCCGGGCCTGGCGGGGCCACTCCCGGAAAGCCCGTGGGCATGGTGTGTTTCGGCTTTGCTCAGCGCACAGCACAAGGCGTAACCACCCGAGCTGTTACCCACATTTTTGGCGGCGACCGGGCGGCCATACGTCGCGCTACGGTCGAATTTGCCCTGCGTAAGGCCATTGAGCTGATCGAGCTGTAACCGCCTGGCTAGCCGTCAGTAGTGGGCCATAAGCGTTGTCGGGGTGCTATGGCCCGGGCTTGCACGTGCAGCGGTCGAGCGTGCCCCACAGCAAGTCTCATGGCGTTGATGCATGGGCTTGGTCAACCGGTGGTCAACCAGCGCCTGGCTGTTTAACGGGCAATGGCGTTGTCAGGGCCTTTGCCATTCGCTGCATTGATGGCATCACGGGTTATTCTTGCCGCATGTGCCGCTGCCTCGCGCCAGTCATCTCCGCCGCTTGCATACAAAATGGCACGTGACGAGTTAATCATCATGCCGGTGCCTTTACTGTCGCGCCCCGCTCTTACGGTCGCGGGTATGTCACCACCCTGTGCGCCTATGCCGGGGATCAGCAAAGGCATATCACCAACGCGTGCACGAACTTTGGCAATTTCTTCCGGAAACGTAGCACCAACGACTAATGCGCATTGGCCGTGGGTGTTCCATTGATCAGCTGCAAGGCCTGCCACATGCAGGTATAGCGGCACGCCGTCCCGCGACTCGACAAACTGCAGGTCAGAACCGCCTTTGTTGGACGTGCGGCAGAGCACGATAACGCCTTTGGTGCGCCAGGCAAGATAAGGCTCAAGGCTGTCATAGCCAAGATACGGGCTTACTGTGACCGCGTCGGCTTCATAGCGCTCGAACGCCTCGCGTGCATATTGCTCGGCTGTCGAGCCGATATCGCCACGCTTGGCGTCCAGAATAATGGGTAGGCCCGGATGCTCATCATGAATGTAGGCGCATAGCGCTTCAAGCTGCTCTTCGGCGCGTGCTGCCGAAAAGTAAGCAATCTGTGGTTTGACTGCGCAGGCATAAGGCGCGGTGACATCAATGATGGCCCGGCAAAACTCATAAATGGCATCTGGCCGGCCCGATAGTTCTGCCGGAAAGCGTTGTGGATCTGGGTCTAGCCCGATCGTGAGCATGGAGTCTGTGCCTGCCCAGGCGTGCTCTAGTTTTTGCGTAAAGTTCATGAGTATTTGTCTATATAAGCAGAGCCGATTATAGGCGGTTGAGCACTATCGAGCCGATTACTGTCAGCCACACGACGGCAGAAAACAGCAAAGACAACAGTACCGCTGCACTGCCAAGGTCTTTGGCGCGACCGATTAATGGATGGTGCTCAATGGTGACCGCATCGGCGATGGCCTCGATGGCAGAGTTAAGCAGCTCGATCACCAGCACAAAGACCAGCGTGCCGAGCAGCAACAGCAGCTCTCCCACTGTGCGGCTAATCCAGAATGCGATGGGGGTCAGTACAAGCGCCAGAAATAGCTCTTGCCGGAACGCCGCCTCATGACGAATAGCGGCGCTTAGCCCTTGGGCCGAATAGCGGAATGCTTTGAAAATGCGGCCCAGGCCGCCTTTGCTTTTGTAGGTGGAATGCATCAGTATCGATCATAAAGGCGGAATGCCAGCCTTGCATTATAGAGAGAGACGCGTTGTTTCACCGACGTGCCGCCGCTTACCGTGTCGTGACGGGATGAGCGGCAATAAAGTCTATGCATGCTTGGACAGCTCGCTGAGGCTGGACGGCGTCCCGTGTTTGCTGAGGTAGGATGGGGCCTGCGATCTACAACTATTTTGACAATCTGCTTCCCGGCAGCGAAGCGATCTTGATGCTAGAAAAGTTTAATCACCGGCATCGGGCCCCGATTAAATAAGCCATAGAAGATTCCCAGCACAGCCACGGCCATCATAATATTGAGCACGTTTCGGATAAAGCGGCTTTTGCGGGATGGCTGTGGCTGGGGAGTATCTTCGACCGCAAGATTCCTGATGGACAGCAGCAGTACGGCCGCAATGAGCGGCGACACGAGCAGGGCGATCAACAACCATGTTATCAAGCTGCGGCCGCGGGCTCGAGCCAGAAATCCTGCGACTACACTCAATAATACCCATAAAGCCAACATGCGTAACACGTTTGTTTCTCCTTTGAAAAGGCCAGATATCCGTGCCCCAATGTCGGGCAGGCGGCCGCTTGAACTGCGACGACAGTTTGGTGGAGTGCCGGGGGGGGGTAGGCGGCGCTGAGATTACCCGGCCGTCTCTGGTAAGCGCTGCATCTTTCGCGGCAGTCAGCATTTTCAGGTTTATTGGCCTTTGAACATTGCTATTCTTGCTGACCCAGCGGCAAAGGATACCAAGCCTGATTTTCATGCGGCGAACAGGGTGTGGTCGATAAGGCGACCAGCTAACGATTGTACCTGCAACCTAACGACTCACTGCAGCCGCCATTTCTTACGCTGCGCCTGCTGATACCAGCGTTGTCGCAGGTTGAGACCTCGCCGCGAAGTATGCAGAGGTCATGGGTGTTGAAGCGGTGCTGGAAGTAGCTTTAAATATTCGAATAAATGCCCTTTTATTCATTGATCAGCAAACTTTCACCTCCGAGAGTGCGTCATGCCGGGCGCACCAATACAAAAAACCTCCGGCCGAAGCCGGAGGTTAGTGCGTAAACGCAGTGCGATGCCAGGGCACAGGGCCCTGGCAGGTGTGCAAGGCAGGTTAGAAACCGCCCATGCCACCCATGCCGCCCATGCCACCCATGTCGGGCATGCCGCCGCCAGCAGGCTTGTCTTCTGCGATTTCGGCCACTGCAACTTCAGTTGTCAGCAACAGGCTGGCAATCGAAGCAGCGTTTTGCAGCGCTGTACGGGTAACCTTGGTTGGGTCAAGAACGCCTTGCTCAACCAGATCACCGTACTCGCCGGTAGCGGCGTTATAGCCGTAGTTACCGGTGCCGCCAGCTACCTGGTTGACGACAACGCTAGGCTCTTCGCCAGCGTTAGCGACAATAGTGCGCAGGGGAGCTTCAACAGCGCGCAGGATCAGCTTGATGCCGGCGTCCTGGTCGAGGTTGTCGCCCTTGACGGCTGCAATGGCTGCCTTGGTGCGGATAAGTGCTACACCGCCGCCAGGAACAATACCCTCTTCGACGGCTGCACGGGTAGCATGCAGAGCATCTTCGACGCGGGCTTTCTTTTCTTTCATTTCGACTTCGGTAGCAGCACCAACACGAATCACGGCAACACCGCCTGCCAACTTGGCAACGCGCTCTTGCAGTTTTTCGCGATCGTAGTCGGATGTGGCTTCGTCAATTTGTACACGTACTTGCTTGACACGCGCTTCGATCGACTTGCTGTCGCCTGCGCCATCAATGATGATGGTGTTTTCTTTGCCGACTTCAATGCGCTTGGCCTGGCCGAGGTCTTCGATTGTGGCTTTTTCAAGCGACATACCGGTTTCTTCGGAAATGACCACACCACCCGTCAGGATAGCGATGTCTTCGAGCATGGCCTTGCGACGATCGCCAAAGCCAGGAGCCTTGACTGCTGTCGTTTTCAGGATGCCGCGGATGTTGTTTACAACCAGAGTGGCCAGCGCTTCGCCTTCGACGTCTTCAGCGATGATCAGCAGCGGACGGCTGGACTTGGCAACTTGCTCAAGAATTGGCAGAAGGTCACGAATGTTGCTGATTTTCTTGTCGAAGATCAACACATACGGGTCTTCAAGCATAGACACTTGCTTGTCGGGGTTATTGATGAAGTAGGGCGACAGGTAACCGCGGTCAAACTGCATGCCTTCAACGACGTCGAGCTCGTTGTCGAGCGACTTGCCGTCTTCAACTGTGATGACGCCTTCTTTACCGACCTTGTCCATGGCATTGGCAATGATTTCGCCAATAGAGGCATCGCTGTTGGCAGAGATGGAGCCAACCTGAGCGATTTCTTTGCTGGTGGTGCAAGGCTTGGACAGCTTTTTCAACTCGGCCACAGCAGCAGCTACCGCTTTGTCGATGCCGCGCTTGAGATCCATGGGGTTGATGCCAGCAGCAACGTACTTCAGGCCTTCTTCAACAACAGCTTGAGCCAACACGGTAGCCGTGGTGGTGCCGTCGCCAGCAGCGTCGGAGGTTTTGGAAGCAACTTCCTTGACCAGCTGGGCGCCGATGTTTTCTAACTTGTCTTTCAGTTCGATTTCTTTGGCAACCGATACGCCGTCTTTAGTGACGGTAGGTGCGCCGAAAGAGCGATCGAGCACAACATTACGGCCTTTAGGGCCCAGTGTTGTTTTAACAGCGTTGGCGAGAATGTTTACGCCACGGACGATGCGCGTACGTGCGTCATCGCCAAATAGGACTTGCTTAGCAGCCATTGTTAAATTCCTTTGTTGATTGGGTGTCGGATTACTGGATCACAGCGAGAATTTCTTCCTCGCGGATAACGAGCAGCTCTTCGCCATCAATTTTGACCGATTGGCCGGCGTATTTGCCGAACAGAACTTTGTCGCCGACTTTCAAGTCAACAGGAAGTACTTTGCCGTCTTCGGTTCTTTTGCCGGGGCCTACAGCCACGACTTCACCCTGATCGGGTTTTTCAGCAGCGCTTTCAGGGATGACGATACCCGAGGCAGTTGTGCGCTCGTTGTCCAGACGCTTGACGATCACGCGATCGTGCAAAGGACGCAGTGCCATGGAGGAACTCCTGTTAAATATAAAATTAGTTGAGATAAAGCCCTAAGGCCGAGGGGCGGTTGGCATTGTTAGCACTCTACCCCTACGAGTGCTAATTATAAGGACGAAGTCTGATTCTTCAAGAGGGCAAGATGAAACGGTTGCAATTTGATACGTTTGGCGTGCTGTTCTTGTTGTCGATTTTCATTGAGTTTAGAATTTCCGTCACTCAGTTTGGAACTCTCAAGATCAAGAAGAAACATAATTGGCGCGGTCTGGCAGTTTTTTTTGGCCTAAATATGGGTTTTGTTGCTTGCCACTGAGTTTGGCAATTAGGTCATTCAGTTTGGCAATCGAAGCCGCATGGGTGAGCTGCCTGGGCGTTCTGGCCAGCCGCGTGAGTGGCGCTCGACATCAGTCAGGCTCGAACGCAAGCTGGAACTGTTTCTTGTTCCCTTGTCCGGTTACTGGTCGTTTAACGGACAAGGACACTGTCAATAGTTGTACGTAGAAGCCTCGTCATCACGATTGACGCAGTGCAGTCTGGTATATACAATATGACATATACAAAGGAGGATAATAACATGCCTATCCTATCGCCACCATCCAGACCCAAAACGGCCAAGCTGTTTCGCAACAACCGCAGCCAGGCAGTGCGGATTCCTGTGGAGTTCGAGTTGCCAGGGGATCGTGTAATGATCCACCGCGAAGGCAGCAAACTCATCATTGAGCCAGTGACCAGGCCAACGAACATCGTCGAACTGCTGGCCCTGTGGAGGAAGGAGGCGCCGCTTGGGCCAGAAGATCAGCTTCCCGTCATTGATGATATGCCCGCCCGGGCGGATGACATATTTTGAAAGGCTATTTGCTGGACACGATCATCATCAGCGACGTGATCCGCAACCCAGACGGGCCTGCCGCACGTCGTATTGAGCAGGTCGGAGCGAAGGTTATTTTCACCAGCATCGTCGTCGCATCCGAGCTGCGCTATGGCTGCGCAAAGAAGGGATCGCTCAAACTGCGCACTAAGGTGGAGGGCATCCTTGAAACCATCCCGGTGCTGCCGCTGGATATTCCGGCTGATGCCGAATATGGCGGCATCCGGGCTGAGCTGGAGGCGGCTGGCCAGCCTATCGGCATGAATGATCTACTGATCGCTGCGCACGCCCATGCGCTCGGCCTCACTCTAGTGACAGGCAACACGCGCGAATTCAGCCGCATCCGTGGCCTCCACGTAGAGAACTGGCTGGAAAAATAGCCAGCCAAGACGGTTCGTGGGTAGCCCCCCATTTTTTACGGTCATTTCTTGCCGCTGTCACTATTGATCCGAGCTCACTCTTTTCCGCTAAAGAATAAGCGAGTTGAATGACACTTGGGCAGATGCAGGTATTTAAAAATAGCCAAACTCGGTTACGCGTCTTCCATCGCCGATCGGTACTCGCCACGCAGCGCCGCACTATTGCATTGGGCTCGGTGCAGCAGGGCCGCTTGTGCGGCAGTACGGTGTGCGTCGTCGCCAGCCCAGGCTGCCAGAACGGGTTGCTGCAGTGCGCGAGCGAACGAGAACGACAGCGGCCAGGGACGCCGTATCGAAAAGCGCGGCTGGTGCATTGCATTGAGGCGTGCGGATGCCTGCTCGGCAGACTGCCCCCCCGACAAAAACGTAATGCCCGCCACGGCGGCCGGTACGGATCTGAGCAGGCAGCTTACGGTAGCCTCGGCAATTGTTTCGGCATCAGGCTGTAACGCGCAGCTCAGGCCGGGCAAGACCATGTTGGGCTTAAGAATCATGGCCTCGAGGATGACACCTTGCCGATCGAGCTGGTCGAACACGCGCAGCAGTAGCTCATGGGTGATCGTGCTGCAGCGTTCGAGCGTGTGGTCGCCGTCCATTAGCACTTCGGGCTCAACAATGGGGACCAGCGAAGCTTCTTGACACAACGCAGCATAGCGAGCGAGCGCGTGGGCATTGGCGTCCATGCACGCAGCCGACGGCAGGTCGGTTCCGGGCGTGATTACCGCGCGCCACTTGGCAAACCTTGCGCCCATTGAGTAGTACGTCGTGAGTCGTAGGCGCAATCCGTCAAGGCCCTCGGTAACCTTCTCGCCGGGGTGACCGGCCAACGCTTGCGCACCGAGATCAACCTTAATGCCGGCAATAATTCCGGCATCGCTGAGCACCTTGGTAAATGGCACACCGGTCGTAGTTCGCTGATGGATGGTCTCGTCAAAGAGGATGGCGCCGCTGATGTATTGCGCGAGCCCTGGTGTGCAGACGAGCAGTTCACGGTAGGCACGTCGGGCTTCTTCTGTCTGCGGGATACCTGCGCTCGCGAACCGCCGGTTGCAGGTGCCTGTGCTCTCGTCCATGGCCAACAGGCCTTTGCCGTCGGCCACCATGGCGTTGGCCGTCTCCATGAGTGCGTGAATAGTCATGAGGTTTACCTCTGTTTCAGAATTTCGGGCAAGTTCCGACCATGCGCGCAGTTCCTAGCCGGGCTTTTGCTGCGATCTTGGGCCTGAGGGGGTCGAATTTTCGCCCAATATCTTGCCGTTTACGGTCTGTCCATAAAGGTCAGAAGGGTCGTCGTGATACTTCTTGCGCGTTTCATCCACCGAGCCGTTATAGCGAGGATCTTGCGGTCTGTCGTGGCTGTTCATATAAAACGCTACATCCCAGGCCTCTTGGTCGGAGAGCGATCCGCCTCTGCTCAACGGCATATTGGCTTTGATGAACGCCGTTGCCGTCGAAACGCTTTGCATCCCTGCGCCCCAGTTGAAAGACTCGTCGCCCCATAAGGCCGGGAAAACCATTTTGCCTTCTACGCTCTGCCCTTGGCCGTCGGCACCATGACACAGTGCACAGTTTTGTTTGTAGACAGCGAGTCCGCGGTCATAGTTGGGCGTTTGATCAGGTTTTGCGAGGCGCGGATACCCTTGACCGTCGAGCTTGACCCCCGTAGGTGCTTGCTGAGCCATCCAGAACATGTAGCTTTCAAGCGCGACGATTGTCTCGCTATCTGCTGGCGGCGCTTTGCCATTCATACTGTATTGAAAACAGCCTTGAAGGCGCTCGGCAAGCGTGTTGACATGCTTGTTTTTGGAGCGGTAGGCCGGATACAGCACATATGCGCCCCATAACGGCGAGGCATTCGCACGACGACCGGCATCCAGATGGCAGCTGACGCAATTTAGCGTGTTGCCAACATACTCCTTGGCGTACTCCCCAGTGTGCAGAAAGATATTTTGTCCCTTCTTTACTACCTGACCGAATTCGTTGTCGGGAATGGATGTAGCGGGTGGTGGCGTGAAGGCTTTGTTGCTCGGCTTTGCGGGCGTGCTGGGGGTACCGCTTTCGGTTGCGGGCGGCTTGGACTGCGCAGCGGCTGTGCACGCCAGGCTTAGGACCGACAGCGCAAATGCTGTCTGGATCATGCGCATGGATGTCGGCTTCATTACTGTGCTCCTTGCGATGCAGGCGCAGACGCCGGTGCTGCGCTTTTTACGGCTTCGGGCAGGCCTGAAAAATAATCGGCGACAGCGGTAATTTGCGCTTCGCTCATGCGGCTTGCAATATCCCCCATGAGAGACAATGGCCCCGGCGCGCGCTTTTCTTGTTGCCACGCATTGAGCTGCTCTCGAATGTAGGTGGCAGGTAGGCCCGCAAGGGCGGGAAAGTTCTGGCCGATACCAATGCCACCTGGGCCGTGGCACTGCGCACAGGCGGGTATGTTGTTGTCCCAGTCGCCGCGATTGGCCACCCATGCACCCATGGCGTCTTTGTCGGGGTAGGTGGGGGCTTGCGCGCTTAAGGCTTTTGCATCTAAGATTTTGGGTAGCTGCGAAAAGTAGGCGGTCACCGCTGCAATCTGAACGGGACTAAGCGCTTTGGCGATAGGTTCCATGATGGGATTGTGTCGCGTGCCATTGGCAAAGCCCTGCAGCTGCAGCATTAGATAGGCGGCGCCTTGTCCTGCCAAATAGGGAAAACCAGCCGCTGCCATGCCTTCGCCTTTGGCGCCATGACAGGTAGCGCAAGCGACCACGCCCTTGACGCCAGAGGTGGCGATCGTCTGGCCGTCTGACACAATATCGGCCATAGCAGGTGCCACAAGAACTACAGCACCAATTGCGAAAGACAGCGAACTTAAACCATGTCGAAGAGAAATGTTGTAAGCCATTGACTCCTCCCGTTGAAGAATGAGGGTCTGATTATGTGTGGATACGCTTTGACTGTACGCGAACGCAAACGGTGCAAGGGTCACGCAAAAACTATAACTGTTGATCGAGAATACAGTAAGGCTCAGCATTTCGGCAAGCAGATCTGACTGGGTAAATACCTGTAGAGCATGAGTGCTAAATTGGATAATGAACGATATTGGTTATCATTCATCCTGACGGTTTCTTGCTATCGGCCCTCATGAAGCCGGGGTTTTACGACATAACGGGGCATCAGCCTGAAGGCGACAAAGCGGGTCACGTAGGCGCCTTGCCAGGGAGCAAGCGTTCGTATTCATTCTTGACGACGGCATAGCATTCACAGGTACGCCTTTCGAGACCCACACGATCCAACACGGAGACGTGACCGCGTGCATATTGAATGAGTCCAGCGGACTGCAACTTCAGAGCGGCCTCGGTCACCCCCTCGCGGCGAACTCCGAGCATATTGGCAATCAATTCTTGGGTCATGATGAGTTCGCTGCCTTGCAGGCGGTCGAGGCTGAGCAACAGCCAGCGGCACAATTGCTGGTCCAGGGAATGATGACGGTTGCAGACGGCCGTTTGGCCCATTTGTGTGATGAGTGCCTGGGTATAACGCAGCAGCAGGTGTAGCACCGGACCGGCTCGATCAAATTGATCTTTCACGATCTGGGCTTTCAGGCGAAAGCCCACGCCGGCGCTTTGTACCACCGCACGGCTGGGCGTAGATTCGCCCCCCAGAAAGAGAGAAATTCCGACAATGCCTTCGTTTCCGATAACGGCTATTTCTGCCGATCTGCCATCTTCCATCACATACAGCAGCGAGACGATGGCGTTGATGGGGAAATACACATGCGTCATGGTGCTGCCAGATTCGTACAGCACCTGGCTCAGTGGCAAATCGACCTGTTCCAGATGGGGCAACCAGGCATCAAATTCGGCCGCTGGCAGTGCCGCAAGCAGGTGGTTTTCTTTGGGCTGAAAAGAAATGGCCATGCATAAACTCCTGCGCGGAAGTGGGGGGGAAATGAAAATAGCCCCGATGGAAATTCCTGCAAGTAGCTTAGCATCCTATGTCCAAGGTATCTATGGGTCGCCCCTGGGATCCGCTGGCTGGCTGATTCATCACTCAAAGATTCGGTTACATGTCTTCGATCGCCGATCGATACTCGCCACGCAGCGCTGCACTATTGCATTGAGCTCGGTGCAATAGGGCGGCTTGTGCGGCAGTACGGTGCATGTCGTCGCCGGCCCAGGCTGCCAGGACGGGCTGCTTCCGTCTGCGAGATATCTGCGCTCGCGAATCGCCGGTTGCAAGTGTCTGTGCTTTCATCCATAGCCAGCAGGCCCTTGCCTTCGGTCACCATGGCGTTGGCTATCTCCGTTAGTGCGTGAATAGTCATGACGTCCACCTCCAGTTCAGGATCTCAGGCATGTCCTGGCCATGCGCGTTAATGTAGAGTTTGTGCTCGATGAGCTTGTCCTGCGTCATCTGCTTCAGGTAGGCGCCTTGGCTGCCCAGGTGTGGCAGGCGATCGATTACATCCTGAACCAGATGGTAGCGGTCAAGCTCGTTTTGCACTCGCATATCGAAAGGCGTGGTGATCGTGCCTTCTTCCTTGTAGCCGCGTACGTGCAGATTGCGGTTAGTGCGCCGGTAAGTGAGCCTGTGCACCAGCCACGGGTAGCCGTGAAAACCAAAGATGATGTGTTTGTCTTTCGTGAACAGTGAGTCGTAGTCGGCGTCGCTTAGGCCGTGCGGGTGCTCGGAGCTAGATTGCAGGCGCATAAGGTCGACGATATTGATCACACGGATCTTTAGCCCAGGCAAATACTCTCGCAAAATCGAGACTGCGGCCAGGATCTCCAGGGTCGGCGTATCACCACAGCAGGCCATCACCACGTCGGGTTCTCCGTTCTGATCGTTGCTTGCCCATGGCCAGATGCCGATACCCTCGGTGCAATGAACGACGGCGGCGTCCATGGTCAGCCACTGTGGCAGCGCGTGCTTGCCGGCGACCACCACGTTCACATAGTTACGGCTGCGCAGGCAATGGTCAAAGACCGAGAGCAGGCAGTTGGCGTCGGGCGGCAGATACACCCGCACAATGTCGGCTTTCTTGTTGATGACGTGATCAAGAAAGCCTGGGTCCTGGTGTGTGAAGCCATTGTGGTCTTGTTGCCAGACGTGAGAGGCCAGCAGGTAATTCAGTGACGCGATGGGGCGGCGCCATGGCAGTTCGCGTGTCACCTTTAGCCATTTGGCGTGCTGGCTGAACATCGAATCGACGATGCGTATAAATGCCTCATAGCTGTTGAACATGCCATGCCGACCGGTCAGCAGGTAGCCTTCGAGCCAGCCTTCACACTGGTGCTCGCTGAGCATTGAGTCGAGTACGCGACCTGCGGGCGCGAGAAACTCGTCGTTCTTTAACGTTGATGCGTCCCATTGCCGACTCGTTACTTCGAAGACCGCGCCCAGCAGGTTAGAGAGCGTTTCGTCTGGGCCGAAAATACGAAAATTGTGCTGTTCCCGGTTTAATGCCGCCACGTCACGCAAAAACTTGCCCAGCACCATTGTGTCCTGCTCTTGCCGGGCGCCGGGTGAGGGCACCGATACCGCATGGTCACGAAAGTCTGGCATATGCAGGCTGCGCAGTAGCAGGCCACCGTTGGCGTGTGGATTCGAGCCCATGCGCCGATTTCCACTCGGCGCCAGCTCCGCCAGTTCAGGCATCAACCGGCCATGCTGGTCGAACAGTTCTTCGGCCTTGTAGCTCCTCATCCAGCGCTCGAGTTGCGCAAGATGCTCAGGGTGCTCTGCATCGACCAGCAGCGGAACCTGGTGCGACCGGAACGTGCCTTCATTCGGAAGTCCATCGACGATCTTTGGTCCGGTCCAGCCCTTAGGCGATCTGAGCACGATCATCGGCCACCGGGGGCGGTTCGTGCTTTTGTTCTCGTATGCGCTGCGCCGTGCCTGATGGATCATCGCAATGGCTTCGTCCAACGCACTGGCCATCAATTGGTGCATCTTCGCCGGATCATCGCCCTCGACGAACAGCGGGGTCCACCCGCAACCTCGGAAGAACTGATCAAGCTCTTCGTGCTCGATACGCGCCAGCACCGTCGGGTTGCTAATTTTGAAGCCGTTCAGATGCAGGATCGGCAGCACGGCGCCATCGGTCATGGGGTCAAGCAGCTTGGTCGATTGCCAGGCGGTGGCGAGCGGACCAGTCTCGGCCTCCCCATCTCCGACCACACAGGCGACGATCAGCCCGGGGTTGTCAAACGCCGCACCGAACGCGTGGCTGAGCGAGTAGCCCAGTTCGCCGCCCTCATGAATCGAGCCCGGCGTCGTTGGCGCCACATGGCTGGAGATACCTCCGGGGAAGGAAAACTGCTTGAACAATTTCTTTAGACCCGCCTCGTCCTGTGTGATGTCCGGGTAGATCTCGCTCCAGGTACCTTCGAGATACACGTTGCCGACAATCGCCGGACCGCCGTGCCCAGGCCCGGCGATGTAGAACATGTCCAGGTCGTGCTCCTTGATTATCCGATTCAGATGGACGTAGATGAAGTTCTGACCTGGCGTCGTTCCCCAGTGACCGACCACCAGGGGCTTTACGTGCGAAAGCTTCAATGGCTCTTTGAGGAGCGGGTTGTCGTAGAGGTAGATCTGCCCGACCGAGAGATAGTTAGCGGCGCGCCAATAGGCGTCCATCTTGTTCAGCAGGTCCTGACTGAGGGCGGCATTTGTCATGAGCGTGATCTCGGAGTTACATCGACTTGGTTGTAGGTCTGCGTGCCAGGCTCCGTCTGTGCGGTACCGCGCAGAGTCGACCGGGCTGGGCTCTGTGCATCGCGGTATGTAACCGCCCGAGACGTGAAGAGGCCCGTGTGTGCCACCGCACAGACGAGAGTTTTGAGCATCGATAACCTGCTGGTATGTCGAGCCTTGTTTTGGTCGCCTAATGGATGTCACAAAAATAAGGACAAGGAATCCAAAATGAAATCCGATTCCAGCCAGCCAAAGACATCCGGTCCGACACCCCAAATAAAGCCTGATCTGGACGGCAGCATTAAAGACCTGTCTTTGCCGGAGATGGAGAAAAAACTGGAATCTTCACCAGACGGCCTCACGCAAGCCGAGGCGGCGAAGCGACTGGTTCAATATGGACCGAACGAAATCGAAGAAAAGAAAACCAGTTCACTTCTAAAGTTTTTGGGGTGCTTTTGGGGGCCGATCCCGTGGATGATCGAAGCGGCGGTGGTTCTTTCGGCCATTGCCAAGCATTGGCCCGACTTTGGCATCATTCTTTTGCTGCTGGTGGCCAACGCTGTGGTTGGTTTTTGGGAAGAGCACCAGGCAGGTAATGCCATCGAGGCGCTCAAGGCCAAGCTGGCGAGCAAGGCCCGCGTCATGCGAGACGGCAAGTGGGTTACGCCGGCATCGCGTGAGCTGGTGCCGGGTGACGTAATTCGCATGCGTCTAGGCGACATTGTGCCGGCTGATGCCCGTCTGCTGGATGGCGACGATGTGGAGGTCGATCAGTCTGCGCTCACGGGTGAGTCGTTGCCTACCACGCGCGCCAGCGGCGAGGCAGTGTTTTCCGGCTCGATCATTCGCCGTGGAGAAATCAGCGCATTGGTCTATGCCACAGGTGACAAAACCTACTTCGGCAAGACCGCGCGGCTGGTTCAGGAAGCGCACACGGTCAGTCATTTTCAAAAAGCTGTTTTAAAAATAGGCAATTATCTGATTGTCTTTGCAGTTGTTTTGGTGCTGTTGATCATTGGAGTGGCCGTCTACCGTGGTGACCCCCTACTTACCACCCTGCAGTTTGCCTTGGTGCTGACCGTAGCGGCGATTCCTGTCGCAATGCCGACGGTGTTGTCGGTCACGATGGCGGTTGGCGCTCGCTTGTTGGCCAAGAAAGAGGCGATTGTCAGCCGCCTGGTGGCGATTGAGGAGTTAGCGGGCGTAGACGTCTTATGCACCGACAAAACGGGTACCTTGACCCAAAATAAGCTGACGCTGGGCGATCCCTTTTGCATCAAGGATGCCAGCGCCGAGGATGTGGTCCTTTTCGGTGCGCTGGCGTCGCGCAAAGAAAACAACGACACCATTGATCTGGCTGTTCTAGCCGGCCTGAAAGATGCAAATGCATTGGACGGTTATCAGGTGCTGCATTTTCAGCCGTTCGATCCGGTGCACAAGCGCACCGAAGCCACCGTAAAGGATAAAGACGGAAAACAATTCAGATGCACCAAGGGCGCGCCGCAGGTGATTTTGGCGCTGATGGCCAATGCGAACGGCATAAAGGCGCAAGTCGACAAGGCGGTCAACGATTTCGCAGCACGCGGCTTTCGCGCGTTGGGTGTGGCGCGCTCAGATGGTCAAGGACCATGGCAGTTTGTTGGCGTGCTGCCGTTGTTTGATCCGCCAAGGGAAGACGCCAAGACAACGATCGCAACAGCAGAACAGATGGGCATCAAGGTCAAGATGGTGACCGGTGATGCACTGGCCATTGCCAAGGAAACTGCAAAAAAACTGGACATGGGAGCAAATATCCTGGATGCCGCCAGCCTGGGTGACCCCAAAACGTGGGAGAACAAGGAAGTGGCTGATTCCATCGAAAAAGCAGATGGATTTGCGCAAGTGTTTCCTGAACACAAGTTTCACGTCGTCGAGGTGTTGCAGAAGCGAGGGCATATCGTTGGCATGACGGGTGATGGGGTGAACGATGCTCCGGCGCTCAAGAAAGCTGACTGCGGCATCGCTGTATCAGGCGCGACCGACGCTGCACGAGCGGCTGCGGCCATCGTTCTGATGAAACCGGGCCTGTCGGTAATCATCGATGCGATCAAGGAAAGCCGCTGTATTTTTCAACGTATGAACAGCTATGCGATCTACCGCATCGCCGAAACCTTGCGGGTGCTGTTGTTCATCACGCTATCGATTCTGGTGTTTAACTTTTACCCACTGACGGCAGTGATGATTGTGATGCTCGCCTTGCTTAATGACGGCGCCATTCTTTCCATTGCTTATGACAATGTTCATTACAAAAACCAGCCTGAGGCATGGAATATGCGATTGGTTCTGGGGATCGCCACCGTGCTGGGCATCATCGGCCCGATCGCCGCATTTGGCCTGTTCTTCTTGGGCGACAGAGTATTTCATCTTGATCATCCACATCTCCAGACGCTCATGTACTTGATGCTGTCGGTAGCAGGACACCTTACGATTTTCCTGACACGGACCCGCGGTCCGTTCTGGTCTATTCGTCCAGCCAAGATACTTTGGGTCGCGGTACTCGGCACGCAAATTTCGGCCACTTTGATTGCAGTGTATGGGCTGTTCATGACACCGCTGGGCTGGGCGTGGGCCGGGTTGGTTTGGGGCTATGCGTTGATCTGGTTTTTGGTAAATGACGGGGTGAAGCTTCTCGCGTATCGAGTTTTAGATCCAATCAAAACAGAAGGAACAACATGACAAATCTACCTGAAGGGAAAATCGCATTTAGCCCGGATGTGCAGGAGTATGTGAAGACCAAGCGAGAGACGGTTGCTGTTGGCGCTACCAATTTCACCGATGTCTCGGCGGTGGTCTTGTCAGAAAAAGACATCGATGCGGGTGTGCTGGACCACATCCACTCACTTGGTTACGGCATCCCGATCTTTACAGTGTCAGATGAAGACCCAAGCACGACGCCGAGGATCAAAGGGCTGAGCGGTGTCATAGCCCGCGAGGCGATCAACTCAGAATACTTTGGGCGTATGGTCGAGGTTGCTGCGCAAAAGTTTGATCACGATGTTCTGCCTCCTTTTTTTCGCGCATTGGCGCAGTATGAACGCCAGGGTTATGCGCAGTTTGACTGCCCAGGTCACCAAGGTGGTCAATTCTTTCAGCGCCATCCTGCTGGCCGCCGCTTCTACGATTTTTACGGCGAAAATATCTTTCGTACCGACCTTTGCAATGCCGACGTGAAGTTGGGGGACCTTCTGATCCACGATGGGCCCGCAAAACAGGCCGAATTGCATGCGGCCAGGGTTTTTAACGCTGACTACACTTATCTGGTGTTAAACGGCACTTCCACATCGAACAAGATATGCCTTAACGCAGTTCTGACGCCTGGCGACCTTGTTCTGTTCGACCGTAACAATCACAAGTCAGTGCATCACGGTGCTTTGTTTCTGTCACAGGCCACGCCCATCTATCTGGAGACCGCGCGCAATGCCTACGGCCTTATCGGAGGCATAGATCAGCATTGTTTTGAAGAAAGCTATATTCGCGAGCGCATAGCACGGGTAGATCCCGCCAAAGCTCAGGCTGAACGCCCCATTCGGATGGCTGTTATCCAGTTGGGAACCTATGACGGAACCATTTACAACGCCCGTCAGGTCGTAGATCGAATCGGAAAACTTTGTGACTACATCCTGTTTGACAGTGCCTGGGTCGGGTATGAGCAGTTTATTCCTATCATGTCAGACTGCTCGCCACTGCTGCTGGACCTTACTGCAGATGATCCTGGAATTATCGTCACGCAAAGCGTACACAAACAACAGGCTGGTTTTTCGCAGGCATCGCAAATTCATAAGAAAGACGCCCACGTGCGAGGCCAGGCGCGTTACGTCAACGACGATCGATTTAATAATGCATACATGATGCATTACTCCACGAGCCCGTTTTATCCGCTATTTGCGTCTCTGGACGTGAACGCAAAAATGCATGCCGATGGCAGCGGCGAGAAACTGTGGGCTCATGCGCTACGAGTGGGCATCGAAGCACGGAAAATGATTCTTGAGCAGTGCTCGATGATTAAACCGTTTGTGCCCAAAAATGTTCACGGCCGTCCCTGGCAAGATGCGCCTACCGACGAGATCATGAACGATCGCGCTTACTTCGCGTTTGACCCGAACGACGACTGGCATGGATTCGAGGGCTATCAGAAAGGCCAGTATTTTGTAGACCCGAACAAGTTGCTGTTGACGACGCCAGGTCTAAAGCCCGAGACGTTTGAATACGAAGACTTTGGCATTCCTGCAAACATTTTGGCCAACTATCTGCGGGACAACAACGTTATCAATGAAAAAGCCGACCTGAACTCGATTTTATTTCTGATAACGCCTGCGGAATTGATCACCAAGATGCAAAATTTGGTGGCCACGCTTATCCGCTTTGAGGACGCCATCCAGTCAAATGCGCCTTTGGCCCAGGTGCTGCCTGGCATCTATGAACGCTATGCGAGTCGCTATCAAGGCTACGCTATCCGCCAGCTCTGTCAGGAGATGCACGATTTTTACAAAGAAAAGAACATCAAACAGATGCAAAAGGACTTATTCCGCGAGCGAAACTTCCCGCCCGTTCAGATGCCCGTCCACGAGGCGAACTGGCAGTTTCAGCGAGGCGAGGTGGATCTGGTGCCGTTGTCCGAAATTTCCGGGCGCACCTGCGCCGAAGGTGCGCTGCCTTATCCCCCGGGCATTATCTGTGTGATACCTGGGGAGCAATGGACTGACCTGGCTCGTGATTACTTTCTCACGCTTGAGGAGGGGATCAATAACTTGCCGGGTTTCGCTCCCGAACTGCAAGGCGTGCATTTAACAACTGAGCTCAATGGGCACATCCGTGCTTACGGCTATGTGCTGAAAAACCAGGGCAAGGGGTAAGACATGTCACACAAGACTGAAAACCGGATGGGCCTGGTTTCGCTCACTGTGATCACCATCATCAACATGATGGGCTCGGGCATTATTCTGCTGCCGGCTAATTTGGCCCAGGTTGGCAATATTTCGGTATTGTCATGGGTGGTGACGGCGATTGGGGCTATGTTGCTCGCCTATGGCTTTGCCCGGGCGGGTACCTATTCCAACCACCAGGGCGGCATGGGCGGGTATGCCGAGTATGCCCACGGCCGTTCCGGCAATTTCTTGACCAACTACACCTATTTTGTGTCACTGGCCATCGCCAATATCGCCATCGCTGTGACCACCGTAGGCTACGGCGCCACGCTTCTAAGCGTGAAACTGTCGCCGATTACAACTGGGTTGCTCACCATCGCCTGCCTGTGGTTGGCCTCGGTGCTCAATTTTGGTGGTCCAAAGATCACAGGCAAGATCGGTAACTTCACCATATGGGGCGTAATCATCCCAGTGGCGGGAATTGCAGTGATCGGCTGGTTCTGGTTTGATCCGCAACTCTATGCCAACGCCTGGAACCCTAAGGATATGCCTACGTTTCAGGCCTTAAGCGCTTCAATATCCATCACACTGTGGGCTTTTTTGGGTCTGGAGTCCGCCAGTGCTAACGCAGATACGGTGGACAACCCAAAGCGAAACGTACCCTTGGCGGTCTTGATAGCGACAGGGTTCACGGCAGTTCTCTATATTGCTTCGACCAGTGTCATCGCTGGCATCGTGCCAATCGACCAGCTTGCCAAGTCCAATGCGCCCTTTGGCCTGGTATTCACGCAAATTCTGGACCCGACGGTTGGCAAGATCGTGGTTGGCTTGATGGTCATCTCATGCTTTGGTTCCCTGCTGGGTTGGCAGTTCACCATTGCCGAGGTGGCGCGGTCATCCGCTGTAACGGGGTATTTTCTTCCGTTTTTCGCCAAAGCGACCGCATCCGGTGCGCCGATTATCGGTATTTGCGTGATCACTGGGGCCCAGACGCTGCTCTCCTTGCTGACCATCAGCCCCACGCTGAATGGACAGTTCACGACCTTGGTGAACCTGGCGGTGATGACTAACCTGATTCCGTATATTTTATCCATGTCCGCGCTCAGTTCCTTGCAGAGGGCGGAGAACGTGCAACCAGCTTCGGCGCGAACCGCCAACGTGGTTGCCTTTATTGCTGGCCTCTACAGCCTGTACGCGCTCTACGCAACGGGCACTCAGGCCATGTTGTATGGTGGCCTCGTTACCTTCGCAGGCTGGATGCTTTACAGCCTGGTAGCAGCAGGCCTCGATCACCGCCCCGTGCGCCAGCCCGGAGCGGGAGAAACGCCCGTCGTCGCTGGTTCAGGGGGACAGTTGACGGCCGTGGCTGCGGCTGCGGCCAGGGCACAGACGCCCAAACATGTGGAGCCAGGGATTTCGAGATAGTTTTGGCCTTGCGCACTTTAATGCAGGTCGGTATCAAGAGGGCCGCATCTGCGGGTTTTTATTGAGTCTCGAGCTGTTGGCACTCAGTTTAAAACCTCTAAAAATACGTAAATCTGGTGCTGACGAGCCTTGCGGCTCGCTATTGGCACTTACGTGCTTTTTCCGCTTCCGTCTGGGCCCTATGAACTTGATTTTTATGGGCCTTTATTAACGAAATGGGCTATGCATTTTTCAGGCATGGGCAGGCTAGTTTGTTCTTCGGTGTCGTGCAGGGCTGATAGCGCGATTGAAGATACGCTTACAAGTTTTTGATTTGATGACACTAGATGTTGTGGTTATACTCTTCTTTTCGCACCATATGTAGCGGGCCTGCATTAGCAGCGGATCAGCCTTGTAGCCCGGCCATGGCACCCGGTGCCACGTCAAATAGGCTAACAGCAAGTCAATAAACCAATAAATACGCCAACAAACCACCAACCAACAAACAAACACCAAGGTAATAAGCAGTGATCAAAAATATCGTCAAGCGTGATGGACGCATCGAACCTTATATCCCCAGCAAACTGAATGGCTGGGGCCGCTGGGCGGCAGCCAACCTGGGTAATAAAGTCGACTGGAGCAGCATTGTAATCCAGGCCGTCAGCACCATGCCCGATACGGTCCAAACCGCTGACCTTCAAGAAAAACTGATCCAGAATTGCCTCGATAAAGGCACCTGGAGCTATTACCTGATGGCAGGCAGGCTCTATGCCTCGCACCTGCACAAAACCATTCATGGTGCAGAGATCCCGACCGTTCAGGCGCTGCACGAAAAAATGATTGCCGACCAGGTTATGGTTCGCATGGATTACGACCAGTCGGAATACGATCTGGTCCAATCCTTTATCAACCATGAGCTAGATTACGACACCCCGCATTTTTCCCTGCACTATATTCGTAAGAAATATAGTCTGCAGAACCGCGTTACCCGGCAAGAATACGAAACCCAGCAATTTGTTTACATGCGCATGGCCATGGCCCTGTCCGAGAAGGAGCCCAAGGCGCAGCGTATGGAGCTGGTTCGGCGCTTTTATAACGAATTCGCCGCCAAACGCATCTCTGCCCCTACGCCCAACTACGTAAACCTGGGTACCAAGCTGCGTGGTTTCGCCTCGTGTTGCCTGTACGTTGTCGATGACAGCGAAGCATCTCTGGCCATTGGTGACCATATTGCTTACCGCATGACGGCTGCATCGGCCGGCATCGGCAGCCACCTCATCACCCGCAGCAAGGGCGATTCCGTGCGTGGTGGCCTCATCCAGCATCAGGGCAAGCTGCCCTATCTGGCTTCCCTGGGCAAGGCGGTACATGCCAACATGCAGGCAGGGCGGGGCGGTGCGTGCACCACTTACTACTCAGGTTTCGACCCCGAGGCCGAAATCATCGCCCACTTGCGCAACCCGCGCAGCACCGAAGACCGCAAAAACCGTGATCTGCATTACGCCCTGGTCACCAACAAGTTCTTCGCCGAGAAAGTTGCACGCAACGAAAGTGCTTTTTCATTCAACGTGCGCACGGCACCCCAGCTGACCCGGCTGTTTTTCAGCGCTGACACGGCGGCCTTCAAGCGCGAATACGAACGTCTGGAACAAGATCCGTCGTTCAAGAAAGAATATTTCAAGCCACGTGACCTGATCCTTACCTCTCTGAATGAAGCACTGGAAACCGGGGTCGCCTACCTGGCCAGTATTGATGAGATGAACCGTCATACGCCGTTCAAAGAAACCATTCACTCCAGTAACCTGTGCCTGGAGATCAGTGAGCCAAACTGGCCTTACCAAGATATGCGCGACCTGTACTCAGACAGCGAGGTCGGTTATGTCACGGTCGAGCTGGCCGACTCGTCGACCAAAACGTTTAACTTCAACGAACCGCTAACGCTCGCCGTACCCGGCTCAATGCTGCCCCGTGTGGTTTTTGCCGGCGAAGTTCAGGCAGGTGACACCATATTGTCTGAAGGGGCAAGCTATGAGGTCGTGCGTATCGTCGAGTTGCACAAAGAGCCTGAAATTGCGCTGTGCTCCCTGGGCGCAACGGCGTATGACTCCATCGACGAAAATGACGACGAGGCGTATCAAGAGGCCATGTATCTGTCACTCAAAATGATCGATTACTGCATCAATAATTCGCACTATGTGCTGCCGCACGTGGCCGTTACGGCCAAAGCGCGCATGAACGCGGGTGTGGGCTTGATGGGCGTGGCCGCGCATATGGCCAGAAAAGGTCTGACATACGACTCCAAAGAAGGCCGCGAAGAATTGCATCGGGTTGCCGAGCGCCATATGTATCATGCAATCCGGGCCTCGTTGCGCATCAGCAAAGAAAGAGGTTTGCCGCGCTGGATGCACAAGACCAAATGGCCCGAGGGCTGGTTGCCTATCGACACATACAATCGCAACGTAGACGAGTTGGGTGACTTCGAATACCGCTACGACTGGGAAGCGCTGCGCACCGAGATTATCCAGAACGGTGGTATCGGGCATTCTTGCCTGGTTGCCTACATGCCAGGTGAGTCATCCTCCAAGGCGTTGGGCAAGCCCAATTCCATCTACCCCGTCAGAGACACCACGCTCAACAAAACAGACGGTTCCGTCACCATCCGCTGGGCTGCACCCAACAGCGACGATGCCAACTGGAAATATCAGTCTGCCTGGGACATCTCCGAGGTAAACATGATCAAGGCCTATGCGGTATTTCAAAAGTTTACAGATCAGGCCATCTCCGCCGATTTGTGGCGCCGGATCAAGGACGACGACCTTATCGGCAGTAAAGAGTTGCTTAGCCACTACTTCGCAATGGTGAAGTACGGGATGAAAACCCGCTATTACTACAACTCAAATGTGGCGTCCGATAAGGGCCTGGACAATGCTGGCAGTCTTCAAGACCTGGAAGACGCGGCGTGCGAAGGTTGCACGATGTAGTGACCCGCCGCAGCGCAGCCAGCCCCCTTTTTTGGTGGCCCGGTTGCGGCAATCGCATTCGCATCTTTGCAGACATTTAATCGCTTTTACACGAACAATTACATGACCACCACACTACCAAGCAAAATCTTCAATACCGAAAAATCCGATTATGAGTTTCCGGAAATCATTCTCGGACAAGACCTGGGCCTGTTCGACACCATCAACAAGTCGTACCCAGAACTCTGGAAGCTCTACAAGACGCTGAAGAACCAAGACTGGGATGAAAACGAGTTCGACTATTCGACGTGCAATGTGCAGTTTAAAACCTGCGACAAGCACACCTATGACATGATGGTAAAAACGCTAGCCTGGCAGTGGGAAGCTGATAGCGTTGCGTCTCGTTCAATTGCTGCCGTGCTGGCACCGGTTTGTACCAGTGCGGAAGGCTGGGCCGGCTGGGTAGAAATTACCAGAAACGAGATCGTCCATGCAGCGACGTATTCTGAGATCGTGCGCAACAGCTTTGACAACCCGGACGACATCCTCAGCGAGATTTTGTCTGTCAAAGAGGCCATGAGCCGGCTTCATGTGGTGAGCAACGTCTTTAACAAGGCCTTCGAAACCAGCTACGATTATGCGCGCGGTAAGCGCGAAAACAATCAAGAAACCTACAACGATGTCTACATGTTTATCGTTGGCTTGCTGTGCATGGAGCGTATACAGTTTATGGCATCGTTTGCCGTAACCTTCGGCATCTGCGACGGTACGGGTCTATTCCAGCCTATCGGCAAAGCCGTTCAAAAAATTGCCCAGGATGAGTTCGAGATTCATGTGCAGTACGGCAAAGAGGTTCTGCGTGCCATGTTCAAGACCGAACGCGGTCGCACTGCCTTCGAACAATGCCGCGAAAAGATCATCGCCATGGTCTCCGAGGTAACTGCCAGCGAAATCGAATGGACAGATTACGCCTTCTCTGAAGGCCGTGAGCTTACCGGCGTGACCTGCCAGATGATGAAAGACTGGGTACATTTCAGCTCTACTGACGTAGCTCGGTTCTTTGGCATTGAGGACGAGATGCCCTTTCCCATCATCGAAGAGAACCCCCTGAAATACATGGAAAGCTGGTTGAACATGAGCAAAATCCAGGCATCCAACCAGGAAGAGGACACAGCCCAGTACAAAGTCGGCGTCATGCGGCGCGACGATCAGGACCAAGTCTTCGAAGTAGATTTCTAAACCCTGTCGGCCCCCATAAACTAAAACAAGGACTTCACCATGGCTGTAACCGTCTACTCCAAACCCAACTGCCCACAATGCGATCTCACCAAGCGTGACATGGATATTCTGGGAATCGAATATGAAACCATCGACATCACGCAGCAGCAAGACCACCTCGAGCGTCTGAGCAGCCTGGGCTTTCGCAGCGCGCCAGTCGTCGAGACCGATCAGGACACATGGTCGGGCTACGATGCCGCCAAGATCAAAGGCCTCGTCTCTTACGCCTGACAGTATCGTTTTAATTGGGCCGCTACCATGACGGCCCATCGAGATATAAAGCGACAGGCTGACTCCGTGTCAAAAGCCTAAACACACCCTGCAGGTATAAAGCCTCGCAGGGTGTTGCAATTTAATGGCAGTATCAGTCTCGCAGCACGGCACAGCGCAGCACAGCACGGTACCCTTTGGGTGCGGTCAGCGCGGGGTTTGCAGTTGTTCAATGTAGTGGCGGATGATCTCGCTCGGCGTTATCTGCCACGTCCGCCGTCTCGTCAACCAGGGCTTCCACCTTCATGCAACTTTCCCGTCGCCAACTACCATTCATCGCCGTGTTCGGCGGCGTTCTGGCCGTTTTGGCACCTGTACTCATTACTTATGCCCTGTTTACCGGCCCGGACACGCATGTCATTCATGTCGAGCCGTCTGACTTTGCGGCCGTTCTGGTCTTTGAGGAAGACGGGGAACGATGCATGAACTTCGAGCAGACACAAGACGATGGTCGTCAAACCTGTTTTGACCTGGCTGACCCCGATAAAATGGTGTTCGCCTATACGCGCATGATGACCACCGCTTTATTTGTGAGGCCAAACCCGCAGAACATATTAATTGTGGGTCTTGGCGGGGCGACCATCCCGCGTGCCTTTGCCAAAATACTTCCAGACGCGATTATTGACTCCGTTGAAATTGATCCCGCCGTCGTCCGCGTGGCAGAACGCTTTTTCGGGTACGAGCAGGGCCCACAACAACGTGTCTTTATCGAGGATGGCCGCGATTTTGTGGAGCGTGCCAGCCGGGAAGGCCGCAAGTACGACATGGTGATGCTGGACGCATTTGACGTGGATTACATTCCAGCCCACCTGCTTACGGTTGAGTTCCTGCATGTGGTGCGCACTATCCTCAGTCCGGATGGTGTTCTGGTGGCCAACACCTTTACCAATAGCCACATGTACGAGCAAGAGTCTGCGACCTATGCGGCTGTATTCGGTAATTTCTTTAACCTGCGCGAAGGCAATCGCGTGATCATCGCCACCCGGGGGGATCTGCCTGACGATCAGTCCCTTGCTCGCAACGCGGGTCATTTGGCAGAGACGCTGGCACCTTTCGGCATAAACGTGAACACCGGGCTCAAGCGGTTTTCACGAGCTCGCGACTGGAGTGAGGATGCCGCCGTCTTGATCGACGGGGCGTGATACGCACTGATGTCGTGCGCAGTACTAGCAGGCAGGTTTTTCGTTTGCGGGCAGAACGGCCGTGCCACAGGCGGAACACGGTGCCACCATAGGTAAGTTATTTGAAAAAAGCGTACAGTTAAGCTTTGCTTGTATGGCGCTGAGGCTTGCTCTATACGCAAATCAGAACAGTCATTGCACAATCAGAGAGGAGGGCAAAATGCTTAATTTGAAAAACCCGGGTTTATTTCGGCAACAGTGCTATATCAATGGCAAATGGTGCGACGCAGACAGTGGCGAAACCATAAACGTAACTAACCCCGCCACGGGTGAAGTCATAGGCACCATACCCAAAATGGGTGCAACCGAAACCCGGCGTGCCATTGAGGCGGCCGATGCAGCCTGGGCAGGCTGGCGCAGCAAAACGGCCAAAGAGCGTGCAAACATATTGCGCCGCTGGTTTGACCTGATGATGGCCAATGCCGACGACCTTGCCACCATCATGACGGTCGAGCAGGGCAAGCCACTGGCTGAATCCAAGGGCGAGATCGCCTATGGGGCCTCCTATTTTGAATGGTATGGCGAAGAGGGCAAACGCGCTTACGGTGATACCATTCCGGGCCCATCGCCCGACCGCCGTGTGGTCGTGATCAAAGAGCCTATAGGCGTATGCGCCGCCATTACCCCCTGGAACTTCCCCTCATCCATGATTACCCGCAAAGCGGGCGCAGCATTAGGGGCAGGCTGCCCCTTCGTGGTCAAGCCAGCAACAGCAACGCCATACTCTGCGTTGGCATTGGCCGTGCTTGCCGAAGAGGCGGGCGTGCCACCTGGCGTTTTCTCCATTTTGACCGGGTCGGCCAGCGCGATTGGCGGCGAAATGACCAGCAACCCTATTGTGCGCAAAATGACGTTTACCGGGTCCACTGAAGTGGGTCGAAAACTCATGGAGCAAACCGCCAGCACCATTAAGAAAGTGTCTATGGAGCTCGGGGGCAATGCGCCCTTTATCGTTTTTGATGATGCTGACCTAGATGCCGCGATCGAAGGGGCCATGGCGAGCAAGTACCGCAATACCGGGCAAACATGTGTTTGTGCCAACCGAATCTATGTTCACGAAGCGGTGTACGATGCTTTTGCGCAAAAGCTGGTTGCGGCCGTCAGCAAGCTAAAGATTGGCAACGGGCTCGAAGAAGGCGTTACACAAGGCCCTCTTATTGACGAAAATGCCGTGCGTAAAATCGAAGAGCACATCGCTGATGCGCTGGAAAAAGGCGGAAAAGTGCTTACAGGCGGCAAGGCTCATGCCTTGGGCGGTACTTTTTTCGAGCCGACCATCATGACTGACATCACGCCAGCCATGAAAGTAGCCAAAGAAGAAACCTTTGGCCCGCTGGCACCCCTGTTCCGCTTCAAAACAGACGAAGAAGTCATCAAACTCGCCAATGACACCGAGTTTGGTCTGGCTGCGTACTTCTACAGTCGCGACATCGGCCGAGTCTGGCGCGTGGGCGAGGCGCTTGAATACGGCATGGTCGGCATTAATACCGGCATCGTGTCCAATGAAGCTGCACCTTTTGGCGGCGTGAAGCAATCTGGCCTGGGGCGTGAAGGCTCCAAGTACGGGCTGGACGACTATCTTGTGGTCAAGTATCTGTGCATAGGGCTTTAAGGCGCGGTTAGCCCACAAACCAGTGTGAGACTGGCCCCGCAGTTTAAGGCGGGGCAGTTTTGCCACGGGCAGCACAAACCCACCGCAATGGCCTGAAACCATGGTTTCTGAGCGCGGTGGGTTTTCTTTTACGCTGCCAGCAAGCGGCAAGTCATGGCTGAGACGGGGGGCCAAAACCTCGATGCGTCTGCATATGCATACGTGCTTCTGCCTGCCACTGAAGGCCGGCTACCTCCTCTTTAAAAACCTCACGCTGACAGTCTATAAGATGTGGCTTTTTTGAGTATGGATCATGAGTTCTAGCCGTTCCCTCAATGCTCTTTATTTCTTACGGAAATAAGCATATCGTTTCTGCTTATATAATCAATGCATGATTATCGAAAGCATATTGGGCATGGTGGTGGGGCTCATCATGGGGCTCACCGGCGCGGGGGGCGGCATACTTGCCGTGCCTGCGCTCGTGCTTGTGCTTGGCACCGACATCAAGGTGGCTGCACCGGTCACCTTGGTCGCGGTGAGCCTGGCGGGTATTTTGGGCGCTATCGACGGCTTGCGCAGAGGCTGGGTTCGGTACAAGGCTGCCGCACTCATGTCCAGCATGGGGGCCGTAACGGCACCCTTAGGTGTAATGATTGCCAGACACCTGCCCTCTGCATGGCTCATGGTCATGTTTGCATGCATCATGGCCTTCGTGTCGTTTAGAAGCTACCAAAAGGCCCTACCGCGAAGCTCCACAATAGTCACCGAAAACCCAATCAAGCCCTGTATGGTTTCGCCTGAAACAGGACGCTTTGTCTGGAGCCCGCGCGTTGCGGCCACGATCGGCGCAATTGGCGCGACCTCAGGGCTGTTTACCGGCATGCTGGGCGTGGGTGGAGGCTTCATCATCGTGCCCGCCCTGCAAAAATTCAGTAATGTTGGCATACACAGTGTCGTTGCTACGTCGCTCATGGTTATCGCACTTATTTCAGGTGCTACCGTCGGCAACGCCCTGTTGTCCACACAGTTTCAATGGCCCGCAAACATGACTGCCTTTGTTGTTTTTGCCCTGGTCGGCATGTTGGTCGGCAGAGTGGCGTCGCCCCGTCTTTCGCCGCGATTACTGCAACTAGGTTTTGCTACGGTTTGTGCACTGGTCGCCATAACTGTGTTGGTAAAAACCGCAGCCGGTATCTGAAAAACAATGGTTAGACAGTTTTAATGACCGTTAAAAGTCTAAATACAACGCTATATGTCAACAATTGGAAAAGTTCAGCCTTAAACATAGACGAACTAGATAGGTGCTAGTAACGTGGCAAACGTTACCAAAGGTATTTATTGTCTATGAATGTACAAAATCGGTCTCGCGCCCATATTCTGGCAGTTGATGACAACCCCGAGCAGCTTCGAATTCTGGTAGAAATGCTACGCCAGAATGACTACCGCATTAGCGTGGCCTTCGACGGCGCACAGGGGTATGCACGCGCTCAGGCAAGCCTGCCCGACTTGATTTTGCTCGACATTCGTATGCCTAAAATGGACGGCTTTGCCGTTGCCCGACTTTTAAAGGCAGACCCTAAAACGCAGCACATTCCGATACTTATTCTGACTTCGAGTGTCGAACTGGAGCAGAGATTGCTCGGTTTACGCAGTGGCGCTGTCGATTACATCGTCAAGCCTTATCAGGCGGAGGAAGTGACGGAGCGTGTCAAGATCCACTTAGATCTGGCGCAACGTGCGGCGGTCAGCCGCGCTTCCGGTGGGCTAGCCGACCCAAATGATGCAACGAACAGCCAGGATGGTGGCAGCTTGCCTGCGTTTACAGACATCGCAGAAGCGGATTCGATCTTGACTGAGAGCCAGCTTGCTGCAGCCACCGGTGGCAAGGCCGGTGGGTTTAAATCAGCGCAAGACGCCATAAACCTTGAACGCGACCGTGTTCTGCTGCGTGCAGCCACCCAGATTATTCACGAACAGCTCATTGATCCACCTCGGTCGCCCGACATAGCCAAACAACTGGGCGTTTCAGAGCGCCGTTTGTTGCGGGCTTTTGAGCTGCGCCTGAATATGACCATGGCCGACTATATCCGTCAGCGACGCATGTTGCACGCAGAACACTTACTGTTGAATTCGTCGTTGAGTATGGTGGCCATTGCTGACGAGATCGGGGTGTCAAGTGCGGCGAATTTTTCTACGGCATTCAGAGAATATGCCGGAAAGTCTCCGTCTGAGTTTCGCAAAACAGCAAAGCTGAGTGGAACATAGCGTGACTGCACAGTAGCTGAAGAGATTTGAATAAATTTGACAGACGTAAGCTCAAAACGCCGAAATCAAAAGAATTCGTGCTGTTTTCAAAAGAAGATGCCCAGGCAATAGCTCAATATGTATCAAATAGAATCAATTTGAGAATTTAGTGTGACGAGCTTTCGATCTGAATATGTCTGGCTTAAGTGCATCATTGTGAAACATAAAAAGGATCGATTTATCTGTCCGCGGCGTGCTGTGATTAAGAATAAAAATGACTACACAAGAAACAACTACAACTAACAGCGCCAACCACAATTCCAAAGGCGATTTGTTGCTTGCAAGATATGCCCGTAACTGTATTGAGCAGCACTACGGAAAGCTTCAATCCCTGTCGGATCTGGCAGCTTTGCTGCGCACAGATCCAGCGCTTCTCGATTGTGCCGTACAAAAAGTGTGCGGGAAAAACGTCGCCTCATTACTGGCTGAAACGCGCTTTCTTGCGGCTCAGCGGCTTTTAGTTCAAAGTTCGCTCACCTTAAATGAGATTTCTGCAGCGGTAGGTTTTGAGCATACCTCTGAGTTTGCTGTCGCGTTTCATGACTACGTGGGGGTGAACCCATGGTCATTTCGACAGAGCCCTTATCACGAGATTATCCACGTTATACAGGGTGATATGTTTTGAATGCTTTTACCTGAATGACCGGAAATCGGTAGCAGCCAAAGGACGCTTTTCGCGTCCTTTTCTTATGAATTCACGCTCCGCCTGCTGATTTACATTCTTTGTCGATTCTTGACGTTTGTCACAAAAGATTAACGAAGAAACAAAAGTTTTTGCGCAGAAATCAAAAGTCACACCTCTCAATATCGCGCAAAGTGTCACCAAAGCACCACGATTGGTAACAAAACCTTGAACAGCTGCCCATACCGAATTTGATCACCTGGTACGTGACGTCGGCAGGGCTCACTTTTGCACGGACGGAGAGTATTGTGAATCGAATTTACAGAACGTTATGGAATGAACAAACGGGAACTTATGTTGCAGTTCCAGAGATTGCCAAGTCACGCGGCAAGCGATCGGGCTCTTCAGTAGGCACTGGCGCCAGAGGCGCCGCACCTGCGGGCGCATGGACACTTACGTTGTGTGCGCTCGCTCTAATGGGAGCTGGCCTGCTAGGTAGTGGGCAGGTGGCTTTTGCGCAGGCATTGACGGGTAGCAGCTTGGCAGTAACGGGTGATGCCGACGTTGGTGGTGATCTGACCGTCGATGGTAAGTCCACGTTGGAAGATGATCTGGATGTAAAGAAGAAGCTCACGGTTGCAGGAGCAACTTCGTTGCAGTCTGTCACGGCCCAGAACCTGGGTGTTACCGGTGCTACGACGCTTGCTGGGACCTTGAGTGTTGCGGGGCAAAGTACGCTGGGTGCGCTGACTGCGGGCACAACCACATTGTCGGGGCTGACCGTCACGGGTGGTACTACACAATTGGCCGGGCTCAATGTCACTGGTGCTACGACACTTGCTGGGTTAACCGTCAACGGATCTTCAGCATTGGGTGCAGTGACGGCTAATACCGTGACGAGTATGGGAGCCACAACGGTAGGCGGCCCACTTAGTGTTACGGGCCAGACGACACTGAATGGCGGCCTTGACGTAGCCGGTAATCAGATCACCAACGTGGGCAACGGAAACGTTGCCGCCGGAAGCACTGACGCCATAAATGCGGGGCAGGTTTATCACTTGCTGAATGAAGAAGGCAAAGGCATCAAGTATTTCCGTGCCAATTCCACCAAGCCTGATGCTCACGCGACGGGTGTGGATTCCATCGCGATCGGTCCTGACTCCGTGTCGGGTGGCACTAGTAGTTTTGCGGCCGGTCACAATGCACGCACTGGCGCTAACAATGCGGTGGCAGTGGGGGCTGATTCTGATGCTAGCGCTACAGGGGCATTGGCCGCAGGCACTGGCGCCAAAGCCAGCGGTGGTAATGCTGCAGCCATTGGTGCAGGGGCCATCGCCGAAGGCGCGAGCTCGGTTGCAGTGGGTGATGGCGCTAAAGCGTTAACGCCAACAAGCGGCAGCGACCCGGTTGCTGCGATCGCTATTGGGAAAGACAGTGTAAGTAGCGGTGCAGGCAGTACAGCTATTGGTCATCAAGCAAGTGCTTCGGGTGGTAACACCCTTGCGTTTGGAACAAGCGCAACAGCAAGTGGTGCCAACGGAATTGCCATGGGTAAGGGGGCGGTAGCAGCGGCTGAGAATAATATTTCAATCGGTAGCGCCGCAGGTCTGAGCACGAACCCCAACCTTCCAAATGATCGGTCGCACAATATTGCCATTGGTGCTCAGTCAGGACAACATGTCGATGGCCAGTTTAACGTCGCGATGGGCGACCAGGCTGGCAATGGCGTTGAGGGCAACGAAAATATTGCTTTTGGACGCAAGGCTGGTGTCGGCGTAGACGGCGACGCAAACGTCAGTATCGGCACTAATGCGAATACCGGTCGCACAGCGAACCGAGCTGTCAGTATCGGGGAAGATTCCAAGTCGGAGACCGAAGGCGTCGCGATTGGGTATTTGGCTTCCGCCGGTAATACGGGGGTTGCATTGGGGCGTCAGACAACGGCGCTAGGAACAGGAACTGCAGTTGGCCCTAACGCCCATGCGGATAGCGGTTACGTAGCTTTAGGTTTGAACTCTCGGGCCAGTCAGGCTGACGTCTCCGGAAGCAGTAAGTTCACCAATCGTCCGTTTTCGGGCAGTGCCGTTTCTGTAGGTAGTAGCGCCGCAGGAGGCGAGTTTACGCGGCGTATTGTCAATGTAGAAGATGGCGCAAATGAAACGGATGCGGTAAACGTTCGACAGTTGCAACAAGCGGTGTCGGGAATCGATCTGAGCGATATTGATTTTGCCGGGGGTGTAATCAATAACCTGCAGACTCAAATCGATCAGAATATGCAGCAATATGTCAGCATCAACGATGGCGGCACAGACAAGGGCAACAAAAACAACAATGGCGCGGTCGCGACTGACTCGATCGCTATAGGCCCAGACGCAACCACGAAGAATCGCGACGCAATTGCTATCGGGCATATGGCTGGCGCTGAAGGTGATTCTGCTGTGGTGCTTGGCCACAATATCAAAGGGCTGGGTAAGAACTCCACCACGGTCGGTAATTCGCAGTCAGAAGCGCGCCACGAAAGCGGCGTAGCTATCGGCACACATGTGATAAGTCGCGATGAAAATTCCATCGTTATTGGTAGAGACTCGTATACAGACCGTCAGGACAACGGTCCATCGGTTAAAAACTCCATTGTTATCGGTACTCAGTCTTCCTCGACGGCGGTTGAAGGTATCGTCATCGGAAAAGATTCCGTTGTTAATGCTGACAGAGGTATTGCGCAAGGTAGTGCGGCACATGCGACAGCAGCGAATGCGATGGCATTCGGTACTGGTGCGCGTGGGGCGGGTGTAGATTCGCAAGCAAGTGGCACGGGTGCAGGCAGTTACGCGGAACGTGGTATCGCGTTGGGGGCCAAGGCCCGGTCAGGTCAGGAGAACCCTAACGTGGGTGATCTGGGCAGTAATCGTGATTCCATTGCGATTGGGTCGGATTCGGTCGCTGAGATGAATAGCAGCATAGCTACAGGCAGAGAAGCCAGAGCGACTGCTAATTTTGCTCAAGCTCTTGGGTACAAGGCTCAAGCCAGCGGAGTGGAGTCAATTGCACAAGGCAGTAGTGCCCTTGCTCTGGGGCAGCAAGCTATTGCGATGGGTACAGGCGCACAGAGTACCGCTGCCAGTGCTATGGCGATGGGTACAGGGGCACAGAGCACCGCTGCCGACGCTGTTGCGATGGGTGCAGGTGCACATAGCACTGCCGCCGGTGCGGTTGCAATCGGGCGGGGCGCAACTGCAGAAAATGGACGTTCGGTCGCTCTGGGTGACGGTGCTGCAACAGATGGTCCAGTAGGCACTACAAATGCAACCCTTAACAATCTAACCTATGGCAACTTCGCAGGTACTGCGCCCATTGCTACGGTCAGTGTTGGAACGGCAGGCGAGAAACGCACCATCACCAATGTTGCTGCTGGCAGGATCAGCGGCACAAGTACCGATGCCATAAATGGTAGTCAGCTTTACGCCACAAATTCCGTGCTGGGGAATGTTGCCAATACAACGAAAGGGATTTTGGGTGGCAACGCGAAGCTGACCCCGAACGGCAGCCTGACCATGACCAATATTGGTAACACCGGTGAAGACAATGTTCACGACGCCATCCAGTACGCAGCGCAAGGCTGGAATCTTTCCACCAACAGCGGAGTCGCTAGCACTGTAGCGCCTGGTGGCGATGTTGACCTGGCGAATACCGATGGCAATATTAAGATTGCCCAGGCAGGTGGGAATGTTCAGTTCAATCTGGCCGATGACGTGAAGGTAAAAAATGATCTGACGGTAGGTGGTGACACGGCTATTACTGGCAACACCACCATCGCCGGCATGACCAAACTGAACGGCGGTGCAACCATCAGCAACAGTCTGTCGGTTAACCCGAATACCAATGTGAACTTCGGCGGCAACAAGATCACCAATGTGGCGGCGGGTACTGCCGACACTGACGCGGTCAATGTAAGCCAGCTCAACACGGTGAAGAACACACCCATCACGTTTGCCGGTAACGCGGGCAGCGTCGACCGCAAGTTGGGCGAAACTCAGATCATACGCGGATCGCTGGCCAACACCGCCGCTGCCTCGTCGGACAACATTCGCACGCAGGTCAATGCGGCGGGCGATATGGAAATTTTGCTGGCCAAAAACCTGACGGCTGACAGCCTGAGCATCAATAACGGTGGTCCGGTAATCAACAACACCGGCATCAACATGGGCGGCAAAAAGATCACCAACCTTGCCAAGGGCACAGACGGCACGGACGCGGTCAACGTTGATCAGCTGACTGAAGTGAGCGACGTGGCCAACAAGGGCTGGGATCTTTCCACCAACAACGGGGTCGCTAGCAATGTGGCGCCTGGTGGCAAGGTTGACCTGGCGAATACCGATGGCAATATTAAGATTGCCCAGGCAGGTGGGAATGTTCAGTTTAACCTGGCCGATGACGTGAAGGTGAAAAATGATCTGACGGTAGGTGGTGACACCACTATCGCCGGCATGACCAATATGAACGGCGGCGCAACCATCAGCAATAGCCTGACGGTCAACCCGAATACCAATGTGAACTTCGGCGGCAACAAGATCACCAATGTGGCGGCGGGTACTGCCGACACTGATGGGGTCAACGTAAGTCAGCTCAACACGCTGGCCAACAAACCGCTGACGTTCAAGGCTGACGCGGGGGCTGATCTCGAACGCAGGCTTGGTGACTCGGTTGCCATCAATGGTGCAGACAGCAATATCTCCACGACCACCACGCCAGAGGGTGTGGATATTGCTCTGGCGAAAGACTTGAAGCTTGGGCCTGCGGGCAGTGTGACCATGGGCAATACCCTGGTCAATAACGCAGGGCTGACCATTACGGGCGGGCCAAGCGTAACGGTGGGCGGAATTCACGCGGGTGATAAGAAAATCACCAACGTGACTGCAGGTACAGCTCCGACCGACGCGGTCAACGTGAGCCAGCTCACAGATCAGGATACGGCCCTGACGACCAAGGGTCTGGATTTTTCCGGTAACACAGGTGCCGATGTTCATCGTGATCTGGGTACCAAGCTTGCCATCAAGGGTGATGCCACCACAGCGAGCACGTACAGCGGTGCTAACCTCAAGACCGTGACTGACCCAGCCAACGGTGCCATCAACATCCAGATGGCTGAAGCACCTGAGTTCAAGGCTGTCACCACCAACGATCTGACGGTTAACAACAACCTGTCGGTCAAAAACGGTGCCACCATTAACATGGGTGGCAACAAGATTACCAATGTCGCCGCCGGTACCGACAAGACAGACGCCGTTAACGTGGGGCAATTGGATAATGTCTCTGATGTAGCCAACGCGGGCTGGAATGTAAGTTCCAATAGCGGTACCACGACGAACAACATCGGCCCCAATGGCAAAGTTGATTTCCGTGGTGACAGCAACGTCACAATCGCCCAAACTGGTGCAGACGATGATGCTGCACTCCAGGTTAAGTTGAACCCGGATTTGGCTGTCACTTCAGTGACCACAGGCAATACGGTGATGAACACCGGTGGTATTACGGTTAATGGCGGTGCCAACGGTCCTATCACCTTGACCAATGATGGCCTGAAAGCGGGCACGGTAGTCGTGTCGGCGGCAACGGGTATTAACGCCGGCGATAAAAAGATCACTAACGTGACTGCAGGCGTTGCCGATACTGACGCGGTTAACGTAAGCCAGCTCAAAAATCAGGATACGGCCCTGACGACCAAGGGTCTGGATTTTGCCGGTAACACAGGTGTCGATGTTCATCGTGATCTGGGTACCACGCTTGCCATCAAGGGTGATGCCACTACAGCGGACACATACAGCGGTGCTAACCTCAAGACGGTAACTGACCCAGCCAATGGAGCGATCAACATCCAGATGGCTGAAGCACCTGAGTTCAAGGCTGTCACCACCAACGACCTGACGGTCAACAACAACCTGTCAGTTAAGAACGGTGCCACCATCAACATGGGCCACAACAAGATCACCAATGTTGCAGCCGGCACCGACAAGACAGACGCCGTCAACCTGGGGCAATTGGATGATGTATCGGATGTGGCCAACGCAGGCTGGCATCTGACCGCCAATGGCGCATCGTCCACTAACGTGAAGCCTACCGAGACGGTTGACCTCACCAACGCCACCGACAACAACATTGTTGTCAGCAAGGGTACGGAGACCAACCCCCACCAGGTGCGCTTTGGCTTGGCAGATAACGTCACCATTGCCAATAACCTGAAAGTGGGCGGCAACTCGGAAGTTGCCGGCAATGCAACGATTGGCGGTAACACCTCAATCGGTGGCAGCGCAAGCATTGCGGGCGCCATGAGTGTGGCCGGAGCGAGCCATCTTGCGGGCGGGGCAACCATCAGCGAAAAGCTAATCGTTAGCCCTAACACCGACATCAACATGGGTGGCAACAAAGTCCATGGCGTGGCTGCAGGTACTGCCGACACTGACGGGGTCAACGTAAGCCAACTCAATACGCTGGCCAACAAACCGCTGACATTCAAGGCTGATGCAGGGGCTGATCTCGACCGTAAGCTGGGCGAAACAGTTGCCATCAAGGGTGCAGACAGCAATATCTCCACGGCTACCACGCCAGATGGCGTGAACATTGCACTGGCGAAAAATCTGAATCTTGGGCCAACGGGCAGCGTGCAGATGGGCAATACGCTGGTCGATAACAATGGGTTGACCATTGCAGGCGGGCCGAGTGTCACGTTGACAGGAGGTGTGAACGCGGGCGGTAAAGTCATCAGCAACGTTGCGCCAGGCGTAGCGGGCACTGACGGCGTTAACGTCAACCAGCTCAAGGACGTCGACGCGACAGCCAATAAAGGCTGGCATCTGACGGCTACGGGCGCCAACAGCAGTAACGTCAAGCCTGATGGCAAGGTAGACCTGTCCCCCACAGACGGCAATATCGTCATTACGAAGGTGGCCACTGATAACGACATCAAGTTTGCGCTGGCTGACGACCTGAATCTGGGTACCGTCAATGTCAACAAAAACCTGACGGTCAAGGGCGACACCAACCTGGGCGATACGTTCTACGTGACGCCTGGCGCGATCAATGTGGCACCTGCTACCACCATCAACATGGGTGGCAACAAGATCACCAACGTGGCCAAAGCCGAGAACAACGGCGAAGTTGTGGTCTACGAGCAGCTTGGTGAGCTGGACGACACGCTGACGAAAAAAGGCATGAACTTTTCCGGTAACAGAGGTGCCGATGTGCATCGCGATCTGGGTACCACGCTTGCCATTAAAGGTGTAGCTTCGACAGCGGGTGCCTACACGGGTGCCAATATCAGAACGGTGACCGACCCGGCATCAGGTGCGATCAACATTCTGATGGCCAAGGCCCCTGTGTTCGATGCGGTTACCACCGAAGATCTGACAGTTAACCAAAATCTGACAGTCAAGAAGGGTGCCAAAATCGACATGGGTGGCAACAAGATCACCAATGTCAAAGCGGGTACTAACAAGTTGGACGCGGTCAACTTCGGTCAGCTCAAAAAAGTCGACGAAACGGCAAACAAAGGCTGGCATTTGACGGCTACGGGCGCCAACAGCAGCAACGTTAAGCCTGATGGCAAGGTTGACTTGTCGCCGACAGACGGCAACATCGTCATTACGAAGGTGGCCACTGATAACGACATCAAGTTTGCGCTGGCTGATGACCTGAATTTGGGTACCGTCAATGTCAACAAAAACCTGACAGTTAAAGGCGACACCAACCTGGGCGATACGTTCTACGTGACGCCTGGCGCAATCAATGTGGCACCTGCTACCACCATCAACATGGGTGGCAACAAGATCACCAACGTGGCCAAAGCCGAGAACAACGGTGAGGTTGTGGTCTACGAACAGCTTGGTGAGCTGGACGACACGCTGACGAAAAAAGGGATGAACTTTGCCGGTAACAAAGGTGCTGATGTGCATCGCGATCTGGGTACCACGCTTGCCATTAAAGGTGTAGCTTCGACAGCAGGTGGCTACAGCGGGGCCAACATCAAGACGGTGACTGATCCAGCAACAGGTGCGATCAATATCCGGATGGCTAAGGCACCTGTGTTCGATGCGGTTACCACCGAAGGTCTGACAGTCAACCAAAACTTGACAGTCAAGAACGGTGCCACGATCAACATGGGCGGCAACAAAGTAACTAATGTTGCAGCCGGTACCGACAAGACGGACGCCGTTAACCTGGGGCAATTAGATGATGTGTCTGATGTAGCCAACGCAGGCTGGCATCTGACAGCCAATGGTGCGGATTCGACCAACGTCAAGCCTTCCGACAAGGTTGATCTGACCAACGCCACCGACAACAACATTGTTGTCAGCAAAGGCCCGGCTACCGATCCGCACCAGGTACGTTTTGGTCTGGCGGACAACGTCACCATTGCCAACAACCTGACGGTCACCAACAACGCCAACGTAGGCGGTGCGCTTAACGTCACTGGTCTGGCTTCGTTGAGTGGCGGTGCGCATATCAGCAAAGAGCTGATCGTCAGCCCTAACACCGACATCAACATGGGCGGCAACAAAGTCCATGGTGTGGATGCGGGTACGGCCGATACAGACGCGGTCAACGTAAGTCAGCTCAACACGCTGGCGAACAAGCCGCTAACGTTCAAGGCTGATGCGGGTGCCGATCTGAATCGCAAGCTGGGCGAAACGGTTGCCATCACGGGCGCAGACAGCAATATCTCCACCACAACCAACCCAGATGGTCTGAGCATTGCACTGTCGAAAAACCTGGATCTGGGCGTTGCAGGCAGTGTGCAGATGGGCGATACGCTGATCAACGGCACTGGCTTGACGCTACTGGGTGGCCCGAGCATCACTTTGGCAGGCATCAACGCAGGAAATAAAGTCATCACCAACGTTGCGCCAGGCGTAGCGGGCACGGATGCCGTTAACGTCAACCAGCTCACCAAAGTCGACGAAACAGCAAACAAGGGCTGGCATGTTTCGGCTTCTGGGGCCAACAGCAGCAACGTTAAACCAGATGGCAAGGTTGATCTTTTATCCACAGACGGCAATATGGTCATCGAGAAGCTGGCCACCGATCACGACATCAAGTTTGCCTTGGCTGACAGTCTTGAGTTGGGAACCGTCAACATCAGCAAGAACCTGACGGTCAAAGGCGACACCAACCTGGGCGATACGTTCTACGTAACGCCTGGCGCAATCAACGTGGCTGGCGGCACCACCATCAACATGGGTGGCAACAAGATCACCAACGTGGCCAAAGCTGAAAACAACGGCGACGTGGTGGTGTACGAGCAGCTTGGTGAGCTGGATGACGCAGTGACGACCAAAGGTCTGAATTTTGCAGGCAACGAAGGCGCTGATGTTCATCGCGACCTGGGCTCCACGCTTGCCATTCAGGGCGAAGCGACGACGGCAGGTGCCTACAGCGGTGCCAACCTCAAGACGGTGACCGACCCGGTAACGGGGGCGATCAACATCCAGATGGCTGAAGCGCCTGAGTTCAAGGCCGTCGTTACCAACGATCTGACGGTTAACAAAAGCCTGATGATCAAGCACGGTGCCACCATCAACATGGGCGGCAACAAGGTAACCAATGTTGCCGCCGGTACCGACAAAACGGACGCCGTCAACGTCGGCCAGCTGGATGATGTTTCCGAAGTGGCTAACCGAGGCTGGAATCTGAAGGCTGATGGCAAAAACGAAAGCAATGTTGCTCCGGGTGGCACAGTTGATCTGGCCAATACCGACAAGAACATTGTGATCGAGAAAGATGCGACCGATCCGAATAAAGTCTTGTTCAATCTGGCGCGTGAAATCAGCATCGACCAGGTCACCACGGGCAATACGGTCATGAACACCGAGGGCATTACCATTGCCGGCGGTCCTAATGGCCCGATCTCTCTGACCAACCAGGGCCTGACAGCAGGCAGCGTGATCATCTCGTCGATCAGCGGCATTAATGCCGGTGGCCACAAGATCACCAACGTTGCGGCTGGCACGGCCCTGACCGATGCCGTCAACGTTAGCCAGCTTAAGGACGTTCAGCAGAACGTGGACAACTTGGGTGATCGCGCCGTGAAGTATGACGGCAAGGCAGGTGATCCGAAAAACCAGATCACGCTAGAAGGCACCAAGTCGATGGACGGTGGCAAAACCGGTGGTACGACCATCTCCAATCTGGCTCAGGGCGAAGTGTCCAAGAACAGTACGGAGGCCATTAACGGTAGCCAGTTGCATGACATGGGTGAGCAAGTGGCCGGTTCGCTGGGCGGCAATTCGAAGTTCGTGGGTGGCAAGCTGGTGACTGAGCTGAACGTGGGCGGTAACAGTTATAACAACGTCAACGACGCACTCGTTGGGCTGAATACCGATCTCGAAAATGTCAGCAATGTAGCCAATGCCGGCTGGAACGTGCAGACCAACGGTGGCGACGCCAGCAAGGTTGCACCGGGCAAGACCGTCAACTTCAAAGATGGGCAGAACATCAAGATTACAAATGATGGGTTGAACATCATCGTTTCCACTGCCGATGACATCACCGTCAAGTCAGTGACCGCAACCAAGGTAACTGCCGAGGAAGTGGCCATCAAGGACGGCCCGACCATCAACAAGGGCGGCATTGATATGCATGACAAACGCATCACCAATCTTGCCGCCGGGGTGGACGACCAGGATGCGGTCAACGTCAGCCAGTTGAACAAGGCTACAGGCGACCTGAACAGCAGGGTCGACAACCTGAGTGGCAAGGTCAACCAAGTAGATAACCGCGCAAGCGCTGGTATTGCGGCGGCTCTGGCTACGGCAGGCCTGCCTCAGGCTTATCTGCCAGGCAAGAGCATGTTCAGTGTGGCGGGCGGCACGTGGCGCGGTGAAACTGGCTACGCCATGGGTCTGTCGACGGTGTCTGACAACGGTAAGTGGGTCGTCAAGGGCAGCGCCACCAGCTCATCACGTGGTGACTACGGCGGCTCGGTCGGCGTGGGCTACCAGTGGTAAGCGTGCGTCCCTAACACTCTGTGAGCACCCCGCCGGTCGCGTGCCGGCGGGGTTGGCAACCCTAGGAAAAAAATCAAATGTTCAAATCACTGAAAACCTTCACACGTCGTACGAGTGGTGTACTGCTCGTTCTAACCCTTGCTGCATGCGGCAGCCTGAGCAAAGTCAGCGAACACGGCACGACCGACAATCCCGTCTGGCCTGATGCGACAAAGGCCAGCTTCGATGTGGGTTCATATCCCACACTTGATAGCCTGCGCCTTGTCGCGCCCGGCATGACCAAAGACCAGTTGTATAACCTTCTTGGACGCCCGCATTTTGCAGAAGGCCTGGTCGGTGTGCGCGAGTGGGACTACCTGTTTCACTTCAGAACCCCACAAGGCGACGTCACGTGTCAGTACAAAATTCTTTTTGACAACGACAAACGTGCACAGAGCTTTTTCTGGCAGCCCGAGTCCTGCGCCTCGATTCTTGGAGGTGGGCAGCCAGAACCTCAAACCTTCTCACTGAACGGTGATGTGCTGTTTGCATTCGGTAGCGCTACGCTCACCGCCGCCGGTCAGAACGAGGTGGCGCGTGTAGCAACGGCGCTGGGCAACGCTGGCAAGTCGTCAGTTGAGGTTGTGGGTCACACCGACTACATCGGCAGCGACACTAGCAATATGGTGCTGTCGCAGCGCCGTGCACAAGCGGTGCGCGAATCGCTGGTGGGCAACGGTGTGCCAGCCAACGTGATCACGGCCCGCGGCGCAGGTGAGACTCAGCCCGTCGTGCACTGCAACGAAGGCCCGCGTGCCGAGTTGATCGCCTGCCTGCAACCTAACCGCCGCGTCGACATCACCGCTACAGCGCGCCGTTAAGCACCCCTGGAATCAATTACTCCTATTTAGAGAGAGTCATATGAAACGCACTTTATTCTTTCCAGCACTGATCGCAACTGCCGTTTTGCTGGCTGGCTGCGAAACAACGGCGCCTGCACAAAAGGCCGCCGCTGCCAATAACGCCACCGTAGCGGCCGCACAGCCCGCTGCCTCGCAGCAGGCGCAGGCAACGCAAGTGTTCTTTCGCCTGGCGCAAACCGAATCGGCCGAGGGGCTGAGCGAATTGCAGTTGTCTGATGGTTCGCTGTGGGTCTTGCCTCAACCCGTATTAAGCCGGGCAGATCTGGCTAGTGTCGAACCGCTACAGACCAAGCAAGGCCAGGCCCTTGTGCGCTTTGGGTTTAATCAGGAAGGCGCCCGCAAGCTCTCCGAGTTGAGCCGTCGTTATCAGGGCAAGTTAATGGTGGTGACCATTGCAGATAACCTGGTGGCAGTACCTCGTATTAGCGAACCGCTGACGCAGGGGGCGATGGTTGTATCGGTTGCCAGCAGTGAGCAGGCCATGGCGATTGCACGTGCCGTCGCTGGCCCAGGCAGCAACACGCAGTAAATTCAGGCACCCAGGACATGTAGAAGAAACATGCAGTAAATTCAGACGCTCACTGCTTGTTAAAAATACATGCACTAAATGCAGGGCTCTGAATCATGTTGCCGTAGCACTAGCAACAACAGACATTGTGTAAAGTGAGGTATCAGCGAAAGCTGGTACCTGCTCCTGGGCGTACCTCTCTCAACCTGCCGAGGCAACACGGTCGCACGGGGTCAAGGGTTTTTGTGGCATCGCAACGCAGTATGATCAGATATCCACATCCTGATCAAAGCAACCCGACGCATGAACCCTTCTGAATCCAGCAACGGCCACCACCCCAGCTCTGCCGCCGCTGCCAACGCCGTGCGTAGTGTCGACGCTGCCACTGAAGCCGGAGTCCAACCTGTAGCAGAAATCGATGGTGGGTTCGTCGCAGAGCAGGGTGCAGGCGGAGCCATTGAGGCCGAAGTCGATGAGCGCAAAGGCGCCGTCTTGGGTACAGCAGTAAGCCGAGGCCCTGGCGGTCAGATCCTTCTTGGTATCAGCCTCATGCTGATTGCTTTCAATCTGCGCCCCTTGTTTTCCAGTCTCTCCGTACTTTTGCCTGATCTCATCGATCGCACGTCACTGTCAGCGGCCAGCGCTGGTTATCTCACGACCTTGCCTGTTCTTTGTCTGGGAATCTTTGCGCCATTGGCGCCACGGCTTTCTCAACGGATAGGGCCCGAGCGCAGTCTGTTGCTGGCTCTGCTTTTTCTTGTGGCCGGCACCGCCTTGCGCGGTATGGGTGATATGTATGCCCTGTTCTTGGGTTCAGCCCTGGCCGGGGCCGCCATCGCTACCGGCAATGTCTTGTTGCCCAGCGTGGTCAAGCGCGATTTCCCGCATCGCGCGGCACTTATGACAGGGGTTTACACCATGGCGCTTTGCGGGGGCGCCGCAGCGGCGGCGGCCTTTACGCTACCGTTTGCTCATTTTTTTGGTAATTCTTGGGAAGCTGGCCTCGCCGTCTGGGCTGTTCCGGCTGCCATCGTATTGCTTGTCTGGGCACCCCAGGCGCTGCGTGCCACAGTCATTCCCCGGCATAGCCGACGCACAGTCAGTGGCCTGACGCGAGACCCTTTGGCCTGGCAGGTTACGTTTTTTATGGGGCTGCAATCGGCTCTGGCTTACTGCGTGCTGGGCTGGATGGCGCCGATTCTACGCAGCAGGGGGTTGGATGGCATTGACGCCGGGTTCATGCTGTCCATGTCGGTCATGGTGCAGGTAGCAACCTGTCTGCTCATGCCACCGCTGGCAGTGCGTTTTCGCGACCAACGCCTGACCAATGCGTTGTTGGCGCTGGTGGCATCTCTGTCACTGATTATGTTGCTGTTTGCCCCCGTGTCGACGCTATGGTTCTGGGCATTGCTGCAAGGCATAGGGCAGGGTGGTTTGTTTGCCATGGCCATGACGGTTATCGTGCTGCGCGCTTCTGATTCACACGTAGCGGCTCATCTTTCGGGCATGGCGCAAGGTGTGGGCTATGTGCTGGCTGCCGTGGGCCCGCTGCTGGTTGGCGTGCTGCACAGTCTGTCAGGCGGGTATGAGGCTTCAGCGTGGCTGTTTGGAGCGCTGGGTCTGGCCGCTGCCTTCAATGGCTGGGGTGCCGGCCGCGCCGAGCTGGTCAAGGCGCGCAGTGCGGCGATTGACGCCTAGTTACAAAGCCTGTTTGTGTTTCGTTGTAAATGTCGGGCAGGTCTTGAGGACACCCGCAATGGTCAAGGAATGATGCAAGGCAGCGGCGCCTGATGGAGCTGGCGCGCGCACTGGCCGGACAACCGCAGGTGCTGCTGGGTGAAACACTGGCGGGGTGATCACTCAGAGCATCGTCTGCAAAGTAATGCCATCGCCATATGCTAAACGGGTGCACATGGCGTATGCGGGGTTGCTGCCGTACCGCTCAGCCAGCGCGCAAGGTATCCCCCCTTGAACTGGATCGAGGTGACGACGTATAATCCAGGCAGACGAGGCCGCGCCTCGTTTTATTGCGTAATATCAATAGTGTTTAGCTATTACGATGATAAAATTAATCAATTTTACAAATGACTGGGCTGTCCCTATACTGGTTCCATGCTCTTTTGTTCAACTCTCAAAAAGGAAACTTCATGTCTCTGGTCAACACCACAATCAAACCTTTTAAAGCTACTGCATTTCACAATGGCAAGTTTGTAGAAGTCAGCAATGAAAGCATCGCCGGTAAATGGTCGGTCTTTGTTTTCTACCCTGCAGACTTTACGTTTGTTTGCCCAACTGAGCTCGAAGATCTGGCTGAAAACTACGAACAATTCCAGAAAATGGGCGTCGAGGTGTACAGCATCTCCACTGACACTCACTTTTCGCACAAAGCATGGCACGACACATCCGAAGCCATCGGCAAGGTGCAGTACCCCATGATTGCTGACCCAACCCAGCAACTGTCGCGCAACTTCGAAGTGCTTATCGAAGAAGAAGGCATTGCACTGCGCGGTACTTTCGTCATCAACCCTGAAGGCGAAATCAAGGTAATGGAAGTTCACGATAACGGCATTGGCCGCGTTGCTTCCGAACTGCTGCGCAAAGTAAAGGCTGCACAGTACATTGCCGCTCACCCCGGCGAAGTGTGCCCCGCCAAATGGGAAGAAGGCGCCAAAACGCTGACCCCCTCGCTTGATCTGGTTGGCAAAATCTAATTTTGCGACCGCACTTGCGATAAGCAGGTAAGTACATAAAACGCGCCGCGCATGGGCCAGAAGCCCGCGCGGCCACCATAAACCCTCTTATCCTGAAGGTAGGCAAAATTATGTTGGACGAAAATATCAAATCGCAGTTGAAATCCTACATGGGGATGATTGTTCAGCCTATTGAACTCATCGCTCATCTCGACGACAGCGCCAAGTCGGCGGAGCTGCGCGAGCTGTTGACTGAAATCGAACTGATGTCCGACAAAATCAGCCTGGTGGAGCAGCCTGAGGGCAGCGAACGTACACCTTCCTTTGATATCCGTCGCAGCGGCACTGATATCAGTGTGTGCTTTGCAGGCATCCCCATGGGCCACGAATTTACGTCGCTCGTGCTGGCGCTGCTGCAGGTGGGCGGCCACCCCATAAAGCTTGATGAATCCGTTGTCGAACAAATTAAAAATCTCGATGGCGACTATCTGTTCGAAACATTTTTCTCGTTGTCGTGCCAGAACTGCCCCGATGTGGTGCAGGCACTCAATACCATGTCGGTCATTAACCCTCGCATCCGCCACGTGGCCATCGATGGGGCACTGTTCCAGAACGAAGTTGAGGCGCGGCAGATCATGTCGGTACCCTCCTTGTTCCTTAATGGTGAAGCATTCTGGCAGGGTCGTGCTGGCGTAGAAGAGTTGCTGTCCAAGCTAGACACCGGTGCAGCCAGTCGCAAGGCTGAAGAACTCAGCAAAAAAGACCCTTACGACGTACTTATCGTGGGTGGCGGGCCTGCAGGTGCTGCGGCAGCCATTTATGCTGCTCGCAAAGGCATCCGTACTGGTATCGTCGCTGAGCGTTTTGGCGGGCAGGTGCTTGACACCATGTCTATTGAAAACTTTATTTCAGTGCAAGAAACCGACGGCCCCAAATTTGCGGCGGCGCTTGAGCAACACGTCAATGTCTACGGCGTTGACATTATGAATGTGCAGCGCGCCGAGCAACTGGTACCCGGCGAAGGCCTAATTGAAGTCAAACTTGAAAGCGGCGGCTCACTCAAAGGTAAGACGGTAATTTTGTCTACGGGTGCTCGCTGGCGCCAAATTAACGTACCGGGCGAAGACCAATACCGCAACGCCGGGGTGGCATATTGCCCGCACTGTGATGGCCCGCTGTTCAAAGGCAAAGATGTTGCCGTTATTGGCGGTGGAAACTCCGGTGTTGAGGCTGCCATTGATCTGGCTGGTCTGGTTAAGCACGTTACCGTCATTGAGTTCGGTGACGCGCTGCGTGCCGACGCCGTATTGCAGCGTAAGCTGCTCAGTATGAAAAACGTCACCATTATCACTTCGGCGCAAACCACCGAAATTCATGGTGATGGCAAAAAAGTTACCGGGCTTAGCTACAAAGACCGCCTGACTGATGAAATGAAGCAAATCGATCTTGACGGCGTGTTTATCCAGATCGGTTTGGTGCCTAATACTGAGTGGCTTAAAGATACCGTAGCGCTGTCGCGCTTTGGTGAAATTGAAATCGACGCCAGAGGCCAAACCTCGATACCAGGCGTGTTTGCAGCAGGTGACTGCACCACCGTACCATTTAAGCAGATTATTATTTCTGCAGGCGACGGTGCCAAGGCAGCACTTAGCGCCTTTGATCATTTGATCCGCACCTCGGTGACAGAAACCGAAGACTCTGTCACAAACGAAGTCGTATCGGCCTGATCAGAGGCAATACGCGGCAGGCAGTATTCGTGTTGTAGAAACAGGTCGGCGCAGTCATTCTGCGCCGGCTTTTTTCGTTGGCGGCCTGAATCTGATGGAGTACGTCAACAGAGACACATTCATTCTTGCCGATCTTACCGCTGGTTTTTCGCCTGCCACATACGCCGCTTCGTGCATACAAAGCGCTTCTGGCCCCGTCTTTATCAGCACGCAGGAACACGGCTTGCTTCCTGGGCCATGCCGTTGCAATCAGTTCCGCTGAAACTGGCTCGACAGCGTGTACATTCCGTTGCAATGCGTTTAGAGTCTCTCTCTACAATAAAGACGCGTCATAGGGCGTGTTGGCGCCTGAATACCGAAGGGGACAGTCATGCGGCGTTTTGGCAAAATTGCGTTGTGGGTAGTCTTGGGCTTGATTCTGGTGCTGGCATTGTGCGGCATCGTTTTCGCCACGTTTGACTGGAACCATGCACGTCCCTGGGTGAGCAAGCGGGTCTCCCAGCTGGCTGATCGGCCTGTGGTTATACAGGGCGATCTCGATATAGATTGGTTGCAGCCTGGCGACGCAGCCGAAGGCTGGCGCGGCTGGGTGCCCTGGCCGCAGATTACCGCCCATAACGTGCAAGTGGGCAATGCGCCATGGAGCAAGCATGACGGCGGCATGGCTGATGTTTCCAGCTTATCAGCGGTGATCAATCCGCTTGCGCTGCTGTCGCACACGGTTGAAATTGCCAGTCTTGAAGTAGAAGACGCTGACCTGTACCTTGAGCGCAATGCTGAGGGTAAAAATAACTGGACGTTTGGTAAAAAAGACAACAAAGACGAAGCGCCTTCCTGGAAGGTAAACCTACAGTCGCTTTCCTTGCACAGCGTGCATGCGAGGCTGGTTGATACATCAAGCAAGCTTGATATGAACGCTGAGCTTGATACGGTAGATAATGACCAACACTATGGCCTCGCGTGGAAAGCGAACGGCGTTTATAACGATGCCAAAATCAGCGGAGAGGGCAAGGCCGGCAGTATCCTGACCTTTGGGCAAAGCACGGAACCCTTTCCCTTGCAGGGAAAGCTTAGTATCGGCACCACAGTCATTGAGGTCGAAGGGTCAGCAACCCAACCTAAGGCTTTGGCTGCCCTTGATGTCCAGCTAAAGCTGGCGGGTGACAGCATGTCTGATCTGCTGCCTTTGTTCGGCGTGGCTTTACCGCAAACGCCTCCTTACAACACCGCCGGAAGGCTGACGGCGACGTTAGGTGACAATGAAGACGTCTGGCACTATGAGGACTTCGATGGCGTAGTGGGCAAGAGCGATGTGCATGGCTCGCTGGTCTACACGCGTCGGGCGCCCAGGCCCATCCTCACCGGCAGCGTCACGTCAGATCAGTTGCGTCTGAAAGATCTTGGTCCTCTGATAGGCCTCGACACCAGTGATGTAGAGTCCAAGGCCGCCAAAGAGTCAGCCAAGGGGCAGCCTGCAGATAAGGTGTTTCCGGTCCAGCCCATCAATACCAAAACCTGGGGCGTCATGGATGCAGACGTTCAGTTCAAGGGCAAGCGTATTTTGCGAAATAAAGACCTGCCACTGGACAACGTGCAGGCCCATGTCGTGCTTAAAGACAAGGTGTTAAGCCTTGAGCCGCTAAACTTTGGTATGGCGGGCGGCACACTTGCCAATACCCTGGTGCTGGACGGCAGCGGCAGCAAAATAGCTGCCAGGCTTGATACTGAAGCACGCCATTTGAAGCTGAAAAAGCTGTTTCCGGGGGCGGAGTCCATGGATGCCAGTTTTGGAGAATTACACGGCCATGCAAAACTGACGGGGCAAGGCGTCTCGATTGCCGAGATACTGGGGCATTCAAACGGCCACCTGCAGGCGCTGGTCAGCCGAGGCACCATCAGCCAGTATTTGCTCGAGGCGGCGGGGCTTAATCTTGCCAACATGATCATTTTGAAGTTATTTGGTGACGACCAGATCGTGCTCAATTGCATGGCCAGCGATTTTGACGTCAAGAACGGTCTTATGCAGACTGAAGCGTTCAGGCTCGAAACCGACGATACCATTGTCGATATTACGGGCACCATCAATCTGGCGACAGAGAAAATCGATATGAAGATTGTTCCAGCCAACAAAACGCTGCGCGTCTTTACGCTGCGGTCGCCGCTCTATGCACGAGGTACGCTCAAGCATCCCGATGTTGGGGTTGAAAAAGGGCCACTTGCGCTGCGGGCCGGGGCAGCGATTGCACTGGGCGTGATCGCAACACCATTTGCTGCATTGCTGCCATTGCTCAATATGGGCACTAACGAGTCTTCGGGTTGCGTGTCGTTGGGGCAAGATGAGGCCAAGGGCGGCTCTTCCACGCAGGCCAAAGAAAGCGCCGAAGAACGCCAGAAACGTGCGGAGCGCAAAGAGCGCCAGAGCTGGCCATCGTCGCAGGCCAAGCCATGATCGCAATGTGCGCGGTAGAATAACGGCCTCTTTCTAACTTCATACTGATTCTTACATGAGACTATTGATTGCGCTGTTGCTACCCTGGCTTACCTTCTTTACCATTGGGCGACCTATTGCAGGCATTATCTGCCTCATTCTGCAAATCACAATTGTTGGCTGGTTGCCGGCCACCATCTGGGCCGTGTACGCATTAAGCCAATACAAAACCGACAAAAAAATCGAAAAAGCCCTCGGCCGCCGCTAAGCATGCCGTGTGGGCCGGTGTACGAAGTAGGGGTTATCCCCTTCAGGGCTATCCATCGATTGACGGTAGAATTTCCCCCTAGCATGCGCGAAGCTGTGCCTGTCTTCGGGCCTTCACATAAGCAAAAAACAGAATGACTTTTCGCCTGGCGTTAAATCAGATCACCAAGCAGTATCCCGCCGTTGTTGCAAACGACGCGGTAGATCTGACGGTGCAGCCTGGCGAAATACATGCGGTGCTGGGCGAAAACGGCGCAGGCAAGTCTACCCTGATGAAAATCATCTATGGGGTAATCAAGCCTGACAGTGGCCGTATGCTCTGGAATGGCACCGAAGTATCCATTGCCAGCCCGGCGGCTGCGCGTCGACTTGGCATCGGCATGGTGTTTCAGCATTTTTCCCTGTTCGACACGCTGACAGTTACCGAGAACATTGCGCTGGGGTTGCCTTCAGACACGCGCCTGGACGAACTGTCGCAACGTATTGCCAAAACGGCAAGCCAATACGGCCTTGACCTTGAGCCGCAGCGTCATGTGCATACCCTGTCGGTGGGTGAGTGCCAGCGCGTCGAAATTGTGCGCGCATTACTGGGCAAACCGCAATTGCTAATTCTGGACGAACCCACATCTGTGCTCACACCGCAGGCCGTGGAACGTTTGTTTGATACATTGCGCAAGCTCGCATCCGAAGGCTGCAGCATTCTTTATATCAGCCACAAGCTTGATGAAATCAGGGCCCTGTGTCATACCTGTACGGTGATGCGAGGCGGCCAGGTTACAGGTGTTTGTGACCCGCGCAACGAAACGGCAGCCAGCCTGTCGCGCCTTATGATAGGCGCCGAGCCATCCGCCATTGCTCATGTTCAGCGCACGCCTGGCCCTGTCATGCTTGCTGTACGCAATCTTTCGTTGCCCAAGGCACATCCCTTCGCTACCGCTCTGGAGCACGTCAGCTTCAATGTTTGTGCCGGAGAAATTGTCGGTGTGGTCGGCGTATCAGGAAATGGCCAACAAGAACTACTGGCCGCGCTGTCGGGTGAGGACACGCGTGCGCCCACCGACAGTATCTTGCTCGATAGCACGCCTGTGGGAGGCCGTTCAGCGGCCTGGCGACGTGCTCGTGGTATGGGGCTAGTGCCAGAGGAGCGCCTGGGTCGTGGTGCCGTGCCAGAGCTTTCGCTGGCGCAGAACATGTTGTTATCGCATCAGGGGCCGACTACCGTACGTCACGGTTTTATTCGCAACGGTGCCATCCGCGATCTGGCGGCTGGCATCATCAGCCGTTTTGGTGTCAAGGCGGCTGGGCCTAACGCGGCAGCGGCCAGCCTGTCGGGCGGTAACCTGCAAAAATACATAATCGGTCGCGAAGTCACACGCAACCCACGTGTGTTGCTGGTCGCTCAACCTACATGGGGTGTTGATGTTGGCGCTGCCGCCCAGATTCGCTCTGAACTGCTGGCCCTGCGCAACGCGGGCTGTGCCATTCTGGTCATTTCCGAGGAGCTTGACGAGCTACTTGAAATCTCAGACACGCTCATTGTGATGGCAAAAGGGAAAATGTCGCCCGCCATACCGCGAGCTCAGGCCACGCTTGACCAACTCGGTCAGTGGATGAGTGGCTTGTGGCAAGACGTTGTTCACGCTGAGGCAGAGGCGCACCATGTTCAGGCTTGAGCCACGCGCCCAACCTTCCAGAACCATGGCATGGTTATCGCCCTTGTTCGCGTTTGCGCTGACGCTGCTCTGTGGTTTTGTATTGTTTATGGTGGTTGGCAAAGACCCTTTTGCCAGCTTGTTCGTATTTTTTATTGAGCCATTGAACAGCGCGCAAGATTGGGCTGAGATCGGGGTCAAGGTGGCGCCGCTGCTACTTATTTCCGTCGGGCTCGCCATGTGTTTTCGTGCCAATGTCTTCAATATTGGTGCAGAAGGGCAATTTGTGGTGGGCGCTATTCTGGCTGGCGCACTCATCCTATATGTCGACGATGACACCAACGGCGGCTGGTGGATGATCACGCTGGCTTTGCTGGCAGGCGCCATTGGCGGAGCGCTCTGGGGCGCTATCACTGCGTTTCTGCGTGATCGTTATCATGCCAATGAAATTCTGGTCTCCCTGATGCTGGTGTATGTGGCAGAGCTGCTGCTCAGTTATCTGGTGCATGGCGTACTTCGCGATCCCGACGGCTTTGGTTTCCCGCAGTCCAGGTTGTTTTCCGATGGTTTTCTTTTGCCTATGGTGCTGCCGGGTACGCGACTGCACATGGGCATTGTGCTGGCGCTTCTGGCGTCTTTGCTCGGATGGCTTTTCCTGTCGCGCAGCTTTTCGGGGTTCAGGCTTCAGGTAGGCGGGATGGCGCCGCTGGCAGCTCGGTATGCAGGTTTTTCTGCACGTAAATCGTTGTGGACGACGATGCTGGTGTCGGGCGGGCTTGCGGGTGTGGCGGGTGCCTGCGAGATCATGGGCCCCATAGGCCAGCTCACGCCGTCGATATCACCCGGTTACGGCTTTGCCGCCATTATTGTTGCGTTTGTCGGGCGGCTGCATCCCATAGGCGTGATTTTTTCCAGTTTCATTATGGCGCTGCTCTACATAGGCGGTGAGCTTTCGCAGAGCCGGCTAGGCATGCCCAGCGCCATCACCGGCATCTTCCAGGGGATACTGCTGTTTGCATTGTTGGCCTGTGACGTGCTCATTTATAACCGCCTGCGCTGGAGGAAATAATGGACGGCCTCGCTCCGCTTATCGCCTCGGCGATGATTGCCGGTACACCCCTCATGCTGGCAGCCTTGGGCTTGCTCATCAATGAGAAGTCGGGGGTCATCAATCTGGGTTCTGAAGGCATGATGCTGGTCGCGGCGATTATCGGCTTTGCGACTGCCATCGAGTCAGGCAGCCCTGCGTTGGGTTTCATCACAGGTGCATTGGCTGGCATGTGCATGGCGGGCTTTTTTGCCTGGCTAACCGTGTGGCTGGGCGCCAATCAGGTTGCAACAGGGCTTGCGCTGTCGCTGTTTGGTGCAGGGGCTTCGGCCTACCTAGGCATAGACTATTCTGCCGAAACACTGCAGGCGCAGCCCTATGGCATTCCCTGGCTCGAAGACCTCCCGTTTTTCGGTACAGCATTGTTCCGTCATCATCCCATGGTGTATTTCGCCATCGCATTGTGTGGGCTGATCATCTGGTTTCTGGCTCGTACACGCGCGGGTCTGGTGCTCAAAGCCATAGGAGAATCCCCTTCGTCGGCGCACTCTCTGGGCTATGATGTTCGACGCATACGCTTGGGCGCCTTGCTGTTTGGCGGCGCCTGCTGCGGGTTAGCCGGTGCATTCATGTCACTGGTCTACACACCCATGTGGGTAGAAGGCATGGTGGCTGGTCGTGGCTGGATCGCTCTGGCCCTCACCACCTTTGCCACATGGCGGCCATTGCGCGTGCTGGCTGGTGCTTATTTGTTTGGCGGCATTACCATTCTTACCTATCATATGCAGGCGCGGGGTGTTCCAATCGCGTCGCAACTGCTCTCCATGCTCCCGTACCTGGCAACGATTCTGGTGCTGGTCCTTATTTCAAGAAATGCAAACTGGATCAGGCTGAACATGCCTGCTTCGCTTGGTAAAAACTTCAACCCGAACACCGGAGGTTAATCATGTCAGTCCGTTTATTCCGTAAGGCGCTTTGCGCTGCAGTGCTGCTGCCCGCATTTGCCGTCTCATCGAGCGCCCTGGCGGCCGATGAGCCTTTGAAAATAGGTTTTGTGTATGTCAGCCCAATTGGTGATGCCGGATGGACATGGCAGCAGGATCTCGGCCGCAAACAAATGGAAGCCGAACTGGGCGACAAGATCAAAACACAATACGTAGAAAACGTGCCTGAGGGTGCTGATGCCGAACGTGTTATTCGCGACTTGGCGGAGCAAGGCAATAAGCTGATTTTCACGACATCGTTTGGCTACATGAACCCCACCCTTAAGGTGGCAAAGCAGTTTCCTGATGTCAAGTTTGTGCATTCCACGGGTTATAAAACGGCTCCCAACGTGGCAACCACTAATGCCCGTTTCTATGAGGCACGATATCTTGCCGGCATCATCGCAGGCAAAATGACCAAAACCAACCAGGCAGGCTATGTGGGTGCGTTCCCCATCCCTGAAGTGCTGCAAGGTATTAATGCATTTACACGCGGCATGCGCAGCGTCAACCCTGCGGCTGAGGTGCGGGTTATTTGGGTAAACAGCTGGTTTGATCCGGGTAAAGAACGTGATGCAGCGCTTGCGTTAATGAGCCAGGGCGCCGATGTGGTCAGCCATCACACTGACTCAACCGCCACGGTGCAAGCTGCAGAAGAACAAGGCAAGTATGCCATTGCCTATCATTCAGACATGTCCAAGTACGGCCCCCACGCCCAGCTTGCCGCAGTGACGCATCACTGGGGTGACTACTTTACGGGGCAAGCCAAGGCTGTGCTCGATGGCACATGGAAAACATCCAGCACTTGGGGTGGTCTGAAGCAAGGCATGGCAGCAATTGAAGGCTTCGGGCCAGCACTGCCTGATGACGTCAAGCAGCTTGTGCTTGAGAAAAAGGCAGAAATCATTGCCGGCACCTTTGCTCCTTTTGCCGGCCCTATTACTGACAATGAGGGTAAAGTTCAACTGGAGTCGGGCGTGCTGGACGACAACGGTCTGAATAAAATGAATTACTACGTGCAGGGCGTCGCCAGCAAGATGCCTACGAAGTAATTGAAGTGCCCCTGGAGGCGTGGAGTGTGCAATAGTTGCGTGACCAGGGGCTAGTGTTTTGTTTGCCGACGCAAGCCCGAGCAATCAGGCCTTGCGTGGGGTGGGCAGCCCCCAGGTGCTAATTACCTGGGCTACGGGCTCGCCACCAACGGCCGGCACCAGCGTTACATCACCGGCACAGGTTCGCCCGGTTTTAAGTACGCGGGCATGAGCCAGCACGCCCCCAGGCGGGGTCTTGCGTAAAAAATTTATGCTCAGGCTGGCCGTTACAGCCTCCGCGTTGCCGGTTGCGCCAACAATGGCCGCATACAAGGCCAAATCTGCCAGGCCCATGAGCATAGGGCCAGCAACTATGCCACCCAGGCGTTTATGCGCTGCGTCGTCAGGTAGCAGCAAAGTGGCCGTGCCAACCCCAATTTCCAAAACTTCAGCGCCAAGTAAGGCCGAGAAAGGGTGATGGGTTTGCAGCAATTGCTCGAACTCGGCGACGGTAATCGCTGGGGTCTGGGCATTGGCATTACTAGGCATGGTGTTTGTCCTGCGACACAAAACAAATGACCTTGGCATAGTACACTGCGAAGCAATGAAAGCGGTATATGTAAACCTTGCGCGTTTGATATTGCTGGCGTTCCTGCTGCGAGCGCTGATCCCGCTCGGCTATATGCCTGGTCAGGGGCAGGGCGCGCCGGGCATGACGCTATGTGTATCAGGCTTGCCCACCACCGTGATTCAAGCACTATCGCTTGATACCTCTGGCGCTCATAACGAGCCCCCTATGCTGCTATGCGCATTTGGGGCTTCGGTAAGCCCGCTCGCGATGCTCATGGGCGCACTGGTCCTGATGGTTTTGCTGGTGCTTGCCCAGTGGGCCACGCCATGGCGTGCCATGGCTCAACGTCGTGTTCCAGCTGTGCGCGGCCCACCTGTCGGCTCTCGAGCCCCGCCGATTGCGTCCGCAGTTTTCTGATCTTAAATTCAAATTACGACACGCAATATTGCACGATTTACTGGGGTTTTTGATGAAAAAATTTACACTTGTCGCCGCTCTGGCCCTTGGCGCGAGCCTGGCATTTTCTGCTCAGGCGCACAATCATGGCCATCATATGGCGCAGCAAGACGCACCTGATATGTCCAAGGCTAAGGTCTCCGACACTATTTCTGTAAGCGGGTGCTGGATACGTGCTATACCCGCGCCAGCACCGTCGGGCGGCTATTTTGTGGTTCACAACAAGGGCGACAAAGAAGTAAAGCTTCAGGCTGCTGCTTCATCGGCCTATAAAATGGTCATGCTGCACCAGACCACGCAAAAAGACGGCATGAGCAAAATGTCCGAAACCCATGACATCGCCATTGCTGCTGGTGGTGAGCTTGAATTCAAGCCAGGCGGCTACCATGCCATGCTCGAACTGGGCGAAAAAGCCCCAGCGGTTGGCGACAAAGTTGATCTTGACCTGTTGTTCGACAACGGCGAGAAGGCGAGTGTGCAGTGTGAAGTAAAACCGGCCAATACGCGTATAAACTAAGTATGGTCAGCACTGACCCAGCCTTATAAGGCTGTGGTCGGGCAAGAAATCGGGCTGGGCTCTGTGTTGCACAGAGTTCAGCCCTTGTCGTTTCAGCTTGATGTGGCCATGGCTGTCGTCCTGGGTGCGCTTCGTCAAGTCGCCTGGGGTGCACGCCACTTACCTCGCAGCATGGGGCTGAGAAAATCTGGCAGTCGCTAAGAGTTCTGCGTGTGGAAGCGGTTCACGCGTCCTGAAATGACGGGGCTTGTGCAGAGTGCCAGGCTTAAACTCGTGTGTATATTTCTGTATTTTCGACAAACGAGCTGAGCGCCGTGTTGAAAGCTCTTGGGTTGGCCAGATTCATGCCATGTGCCGCGAGCGGTATGGTCACCCTATGTGCCTGCGGGCAGGCAAGTGACAGTGCCTCAAGCCGCGTGCGATAGCGTGACGGGCTATTGGCGCCCCCTAGCAGCAGCAAAGGGAAGGGCAGGTCAGCAAAGTGTGCTGGGTCAACCACTGGCTGTGGCTCTTGCGCTTGCGAAAGCAAGGTTGCAGCGTTGTCCCTGACCATGGTTTTGAACCAGCTCGTCATCTGTCGCCATGTCCCTGCGCCATTTACCCTGTCGACAAAACCCGATAGCGCAGCGTCGGCATCATCGCCCTGCAGCAGGGCAGCCATGTCGCGGTGAGGCAGGGGGGCTTCGGCCTCGCCAGCCAGTCGGAAGCCCGGGTCAGCCAATGTGAGGCTGGCCACCAGATCAGGGGCTGCCAGGGCGAGCTCCAGGGCGACCTGCGCGCCGCGCGAATGGCCTACGAGATGAACGGGTCTGCCAGCATTGATACCTGAGATAAACACCCTCAGATCGCAGGCATGCTGGCCGATGCTGAACTGGGCGTCGGCACGTGTGAACGCATTTGGCCAGTACCCACGAAGGCTGGGTGCGATAACGCGGAAGGTGTCTGACAGGCCATTTAGCTGCCAGCGCCAGTAGCGATAATCGCACAGCGAGCCGTGAATGAGAACTACCGTTGTTGCGCCACTGCCCGTCTGCGCAAAATGATGGGTATGGTCCGCGCAGACGAGCGTGTGATCAGCCGGTGGAAACTGCATGTTGTGATGGCTACAGCAGCTGCAGGCGACTTTTTGCGGTTTCGGCGGCCGATGAGTCAGGGTAGTCTTTAATAATGCGTTGCAGGCTGGCTTTGGCACCGTTCAAGTCATTAAGCTCGATCTGGCTTGCTGCCATAACCAGCAAAGCATCGGGGGCGCGTGGGTCTTTCGGTGTCAAACGCAACATTTCTTGCAGACCCTGAACAGAGCCTTTGAAATCTTTGCTGGCATAGAGGCTGCTGCCTTGGTAAAAGCGTGCTTCGGCGGCCAGTTGGCTATTGGGGTAGGCGTCAAGAAACTGCCCGAAACTACCTGCTGCTTCTTTATATTTACCGCTACGGAATAGACCCATGGGGCCTTCATACGCGGCCTGTTCTTGAGGGTCAGCCACATGCGTGGTGTGCCCACCTGATTGGTCCTGGCTGGCACGCTGTTGCAGGTTGGACTGCCAATTTAGCTGCTCGACCTGGCCACGCAGGGTGGCTAGTTCTTGTTGCAGCATCTCGATACGGTCAGATTGCTGTAAATGAATGCTGCGGCTTTGATCGCTGAATTGCTTGAACTGCTCGCGCAATTCCAGAATGGCCCGTCTAGCCTCATCGTCAGAAAAAGCCTGCGCAGGTGATGACACGATCGAGGCTATTGCAACCGCTGTGCCGAGTACAACAGTACGCAGGGGCAAAAAAGAAACGCTCATAGTCAGTATTCCGTTTAATAAAAAAAAGCCGCGACGGTGGAGCCGCCGCGGCACAGCTGTGACCCATTAACGGATATTACCGCTGATAGACGATGTCCGCACGACGGTTTTCGGCGTAATCGGCATCAGTATGGCCAAGAGCGCGTGGACGCTCTTTGCCGAAGCTGATCGCTTCGATCTGGTTGGCATTGACACCGAGAACGGTCATCATGCGCGCTACGGCTTCAGAACGGCGCTGGCCGAGTGCCAGGTTGTACTCGGCACCGCCGCGTTCATCGGCGTTGCCTTCGATACGGATGTTCTGTTGCCCGTGGCCGGTCAGATACGTTGCGTGCATTTCAACGAGGCTGCGGTATTGTTCTGGAACAGAGTAGCTGTCAAAGTCAAAATAGACAGAGCGTTGCTGGGCCAGCGGGCTTTGCGGGTTGAATGGGTCCATGACCTGGCCCGAAGAGGCCGATTCGTTACCCATACCTGTGCCTGTACCGCTTGCCGACTCGTCCAGAGGGACTGAGCTGCAGGCGGCCAGAGAGGCTGCAAAGGCTGCGATGGTGAAGCTTTTTACGATACGCGAGCTCATTTAAGTTCCTTTTGAAATAGAGTCACATTAAAAACTAATTTGTAAATGGCCCCCAGGTCGGTTCACGTACTTTCCCGTTTAGCGCCGAGAGCGTTTGACGCACCCGGCCATCGACAGAGGTAACGGCCAAAACGCTGCGGCCGCCCTGAACTGAACTATAGAGGATCTGCATGCCGTTGGGCGCAAAACTGGGTGACTGGTCATCGGGTCCGTTAGTAAGTAGCTGTTCGGATCCTGAAGCCATATCCTGTAATGCGATACGGAAAGCGCCATCTCTTTTTGTAACGTACACCAGCTTGTTACCGTCTGGCGATATGGCCGGTGAAATATTGTAACTCCCGTTGAACGTTATACGTTGGGCGTTTCCACCGCTAAGCGGCACTTTGTAAATTTGTGGGTTGCCACCTCGGTCACTGGTGAAAATGAGCGACCCCCCATCAGGGGTGAATTGGGGTTCGGTGTCGATGAGTGGAGACCGCATGACACGACGCAGCCCCGAGCCGTCAGCACTGATGGTATAGATTTGTGAGATACCGTCGCGAGATAGCACCAATGCTAGTTGTTGGCCGTTCGGTGCCCAGCTAGGCGCGCTGTTATTGCCTTTGAAGTTGGCGAGCGGCACCCGCTGGCCCGATGCAAGGGTTTGTACGTATACGACAGGCTTGTTTAGCTCGAAACTTACGTACGCCAAACGCTTGCCGTCAGGTGACCACGAAGGTGAAATAATTGACTGTTTTGAACGCAACATGACCTGTGGATTTTGGCCATCGGCATCAGCAATCTGTAACTCGTATGTGTTGCCTGTTTGCAACACATAGGCAATACGTGTGGAGAAAACACCACGAACACCGGTGATCTTTTCATAGATGCGGTCAGCAATCTGGTGCGATACCCGACGCAGCTCTTTCTCGGTGCCCGAAAATGCAACACCGTCCATCTGTTGCCTGCCCTGTGAGTCGACCAGTTTGTAGCTGACGCTGTACTGCCCCCCCGACTGGGTGATAGACCCATAGGCAAGGTAGTCAGCACCGCGGTTACGCCACTGGTCGTAATCAATAGAGCTGTTTACGTCCAGATTAGCGCCTGTCGCATTGACAAGTTGAAACTGGCCCGAGCGGGTGAGGTCGGCACGAATAACTTCGGCAACTGCATCGCCTTTGGCGTCACCTGCGAAATCGGCAATGGCAATGGGGTATTGCGTGGCGCCTACGCCTGAAATGTCAACGCGCAGTTGGGCGTGGGCCGGCGTTACGGCGGCACCCGCCATAACCACGAGAAGCCCACTTGCCCATGTGCGCCAGTCGCGCGTTAGCGCAGCGAGTTTTACTGGAGTGACAGCTGTCATATCTACTATCTCCTGTTAGTCGTACATGCGGTAGTCACCCGTGATGGACGACGGGTACTTGCCTGATGGTGGTTTGGGGAAAGGCGAGCAACCCAGGATGCCCTTGCGGACAGCCTCGTCAAAGCGTGCGTCACCTGACCCCCGTATGCTTACATTGTTCGGCGTACCATCCGGATTGAGCTGGACAGTGTATTGTACTGTTGGGTTACGAGATCCGCGCTGAGGCGGCACGTTATAGATAACCCCTCGGCGTACGCATGACCTTACCTTGGATGCGTACCCGCCATCCCCGCCGCCACCACCAGCTTGGTTGCGATCGGCAGATCCGCCCGGCATGCCAGCTGCGCCAAGCACGTCGCCGCGCATAGCCTCGCGTAGCGCGGCACGTTTGGCTGCTGCGGCTTTGTCTGCGGCAGCTTTTTTGGCAGCGGCTTCTTTCTCCGCCTTTTCAGCAGCCGCCTTTTTCTCAGCGGCCTCTTTGGCGGCCTTGTCTGCAGCGGCCTTTTCAGCGGCGGCTTTTTCCTTGGCAGCCTTGTCCTTGGCTGCTTTCTCGGCAGCAGCCTTGTCTGCAGCGGCCTTCTCGGCGGCAGCTTTTTCCTTGGCGGCCTTGTCTTTGGCTGCTTTCTCGGCAGCGGCCTTATCTGCAGCAGCCTTTTCAGCGGCGGCCTTTTCCTTGGCAGCTTCGTCTTTAGCGGCCTTTTCGGCAGCCGCTTTCTCGGCGGCTGCCATTTCAGCAGCGGCTTTTTCCTTGGCTGCTTTTTCCTTGGCCGCTTTCTCAGCAGCGGCTTTCTCGGCGGCTGCCTTTTCAGCTGCCGCCTTCTCGACCGCAGCTTTTTCCTTGGCCGCCTTCTCGGCTGCAGCTTTCTCAGCAGCCGCCTTTTCTACTGCCGCCTTTTCCGCCGCAGCGCGTTCTTGCTGTTCGCGTTCTTTGCGTGCTTTTTCAAGCGCGATATCAGGATCTATCTCGGGTGCCGGCTTTGCGACGTCTGGCTGCACAGCGGGAGGTGGTGGCTCTGGTTCTGGCTGGGGCTGTGGTTCGGGCTGCGGCGCAGGCTGCGGCTCGGGTTCTGGCTCAGGTTCTGGTTCTGGTTCTGGCTTAGCCTCAGGCTCAGGAGCAGGTTCAGGCTCGGCTTGTGGCTGGGGCGGCGCTTCTGCCTTGTCAGCCTGCGGGTCAGTTTCGGGCTCCGAGGCGTTGGGCGCGACACCATCGGCCCATAATTCAACCTGCACCGGGTTGGGTGTTTTTGGCGCTGAAACAAAGCCAACCAACATAAACACAATGAGCAGCGCATGGATGCCGAACGCATAGCCCAGCGCCCGGCGCTCTTCCCGCTGCTCCGGAGTTCTGTAGTGTGTGCCTTCTGTTTTCTTTATGTGCTTCATTCGGTCTTTAAGCCTGGCTGCATTACGGGCGACACCTACTGGCAGTCAGATTAGTTCTTATTGGTGCCGGCATTTTGCCGGGCAGATGCGCCAGCGGTGGTGCTGCGGTCAGGACTCGTCGAAACCGCTTCGCCGGCGCCGCTTTGATCAACCAACAGGCCTAACCTGCTGATGCCACTGGTACGCAGTTGATCCATAACCTTCATAACTGTTTCATAAGGCACCCGACCGTCTGCGGCAATGACAACAGGCGTGTCGGCCGTCATGCGTGAACGGACTTCAATAACGAGGCGATCGGGGCTGATGGGTTCGAACTCTGCGCCCGCGTCACGAACACGCAGCGAAATATCACCGTTATGGTCGAGCTGAACCTCGACAGGCTGTGCCTGGACTTCGGATGCTTGCCCCACGGTAGGCAATTCGATCAGACCTGGCGTGATCATGGGGGCCGTGACCATGAAAATAACCAGCAGCACTAACATAACGTCGATATATGGCACGACGTTGATTTCATTTTTCAAGCGGCGCTCGCGCCGCAGGCTGCTGCGCAGTGACATTAACGCACCTGACGTTGAAGAATGTTGAGAAATTCGTCGACGAAGCTGTCAAAACGTATGGCTAACCGGTCTATTTCGTTGGTATAGCGGTTGTACGCAATGACCGCAGGAATGGCCGCAAAAAGACCAATGGCGGTCGCGATGAGCGCCTCGGCAATGCCTGGAGCGACAGCGGACAGCGTAGCTTGCTGCATTGAAGACAGACCGATGAAGGCGTGCATAATGCCCCACACAGTGCCGAGCAGGCCGATATACGGGCTGACGGAGCCCGCCGTGGCCAGGAAGTTAAGGCGTGACTCAAGGCTGTCCATTTCGCGTTGGTAGGCTGCCCGCATGGCGCGACGAGGTCCGTCAAGTATGGCGTCGGGGGCGCTGGCGTTGCGCCGTGCCTTTAAAAACTCGGTCATGCCCGCATCAAAAACACGTGCCAGCGCACCGTGCTCGGCCCGGCGGGTACTGACCGCCTGTTGCAATACCGACAGGTCGCCACCGGCCCAGAAATCGTCTTCAAAACGGCGGGTTTGCTCATTGGCGCGTTTGAGGGCCATGTGCTTGCTGAAGATGTATGTCCAGGACAAAACGGAGATCGCCAGCAGCACCAGCATGACGATCTGGACGGGGATGCTGGCATCTGTCAGCAGTGAGAGCAACGATAGGTCGCTAGGGGCTTGCATGGTTAGTTCTTGGCCTTTTCCAATAGGTTTTTGAGTTCGGGAGTAAAGGGCGCAGGGCGGTAACTGCGACCATCAATGCAGCATACCTGGATGCTGCTTTCACACAAAAGTTGCCCGTCGCGCATGGCAGTTTGCCAGAAACGCATCGAGGCAGCGCCAAGGCGTGTGACAGTGCTGTTAATTCTGAGCAAATCATCTAGCCTGGCCGGCTTGCGATAGTTTAGCTCGACGTCCTTGACAACAAATATGAGATTTTCCCTTGTGGCAAGTTCTGACTGATTTACCCCGAGGCGACGCAGCCATTCGGTTCTGGCACGCTCAAAGAACTTAAGATAGTTGGCATAGTACACAACGCCGCCCGTGTCGGTGTCTTCGTAATATACGCGAATATCTATCTGGTGGGGCGTATCGAGTGTTTCACTTGTCATGACTTTCGTTAAGTGGTGTGTCATCATCTTTCCGGCCTTCGGTAAGCAGAAGGCCGGACCAGCCGACGCTGGCGGTTAATTAAAGTGACTCTAGCTGCTGAAGCACGTGCGCGACTGCGCTCGACACCGCAACCTTGTCGGCGGCCTCGGCGCGGCGTGGTTGCACTTCGACAATGCCATCTTTCAGGCCCCGGTCGCCCACGGTTATGCGCAATGGCACACCGATGAGCTCCCAGTCGGCGAACATGATGCCCGGTCGAGTATCGCGGTCGTCGAGAATAACATCGATGCCGTGGCCTCGCAGAGCCTCATAGATCTCGACGGCTGTGTTGCGGACTGTTTCACTTTTATTCCAGCCCATTGGGCAAATTACCACCTCATAAGGAGCGAGTGCGCGAGGCCAGACAATACCTTTTGCATCGTGGTGTTGTTCAATGGCGGCAGCGGCAATACGGCTGATTCCTATGCCATAGCAACCCATCTGCAGCATGGCGGGTTTGCCGTCGGTTTCGAGAAATGTGGCAGTGAGCGCCCGGGAGTATTTATCGCCCAGGAAGAACACATGCCCCACCTCAATACCGCGTTGTATGGCCAATGTCCCACCGTTAGGGTCAGGGTCACCCGCCCGCACGTTGCGCAGGTCGGCAACCTGAGGCTCAGGCAGGTCGCGGCCCCAATTGACTCCCGTATAGTGATAGCCCTCTTCGTTGGCGCCACAGATGAAGTCGCTCATGTTGGCGACCGTGCGGTCAGCGATGACAGTAACGGGTTTGAGGGGGTTAATAGGCCCCAGATAACCTGGCACGCAGCCGAAGGTGTCGAGTATCTCGGCCTCACTGGCCAGACGAAAGCCTTCCAGACCAGGCAGTTTGGCCACTTTGATGTCGTTCAGGTCATGGTCACCACGCACCAGCAACAGCCAGATTTTTACCACTGCCTTGTCTTCAGCGTTTTCAGTGGCCAGTACTACCGACTTTACGGTGTCGGTGAGCGGGCGCTGAAGCTGCTCTGCCACCAGCTCGCATTTGGGCGCATTGGGGGTGGCTGTTTTGTTCAGCGTTTCGTTTGCCTGCCCGCGTGTGGCCACCAGGCACGGCGCTTCTGCCAGCTCAATGTTGGCCGCGTATTGCGATTGCGGGTTGAATACGATGAGGTCTTCACCGGTATCGGCAATAACCTGAAACTCATGGCTGCGCGAGCCGCCAATTGATCCCGTGTCAGCTGCCACGGCTCTGAACTCAAGACCCATGCGCGTAAAAATACGCATATAGGCGTCGTACATGGCGTCGTAGCTGGCTTGGGCTGAAGCTTCGTCACGGTCAAATGAATAAGCATCCTTCATGGTAAATTCGCGGCCCCGCATCAGGCCGAAGCGCGGTCGGCGTTCGTCGCGAAACTTGGTCTGAATGTGATAGAAGTTCAGGGGCAGTTGCCGCCAGCTGTGAATTTCATTGCGGGCGATATCGGTAATGACCTCTTCAGAGGTGGGCTGCAATACAAAGTCGCGCTGATGCCTGTCTTTGATGCGTAGCAGTTCAGGGCCATATTGTTCCCATCGACCCGATTCGACCCAGAGCTCGGCGGGCTGAACCACCGGCATCAGCAATTCTATGGCGCCAGCACGATTCATCTCGTCGCGCACAATGGCTTCAATTTTTTGGATTACCCGCAGGCCCAGAGGCATATAGGTGTAAATGCCGCCCGCGGCCTTGCGGATCATACCGGCGCGAGTCATAAGCTGGTGGCTCACAACTTCGGCTTCGGAGGGGGCTTCTTTCAGGGTGTTTATGTGGTACTTGCTTGCATACATGGTGAGGATCTCTGCGGATACGTATAATCAATGATAATTGTAAATTCGATTTGAGGTGGCCTATGTTAGACCGTGAAGGCTACCGTCCTAATGTCGGCATTATCCTCGTAAATCAAAAGAACGAGGTTTTTTGGGGCAAACGTATCCGGGAGCATGCATGGCAATTCCCCCAAGGGGGCATCAAGTACGGCGAAAGTCCAGTACAGGCCATGTACCGAGAGCTTCACGAGGAAGTGGGGTTGCTGCCCGAACACGTCCGAATATTAGGCCGGACCCGCGATTGGCTGCGGTATAGCGTGCCGAACAACTTTATCCGACGTGATTCGCGTGGGCACTACAAAGGGCAAAAACAGATATGGTTTTTGCTGCGTATGCTTGGTCGCGACTGTGACGTCAGCTTGCGTGCAACCGACAAGCCCGAGTTCGATGCCTGGCGCTGGAGCCCGTACTGGGTTCCGCTTGATGCTGTCATCGAGTTCAAACGTGAGGTCTACACCCTGGCGCTCAACGAGCTTTCCATGGTGTTGTTCAAACGTGGCCACGATTCGCGTTATCTGCGTCAGCGCGTTCACAACCACCGTGCGCTTGGGCAGTCTAACGGAAAAGGGCATGCGCGTACTATTAGTTGAAGATGAACGCGAAATGGCTGCTTGGCTTGAGCGTGCGCTGGCGCAAAGCGGGTTTTTGCCCGAGCATGCGCCAGACGCCGCTTCAGCTGAGCGTCTGCTTGCGATCAATGACTACGATGCTGTCATCATGGACTTGCGCCTGCCCGACAAACACGGGCTGGTCTTGTTGCGCGAGATGCGTAATCGTGGCGACATCACGCCGGTGTTGATTCTTACCGCACAGGGGGCATTGCAAGATAGGGTGCGTGGCCTCAACCTGGGCGCTGACGACTTTCTTACCAAGCCATTTGCACTTGAAGAGCTCGAAGCTCGGGTCGCCGCACTGGTCAGGCGCAGCCGCGGACGCCAGGCTCAGCGTGTACAGTGTGGGTCTCTGCTCTATGACAGCGACAGCCGCGCCTTTATGCTGGATAGCGTTCTGCTGCATCTTACGCCGCGTGAACATGCCGCATTAGCGGTACTTATTACGCGCAGCGGGGCGCCTGTTGAAAAAAACCAGTTATTCATACGCGTTTTTGATCACGACAGTGAGACAAACCTTGATGCGATCGAGGTTGTGCTGCACCGACTGCGAAAAAAACTTGCTGGCAGCGATGTGCATATTGTCACCGTACGTGGTCTGGGCTACATGCTCGAGAGCATAAACGGTAGCCACTAGCGCTATGGCCTGGCACACCCGTCAGCCGCGCGGCAGCATGCATTTCTGGTTACTGGTGCTGCTTATCCCTGGCACCATAATTTTATTGCTCGTCGACAGCTGGAGCGACTACCAGGTGGTCAGCAGGCTTACCCGAGAGGTGTACGACACTGCGTTGCTTGAGCCAGCCAAGGTGCTCGAAACCAGTATTGAGTTTAATTCTGATGGCACGCTGCGCATCGATCCTCCTTTTTATGCTCAGGTCATGCTTGAGTCAAAGGCGGGCAATCGAAAATATTTTAGGGTTGAAGAAATCTATCCGCCCGTGCCAAAGCTAGGTGGTATTTCAGCACTTGGCCTCGAAAACAAGACCTTGCTCGGCATGGAGGGGCTGCCCAAGCCTGACGCCTTGCCGCAGAAAGAGGGTGTGCCGGTTTACTACAACGGTATGTATCGCAACGACGAAGTACGCATGGTCGGCCTCTGGCGTGATCTGCATTACGACGGCGGGCACAGGCAAATTCTTGTGCTGGTAGGCGAGAGCCTCAGCCTGCGGCTAGCTACGCAACAAGAGGCATGGCGTCAGGGGTTGTTTCGTGACGCGCGCATGCTAATCGTGGCCGTGCTACTGGTCTGGTTCAGTGTTGAATGGGCCTTGCAGCCGTTGGGGCGTTTACGCCGCGAGATAAGGGCGCGTGAAGTCGAGAACCTGATGCCGCTTGAAATCGACGAGGTGCCACGTGAGATCGTGCCACTGGTTACGGCCGTGAACCATCATATTGGGTTGTATCGACAGGTGCTTGATAAAGAGGCGCAGTTTCTGGCAGATGCCTCACATCAGTTGCGTACACCGCTGGCTATTATGTTGACGCAGGCACAGTACGCCCGACGCGAGCCGGATATTCTGCAGGTGCGCGAGAGCCTCGATGCAATTGTGCGCCAGCTTGGGCAAACCTCACGTCTCACAGAGCAACTGTTGTCACTGGCGCATGCCAGCGGCAAAATCGCAGCCCCGCAGGGCAAGGTTGATTTGAATGCACTGGCGCGCGATATTGTGCTGCAGTATTTGCCACTTGCGCGTGAAAAGAACCAAGACCTTGGCTGGGCAGACAGCAGTGAAAGCCCAGCCACCGTACTCATACTGGGAAGCGAGGCCGAGTTGCATGAAGCTATTGCCAACCTGGTGCACAACGCCATTAACCATGCTGGCACTGCCAGCTCTATTACGGTGTCTGCCGGAGTGGAAGGGGGGCGAGCCTGGGTCAGCGTACGTGATAACGGTGTAGGCCTTGACCGCTCTTTGCGCGATAGCGTATTTGCCCGTTTTAACCGTGGCAGTGCCACCGATCGCGGCGAAGGATCAGGGTTAGGGCTTGCCATTGCCCTGGCCTATGCCGAGCGCAACCGCGGCACCATAGAACTGCGTGACGGTGACGCCTCGTCTGATGGCGGTTGCGGCCTGTGTGCCATATTGTGGCTGCCGCTCTGGCAAGCGTAAAAAGCACTACACGGCTAGCCAGTTTCTGTCTGCTTTGGCTGGCCAAACCTTACTAGCGCAGGCGCTTGATTAGGCTGGACGTGTCCCAGCGCCTGCCGCCCATGTTCTGTACATCCGCATAAAACTGATCCACCAAGGCGGTAACAGGTACCCGTGCGCCATTGCGTTTTGCTTCGTCGAGCACCAGGCCCAGGTCTTTGCGCATCCAGTCGACGGCAAAACCATGATCAAATTTTCCCTCGACCATGGTTGTGCCACGGTTTTCCATTTGCCAGCTTTGGGCCGCCCCTTTGCTGATGACCGCCAACACCTGCTTCATGTCGAGCTTGGCGGCTTCGCCGAAGGCAATGGCTTCTGACAGGCCCTGAACCAGTCCGGCAATGCATATCTGGTTGACCATTTTGCATAGCTGCCCGGCGCCCGATTCGCCCAGCAATGTGACTGCCTGGGCGAAGTTCAACGCCAACGGTCGGATGGCGTCAAAATGCGCTTGCTCGCCTCCACACATGACGGTGAGTTTGCCGTTAACGGCGCCCCCCTGGCCCCCGGATACAGGAGCATCGACAAAGCCAATGCCTTTGGCCTTTGCCTGCTGGTATAGCTCGCGCGCCACTTCGGCGGATGCTGTTGTGTGGTCTACAAAAATAGTACCCGGCTGCATACCAGCCAAGGCGCCGTCTTCGCCCAGGACAACGCTGCGCAAATCGTCGTCGTTGCCCACGCAGCAAAACACTATGGCAGCGCCTTGAGCTGCCTCGCGTGGCGTACGCGCAGCTTTGCCGCCAAACTCACTGGCCCAGGCTTCAGCTTTGCTGAATGTGCGGTTGTAGACCGTTACCTCATGGCCTGCAGCGGCTAAATGACCTGCCATGGGCAGGCCCATGACACCCAGACCAAGAAATGCGACGCGTGTCGTGCTTTGTGGCTCATAACTTCTGGCACTGATGGAAGACATAGGTTTGGACTCCGTTGAAAACAGGGTTTATGGCATGCCGTAATAGATTAACCCATGTGCTCGCGTCTTCATCAGCACACGATTCGCTCATGTGTTTTGCCGTTGTTGCCAGGCCCTTCACGCTCGTCGTCACTTCTCCAACAACAATGAAAAAAGGCTTCATTCCCCTTTGGGTTAGATCGGCCCAAATCAGTTTGAAGCCCTGCGAAATTAAACGTTCTCTCTTAACTTCGTTTCCAGAAGATTGAGCCCTCTTCCCCCACAGATCGGACGGGTGTCCAATCCGTGGGGTGTGGTTCTGGCTCAGCGGCCTTTTATCGCCTCTTGACCAACGACCGTTATTCTTCCTCTACAAAGGTTTCTTTGCGTTTCTTGCGTATGGACGGCAGGGCCACGATAACCACCAACACCAGCGCTGCAATCAGCAGCGACATGGACAGGGGGCGGGTGACAAACGTGGTGTAATCACCGCGAGCCAGCAACAGTGCCCGCCGAAAGTTTTCTTCCATCATGGGGCCCAGAACCAGCCCCAGCAGCAACGGCGCACCTTCGCATTTGAGCTTGGCCCAGATATAGCCAATGAGGCCAAACGCGGCAGTCATCCAAATGTCGAATACGTTGTAGTTCAGCGAATACACACCAATCGTGCAAAATACGAGAATGGCTGGAAACAGGATGCGGTATGGAACGCGCAGTAACTTGACCCACAACCCTACCAGCGGCAGGTTCAAAATGACCAGCATCAGGTTGCCCACCCACATCGATACAATCAGGCCCCAGAATAAGTCGGGATGACTAGTCATCACCTGTGGGCCAGGCTGGATGTTGTGAATCATCATCGCACCGATCATCAGCGCCGTGACAGCGTTACCCGGAATACCGAGCGTCAGCAAAGGAATAAATGACGTCTGTGCGGCCGCATTGTTGGCTGACTCGGGGCCGGCCAAACCTGCAGGATGGCCTTTACCGAAGCGCTCGGGGTTTTTGGATATTTTCTTTTCAAGCGTGTACGACGCAAACGAAGAAAGCACCGCGCCACCACCCGGCAAAATACCCAGGCACGAACCCAAAGCCGTGCCACGCACGCAAGCAGGCCAGGCCTCTTTGAACTCCTGCTTGTTTGGATACAGTGAACCTACTTTGTCAGTGATATCGACGCGCTGATCACGTAGTTCTAGATTGCTCATGATTTCAGCAAAACCAAACACACCCATGGCAACTGCAGCAAAGTCGATGCCATCCTGCAACTCGGGGATGCCAAAGTCGTAACGTGCAACGCCCGAGTTTACGTCGGTGCCGACCATGCCCAGCAACAGACCAAGCAGGATCATGCAGACAGCTTTAGGCAGTGAGCCCGACGCCAACACCACCGCGCCGATCAGACCCAGCACCATAAGCGAAAAATACTCCGCCGGCCCAAACTTGAAGGCGACCTCGGCAAGAGGAGGAGCGAAGCCGGCAAGCAGCACTGTGGCAAAACAACCGGCAAAGAAAGAACCGAGGGCGGCAATGGCAAGTGCCGCACCGGCACGACCATTACGCGCCATCTGGTGCCCGTCGAGCACCGTCACCACGGCAGATGTTTCACCCGGAAGAGCCACCAGAATAGCCGTCGTTGATCCACCGTACTGGGCACCGTAATAAATACCCGCCAGCATGATCAGCCCCGCCACGGGCGGCAGTACATAGGTAATAGGCAGCAGCATCGCAATCGTGGGCACAGGCCCAATGCCGGGCAGCACGCCAATCAGGGTGCCCAGCAGGCAGCCCAGAAGGCAGTAAGCGATGTTTTGTGCTGTGAGTGCAACAGAGAAGCCCAGCGCAAGATGTTCGAATAATTCCATTGTCGATGCTCCTCAATTGCCTAAAAAGGTGGGCCAGAGCGGGAAGATCAGACCCAGGCCTTTAATAAAGGCCAGCCATACGAACAGAACGAGGAACAGTCCCGTCAGGATGGCAACCTTCCAGCTGAATTCGTGGCTGGCAAAACTGCTGAGCACGACCAGAAGAAATACGGTGATGTACACGCCAAGGTAATTGAGCAGAACACCACTGAGCGCTACCGAGCCGATGATGACAATGGCAATCTTCCAGTCAAAGTGTTCCAGTTCGGTTTCTTCTGCCTTCTCAGACAGCGCGCTTATGGCTACGATGGCGCCCAGCAGCGCGAGAATTACTCCCAGCCAGAATGGAAAGTATCCTGGCCCCATGCGGGCTGCTGTTCCCATGGAGTAGCTGGTCGCGCCCAACGCGAATCCAGCGCCTATGACGACGAACATGATTCCTGACCAGAAGTTCTGTCGATTTTTGAGCCGCATGTTGATGATTTCTCCCTCACAGCAGATAAAAGGGGCTGGTTCTAATTTTTCTCGCCTGAACAGGCAAGCAAGTTGGAAACACCCCAAAAAGGTGAGAAATGGTAAAGGACGGTTTACGCTGTGGATACCCTGATTTCCCCGTAAATCTCTAGGGTTTACCCCGAAATGTTGGCCTTGTTACATACGTTCTGCGTGTTGTGTGTGCTTTTGTACACAGATTGAAAGACAATTGAAAGGTTCTGGAAAGACGCGTGAAAGGTTATAGTCTGGCTTTAACTTTTCCCTACCCATGAAAGGGTTGGATGGTTTACGATAACGCCCATGTTGCAAGATCTCGACTCTCTCGCCGCCCGTATCGGGCAACTCGTGCAGTTCACTCGCCAGTTGCAGGACGAGCGGGCTGCTATGCAAACTCGTCTGAAAACGCTGGAGCAAGACTGCGAAGCCTTTCGCCAACAGCTGCAGCGTCGTGAAGACGAGTTCTCCGTCGTCACCGAGCGCAATGCCACGCATGAGGCGCAGATTCAATCGCTGCAGGCCGAAACCCAGGCCAGCCATGCCCAATTGCAGGCTGAGGTGGCACGGTACAAAGCTGACTGCGAAGAGGCCCGTCGCCAACTCGAAGCCAGCCAGGCCGACACATCCCGGCTGCGCCAGGTTGCTGACAAAGCCCGCACGCAGATTGATTCCATTCTTGTGCGCCTGCCCGGCGCGCCTCAGGAGTAACCCATGGAACGTATCGACGTCTCCATACTCGGCCGCGATTATTCGCTGGCCTGCCCACCAGAGCAAAAAGATGCTTTGCTTGCTGCGGTACGCCATGTTGACCAACGCATGCTAGGCGTCAAAGGTTCTGGTAAAGTATCGAGTAATGAGCGCATTGCTGTCATGGCTGCAATCCAGATTGCGGTCGAGCTTTTATCCATGCGTGCGCCAGACGGCCCATTGGGGGGCGTTGCACTTGGCGATTTCAAGCGTAGAATTGATGACATGAACGCGACGCTTGATGAGGTCTCCATAAATTCCGTTCAGCAGCGGTAATTCAGCTGCGGTAGTTCTACCAAGGTAGTTCTTCTGCGTTAAAATCCCCTGCACAGTACCAAATTCTGGGTGCGCTGCTAAAGCAGAGCACCTAACCGATTGTCCCTGCAGTGTTCGTGACTTGGCTTTATAAACCTTGAACCAATGTCTTTTGGCATAAGGTTGCTGGATTGACAAGCTGGAGTGCTCTCCTTAATTGGCGAACCCGAAGCTTGACTGAAGGCGACCACCGTGAACCTCCGGTTCCAGGGTGCCGGCCTAGACGGCACATGCGGGGCATTTTTTAAAAAGCTCGTCTTCGGACGAGCTTTTTCCATTAGTCCGCCCGGCAGGGCGCACCCACTAGAGGGTGCAAGTCCCTTACTCGCCCGAACCGCACGTACAGTGGTGTGAGAGGGCTAAGGGGGTAACTCTTCACTCTACTCTCGATGCGGGCTCAACCTAAGCGCGCCCTTAAGGCAGTAAGCCCATCTGCAAGTTGAATACCGTCAGTGCAGTGAAGTGCAGCGGCATGGCGGGGCCAGTCAAGCCCAAGCCGCGCTTAAGTCGTTTGGGTCGCAGTGCCACTCAAAGCCAAGGCGACGCTCAAGCGGTTTGGCCGTGAAATCAGCCGCTAACCGATGCAGATCCGCGTGCCGGGTGCTGAGGGGCAGTCTACAATGGCTGTCTCTTATCCCGATCAGGAGCCACACATGTACCTGTCACGATATAAATGTAATGCAGTGTTATCGGCTGTTCTGGCCACCAGTATTTGGGCCGTGGCTGCCCCAGTCGGCGCGCAGCAGAACGTAAGTGCTTCTGGCTCGCAAGAAGCGGCCTCGGCAGACAATGCCCGCGATCACAAGTGGCCCCAGGCAACCTTGCAGGCTGAGGCGGCGAGCGAAGTTGCTCACGATACCGTGCGCATTACCTTGGCGACAGAAGTCAGTGAGGCGACACAGGCAGCGGTGGCGCAGGCGCTTACCCAGACACTCGACAAGGTTATGAAACAGGCCAAGGGCAATGCCAAGGTCAAGGCGTTTTCGGGCGATTACCGTGTTTGGCCCATGAACGATAAAGACGGCAAGATCAGCGACTGGCGTGGTCGCGCCGAGATTATCCTTGAATCTAACGACTTTGCCGAAGCTTCACGTCTTGCTTCAGAGTTGAGCGATCGCATGCCTATCGATGGGTTGGCATTCTCAGTGTCGCCCAAACTTCGGGCGGAGCAAGAAGACACACTGTTAGCACAGGCCGCGCAGGCATTTCGTGATCGTGCCCAAGCCTTGGTTACTGCGTTCGGCTATCAAAGCTACGCGATCAAACAGATTGATCTCGGAGGTGCGGGGGTTCGCTTTGAGTCAGCGCCGCGCATGATGGCTATGTCTGCCGACAGCAAGGTCGCAGTGCCGCTTGAGCCGGGCACTGAGCGCATTACGGTGACGGTGCATGGCTCGATTTTTTTGCACTCCAATAAAAAATAACAGCGCCAATGGCAATCATGGGCAGCGACAACAGCTGCCCCATTGATAGCCCTCCCGCGAGCAGGCCAAGAAAATAATCCGGCGCGCGGGTAAATTCCACCAAGAACCTGAACGTTCCATACCCCATCAAAAACACGGCACTGATCTGACCGATTGGCCGGGGTTTGCGCGCGAACCACCACAGCAGGGCGAACAATGCAAAACCTTCCAGGCCCATTTCATAAAGCTGTGAGGGGTGTCGTGGAATACCGTCACCGGTTTGCGGAAACACCATGCCCCAAGGCAAGGTAGTGGGGCGGCCCCAGAGCTCGCCGTTAATGAAGTTGCCCATACGCCCCGCAGCAAGACCCAAGGGAATCAAAGGCGCTATGAAATCGCCAATTTCCAGAAAGGTTTTTTGACGCTTGCGGGCGAACAGAAACAGCACCACGAGAACGCCAATAAGCCCGCCATGAAAAGACATGCCCCCCTGCCACAGATAAAGGATTTCAATCGGGTGAGCGAGGTACTCGTCTGGCTTATAAAAGAATACGTATCCGAGGCGGCCACCGATGACCACACCCAAAACGCTGTAAAAAATGATGTCTTCGAGGTCGCGCAGCGTGAGATCAGTTTTTCCCTGATTAATGCGCCATCGCCCCAGCAGCCATACCAATGCAAAGCCAATGAGATACATCAAGCCGTACCAGTGGACGGCAATCGGGCCTATCTGCAAGGCGATGGGGTCAATATTGGGGTACTGAAGCATGCTTGGTGTCATCCTGTTTGAATTTCGTCGATAATACCGCGATATGGGGCAGGCCTTTGTTTATCGGGTAAGGTCCCACGGTTCAACATCAATCAATATATCGAGTGCAGTACTATGTATTCAACTTGGTCTTTTGCGTTGGCAGGAATTGCCGCGCTATTTGTTGTGGTGCCAGCCTCTATGGCCCAGCAGCTTTCCGGTGAGGCCCTGGCCAAGGCCAGTAGCTGTCTGGCTTGCCACCAAATAGATAAAAAGCGGGTTGGTCCGCCGTTTACCGCCATTGCGCAGCGGTTTGCTACATCTGAAGGCGCACAGGCCTATCTTGCCGACACCATACGCAATGGTAGCCGCGGGCGCTGGGGAGCAGTCCCCATGCCCGCTCAGCCTCAAGTAAGCGCGGCTGACGCGCAATTGCTGGCTGCGTGGGTTCTGTCGCTTACTTCACCAGATACAAAGCAAGCCAAGCAGTAACAGCGGCCCATGGGGCGGCGAAGCGGCCAGAGCAACGCTTTACGTTAAGAATAGGTATATACACTGCAGGGCAGGGTGGCCGACCTTCAAGTACATGTACTTCTCGTTGCCATCATCAACTGTCGTCCTGAATTCAAAGGAGTGCGTCATGTCTGAAACAGCAATTCTCGGAGGCGGTTGCTTCTGGTGTCTTGAACCTGTATTTAAATCATTGCGCGGCGTATCCGCCGTGATCCCCGGCTATGCCGGAGGGCATGTTCAAAACCCCACCTACGAACAAGTATGCTCGACAACCACCGGGCATATCGAATTGGTGCAGGTAACATTTGATCCCACCGTCATCAGCTATGAGACCCTGTTGCAGGTATTTTTTGCGACGCATGACCCAACGACGCTTGATCGCCAGGGCAATGATGTGGGGTCGCAATATGCGTCGGCAATTTTTTGTCAGACCACACAGCAAAAAGACACTGCGCAAAAAGTTATAGACGAAGTACAGGCTGATCTGAGTGAGCCCGTCGTAACGCGGTTACTGGGCAAAGAGCCTTTCTGGCCTGCCGAGCAATATCACCATGATTACTACGCGCGTAATCCTGCTCAGGGCTATTGTCATGTGGTTATATCACCCAAGATGGCCAAGTTTCGCAAGCGCTACGCTAGCCTCATCGCTGCGTAAAGTGTGTCGTCTAATCGATTAGCTCTGCTGGGTCTGGATGCCCGCCGTGCGCCAGTTGCCTCGGTCGGTCAGCCACGCCAGCAGCGAGATAATCGCTAGCGTGATGGCAACCCGGCCGACCAACACCACCCACAGGTTTGCGCCTAGCGCCATGATCAGCAACGTGTCTTCGATCAGCGAATGAGACAAACACAGCCACGACAACGCCAGAAACCGCGTGCGTCGGGAGAAGTTTTTCTTTTCAGACTCGTCGATAATCAAGGCGCCGCCATACGACAAACCCAGCAATACGCCTACTGTGGTTACTGGCGCCACTTCCGCACTAAGCCCTGATATACGCAGTAATGGGGTAATTGTTGATGTAATGCGCCGCGTAATGCCCACGCGTTCAAATGCGTCAAGTACGGCCACCAGCACAATAATAATCAACAGAGCAATGCCCAGTGAGTAGGCGGTAGCCTGCATCCAACCGAGATAGCCGCTGGCCCCTTGCGTGAACGAAGAGCCGCTTAGCCATGCAAAAGAGACGGGCTCTGATAGTGCGCCTGTAAAATGACACGCCCACCCGACTGCCGCACCGTAAACGATAGCCGTACCAAGGCGTAGCGCTGCCGTTAGCCAGAAACTCGCCCCGGCGCGTCGAACAATAGCCTGCTCTACTGGCAGGCTATGCGCAAACAGCATCATGGCGCCCAGAGCACTCATTTGCCCAACCGTCATGTCTATTGATGTAGCGAGCGTGCTCAGCGTGGCAATGCCGCCAAACATGCCTATAAGCACGGTGGTTGCCCAAATAAGCCCAGCTTCAGGAGGCAGGTTCAACAAACCCATGGCTGGAGTGATGAGTCGGCCCACCAGATCAACCAGGCCAAACTCTTGTGCCACTTTCACGATCACCATCACAGGCAGCATGATCCGGGCGATCGTAATAAACATGCGCCAACTGCGGCGCAGCAGGGTGAGGGCATACGTCAACAATCTTGTCTCCGGAGCAATGTATGTGTAGTGACCCGTTATGGTGCGTGTGCAGAAGATAACGGGCTGTTGCCGAAAGCACAGCCTGCTGAAGCTTGCAGGGCCACTTCTTATGGGAATAGGGCGATTATAAGTGCTGTGCGCCGCCAAGCTATACGCTAGGAGTCAAGAGTCAAGAGACAAGAGATACGAATCATGAGTTACATCACAGATCACAGATCACAGGACACGTTACACAGGACGCGAGACACAGGCCACAGCCCAATTGCAGTGTGACACAAGCCTGACTTGCTTGTGAAATCTACTGAACAGTCATGTCGTTCGCCGTAAGAATCTACTGATACGAATCAGGCCCGATGAAATGCTGTGCCTGAGTGCCGCAGAGCTGCCGGCACTCGAGCCGCTCATTGCAGGTATACCTGTTGCGCTACTTGACCGTCTTAAGCACGCCACGGCGCATCTGATCGAGCTCAATGGACTCGAATAGCGCCTTGAAATTGCCTTCGCCAAACCCCTCATTTCCCTTGCGCTGAATAATCTCAAAGAAAATGGGGCCAATCTGGTTTTCTGTAAATATTTGCAGCAACAGCCCGCCGTCGGGGGCGCCATCCAGCAAAATGCGATTGTGCCGCAGACGGTCTGCATCTTCACCATGGCCCGGCAGGCGTTGGTCGAGCAACTCATAATACGTATCGGGCGTATCGAGAAGCTTCAGCCCGCGTGCACGCAACGCCTCGACTGTTCCATAAATGTCATCAGTGCCCAGTGCGATATGCTGTATACCTTCCCCTCGATACAGATCCAGGTACTCTTGTATCTGACCCTTTTCTTCGGTGCCTTCCTCATTAATCGGGATTCTGATATGCCCGCAAGGCGACGTCATGGCCTTTGATTTCACACCGGTCAACTTGCCTTCAATATCAAAGTAACGAACTTGCCGGAAATTAAACAGGCGTTCATAAAACTCAGCCCACTCATCCATGCGACCCTTGTGCACATTGTGTGTAAGGTGGTCAACGAGGGTCAGCCCGGCGCCCTTGTGCTCTAGATCTGCCCGTGCCGAAGAGGGATCAACCGGCTCGAAGTCAACGTCGTAAATACTGATGTCGCCGATACCCCCGTGCTCTTGCTTACCGTGCCAGCGATCAACCAGGTAAATAAGAGAGTCGCCAATGCCTTTGATGGCCGGAATATTTAACTCCATCGGCCCGCTACCAGAGTCAAACCCCCACGCACCCAATTCGATGGCGCGTTTGTATGCGAGTGCCGCATCATTGACACGAAATGCGATGGCGCAGATAGATGGACCGTGAAGTCGCGCAAAACGCTGGGCGAACGAGTCGGGCTCAGCGTTGATCAGAAAGTTGATGCCGCCCTGGCGGTACAGCGTGACATTTTTGGTTCGATGTCGGGCGATGGCCTTGAACCCCATTGTTTCGAACACCTTGCCGAGTGCGACTGGATCAGGTGCTGTGTATTCAACGAACTCGAATCCAGCCGTACCCATGGGGTTGTCCCAGGGTTCAAAGGTGACACTCATGGTGGGTCTCCAGATGTGATTATTTAGATTAGCGGCACGTGGCGTGCCCATAGTTGAATTCTAAATAAAACCCGCTGGCAGGCGATTGCGAAAATAGCTTGATAATGCGTGCTATACGCTATTTAATTGCTAGAAATTAATGTTAGAGTTAATTTTATGTCAAAAGATCTACTCGATCGAACCGATAGGCGCATTCTTGAGCTATTGCAGGCCAACGGACGTCTTAGTAATCAAGACCTGGCGGAGCAGGTGGCACTTTCGCCCAGCCCCTGCCTCAGGCGCGTGCGACGTCTCGAAGACGAAGGCTATATAAAAAATTATGTGGCGCTGGTTGATCCTGAAAAAATAGGGCTCAAGCTGCTGGCCTATGTATCGATAAGGCTTAACAAAACCCATCGTAGCCCGGGCACCGTCTCTGATTTCGCACGTGATGTGCAGAGCTGGCCGGAAGTGATTGAATGTTGTGCATTGTCTGGTGATATGGATTACCTGCTGCGCGTGCAGGTAAAAGACCTGACACAGTTTTCAGCATTCGCCATGGATGTGCTGATGCAGCATCCCGCTGTTGTCGACATGCGATCCAGTTTTGCGTTGCAGCACATAAAACAGACAACAGTCTTTCCCGTGTAAGGCTTGTTCTACTCGGCCCTGGCTAGGCCGCACTTGGACTCATCCACTTTCAGATGGTTTCCACGCTGGATTGCAGACAGTCTTTTATTCTGATCTATACATAAGAGTGAAGTTATATAGATACAGGCAAGCTTCCATGGCTACAAATGAAGCCCCGTCGATGCGGCCGGGGCGATATGGGCCTAGATGGGGTTTTATAGGTTCGGGCGAAGCGATATAAACTCAACCGGAGTTCTATAGATGGCGACGAGGCTATATCGACACAGGCGAAGTTCTATAAATACGGGCAAAGCTGTATAAGTATGGGCGAAGCTCTCTAGATACAGCTCATGCGCTTATATATAGCAATCAAAGATTAGAAACAGGCCAACCGCAGACGATGATCCTGCTGATGGCGAGTATATAAAACGAAATTGCCGAGCTTGCTCAGAAACACCTGGGCCCCGCCGTGCTCATTGTCATAGTGTTGCTACGAAGGTGAATAGCACCATAGCGATCGAGGGTGTAAATAATTCTGTGTAACCGCCTGGGGTTATACGTAGTCGCTGATACGAGGCGCTGCATGCGGCTCTGTGGAGACTCTTCCTAAATCTGACAGCCTAAATAGAAAGCACTGAGGCTGAAACCCTGAGCTACCCACGATGCAATACGACAATTCCACGTCTTGCCAGGCGCTAAAATCCGCCTGGAATCGTTAGGAAACCCAGAAAGATCCTAGTGAATGCTATGTAATGTTTATTGGATGCCTAGCAAATGCCCAGTCAGTGCCTGCTCGGCGCTCCGTGAGGCCCCTGTGAGTGCGTCGTGCGTACCTAACTGCTTAAACACAAAACTTCTGACACTCCCACAATCTGCGTTACTGCCGCGTGCTACCTCCTGATTCCCGACGAAACCCCAGCGATACTTAGGCAATTCCCAGGCGATACCTAGCCAATACCTAGCCAATACCTAGCCAATACCTAGCCAATACCCAGCCAATACCTAGCCAATACCTAGCCAATACCTAGCCAATACCCAGCCAATACCCAGCCAATACCCAGCCAATACCCAGCGAACACCCAGCGAACACCCAGCGAACACCCAGCGAATACCTATCCTACACAAGCTCAAAATCCCAAGATATTCCCGTAAACCCCACGCCCTGAGCGCAAATTTCATTCTTTTCCCAATTAATTTCATTTATTTCTAATTTATTTATTCCCTTTATCTTTCATGGGCTTGGTGGTTAAACAGGTGATCTACAGAGGCAGTCCAGGGCGTTTTTGGGGTAAATCGATTTGCGTGGTTTAAAACGGCTTGCTATAGTCTCGTTCTTCGCAGCACAAACACCTAGGGTTTTCCCGCAGTGTGAGGGCCGCCACTTAGGCAGTTAGGGCGTTTAGTCCGGTGCCAGGGGGTCAGGTTCTCGGTGAGGTGATGGCAGCTTCGAGTTGCAGTGTTCAAGATTTTGTGTTAAACTTCTTGGCTCTGCGTAGAAATTGCAGCAGTTGTTTAGGTCGGTCTTTGAAGGGTGTTTGGCAGGTGCGTAGCGCCGGGGCACGGTTCGAAGCGGGCAGCGGTAAAAACTTCGGTTTTCGCCAGCGCCCACACCGAGTTGACAAGCTTTTAAAACTGCTTCATAATCTCGCTTCTGTGCTGAACACAGCGCCCCGGTTTTTAGGGCAGCGGTTCAGGTTTCAGAGGCGGCATTATCAAGTCGTTTTTAGTAGGACCGGCAGGGGTGGTTTACTTTGCCAACACGCTCTTTAACAATTTAACAGCCGAT